>JANQFK010000009.1 GCA_028277885.1 Myxococcota bacterium
CCCGCCCCGGCCGCGCAGCCGCCCGTCCCCGCCGCTCCCGCGCCGGCGGCCGCGGCCCCCGCGACCCCGGCCGGCGCGGCCGCTCCCGCGGCGCAGCCGGCGGCGCCCGGCGGCACCGTCCACCAGCTGCCCGCGGCCGCCTCGGCCAGCGACGTGTCCGAGATCGTCCAGTGGTGCACCGTCGCGGGGCGGCCCGAGCTGGCCGCGCAGTTCATCGAGCGCGGCGCGACGCCGGACCAGGTGCGGCAGGCGCTGCTCACCTCGGTGGCCACCGGCGGCGGCGATCCCATCACCAGCGTGGTCACGGAGGGCCAGCCCGCCGGCGCCGCGGCCGCGGCCGCGCTGCCCGGCGGAAACCCGCTGGTGCGCGCCTGCGAGCGGCTCCGCGACGAGACGCTCGCCCAGGCCGGCCTCGCCAGGCCCGGACCCGGACCCGGCAGCTAGCCGCGGGTCCCGAACCACCAACCGTCCCTTCCAAGGAGCCCTGCCATGCCGCCGGACACCGCGATCAGCGAGCCCACCCGCATCGGCGACCTCATCAAGTACGAGGCGCCCCAGCGCTACAGCCGCGAGCAGGAGACCGTCCTCAACGGCCAGACGCTGGAGCTGGGCGCCGTCGTGGGCAAGGTCACCGCCACCGACAAGCTGGTGGAGCTGGCCCCGGCCGCCAGCGACGGCTCCGAGGTCGCCTACGGCGTGCTCGTCGAGGACGCCGCGCCCTCGGGCGCCGACGGCCAGGCCGTGGTCATCCGCCGCCACGCCATGCTGGCCGACAACAAGGTGGTGTGGCCCGCGGGCATCACCGGCCCGCAGGTCACCGCCGCCCTCGCCCAGCTCGAGGCCAAGGGCATCATCCTTCGGACCGAGGCGTAGGCGCCATCGGTCCTCGCGCCGCGGGACGCGCTTCCCGCCACCACCGCCCGCCCACGGAGAACCGAACGCCATGGTGATGCCGAACCCCTTCGACACCCCGGCCTTCAACATGACCAGCCTCACGATGGGCATCAACAAGCTGCCCAACCTCTACGGCCGCGTGGGGGCGATGGGGCTCATGCCCGGGCAGGGCGTCACCACGCGCTCGGTGACCATCGAGGAGCGCAACTCGGTGCTCAACCTGCTTCCCACCCGCCGGATCGGCGCGCCGGGCACCGTGGGCTCGGTCGGGAAGCGCAAGATCCGCTCGTTCGCCATCCCCCACATCCCGCACGACGACCTGCTCCTCGCCGACGAGGTGCAGGGCGTGCGCGCCTTCGGGCAGGAGACCGCCCTCGAGACCGTCGCCGAGCTGCTCGCGCGCAAGCTCCAGACCATGCGCAACAAGCACGCGATCACCCTCGAGTGGCTCCGCATGGGCGCCCTGAAGGGCCTGATCCTCGACGCCGACGGCTCGACCCTCTACGACCTCTTCGACGACTTCTCCATCACCAAGAAGACCGTCGACTTCGTCCTGGGCACGGCCACCACCCGGATCGGCGAGAAGTGCCTCGAGGTGGTGCGCCACGTCGAGGACCACCTGCAGGGCGAGGTGATGCTCGGCATCCGCGCCCTGGTCTCGTCCGAGTTCTTCGACAAGCTGGTCTTCCACGACGACACCCGCAACGCCTACCAGGACTGGCAGAACGGCCTGCAGCTTCGCCAGGGCTTCACGGAGCAGCAGGGCGTCGGCTTCGAGAGCCGGCGAACCTTCTGGTTCGGGAACATCTTCTTCGAGGAGTACCGCGGCCAGGCCACCGACGAGGGCGGCACGGTCCGGCGCTTCATCGAGGCCAACCGGGGCCACGCGTTCCCGGTGGGCACGGGGAACACGTTCCGGACCTACTTCGCGCCGGGCGACTTCACCGACACCGTCAACACCATCGGCCTGGAGCTCTACGCCAGCCAGGAGGCCATGGACCACAACCGCGGGATCGACATCCACACGCAGAGCAACCCGCTGCCGCTCTGCCGTCGGCCCGAGGTCCTCGTCGAGATCTTCTCGTCCAACTAGCCGTCGGGGCCGCCGCGCGGCGCCGCGAAGGAGGCCCAGGGGCACCCCGTGTCCGACGCGCGCGACCTGTTCGAGGAGGCCTGGACGACCATCCGGGACACGCTCGGCGAGGTGCAGGAAGGCACCGAGCCCGCCGACGACGACCGCGCGCTGTTCGTGGCGATCGACGGCACCGAACACCCGGTCCCGGTCCTCTTCGTCGAGGACTACGTCCTCGAGGAGCCCGACGTCGACGTGGGCGTCGAGGCGGTGGGGCCCATGCTCGAGGTCCGCCAGAGCGAGCTGCCCGAGCCGGCGCGCGAGGGCAGCGTCTTCAAGGTCGCCGGCGGCGAGTACAGCGTGCGCGCCATCCTGCCGACCGGCTACTCGTGGAGCCGCATGCTGCTCCAGAAGGCCGCTTCGTGAGCCAGTCCCACGTCGAGGCGCTTCGCGCGCTCCGCCAGGTCCTGGTGCAGCTCGGCTTCGCGCCCTTCCAGAAGACGCTGAGCCTGCGCCACATGCGCTGGGACGAGGCCGACCGCCAGTTCAACGTGTTGCCGGGCCGGGCGACCGGCGACACCGCGGCCAGCTGCATCGACACCACCCGCCTCTTCCGGGTGATCGTCGTCCGCCGCGTTCCCCAGCCGGCGCAGGACAGCCTGAACGACGTCATCATGGACGAGGAGCGCATCGACCAGGCGCTGCGCGCCATGACCATGGCGAGCGACGTCGCCAGCGAGCCGCGCGTCTCGCCCTCGGGCGAGTTCGTGGCGCTCACCTTCGACGTCACCCTCGACTACCAGAGGCCCCGGCCCGCCCGGCCGCCCGCCTAGAGGAAGGAGGCCCCTCATGGCCATCGAGCAGAAGACCGCCGGCGACAAGACCGTGGTGTCCACCCTGGCGCAGAGCGCGGCCAACGTCGCGGCCACCGCCGACCGCGGCATCCTCTTCGACGAGGACTCGCGCATCGAGATCGAGCGCAACGACGAGACCGACGAAGCCGAGAAGACCGGCGAGGTCGAGGCCACCCAGATCCAGAAGCGCGACCGCACGGCGTCGGGCACGCTCACGCTGCCGAAGGCCACCCCGGACGCGCTGGCCTGGGCCTCGGCCTTCGCCTACTCCGACCACGCCGCCATCGCCGCCGGCACCGGCTACCTCCACACCTCCAAGCTCCTCACCTATCCCGACGAGCCGAGCTACTTCACGCTCGTGCACCGCCACGGCGGCTCGGGCGTCGGCTCGGCGCCGGCGGCGCTGCGCCGGCACGTGGGCCTCGGACTGGCCAGCTACGGCCTGCGCTACGCCATCAGGGAGTTCCTGGTGATGACGCTCGGCGTCGCCGGCACCGGCAACTTCGACGACTCCATCCGCACCCAGACGATCAGCGCCGCCGGCGACGGCTCGGCCGACCTGGTGATCGCCGCCGATCCCATCAACGACGACCCGACCAACATCCAGGTCTGGGCCGACACCGACGAGGACGGCCAGTTCGAGACCCGCGTCACCATCAACGGGTACACCCAGGGCACGAAGGCCATCGACATCGCCGATCCGGGTGGTCCGGCCACGGCCATCAACTATCGCGTCATCTACGCCGTCGAGGTGGACGAGGCCGGCTACACCTGGGCCGACGTCGGCTCGATCGTTCCGGCGCCGGAGTTCCAGCTCAAGGCCGCGAACCTCCAGATCGTGCTCGGCGGCGTCTACTCCGAGCCCGGCGGCGTGCCCACCATCACCGGCGGCGAGGAGGCGGCCTGCGAGCTCCGGTCCCTCGACTACACCTGCGACCATCAGTCGAACCCGGCCAGCTGCTGGCGCCAGGGCGCCACCGAGATCGACCACGGCCAGCGGGTCGACCAGAACACCACGGTGCAGACGCTCGAGTTCGAGCGGCGCGTCGCCGACTGGTTCCTGAAGGGCAACTTCGATGCGAACACCCCGATCGCGGCGAAGCTCGACGCCATCGGGCCCGAGTACGAGCCGGGCCAGCGCTTCCTCTTCGAGCAGTACTTCCCGCGCCTCGGCATCCTCGAGAACGACCTCCAGGTGAGCGACGGCCGCTGGGTCGAGGCCGGCAACCTGCGCGTGCTGAAGGACGTCGCCAACGGATGGGCCACGGCCGTGACGCGCGTGCGCAACCTCCAGCCCACCTACCTGGCGCCGTAGCCCGCCGGGCCGCGCCGCCCGAGGAGACCCCACGTGGACCAGCCCCCCACGCCCGACCAGCCCCCCGGCCCCGCGCCGCTGCCGCTGCTCAAGCTGCGCGGCGAGGACGAGGTCACCTTCCGGCTGCAGGCCCTCGACCACCGGTCGATCAGCGCGCCGGTCACCATCCGCTACGAGATTCCGGGCACCACGCGGCTCACCGAGTACGCCGCGCGCGTCGCCGAGCTGACCGTGGCGGCGCGGCGCGCCACCACCGAGGACGAGGCACGCGCCACCACCATCGCGCTCATCGAGTACAAGCTCGACGCGGCGGCGGCGCTGGTCCGCGGCGTGGACGGCCTCGACGGCGTCGAGCCCGACGACGATGCCGGGAAGCTTCTGCGCGAGTACCAGCCCGACTTCCTCGACGCCCTGGCCAGCCACGTCTTCGAGCGCCGCGCGCGCATCACCGTGGCGCAGCGGGCCGACCTGGGAAAATCCGAGAGGACGCGCGCTCCATCCTGACCGGGCGCCTCTGCTCGATCGAGCGCGCGTCCTGCGTTCACCTCGTGCAGACGCTCCCGGCGCTCTGGGATGACCGCTGCCAGGACTGCCCCGACAAGAAGGTCCGGATCGAGATGGCCAAGATCGACCCGCGCATCCCGGCGCTCCAGGACCTCGACCTGATGATCACCGCGGGCTGCCCCATCCCCGCCGACGCCCTGCCGCGCGAGACGTGGCTGGCGCTCGGGGCCTACCGGGACGAGAAGGCCAAGCTTGGCTGGGGAGGCACGTAGCGCGCCATGGCCGAGCGCCTCGAGGTCCTCATCACCGCGCGCAACCTGGGCCGCCGGGCCCTGCGCCAGTTCGGCCGGAGCCTCGACGAGCTGCGCGCGCTGGCGCTGCGCACCTCGAAGGTCCTGGCGCTGATCGGTCTGCCCGTGGGCTTCGCCGCCGGGATCAGGACCGTCCGCGAGATGGTGACGGCCGTGAACGCGCAGGACCGGGCGGTGAAGCAGCTCGAGGGCTCGCTCGTCGCCGTCGGCCGCGCCACCGAGGGCTCCTCGGCCGGCTTCCAGGAGTACGCCGCGGCGCTGCAGTCCGTCACCGGCGTGGGCGACGAGCTGATCATCCAGCAGGAGGCCTTCCTGCTGCGCCTGGGGCTCTCGCGCGAGGCCATCGAGGCCACCACCCTGGCGGCGCTCGAGCTGTCGGACGCCATCCCCTCGATCAGCTTCGAGGCCGCCGTCCGCAACATCACCAAGACCTTCTCCGGGCTCACGGGCGAGCTGGGCGAGCTGCTCCCGGACCTGCGCGACCTTTCCGAGGAGAGCCTCCGCGCCGGCGGGGCCATCGATCTCATCCTCGACCGCTTCGGCGGCAGCGCCGTGGCCGACCTGGGGACCCTGGGCGGTCAGGTGCGCCTGCTCTCGGCCGACCTGGGCGACCTCTTCGAGCGCGTCGGCAGCGTCGCCTCCCAGAGCGACGCCCTGCGCGGCGCCGTGGTCGCGGCCGACGAGGCCATCCGCGGCTTCCTTACCAGCGACGAGGACCTGGGCGAGCTGCAGCGGGGGTTCGACCGCTTCATCGGGCGCGCCGTCGCCGGCGGCGTCGTGCTGTTCGAGACCTTCCGCGAGGCGGCCGGCAGCACCGCCGAGCTGATCGACCGCTTGCAGCGCGGCAGCTTCGTGCTTGAGCGCATCCTCAACTTCAGCGCCGCCTTTGCCCAGACCGACCCGCTGCGCCTGCTGCAGCTCGACATCCGCGAGCTCGACGACGCCCGCCGCCAGCTCACCCTGCTGCGCTCCGCGTTCCTCGAGGTCGATGAGGCCGTCGTGCTCGCCAACGGCGACGTGACCACGTCGCAGCGGGTCTTCGCGGACGCGGCGGCCGCGGCGACCGCGCTCGCGCGCGAGTCCCGGGTGCTGGGGCAGGCCTTCGGCATCCCGCCCGAGGGCTTCCTGCAGCTCCCGGAGGACGCCCGCAACACCCTGCGCCAGCAGTACCGCGCGATTCTCGAAGCCCTCCAGATCGACGCCCGGGCGCAGGGCCGCGCCGCCACCCAGGTGCTGGCCGACGAGCTGGCGAACCTGGGCGGCGACGAGTCGCTCGAGGCGCGCCTCCAGGCGCGCTTCCAGGAGATCCTCGCCCGGGTCCGCGAGGGCCTGGTGCGGAATCCCATCGTGCCGACCGGCCTCGGCGCCGACGTCGCCGCCCTCGACGCGCCCATCCGGACGCTGCGCGAGGAGATCGAGGTGCTGCGCACGGCGGGCCGCGGGCGGGCGCTCCTCGAGGCGCAGCTCTCCGCGGTGCGGCAGTTCCAGCGCGCCGCGATCGAGGCCCAGGGAGACACCGAGCAGCTCGCGCTCGCGGCCGAGCGCTTCACGCTGCGCATGCAGGAGGCGGCCCGCACCGCGAACCTCGCCGCCCTCGAGGAGCCCACCCGCCGGCTGCGCGAGGAGGTGGCCATCCTCGGCGAGGTGGGGGGCGGCCGCACGCTGCTGGCCGGCCAGATCGAGGCGGTGCGGGAGTTCCAGCGCGCCGTCCTCGAGGCCGCCGGCGACACCGAGCAGATCGACCTCGCCGGCCAGGTCCTCGCCGGCCAGCTGGGCGACCTGGCGCGCGAGCGCGACCGCGAGCTGCGCCGCACCGCCGAGGCCATCAACCGCGACCTGCTCGAGGAGGAGGAGCGCGCCGTGCAGGCGCGCCTCGACGCCATCCGCGACGAGCTCGAGCGCCGCCTCGAGATCGTGGGCGACAGCGGGCCGCTCGCGGACGCCGCCCGCGAGGCCGCGGCCCGCCAGACCGACGCGGTGCTGCGCGAGAACGACCGCCTGCTCGATGGCCTCGACGAGCTGGGCCGGCGCGGCAAGGAGGCCATCCTCGACGGCCTGGCCGACGCCTTCACGACCGCCGGCGACCGGGCGCGGGGGCTGCGCGAGCAGGCGGTGGCGGCCCTCGAGGACATCGAGCGCCGGGCCGCGCGCCTGGTCCTCGAGGAGATCTTCGAGCGCGCCGTCCAGTCGCTGCCCGGGGGCGTGGGCACGACCCTCTCGAAGGTCCTGGGGCTTCCCACCCCCGTGGCCGGGGCCGATCCCGCCGTGGCGGCCGCCACCCAGGAGGCCGCGGCGACCACCCAGGCCGCGGCCGCCGACCGCTTCGGGCTGGCCGTGGATCGCTTGGCCGGCCTGATCGCCGGAGGGCCCGCTCCGAGCGGCTTCCGGGCGCCGCTGGCCGGGGGAGGGCTGCCCGGGGCCGCTACAGGCGACCTCGAGGCCCTGGCGGGGGCGCTGGAGCGCAGCTCGACCCGTGAGGCGGTCGCCGCGGAGACCTTCGGGCGGGCCGTCGAGCGCTTCCTCGCCGAGGCCCGGGCCTGCTGCGAGGCCGAGCGCGCGGCCGGGGCCCTGGGGGCCGGGGCCATCGGGGGCGTTCAGGCCCTCGCGGCCGGCGTGGGCGGCCCGGACGCGCGCGAGAGCCTCGAGGTCCTGGGGCGCGCGGCCCTCACCTTCGAGGCCGGCGCCGCGCTGGTCCTCCAGGGCGGCGACCGCGGCATCGAGGCCGCCTTCCTCCAGCGCGGCGCCGCCGGCGCCATGGGCGAGTCCGTGCTGCGGTTCTTCGACGCGGTGGTGCGCTTCGAGGCCACCCAGGCCGTCCAGCAGGCCTCGGGCCTGATCGGCGGCTTCGGCTCCGCCCACGAGGGCGGCGTCGTGGTGGACGACGGCTTGGTGGCCGTGCACGGCCGGCAACAGAAGGAGGTGATCGTCCCGCTCGACCAGGCCGAGCGCTACGGCTTCGGCCGGGGTGGCGTGAGCATCCAGCAGACCTTCATCTTCGGGTCCGGGGGCGGCGTGCAGGCCAGCTCGACCGCGAGCGGCGACGGCGGCACCCCGGACCGGCGACTCGCCGGCCAGTATGCGCGCTTCTTCGAGGGGGAGATGCTGGACCTGATCCGACGCGAGCAGCGCCCGGGCGGGGCCCTCGAGGGCACCGGCCGGGGGGGCTAGTCGGGTGTCGCTGTTTCCCTGGTGCCCGACCCTCTCCTCGCGGCGGCGCACGCGCTTCCGGGTGCGCACCGTCGCCATGGGCGACGGCTACGCGCAGAAGGTCCCCGAGGGCCTCCACGTCCAGGCCAACACCTGGGACCTCGAGTTCCGCAAGTCCACGCGCGAGCTGCTCGAGATCCGCACGTTCCTCGAGGCGGCCGAGGGCCGGCACTTCTTCTGGTTCCAGGACCCCGACACCGGCCGCTTTCACCGGGTCGAGTGCGAGGAGTTCAGCAACTCGCCCCAGGACGCGCCCCACCAGGGCCGGCTCTCGGCGGTGTTCGTCGAGGTGGTGCGGTGGCCGTAGAGGCGCCCGGCAACGTCGCGCGCAGCCTGCGCCCCGACGCCGAGATCGAGCTGTTCGACCTCGACTACTCGGTTCAGATGGGCGCCCCCGGCAACCCCAGCCACCGCGAGCGCTTCGTCAACGACCTGCAGACCAACGGCGGCCGCGTCGAGCACGGCGGCAACGTCTACGTGCCCTTCCCCATCACCCTCGAGGGCACCAAGCGGAGCGCCGAGGGCACGACCGCCCGGCCCGTGCTGCGCGTGGGCAACGGCAACGGCGCCATCTCGGCGCTGATCCGGACGGTGCCGGGGAAGCTCCTCGGCGCGCTCCTGCTGCGCCGCTCCATCTTCGCCCGCCACCTGGACCACGGCGCCGACCCGGCCGCCCACCAGACCTGGGGTCTCGACGTGTGGCGCCTCGAGCGGCGGCGCAGCGAGAACAAGTTCTGGATCGAGTTCGAGCTGTCGGCCAAGCCCGACGTCGACGGCTTCGAGCTCCCCGGCCGCCGCGTGGAGCCCGACCTGTGCCCCTTCGCCTACGCCGTGGCGGCCGACGGCTGCAGCTGGGTGCCTGGCGCGGGGCCCTACTTCGACGCCAACGACCAGCCCACCGACGCCGCCGGCGACGCCTGCAGCTTCTCCGTCCGCGGCTGCAAGCTGCGCCACCAGGCCCGCGCGCTCGCGCTGCCCTTCGGCGGCTACCCGGCGGCCGCCTGGGTGCTGCGGTGATCCCCGCGTCGGTCCGCCACGACATCGTCGCGCACGCGCGCCACGAGGCGCCCCGCGAGGCCTGCGGCCTGGCGGTGCGGACGCCCACGGGCGGTTGGCTGCTGCGCCGCGCGCGCAACGTCCACCCCGAGCCCGAGCACCACTTCGAGCTGGACCGCGAGACGGCGGCCGCGGTGGCGCGCGCCCGGGCGGAGGTGGTCTTCTACTACCACAGCCACCCGACGGGCTCGGCCGACCCGAGCGAGGCCGATCGCCGCGCGCTCGAGCGCCTCGGCGCCTGGGGCCTGGTCTACGGCGTCGCCGAGGAGCGCTTCGCCAGCTTCCACCCCGCCACGGCCTGGCGCTCGATCCGCGGCCGCCGCTGGTCGTGGGAGACGAGCAACTGCTACGACGCCGTGCGCAGCGTCTTCGAGCGCTGCTACGGCCTGGGGCTGCCCGCCTTCCCAATGCCGCCGCCCGCGGCCTTCCCGCGCCCGGGCGCGCCCCACTTCCGCCGGCGCTGCGAGGCCGCCGGGTTCCGGCAGCTCGCGCGCGGCGTGCCGCTGTGCGTGGGCGACGTCGTCTCGTTCCGGCTGGTGAGGCGCGAGGAGATCGCCGAGGATCATCTGGGCGTGCTGATCGGCGACTCGGCGTTCTTCCACCACCGGATCGGCGAGCTGGCCCGCGACGAGGACTTCTCCCTGCCCTGGCGGCGCCGCGTGGCGTGGGCTTACCGCCACCGGGGCCTCGAGGCCCAGGGCCGATGCAGACCGACCGGCGTCGTTATCTGAGGACCGTCCGGCTCCACGGGGAGCTGGCCGAGCGCTTCGGGCGGACCTTCACGCTGGCCGTGCGCCACGCCGGCGAGATCGCGGCTGCGCTCGAGGTCCTGCGTCCGGGCTTCAAGCGCGCGCTGCTGGCCAGCCAGGCCGACGGCGTCGGCTATCGCCTCTTCGTCGACGAGCCCGCCTGCCAGGACGCCGAGCGCCAGCTCGAGTCCCGCATCGACGCGCTGCGCGCCGACCTGCCCGACGGCGCGCCCGTCGACATCGTCCCCACGCCGCTCGGGGCCTCGGGGGTGGTGCGGGTCGTCATCGGCGTCGTCCTCATCGTGGCCGGCATCTTTACGGGCAACCCGGGCCTCGTCCTGCTCGGGATCGGCTACCTCGCCGGCGGCATTGCGCAAATCCTCTCGAAGCCGCCCAGCCTCGACGACTTCGCCGACCAACCCGGCACCGCCTTCGGCGGCCTCGAGAACACCGTCCAGCAGGGCCACCCCGTGCCCGTGCTCTACGGCGAGGCCGTGATCGGCTCGGCCACCATCGGGCTCTCGACCTTCGCCGCCGGCTTCGGCTTCCGGGACCAGAAGATCCGCATCCTGGACCTGCTCTCGGAGGGGCCGTGCGAGGGCTTCCCGAGCGCCGACCCGCGGCGCGACGTCTACTTCAACGAGACGCCGTGGGTGGACGCCCAGGGCAACGTCGCCTTCCGCAACGCCGCGCTTCACCACCGCCCAGGCGACGTCGTGCAGGAGCCCATCGCCGGGTTCGCCGCCAGCGCCACCACGCAGGCCATCGGCGTGCAGCTGATCTTCGAGCAGCCGGAGACGCGCACCACGCAGGCCTCGGCGCTTGGCGAGGTGCGCATCAACCTGGCGTCGCTGGCGAACAACCGGACGTCCAAGAAGGGCGGCTTCCGCGGGGTCTACCTCCACGTCGACATCGAGGTCCGCGACGACGGCGGCACCTGGATTCACCGGGAGCGCTTCAGCCACGCCTTCGCCTCGTCCTCGCGGCGCAACTTCACCGTCACGGTGCCCGTCGCCGGCACCGGCCCGTGGCACATCACGCTCACCAAGGCCGTCCCCGACTCCTCGGGGGCCTACGCCAGCGACGCCGCCTGGCACTCCGTCACCGAGGTCGGCGAGGTCGCCTTCAGCTACCCCTTCAGCGCGCTCGCCGGCGTCGAGCTGACCTCGAACGAGTTCTCCTCGGTGCCGCGCCGCAACTACCGCTACCGGGGCCGGAAGATCCGCGTGCCCAGCAACTACGACCCGGTGGCGCGGACCTACGCGGGCGACTGGGACGGGACCTTCGCGCCGGAGCTGCGCTACTCGCCGAATCCGGCCTGGTGCTGGCTCGATCTGCTGACCCACCCGCGCTACGGCATGGGCTCCTACGTGCAGCTCGACGACGCCGAGCTGTGGATGCTCTACCGGGCGGCCCAGTACTGCGACGAGCGGGTCGACGACGGCCAGGGCGGCCAACAGCCGCGCTTCACCCTCTCGGTGCACATCCGTCGCCGCCGCGAAGCCTGGAGCCTGCTCACCGATCTCGGCAGCGCCTTCCGCGCCGTGCCCTTCTGGACCGGCGCCCAGGTGGGCGTGTCGCAGGACCGCCCGGGCTCCGAGCTCTACCTCTTCACGCCGGCCAACGTGGTGGACGGGATCTTCAGCTACTCCTCGACCCCGCTGCGCCGGCGCGCCAACCGCATCCTGGTGCGGTACGCGAACCCCGACGACTTCGGCCAGCCGGCCGTGGCCCAGGTGGACGACAAGGCCGCCATTCTCCGCGACGGCCCGCGGCCGCGCGAGATCTCCGCCCTCTACTACGGCACCCGCGGCGAGGCCACGCGCCTCGGACGCTGGGTTCGGGAGACCGAGAACCGCAACGACGAGGCCGTGCGCTTCAAGACCGGGCTCGAGGGGCACGCGCTCATGCCCGGCGAGATCTTCGCCACCATCGACCCGCTGCGCGGCGGCGAGCGCACCGGCGGCCGTGTCGCCGGCGCCGGCGACGCCTACGTCGACCTCGACCGGGACGTCACGCTCCAGCCCGGCTCGAGCTACCAGGTGGCGGTCGTCGGGCCCGACACGATCGACTTCCGCACCGCGCCCAACAACGCCGGCAGCCTGGTGCTCTCGCAGGCCCCGGGCGGCGGGGACTTCCGGTCGGCGCGGGTGGTGATGGACGCCGATGGCGACGGGATCTTCGAGACCGCGCGCGAGCCCATCGCGTGGGACGGCCCCTCGAAGACCCTGACCCTCCAGCCGCTCGCCGGCAGCGGGACGCCGGTCGCCTACGAGGTCACCTACCCGACGGCCCTCTTCGAGCGCAACGTCACCAACGCGGCGGGGACGCACCGCCGCCTGGCGGTCGATGTCGCCTTCCCCGACCGCGTGCGGCCCGAGTCGGTCTGGTACCTGGTGGAGCTCTCGGAGGAGCCCGAGCTGTGGAAGTGCATCGGGGTCGAGCGCGTGGACGAGGGCGACAGCTACGAGGTGTCCGGGGCGCTCTACGACGACGCCAAGTTTGCGGCGATCGAGCAGGACCTGGCGCTCGAGGACCCGGACCCCGCGCTCGCCCCGCCCGCCGTCGCCGGCGCGATCCCGGCCCCCCTCGGCCTGGGCGGCACGGTCGAGCTGCGCTCGCTCGCCACCGGCCTCGAGCCCGTGCTGCGCCTGCGCTGGGCCGATCCCGAGGCGGCGCCCGGCGCCGACCTCATTGCCGGCTACCGAATCAGCTACCGGGCCAACAACGGTCCGATCACGCCGGTGCCGGAGCTGGTGGTGGGCAACGAGGCCTTCCTGCCGCTCGGCCAGTTCGGCACCTACGAGGTCACCGTCCAGGCCCAGGGGGTCCTCACCGGGAAGCTCTCGGCGCCAACGCCGTTTTCGTTCTTCTACGAAAGCGACCTCATCCCCGACCTGGGCGTGAAGGTCACTGGGCTCGAGGTGGTGGGTGGCTCGCGCGTCGACCGCTGGCCGGGCGACACGCTGCGCATGCGCTTCCGGATCAACGACGAGCGCTTCGCCCAGGACCTGGGCGCCTCCCCGCAGGACGCCGGCGTGCTGGCGCCGGTCCTCGAGGGCTTCGTCTACGAGTTCCGCGACCCCGACTCGGGCGCCCTGCTGCGCAGCGGCTTCATCAGCAAGCACCAGCGCAGCTTCGAGTACGGGCCCGACGCCAACCGCGAGGACGGCGGCCCGCGCCGCGAGCTGCTCGTGCGCGTGATCCCCCGCGACAGCCTGGGGCGCCGCATCGAGGCCGGCGTGCAGCAGCTCGCCGTCGAGAACCCGCCGCCGCCCGACGTCGCCACCTTCGCGCTCACCACGAGCCTCGGCACCGTCTTCGTCCGCATCACCCCGGGCACCCCGCGCGACCCCGACACGGCGGGCTTCCTGGTCTTCGCCGGCGCCGTGCCCGACTTCCCGGCCAACGCCGCGAGCCGCGTCGCCATCTCCGCGACGCCCGACCTCAACTTCGACGCGCCCTCGACGGGGTCCCTCTACGTGCGGGTCGCGGAGTTCGACCGCTTCTTCGACGTTGAGCGCATCGCCGAGCTGGACGTCGAGGCGCTGCTCAACGTGAGCCCCAGCCACGAGGTCACCACCTCACGCACCGTCGGCTTCGACGTCGTCAGCAGCCACTTGGTCGCCAGCTCGACGGCGAACAGCATCACCGTCCAGGGCGGCGGTCTGCAGGTCGACGCCCACGTGGGCCAGAAGATCGCGGTGACGGCGGTGGTCGACTCGGAGAGCAACGCCCTGGGCACGGTGCGGGAGGTCGCGTCCAACACCGTGGACACCCTGGTGCTGGTGGGCGATCTGCGCGAGTCCACCCCGCTCGACGCCGGCGACGCCCTCGACATCATCGACTCCGACATCGCCGACGGGGCCATCGACTCCCTGGTGGTGCGGGAGCTGACCCTCGAGACCGTCAACTTCATGAACGACCTCGCCAGCTTGATCGACGAGGCGAAGGACGACAGCACCCGCAGCCTCTTCGTGCCGGGCACCTTCCCGGTCGACGACGGCTGGACGCCGTGGGTCACCGTCGAGGAGCTGAGTACGACGCTGCTCGGCAACGTCCCCGTGTGGGTCATCATGCAGGCCTTTCTCGCCATCCGGTCGTTCGGCAGCTCGGCCAGCCTGAACACCGCCCTGGTGCCCGACGGGGTGCTGCGCCAGTTCGGGCCGCGCCTGCAGATTCGCGTGGTGCGCGACCTGGGCGGGCCGTCGGAGACCGTCGTGTGGTCCTCGGACGACGTCACGCTCTCCTCGGTCGGCAACTGGCCCGGCGGCGCCGCCACCGAGCTCGACCTCCCGGGCAGCGGCCTGCAGACCTACACCGTGCAGGCGCGCTGGGCGTTCTTCCTCTACGAGGAGGGCGTGGCCGACTTCACCAACGGCAGCACGACCGTCGCGGGCACCGGCACGGGGTGGAGCGAGTTCGGCTTTGGGCCCGACGTGTTCACGCCGCCGATCAACCACTTTGAGGTCCGGCGGCTCTCGCCGCTCTCGGCCTGGCGCGGGCTCACGGTCCCGGTCATGCCGAATTGGCCCGTCGAGAACCTCGCCCTCTCGAGCGCGTGGCCCGACGCGTCGAGCACCGGCTCCGCCTACCAGATCCGGCACCAGGTGCCCCGCCTCACGGTCGACGTCACCAAGACGCGCATGTTGCTCACGGAGAAGCGGCTCTAGCCGTGGCGGCCCGCGGGCGACGCTACCGGCGCTGGGTGCGCCTCGACCGCTTCGGCCGCGTCGCAGCGCAGCGGGTCAGCTCGCAGCGCCTCGGGCCGCCGTGGGTCCGGGTGGCCGCCCAGGACCAGCACCGGCTCCTGCCCGACGCGCGCGGCGTCCTCGTGCACCCCAAGACCGGCCGCGTGGTGGCGGTCCCGGTGATCCGCCTCGGGGTCGCGCCGACCACCTTCGCGGCCGACGGCCGGCGCGCGGCCGTGATCGTGGTGCGCGACGTGCCGGGGGGCGTCGACCGCGTGCGCCTCAAGGTGAACGACGCCGAGGTGTGGGTCCGCCCGGGCGTTCCGGCCGCGCTGCCCGCGCCCACGACGCCGGCGACGTGGACCGTTACCCTCGCCGACGGCCGCTTCGACGCCCGCGTCCGCGAGCACCTGGTGACGGCCACCGCCCCCGAGGAGAGATGAGCGCCACGGGCCCTCCGATCGATCGCGTCGCCGTGCCGGGGCTCCCGCCCGAGGCGGCGGCGGCCGCGGGCGGACCGCCGGGCGGCATCACGGCCGATGCCGTGTGGAAGCGCCTGTGCGCGCTCCAGGGCGACCTCGCCCACTTCCGCGCCGCCCAGGACGCCGTCGCCGGCGAGCTGCGCGGCATGCGCGGCACCCTCGACGCGATCCTCGAGGCCATCCGCACCAACAACGACACCACCGAGGCCGGCGGCCGCCGCGTCGAGCGCGGCCTCGAGGAGCTGGCGAAGAACCGCCGCGCCATGGGCCAGGCGATCGGCCGGTTCCGCGAGTCCGCGGAGCCGCTCGCCGCCTTCGCGCGCGCGCTGCCCGACCTGGTGCCGGCCCTCGAGGCCCTCGCGCCGCTGCTCGAGCAGCGCAACGCCGTGGACGTCCTGCTGCGCCAGGTCCTCGAGCGCGTGCTCGAGCGCGTGCCGGACGCCGGCGGGTGAACGAGCCGCCGGCGGCGGAGCTGCCCCTGCGCCGCGGGGAGCTCCAGCTCGCCAGTGCCGTGCTCGGGCCCGGGTGGATGCACGAGGCGGCCCGCGCCCACGGGGGCGGCGACCCCGTGGCGGGGGCGCCGGGCGCCTACGCGGAGGCCCGGGAGCTGCTGCGCACCCTGCTCGGCCCGGTGCGTCGCCGCGAGCGCCGGGCGGCCGCGCGGGCTCACCCGGGGGACGCGGCCGCGGCCCGCGCAGGGTGGCTTCGCCGGTGGCGCCAGGTCAAGCGATCGGTGCACGCCCTGGGCGGTTGGCCGCAGTGGACCCCCCTCGAGCCCGTCACGGCCGCCTGGCGGCGTTTGGCGGCGGATTTGGAGCCCGACCGGTGGCCGATCGACGGTTTCCGGCTTGCCGTGGCCACCGAGGGCGTCTCGCCGGGGGTCTTTCGCACCGCCGTGGCGGTGGCCCTCGGGGAGCTGCTCGACGCCGAGCCCGGGCTCCACCGGGCCTTCATCGACGGCCGGACCTGGTACCGGCGCGGCCCGGTGCGCGTGCTCGAGACGGTGCGCCTGGCGTGCGACGAGATCCGGCCGATTGCCTACGCGGTGGCCGGGCTGCGCGAGGTCGCCGTCGCTCGCCGGCGGGCGCTGCGCCAGGCGCGCGAGGTCTTCGGCCATCCGCTCGAGCGCGCCGGCCTCGACCTGGTGGCGGCCTGGTGCCGGGCGGGCTTCCTCGCCTCGCCAGCCAGCCTGGCGCTCACCGACCTGCTGGGCTCGGGCGTCGCGGTGGGCCTGCCGGCGCTGGTCCGCGGCAACGGCGTGCCGCTGGCCGTCGCGCTCGGCGACGAGATCGAGCCCGGCCGCCGCACGCTCGGCATCCGGGTTGACCACCGCGCCCTCGACGCCGACCATGGCGGCCGCGTTCACGCCCACCTCGCCACGGAGGTCCCCCGCCTGTGCCGGACGCTGCGTCGCACCGCCCCCGCCGCGTGATCGTGATCGGTGGCTCCTCGGGCATCGGCGCCGCCATCGCGGCGCGCTGCCGCGCCGAGGGCCACCGCGTCGTGTGCGCGCAGCGCCGCGCCGGCGCGACCGACACGGTGCGCCTCGATCTGCGGGAGCCCTTCGCGTCGATCAACGGGGCCCTCGAGGCCGCGGTGCGCATGCTGGGCGGGCTCGATTGGCTGGTCGTCTCGGGCGGCACCGCCGGCTACCAGGAGTCCGCCCACGGCGCCGCGCTGAAGCAGGCGCGCGCCGAGGAGCGGCGCACCGGGGACCGCCCGCTCGACCGCTACCTCGAGGTCGCCGAGGAGACCATGCGCACCAGCGCCATCGGGCCGATCCTGGCGCTCGAGGCCGCCTTCCGGTTCCTCGAGCGGCCGCCGCACGACCCCGAACCCTCGCGCGCGTTGCTGATCGGCTCGACCATCACCCAAGCGCCGCCTCCCGACCTGGCGTGGTACGCCGCCGCCAAGGCGGCCGCCCAGGTGGCCTACCTGGGCCTCGCCCGCCGCATGGCGCGCCACGGCGTGCGCGTGAACGTGCTCGCCACCGGGTGGGCCCGCACCCCCATGACCGAGGCCATCGCCCCGGCCAAGCTCACCAAGATCCTGCGGGCGGTGGCGCTGGGCCGCATGGCCGAGCCCGAGGAGATCGCCGACGCCGCTTACGCCGTCCTGGCGGGCAGCGCCTACTTCGCGGGCGATACGATCGAAGTTTCCGGGGGTCTGCCCTAGCCTCGCCGCCGCCACCCACCACCCCAGGGGACCCCGCGGCGTGCCTCAGTTCAGCCTTGGCCGGGTGAACGTCACCAACGGCTCCACCGCCGTCACCGCGGCGTGGCAGGCGATCCTCGCCGGCGTCCTGCAGGCCTTCTACCTGACCGGCCAGCTGCGCTTTCAGAACAGCGGCGCGCGCGGCCGGGTGGTCGAGCACGACCTGGCGGGCACCGGCCTGGTCTTCAACCTCGAGGCGGGCTCCGTCGATCCCGATCCCACCGAGCCCGTCGAGGGCCCGGCGCTGCCGAGCGTCGAAGGCGGACAGGCCAGCGGCCCCGGCTCCGGCACCGACACCCTGGCCGACACCGCCAAGAGCTGGACCGACGACGAGCACAACGACCGCTACGTCGTGCTCCGCCCGGGCCTCGGCACGGAGGAGTGGCGCAAGGTCCTGGACACCACGGAGGCGACGCCGGAGCTCCAGGTCGATCTCGACTGGATCGTGCCGCCGGCGGCCACCGACGACTACCTGCTCTTCGACGCCCAGACCGGCACCCTCGAGGGCTTCCGCAAGGGCACGCCCACGACGTGGCTGGCCCTCGCCCTGGTGCTCGGCCGCGACCGCTTCAAGGTGCGCGGCGAGCAGGCGCTCTACCAGGTGGCGGCGGTGCCCAGCGACCGCGAGCTCACCCTCGCCGTGCCCTACGCCGGCGCGTCGCGCCAGGGCGTCGAGTACTCGCTCGAGCGCGACTTCACCGCCGCGCGCAACTATCCGGTCCCGAACCAGAGCGACGAGGACGCCGCGGCGCTGGCCGGCGAAGCCATCTCGCTGATCGACCTCGACGTCGACGCCATCCTCTCCCCCGAGGCCTTCACCGTGGTGGGCGCCGGCGGCGGAGCGCCGGCCTGGGAGAACGGCTACGCCGGCACGGCGCAGTTCCGCAAGCTCGCCAACGGCGAGGTCCTGGTGGTGGGGCTGGCCACGAAGGCCACGCCGGCCGCCGACGAGACTTTCTTCACGCTGCCCGCGGGCTACCGCCCGCCCGCGGACCGCGCGTGGGCCGTCGCCAACGAGGCGGGCGCCACCTGGAGCCTCGCCTTCGTCGAGGTCCAGACCGACGGCGCCGTCGTGCTCCGCGGCACCCCGCCCGCCACGGCCGGGCTCCACCTCGATGCGATCCGTTTCTCCGTGAGCTAGCGCCGGGAGGGCAGGCATGGCGGCCGAGACGATTCCGGTCCAGAAGAGCGATGGCCAGGTCACCACCTACGCGGTGCACCGCGACGGCAACTGCTGGGTGCACAGCGGCAAGGAGGTCACGCTGATCGCGAACGACCGCGGCCACGTCGTTCGGGCCCGGTTCAAGCACAACGGGGTGGCGCCCTTCGGCATCACGCTGGACGACGACATGCTCGTCCAGCCGGGCGGCGTGCAGCACCTGAAGGGGCACCTCGACGTGCTGCGCTTCAACGACGCCAAGGGTCTGGTGACCGTCGAGTGGGCCGACCAGAACGGCGACCCGCTTCCGGACGACGACGGCAGCGGCCACCCGGACAACGTCACGATCTCCGTCATCGACGTCTTCCCGGCCAGCACCAGCTAGGAGGGGTTTCCCCATGCTCCGTCGCCTTCTCGCGCTCCTCGCCGCCGGCGCCGCGCTCGCCGCGCCGCCCGCCCTCGCCGCCGATGCCCCGGAGTACTCCCTCCCGGGCGGCGGCGGCTCGGCCACCTTCACCGGGCTCACCGACACCCCGAGCGCCTACACCGGCCTCGCCTCCCAGCTGCTGCGCGTGAACGCCGGCGCGACCGGCCTCGAGGGCTCGGGCACGACCGTCGCCGACGTGCTCCTCGAGGCCGAGCTCGACAGCTTCGCCGAGTGGGACGCCCAGGTCGGGGTCACCGGCACCGCCACGGCGACCTCGTTCCTCTTCGGCGACGGCCGCTGGGACGTGCTCACCCTGCCGGCGCTCGCCAACGTGTGCGTCGGCGGCGGCGACCAGGTCGCGCAGTGGGACAACGCCGGCGTGGCCACCTGCGTCCCCACCCCGAGCGGCGGGGGGCCGGCCCCGCCGGCGTGGCTCACCACCATCGCCCAGGTGGAGGACTGCCTCGAGGACTTCACCACGGCCAGCGGCACCTGCACCATGGACCCGCGCGTCGCCTGGGACCTCGCCGCGCCGGTGGTCATCAACGTCGGCGAGGACCTCGCCGGCGACAGCTCCGTTCGGTACCAGCAGCGCTACACGCTCGACTGCAACAACGCCGCGATCGAGACCACCACCGGCTGGCAGTCACCGACCGAAGAGCCGCTGATCCGGATCGTCACCTCGGCGCTCTGGCACGACTTCGTCCTCGAGCTGCGCAACTGCTCGGTCTCGGCCCCCTACGTCCACGCCAGCTCGGGCATCACCGGCATGATCGAGGTCGAGAACCTGGACTGGCCGCTGGGCGGGGACCGCGACGACGCCTACACCGCGCTCCACGAGGAGGACAACTTCGGCCTGGTGCGGATCGTCGGAAGCCGGATCGGCAGCCTGTTCCAGCCCTCGCTCACCTCGCGCGAGGCCGCCGTCCGCTTCTCGGGCACCCACCCGCTCCAGTTCTCCATCGAGGACTCCACCCTCGAGGGCGACAGCTTCGGCGGTCTCGACGGCTACGGGGCCTTCGTCGACACCAACACCGCGGATGCCCGCCAGCGCGTCGACCTGGTCAACGTGCTGCTCGGCAGCCAAGCCGATCGCCACGCGCTGGCGCAGAAGGCGGTCTGCTCCGAGGACCTCGAGACCTTCTGCAACGCCGACGCGGACTGCACCGGCACCTGCGAGAGCGGCGCCAACACCGACTGGCGCTTCACGGGGGTCACCTCCGTCGGCGGCGGGCTCTACGTGGCCGAAGGCCCCTTCGGCGGCGAGCCCAGCTTTCGCGGCGACGTCACCGCCGTCTTCAGCGCCAACGTGGCGGCGCCCTTCCACCGCCCGTACTTCGACTTCAACGGCGAGCAGAGCGGCGCCGGCGCCGGCGGCCTGGCGTCGCCCCAGGTCGACGGGCTCGCCATCCACCTCTCGCCGGACTCCGTGGCGGGCGCCTTCGACGCGCTGCTGTTCGGGTGGGCCAACATCGGCGCCGGCAGCCTGCGGGTCACCGTGTCGGACCCGGCCTGCGTGTGGGCGACCGACGAGGGCGGCAGCCCCGACGCCGGCGGCGACAACGTGCCGGTGGTGGCGGAGATCGACGACGCCAGCCCCTTCCCGCTGGCGCTGGGCGGTCCCACCTACCTCGAGGTGGCGACTCACGTGGGCGACGGCACCGGCAGCGCCGCCTGCGAGGCCCTCACCAACATCCACGGTCTCGGTTCGGTCATGCTCGGGGGGTTCTCTCAGACCCCCGCCGGCGGCACGCTGCAGCTCATCGAAGGCAAGGACGGCCCTGCGCCGACCAACGTCAGCACCTGGACCGTTCGCAACGGCGTAGTGCAGGGCCAGAGCCTCGCCACGTACGAGGCCATCGCGGCCTGCCTCGCGCGCGCCATGGCGTCCGGCGAGAACGTCACGTGCATCTGGGCGCCGGAGCTGACCCTCGACGCCCCCGTCACGGTGCAGGTGGGCGCGGCCGCCGACGAGGGCGCGAGCAAGTGGACCCTCGACTGCAACGGCGGCGGCGTCACCGGCGCCACCGACCTGGGCGTCACGGCGCCGGGCGGCTTCACGAACGCCGGCGGCGATCTGCTGGCCACCTTCGACTCGGGCGACCTTCCCTATCTGCCGATCTCCGGCCCGTACCACGCCGAGACCGCCGGCACGCTGCCGACGGGCCTGGCGGCCGCCACCGACTACTGGCTCAAGCGATCGGCGGCGGGCGCCGCGAAGGTGGCGACCTCGCACGCCAACGCCGTGGCCGACACCTTCGTCGCCTACACCGACGCCGGGTCGGGCCTGGTGCAGTTCCGGCCTTCGGCGTTCCTCTACGTCGACACCACGGACCAGAGCCACGAGACCCACAAGGTGCTGCAACACTGCAAGGTGGCCGACGAGGGCATCCCCTTCGGCCGCGGCCTGGTCTTCAGCGCCGGCGGTCCGGTGGGCCGCACCTTCCTGTCGGACTTCGAGGCCGCGCCGGTCGTCGGAGGCATCGTCGACGAGGGCGGCATGGGGATGCTTGACGCCGTGAACGTGTTCATCGAGGCTGTGGGCACCGGCGCCGGCGTGGCGGGCCTCGACGGCTCGAACCTTCGCTTCAAGCTCACCAACGCCACGGTGAATTGCGGCCTCGTGGGCCAGGGCGCCGCCAACACCCTGGGCCTCGATCTGGGCGACAGCCGCGTGCACCTCGCCAACGTGGAGTTCGCCGGCTGCGACGGCGTCCGCTTCGGCAACGCCGCCGACGTCGTCTTCAGCGGGGTCAGCTTCGTCAACAACCGGTTTACCGTAGGCACCGGCGCCATGGTGAACGGCGCGCGCACGCTGAAGGGCACCCTCATGCTTCTGCAGCCGCTCGCCGGCGACAATGCGAACCCGCTGTGGAAGCCCGAGGCCGCGGGCTCCGTGCTCGACCTCGACGTCGTGGACCCCGACTGCAACCTGCTGGGCGAGACCAACGACCCGGACCTCATCGAAGCCGGCGCCAGCGCCACCATCACCGGCCTCGACCTCGAGATCCTCGGCGGCTCCTGCGGCGGGTGGACGGGCAGCATCCTGGGCTCCGGCGTCCAGGCCAAGCTCGCCGCCGCGCTCGAGGGGCGCGCGCGGATCGACGGCGTCGACTTCTGCATCACCAACTCCGACGGCGTGCGCCAGTGCGCGCTCACCGAGACCCACCTGCACACGGCGAACGACGCCCTCGCCCGCCGGGACTGCCTGGGCGACTGGCACTACACCACGACGGGCGGCCTGACCCTCACCCTCCCCGACGCCGAGGATGGGCTCTCGTGCACGTTCCACGTCGACGCGGCGGTGCAGCTCGACATCGACCCGCAGGCGGGCGACGCCATCAACAGCCAGGCGCCCGGCGTGACCATCAACAACGCCACCACCCCCGCCTCGGGCGACCAGCTCACCCTGCTCGCGATCGACGGCACCAACTGGAAGATCATCGGGAGCGCGGGCGATTGGGCGGCCGGCTCCTAGCCGCCGCCGTCCTGGCGGCCGGGCTTCCGGTCGGGCTGCTGGGCGACCATCCGCAGCCCGAGGCGCCCGCCTACCTGCCGCGCGACACCTTCCTCGCCATCGGCGACGTGAACGCCGTCGGGGTGAGCACCCAGGCCGAGGTGGACTGCGTCGTGCCCGGGGGCAGCCCCGCCTACGTCGGCCGCGTGTGGAACGCAGGTCCCGCGGCCTGGCAGGAGTGCGACGACCCGGTCCACGAGTCCGACGCGAACGAGGACGCCAGCTGGGTTCCGAGCATGGCCAACGCCTGGATGGCCAAGGGGCGCGGCTTCCAGCTCGTGGCAGCGGCCGACTCCACCAGCACCCTCGTGGGCAGCGGCGCCGGCGCCTGGGACCCGCGCACCGGCAGCGCCTGGTCCGACGCGCTCGCCGACGTCGCCGCGGCGGTCGGCAGCTGCGACGACGTCACGGCCGTCCTCCTGGTCGCCGGCAACAACGACACCGCCCAGCCCTACGCCGCGGTGCACGAGGCCCTCGAGGCTCTGGTCGACCGCATCGCCCTCGACTGCCCGGGCGTCCCCGTGCTGCTCTCCGTGCTCACCTCGAAGTGGCACACCACGGGCGCTCGCTCCGGCGTGGACGGCGCCTGGGTGACCGTCGCCCGGGCCCAGCAGGCCGTGATCGCCAGCCGCTCCCACGTCCACCTGGGCCCCAGCCAGGGCGGCGGCCTCACCTACGAGAGCGCCGGGGCCTTCCAGGACGAGGGCATCTTCGACGTCGCCGCCTACGGCGCGCGCTGGGCCGAGACCGCCTGGGCGGTGCTCCATGGGCGCGTCTTCTACGTCGATGCCGCCGGCGGCTCCGCGAGCAACACCGGGCGCTCGCCGTCCGACGCCTGGGATGCCCCTACCGGGACGACGCCCTGGACCCACCCCGCCAACACCGTGCCCGAAGCCGGTGACGCCGTCTTCTGGATCGGCGACCAAGCGGCGACGGCCGCCACCATCGTCCCGCAGAACACCGGCGTCTTCGGAGGCTTTCTCACCCACCAGGGCCTCTACACCGGCACGCGGCCGGTGCTCGAGAACGCCACCGGGCTGCGACCGGTGATGCTCACCATCGCCGGGCAGCAGTGGGTCGCGGTCCGCGACCTGGAGCTCCAGACCCCGGGCGACCGGGGCGTCGACTGGATCAGCGTGAACGACGGCACCGTCAACACCTTGAAGGGCTTCTTTGCCCTCGAGGATCTGCGGCTCGCCGGCGGCGACGGCAGCGACGGCTCGGACCCCATTGTGCTCTACCAGCACGACGGCAGCGGCGACGAGCTGGCGGACTACGGTGAGGTGAACACCGTCTGGATGCGGCGGCTGGAGCTCGACCCGGCCCCCATCGCGGGCGTCGGCGGCGTGGACCTGGTGCGCGAGGGACCCAAGGGCCGCTTCTTCCTGCTCGAGGACAGCTCGGCCACCGACGCCGGCCACAACGGCTTCTACTTCCGCGGCGGCGGTCCCCACCTGGTGTCGGGCGGCACCTGGCGCAACAGCTCGCGGCCGGCCGAGTTCTCGCAGTTCAACGGCACGCCCGTTCCGAACCCGCTGGTCGGCTCCGTGGTGGAGCGCGCCACCTTCATCCGCGGCACCGAGACCGTCTTCGACACCGGCTCCCTGCAGGCCGTGGGCCCGGGCGGCGTCCTGTTCCGGTGGATCGAGCTCCGCTGCCTGGCGGACGACGTGTGCAAGGCTGGGCTCCGGGTGAGCACGAACACCAACCAGGTGGACGGCACCGTCAGCGGGAACCGCTTTGCCCACCTCACCGCCTACCAAACCGGCGGCGGCGGCACGTTGCCCGAGACCGAAGGCGGCCTCTCGTTTTCGATCAATGAGGCCGGTCGCTCCGAGGGCGACAACGCGATCAAGAACAGCGTCCTCGTCGATCCCCGCGGCGCGGGCATCCCGCTGTTCCTCACCGATGGCGGCGACGGCACCTGGGGCTCGCCCGCCGGGGCCATCGAGGGGAACGTCCTGTGGCGCGGCAGCGCCGGTCAAGAGGTGGTGGAGGTGGTGGGCGAGGCCTCGTGCACCGGCTCGGGCGACGCCGATCGCTGCACGCTGGCTGAGTTCGAGGCGGCCTTTGCCGAGGCCCAGAACAACCTCGAGGCCGACCCGGGCTTCGCGGCGCCGGGGACACCCGGCGCCGACGACCTCACGCCCTGCGCGGTGCTCGACCAGGGGGTGTTTCTCACCACCGTCGCGAGCGAGACCAGCCAGCAGGGCCGCACGCTCCAGGTCGCCGATAGCGGGTGGCTCCGCGACGGCCTCTACAACGCGGAGTGGGGGCTCGAGCTCCGCCCCGGCGACCAGGTGCAGCTCGACGGCGGCGAGAGCGCCCGGGTGCTGTGGGTCGACTTCGCCACCGACACCCTGTGGCTCGACACCGTGCTTTCCTTCGGGCCCGGGGGCGTCGAGACCGGCGACGGCGTCGCCTATGCTTTCGCGGGTTCGGCGCCCGATCCCGGCGCCATCGAGCACGCCGGCTCGACCTGCCCCTGAAAAGGAGTCTCTCGCCATGCCTTCCCGATCTCCCCGTGCGCGCTTCGTCCTGGACCTTCTCCTCGCCCTGGCGCTGCTGGGGGGCGCGTCGGCAAGCGCGCAGCCCACGCCGCCGCGTCTCATCGACGGGCTGGTGGCCACCTTCGGCTGGGACCCGGGCGGCGCCCCGCGCGCCGGCGATCGGCTGCTGGGCCACAACATCTACCGCGAGCAGCCCGACGGCAGCTGGAAGGCGGTGCGCTACATGCACCGGGCGGTGCGGCGGTTCGAGATCGTCGGCCAGCCGGGCGAGCGCGCCCGCATCCGCGTGCAGTCCTACGGCCTCGACGCCGAGGGCAGCCCGATCGGCTCGCCGCTCGGGCCGCCCGGCGACCTGATTCAGTTTGCGCAGGTGACGCCGGGCTCCATCTGGCCGCAGGTGGTGAACCTGCCCACCGAGGCCGTCGACGGCACGCCGCTCTCCGCGCACCCCGACCTGGCGCTTCTCGAGTGCTGGATCAACATCGAGCCCGAGCCCGAGGGCGTCGCCGCGTTCACCGTGGGCATCCCGATCGACCAGGGATCGCCGGTCACGGTCGAGATCGCCGTGCCCCCGGGCGCCACGCGGCTGCGCGCGCGCGGCGCCTGTCGCAACCTGGTGGGGACCAGCCCGCCCGGGCCCGAGCGGACCGTCGACATCGCGCCGCCGCCGGGCGCCGTCCCGAAGCCCCCCGAGCTGCTCGAGGGCGGCACGGCCTAGCGGCGCCCGGTGCGCTTCGAGCCCGACCGGATCATCGTCCACCAGACGGGCGCCCTGTGGGGCGATCGGCAGACCATCGACGCCTACCACCGCGCCCCTCGCCCGCGCGGCCGCGGGTGGGACGAGATCGGCTACCACGGCGTGATCCTCAACGGCTCGCGCTACGCCGGGCGCTACCGTCGCGAGGACGACGGCCTCTTCGAGCTGGGCCGCTCGTGGCGCCGGATCGGAGCCCACGACCACGGGGAGAATCAGCTCGCGTGGGGCCTGGCGCTGGTCGGCCGGGACGTGTTCACGTTCCGCCAGCTCCTCGAGCTCCACGCCGTGGTGCAGGGTCTGCGGGCCGCCTCCCCGCGCCCGCTCGAGGTCTACGGGCACTGTGAGAACGAGCCCGAGGGCGCGCCCGTGACCGAGTGTCCGGGCCGCCGCCTGGCGCCGCGTCTCGAGCTGCTGCGCTCGTGGCTCGCCGACCCCTTCCCCGACACCCGGTCCCCCCGCGGCCGGGAGTTCCTGGCGGCCGTGTGCTTCCCCCGCGGCGCCGACGAGGAGATCGCCGCATGAGCCAGACCCCGCCGCCGGTCGCGTCCGTGATCGCCCAGCGCCTGGGCTTCTCCAGCTCCGTGCACGGCGTCGCGCTGGGAGCGGCCGCCCTGGTGGCCGGCCCGCTGCTCGAGCGCCTCGAGACGCTGCCCACGGCCGCGCTGCTCGCGCTCGCCCTCGCCCTGGTGCTGGTCGGCCGCTTCGGCGGCGTGGGCCACCGGGTCCCCACCGAGCCGGGACGCGAGGTGCGCCGCGGCCTGCGACGCTGGATCACCGCCGGCCTGGCGGCCGCCGGCGTCGGCTACACCGGCACCGCCTGGGAGCCACGCCACGAAGAGGTCGAGTACTGCGCGCCGGCCACGGGCAGCTGCGAGACGTGCCGCGTGGTGGCGCGGGTCGAGCGCATCCCGGGCGACTGGATCGAGCTCCTCGAGTGCCCCGGCCTCGGCGCGCGGATGCGCGGCGTCGCGCCGCCGGCGCCGGCGGACGCGCCGTGACGACGGCGCGCGTCGTCGGCGAGCGCCTCAACGCCAGCCGCCTCGACGGCGGCCAGCGCATCCTCGAGCGCGACCTGGTGATCGATCTCGGCGAGCCCCTCGACATCGACCACGACGCCTACGCGGACTTCCACCTCGACGAGGGCCGCTTCACGCTGATCACCGTGCCGCGCGGCTTCGTCACCGACTTCAGCTCCGTGCCCTGGTGGGCGCCCTACCGGTTCGACGAGGTGGACCTGGCGGGCACCTGCCACGACCTCGCCTACCGGGTGGGCGTGCCGCTCGGGCCGGCCGACCGCATCTGGTGGCTCCTCGCGCGCTCGCCGGGCAAGCCGCCGGGGCCGGCGCCTCGAGGCGCCGGCGCCCGGCTCCGCGCGTGGGGGCGGCGCCTGGCGGGCCGCAACGGCCTGAAGCACGTCGGCCCCGTGCGCGGCTTCGCGGGGTGGCTCGCGCTGCGCATCTTCGGCCGCTTCGTGAAGAGCCACACCGGCCACGCCCTGCGCCACCCGAAGCTGGGGTGGACCGGCGGCCTGGTCACGCCGCCGATCGCCGAAGTACCGCCGCCGCCGCCCTGAAGGCCGCCGCGCGCCTGGGGGGCTCGAAGCGCGCGCGACGGCCGGGGGGGGAACAGGGCCGCTAGCGGCTCCGCCGCCGGGCCATCACCAGGCGCTCGCTGGCGTCCGGCTCGCGACGACCCAGGACCTGGAGCAGCAGGGCGTCGCAGCGCGGGCATCGGAGCCGGCGGTGCGGGCGGTGAAGCAGCCAGCGGAAGAACCAGCCGCAGGCGGGCGGAGTCGGGCGGGCGGTGCGCATCGGGTGGACCTCTCGTGGGGGGAGGTTGCGCGGTGTGGGCCGGCACCATCGCCCGCGGGGTCGCCGCGGTCAACGCGGGGGGGTCCCCTCACCACAAAACCCCTCGCATATTGTTCCCACTCCGCCGCGCCGAGCGCCCCAAGCCCGCGGGATCGCAGCGAAACCGCTCGGGGGATTCTTCCCCAGATCCAGGCCGGCTTGCCCCGGCGCGCGGTCTACCCGACGCTCGGGGCCTCAACAGCGACGGCCGTGCGCGGCCGAAGCGGCGGAGAGGCCCAACGGGCGGGCCTCTCGGTGTGCAGGGGCGCCTCGGGGGGCTCACGCGGGCATGTCGGGTCCCCGGGGCGCCCTTCTCCCGGGGACGTCGTGCCGCTCGCGATCTCGGCCAACTTCGACGACCTGCGCTTCCGGCTGCGCCGCTTCGAACGGGACCAGCTCCCCTTCGCCATCGCCGTGACCCTCACGCGCACCGCCCAGGCGGCCCAGCGAGAGGTCCGCGACGAGCTGCTCGAGGAGCGCTTCACCCTGCGCAACCGCTGGGTCCAAGGCGGCATCCGCATCCGCGCGGCCCGGAAGCGCCACCTCGAGGCGGCGGTGTTCTCCCGCGACGACTTCATGACCCTCCACGAGACCGGCGGCGTGAAGCGGCCACGCGGCGGCGGCTTCGTGGCCGTGCCCCAGCAAGCCGTCCCGCGCACCGGGCGCGGGCTGATCCGCCGCCGCGCCCGGCCGCGGGCGCTCGACGTCGGCGGGGACCGGGCGTTCTTCGCGGAGCTGGAGGACTCGGGGAAGCCCGCCATCTTCGCCCTGGTGGGCCGCGGCCGCGCCGCCCGGCCGCGCCTCTTCTACGTCCTCGAGGACGAGGTCGAGATCGAGGCGCGCTTTGGCTTCGTGCCCCGGGTGCTGCGCGTGGCCCGGACCAAGCTGCAGCCTCAGTTCGAGCGAGCCTTCGCGGAGGCCCTCGCTTCCGCCCGCGCCCGCCCGCGGCGCCGCGGCTAGCCCTGCTACGCTGCCGACGGGTTCGCACTAGAGCCTAGGAGGGGGGCCCCGGGTCGCATCGCTGCGTTTCTCCCCGGGTCCGCGCAGCCGGTTTTGTCGGGTTCGCCTCGGGTGGCGTGGCCCGCAGGCCGGTTGCGCCCCCCTCCGTCGCCCGGTGTCGGGTTCTGTCGGGCCCGGGCGTGGCAACTTCCGCTGCGCTGCCGCGGAGTTGAGGGGGTTCTGTCGGGCGGGGGCCGCGCCTACTACCACCACTACCTTCTAGAGCGAAGACCCTGCAGAGGAGCCGGAAGGCCGACACAACTCGGGTGCTGGCGCGCGGGCCCGCGGATCGCGAGGATGGCGGGCACCCCCTCTTCCCCGCCTTGCCGAAGGGCCTGCCCGCCGTGCTCGACGACCACGCTCCGAAGCTCAGCGAGCTGCTCGACCGCCTGTCGCCCGATCCCACCGTGCCCTACGTGGAGCGGCACGTCCTGGGCGTGGTGCTCGACGAGCAGGACCGGCGCAGCGACGCGCGCTTTGAGCTGCTCGCGGCCGACTTCCGCCGCCTGTCGCGCACCGTGAAGGCGATTCTTTCGGTGGCCGGCGCGGCCAACATGCTGTTCCTGGCGTGGCTCGCCCAGCAGCTGCTCGGCGGCATCGCCGGCGGCGCGCCGGCGCCCTAGCTCAGGCCGTCGGCGGCCGCGCGCTCGGCGGCAAGGCGGTTGCGGCAGTGCCCGCACCAGAGCGCCAGCTCCGGGCCGTGGTCGAGGATGTCGGCGTCGTGGATGAGCCGGTGCTCGCCGCAGCCCGGGCACGGCCACAGCCCCGCCGTCAACGCCGGGCTCCACTCGCGCACCAAGACGCCCTCGTCGTCCTCGGGGATCTCGTAGCGGAGCGCCGGGTGCGCCTTCGTGGGCGTCGGGCCCGGGCGGCTCACGACGCGCGCTCGGGCGGCCGGCGGGAGAAGCGCCCCGGCTCGGGACAGGTCGAGAAGTGGCTCACGAAGAAGGCCTCCACCGGCTCGGCGATGGGCTCGCCCGCCAGGTCGAGCTGGACGCGGTAGACCTGGCGCGCCGGGCTGGCGTCCAGGGGGATGAAGCGGCCACGGGGGCCGCGGACGAACAGAAGGGGGGCCCCGCAGGCTTCGCAGGGCCTCCCGTTCCGTTCCTTCAGGGCCTCGAGGTCGAGACCGCCGCTCACCGCGTGCGCCGCCGCGCGGCCTTCTTCTTCCGCTTCGACCGCGGCCCGCCGCCGGCCACCTTGCGCACCCGGGGCGTCGCGGCCTTGCGCGCGCGCTTCTTGCGGACGGCCTTCTTCTTCGAGGCCTTCTTCTTGCCCCGCGCTCGCTCCAGCCGCCGCACCCGCGCGCGCAGATCGCGCGCCACCGCCGCGGTGTCGATGCCGAAGGCCTCACCGATCGTCTTCGCCCGCGCGCCGCGGCCGGTCCCGTCGAGGCCGCGGCCGAGGAGCAGCTCGGCGCCCAGGCCGAGCAGCTCGGCGGCGGTGCGCTCCGAGGCGCGGGCGTAGCGGCGCACCTGATCCTTGTAGTCGTTCGGCACGCGGTGGCCCTTGCGCTTCTTCTGCAGCCAGCCACGCCGCTGCACGATGCCCTTCGCGATGTCGGCCCACACCTCGTCGATCAGCCCCACCACCAGGACCTGGAGGACCGGCACGCTGCCGAACGCGCCGGTGCGGGCCCGCTGGACCTTCGCCGCCACCGCGTCGGCCAGCGCGCCGGCCTCGTGGAGGCGGTAGCGCCGGCGCTTCTCGATCGAGGTTCGCGCGCTGCCCGTCGAGCGCGAGCTCCCGGTGCCCGCCGCGGGCGCCGTGCGGCGCAGGATCTTCTTGCGCTTCAGCTCGGCCTCGACCGTGGGCGTCGCGACCAGGCGCCGCAGCTGCCCCGTCTTCGGCTCGACGGCGACGACGACGTGCGCGTCGACCAGCCGGCGGCCGAGGACCTGGGCGTGGCTCCGCTCGCGGCCGCTCCGCGGGGTCCAGGCCTCGTAGCACTCCGCCTCGACGTCGGTCCAGTTCTTGCCGCGCTGCCCGTGCTGGACCTCCTTCAGTGCGCGCTTGGCGGCGTCGCCCTCGAGGATCTCGCCGCCGCGCTCCCGCACCTGGGCGATCAGCCGCTCGCCGTGGGCCTTCGTCTTCGCCCCCCAGCAGTTGACGTCGAGGCAGCGCCCGCCCTCGCCCTTGGCGTCGAACAGGGCGCCCTGCTGCGCCGTGTTCTTCGGGCAGGCGCCGCAGGCGGGAGCGCGCTTCAGAAGGGTCGCGTCCGTCGTGTCAAACGGCGCCTTCGCCACCTCGCGCGTGAGGTCCTCGAGGGCCCGGTCGATGTAGGCGACCGAGACCGGGCCGTCGCCCTTGTAGTGGTGGGCAAAGACCCGCTTCAGGGCCTCGCGCTGGAGCTGCGGGTCGCCGCACCGCGCGATGCGCAGCGCCCCCCCGACACCGAGATCCCCAGCCGCGAACCGCTTCACGCCCTCCGGCACCAGGCGCGCGAGCGCGAGCCGCTTGTACACCGTCGCGGTCGACTGCCCCACGCGCTCGGCGATCTGCTCGGGCGAGAGCCCGTGCTCGTGGGCCAGGGTGGCGTAGCCCTTGGCCTGGGCCAGAGGCGACGGGTCCTCGCGCTGCTCGTTCTCCTGGAGCTGCGCGGCGAGGACCTCGGCGTCTTCCCAGGCCCGGACGATCGCGGGGATGGTGGCGCTCTTCGCGTCACCGGCCGCCTTCAGGGCGGCGCCAAACCGCCGGTGGCCGAAGATGATCTCGAACCGGCCGCCCTTGGCGCGCACGATGATGGGCTGCAGGACGCCGTTTTCGCGCACCGAGTCCACCATCGACTGCCCCGGGTCCTCGTGGCGACCGGGCTCGGGGTCGAGCGGGCTCGGGTCGAGCTGGGCGAGGGGCAGCGCGCGCACTGCCTCGGAGGCCTGGAAGCCGTCAGTCTGCTGCTGTCTGTCGTTCATCGGAAGTCACTCCTCTCGGGTGGCGTGGACGCCCGGGACCCCGGTGGCCCCGACCGACCCGCCCGCAGGGGTCAGCGGGAGCCGCGCCGGCGTCGGCGCGGCGAGATCTCGGCGTGGCGGAGCACGCGCTCGGGGAAGCGGCCAAGGCGCGCCACGGTCGCGGGCGGCAGTCCCAGCAGCTCGCCGCACGCCTTCGCGTGCTGGGCGAGGCGGCGCCGGCGCTGGCGCCAGTAGTGCCAGCGTTCGCGGCGCTCGGCGATCGTCGCGGGGTAGCGCCAGCGCCAGAAGCGCCGGCGGCCGGCGCGCAGGGCCGCGTCGGCGCGGTAGCGCACCAGGTGGCGCCGGTACTGCTCGACCGCGCTCTCGTGGCGGGCCAGCGTGCGCTCGAGCTCCGCCTTCAGCTCGCGCACCGACAGTGCGTCGAGGTGGCGCGGTCCGCCCATGGGCCTTACTCCCCTTCCCGGCGCGCGCAGCGCCAGCAGCCGGGCCGCCCGCAGGGGCGGCCCTCGAGGTGATCCACCATGCGCCGCAGCCGCGGGTCGGTCTCGCGGGCGACGGCGTCGAGCTGCTCGCGGAGGCCTTCGAACGGCCGCTGGCGAGCCTGCGCGCCGCGCCGCCCTCGGCGAGTCACGACCGGATCGCCTCGGTGATGGTGCTCGCCACCAGGCAGCCGAGGCTGCCCGGGCGGTGCGGCTTCACGGCCACCGCCCCGACCGGGCAGTCGGGGTCGCCGATCACGCCGCCCTCGCCGACCAGGGCGCCCGCGCTGCGCAGGATGCGCTCCACCAGGTGGACCTGGTGGGGGTGCGCCACCAGCCGGAAGCCGCGGGCCGCGTAGCGGCGGGTCACCGGCGCCTCGGCCGTCCGGGGCCGCCGCTCGCGCCACCGGGCCTGCAGCTGCTCAACCATCCACCGCCATGCGGCCTCGTCGGCGCTTTCCGGCTGGTCGAGCCGGCCCAGGATGACGATGCTGTACACCACGCCCACCGTCACGCCGAGGGCGGCCACGCGGAGCAGGTTGTCGCCGGCGAGGTAGACCACACCGACCCCGGTGAAGATCGCGCCGACGGGCGTCGTCCAGAGCGCGAGGACCCGCCAGCTCGCCCGGCGAAGCGCACGCCTCATGGGCTCATCCACCCGGCCAGCCGCCTGCCGGCCTCGAAGCCGGCCCAGCCGGCGAGCGCGAGCGCCGCGCCGAAGACCAGCAGGATCGCCACGGCCTGGGCGTCGCCGAGGGGCCTCATCGATCCTGGGCTCGCAGCGCCGCGCGGGCCGCGCGCTCCCGCTCCCGATAGGCGGGGTTCCGCAGCGACCGCCGCCGCGGTGGGCGCATCCCGAACGCCGCGAAGAGCACGCGCTCGCGTCGCCGAAGCCGGGCCACGCGGTCGCGGTAGTAGCGTCGGGCGTCGAGGGCCTGGCGCAGGCCCGCGGGCCGTGCGCACCGGTCGCCCTCGAGGACCCGCCGCATGCCCGGCGTCAGTGCCCGCTCGCGGGCTTCCACCGGGGCCGCGGCCGTCACCGCTCGCGCGGCTCGCCGCCGACGAAGCGGCGCCAGAGGTCGCGCACCCGGCGGGCCATCTCGAGGCTCTCGCGGACGTCCTCAGGGAGCGCGGCGTCGCCCCCGCGGCGACCGGGTGCCCGCCGCGGGGGTTCGGCCTCAGGCGCCCTTTGCACCGCGTCGGCCGGCTCCGCCGGGCCTCGCGTCGGGGTCGCCGAGGCCGCCAGCGGTCGGCGGCGGGGCTCGCCCAAGGGCGGGGGCGGAGAGGTCTTCGCGGGCGCCATGGGCCTGGACTCTACCACGGAGTTCGTGTTAATGGTGATTATCAAAACCGAGGGGGAGGGCGGGCCCGAGACGGCCTCGGGAAGCCGCCCCCCGCCCCCCTCGGCCTGCCAGGAGGGCCTGAGGCCGGTCTACGGAACACCTGCCGCGAGGGCTCTCTCCCAGCGTTGGTCGCCCTCGCGGCGGGTCTCCGGGCCGGCGGCCGCCCCTCCCCCGAGGCCCCGCCCATGCGCTTCGTGGCCGAGTTCGCCGTGACCTTCAGTGCCGACCCCGAGGAGGACCTCTTCGCCCCGGCCCGCGAGGCCCTGCGGGAGGGCCTCGAGCGCGCGCCGCGCGGCTCCATCCGCGTCGAGCCCCTCGCGACCGACGCGCCCGTGGACGCGCCGCCGCAACGGCCCGCCGGTCTCCTCTTCGTGCTGCCCTTCGCCGAGACGGCGTTAGGACCGCGCGGCACCGCGCGCAAGGCGGTGGCGTCGCCGGTCGCGTTCCCGCCGCTCGGAACCGCCGTCGCGATCCTCGAGGACTGGGCGGCAGCCTTCGTTCAGGACCTGGTGTTCTCGACGACCGGCGACCCGCACCAGGTGGATCTGCGCCCGTACATCTGCGACGGCGCCGCCGCCACGCTGGCCGCCGACCTCCGGTCGGACGGCTGGACCGTCGAGGAGCCCGAGTCGTGGTGATCGAGCTGGTCCACGACTCCCTGGTGCTCCTCACCGGCACCGCCGTCTTCTTCGCGCTCGGCTTTGGCTGGACCCTCGGCACCCACGCCGCTCACGGCGCGCTTCGCCTCGCGTCGTCGCGCCGCTCGCAGGAGCCGGCCGAATGATCCCGCCTGGGACCGACCCGGTGCAGGCCGCCTTCGGCCAGGCACTGCTCGCCTACGGCCGGCTCGCCTACGTGGCCGCGGTGATGGCGGTCGCCACGGAGGCCGATCGTCGCGCAGCGGCCGCCGAGGAGATCGAGGGCCCGCTGGGCCGCGAGGTGGTCACGCTCGGTGACCTGGCGCGCGATCTCCGCCAGCTCGCCGAGGGGAGCGCCGCCGGCCAGCTGCTCGCCACGCCGGGTCCGGCCGTGCTGGCCGTGCCCGCCGCCGGAGCCGATGCCACCTACTGGCGGCTCGTCGAGTTCCTGCGCCAGCGTGCCCGCGACCGTCGCTGGAGCGGCGACCCCGCCGGCGGCAAGGCCTTGGCCCGCGCGGCCACGGATCTCGATCGCGTCGCCGCGGCCGTCGAGCGCGGCACGTGGGTGACCGGGTGATGCGCCCCGGTCGTCTGCTCTCCTGGGAGGCGCGCGACGCAGCTCGCGAGCGAACGGCGGTCTGCGCCGCCGCGCTGCGCGTGCTGGAGCGGCGCGCATCCGAGCTGGCCCGGGCGGAGCGGGTGGCGCGCTTCCCCGTCCTCACGCCGGCGAACATCGCCGAGGCCCTCGCGTTCCAAGAGCGCCGGATCGCCGCCAACCTGCGATGCCTGCTCCGGGGGCTGCGCCGTGCGAGGGCAACCCGGTGAAGGCCGGCACCGCCTTCGACCTGCACCGCTCGATCTGCCAGCTCGTCGCCGAGCGCGGCGAGCTGGTGGCGCGCGGCGCCCTCGTGACCGTCGCCGGCGAGGCCCTGCGTCGGGCGCGGGCCCTCGAGGAGATGGAGCAGCCGAGCCTTCCCATGGTGCAGTTCGCCGACGACCTCGAGCGCTTGGCGGCGGCCACGGCGGCCACCGTGCCCGGCCTCTTCGACAAGCTGCCCGCGCACCCGCTGTTGGGCAGCGTGACCACCTACTGGCGGGTGATCACGGCGATCCGGGTGCGCGCCGCCGAGGCGCAGCGCGGCGCCCGGCACTACCGCGGCGCCATCCGCGAGCTCGAGGACCTCGCCGACGACCTCGACCGCATGGGCGGCGTCGCGCCCTGGGAGCCGTAGCCGGTGCCGCTGCCTCCGCCCCTCGACTTCGACTGGAACGCCGGCCGCACCTTCGCGGCCGCCGTCGCGGCGCGGGTGTGGACGTTGGGCATCCCCGGGCACCTGGCGGCGCGCCTGTTCCTGGCGGATCTGCGCGCGGCGCGCTGCTCGCCTCAGTCCCAGGAGATGCTGCGGCGCCTGGTGGTGGCCGCCGTCAACGAACGGGTCCGCGCGAGCACCGCGCGTACCGAGCGCCCGCACCGGAACCGGCTCCGCATGTTCGGCGACCGCGTGGCGCGGGCGGCGGCTTGATGGGGCTCCCGCGCTGCAACGCCCGGCACGCGGGGCACCGCTGCAGCCTGCGCGACGGCCACCTGGGCGCGGACCACGTCACCCACGACCCGGAGTTCGTCCACCTCGAGGTGGCGCGCTGGCCGGTGGGCGGCCGCCAGAGGATCGGCACCGGGGTCGAGCGCCTGGTGGACGTGATCGGTCGGTGTCGGACCTGCGGCGTCGAGTGGGATCGGGCCATGGCGGTGCCGGAGTCCGAGGTGCCGCGCGTCGAGATGGCCGCCCCGATCAACCTCACGGGCTTCGCGCAGGACGGCCAGGTCTGCGAGCACGCCACCGACTACGACCTCAACCTCCACCTTCGCTTCGAGGTGGTGGTGCACGATCCGCGGCGTCACGCGGCATCGCTGCGCGCCGCGCTCTGGGCGGTCGAGCGCGAGCTGATGCGTCGCTCGCGGTTCGAGGGCATGCACCCCGACGCGGTCTCCGTCCTTGAGGAGCTGGCCGGCGACCTCTCCACCCTGCGCCGGCGCCGCGCGCCCGAGCGCGCGTTCGATGAACAGCCCTTCCCGGGCGCTCCCACGGCGGGTCGCGCGAGAGGGGCGCCAACGCCGCCGCGCGCCGGCGGCTCCCGGGAGACCTCGTGACCGACCGACCCGCGCCCATCGATCTGCCCCTCCACGGCGAACCGCTTCGCCCCCACGGCCTCGGCCTGTGGCGCTGCCGGGTGCCGAAGGAGCACCTGCTCGCCGAGGTGATCCAGCTGAACGGGGTCATCCCCGTCCGCGCTTCCATGCGCCACGCCAGGCTGGGGGACGACGTAGGCCTGCTCGCCGACTTCGCCCGCAAGCTCGCCGGCGAGACGCCGCGCGCGGCTCGCGTCCTGGATTGGACCTGGAGTGTGGCCGGCGCCGACCACAAGATCGAGTTCACCTGCCAGGTCCTCGACCTGTACGAATTCGCCCCGGGTCCGGTGACCGCGGAGGCCGGAGCGCCGATGGACCTGGAGCCCGGTCGCGTGGTCGAGCTGTGGGACCCCACCCAGCGGGCCCGCCTGCGCGAGACGGCGCTGCGCTGCGCGCTGCCGTTCGGCACGCCGCCGCCGTCGGCCAGCCAGGCCGAGCGCCTCGAGCCGGTGCTGCGCCGCGCCGAGGTCCTCTTCGCGTGGCTGGAGAAAGGCAACCCCGAGGGCGCGCTCGCCATGGCCGACGACGAGCCCGAGGCCGCCTCGTTCCGGGACTGGGGACGCGCCGTCTTCGACCGCATCCTCCACGCCGCCGACGACCGTCTTGACGGCAGCGATGGCGCGCTGGCCGGCCTCGTGAGCGACCTCTCGGCCCTGCGCACGGAGCAGCCCGAGTCCGCGCGGTCCGTCGCCAGGCGCATCCAGAAGGCCGGCACGGTGGCGTTCGGCCGCGTTCTCGAGGAGCTGCGGCGCCGCGCCAAGGCCCTCGGCAAGAGCGAGGACCTGGTGCGCCTGGTCGAGGACCTCGAGGCGCTCATCGGGATGCCGGCGGCTGGCGCCGACGGCTCGGAGGCGCACCCGGGCCACGCCGGCGAGCTACCGGGCACGCGGCGCCGCGGCCGGCGCTCCGGGGGCCGGCGGTGACCGCGGACGAGGCCCTGCGCCAGGCGGCGGAGCTGCAGAGCCTGGCGGCCGAGATGATGGGCGTCGCCCGCGTGTGGCTCGAGTGGCGCGCCACCGGCGACGAGATGCCCCTCGACCTGGGCGGCTACGAGGGCCTCGAGCGCTCGGCGCGCTTGCTCCGCCTTGCGCACGCCACCTCGGCGGTCGCGCATCGCGGCGGCGCGGTGAGCCTCGACCTGGTGCTGGAGCTCCAGGGTCTGGTCTGGGATCGCGTCGTGGCCGCCGTCCACGCCCGCGCGGGGCGCCTCCCGCCGGAGATCGCCGGCGTGCGCGCCGGTCGCGCGGCGCTGCTCGGGCTGGCGGAGGACCTCGAGCGCCTCAAGGGCCCGCGGCGGGGGGAGGGCAGCCGCGATGCTCGTGTGTAGCTGCGGGGCGTGGTTCGGCTCGGTCGAGGCGCTCGCCCAACACGCCGGGGGGACGCCGGCGCCGGCCACCCACGTCGCGCCGGAGCGGATCACGGCGCTGCTCATCGCCGGCGACCTGGTCTTCGCCCCGGGCGCGATCGAGGGCTTCGACCTGCCGTGCGAGGGCTGCGGCTGCACCACCGAGCGCGCCTGCCCGGAGGGCTGCTGGTGGGTGCGTCCGGGTCTCTGCTCGCAGTGCGCCGAGACGCCCATCGCCCGGCCGCTTGGGAGCGCGCTGCAGTGGTGATCCGCGGCGCCCTGCTCGGCGCAGCGCTGCTGCTCCTGCGCGGCGCCATGGCCATCGTTCGAGGGCTCACGGGGGTGGGTGCGTCGCCCCGGGAACGTCTCCCGGAGCGGCCGGCGGAGCGGAGCACCAGGACCGCTCCCGCTCCGCGCCCGGAGCGCGGCGAGGATCGTCCTCCTGATCCGCCGCCGCGCTCCGGGTCCCCTTCGCCCTGGGACGGCGCCACCTACGCGCTTGGGCAGGGGGCCGGTGGCGAGGACCTGATCACGTGCCGCTTCTGCGGCCTCACCAGCGCGCATCCCGAGGACGTGCGGAACCGCTACTGCGGCCATTGCCACCTGTTCCACGGGGCGCGCCCTGCGCTCGGCGCGCCGTGACGGGGGATCGATGCCGCATCTGCGGCTGCGGACTCGCGGTTCGGCGCGCCGGAGCGCGGCGCCGCCGGTGGTGCGACGCCTGCGGCGAGACCGTGCGCGAGGTGCGCCGCTGGATCTGGGGCACGGCCGCGGCCCTGGGCTTCGGAGCCGGGTGGGTGTCGGCCGTCGTCGGGGGAGTTCGACCGTGGTGACCGGGTTCGAGACCGGAGGATCCTACGTGAGGCGCCACGGGCAAGGAGGGCTGGGGATGGCGGAACCGCGCCGGGTGCGGGAGACGAGCCTCGAGGCGCTGCGCTACGTGCGCGAGACCGGCTGCCTCAACCGAGAGCAGCAGCGCGTCTACGAGCACCTGTTCGAGCACGGCCCGACGACGGGCATCGCGTTGGCCGCGGCTTTCGGCGACTCGACGGGGTCGGGAAGCACGGCGGTGAAGCGGTTGTCCGAGCTCGAGGACCGCGGGCTCGCCGTGGTGGTGGGTCAGGAGGCCTACGAGGACGGCCTCGGCCGGCGCCGGCGCCGGCAGCTGTGGGACGTCACCGGGAACCTCCCGGCCGACCTGGCGCGGGCGCCGTCGTCGCGCCAGGCGGCGTGCTGCCCGACCTGCGGCCAGCGCGGCCGGACCTTCGAGAGCCGCCGGCGCATCCGCACGGCGCGCGCCTCGCTCCCGCGGCGCGGGGGCACCGCGGCGGCCGCCAAGAACGAGCAGCAGCTCTTCCCGGAGCCCGGGGCGCCGCGTGGATGAAGGCTCCGCGCGCGCGTGGGTCCGCCAGCACGCAAAGCCGTGTCCCTGCTGCGGCGCCGCGCTCGTGATGCGCATCGAGGGCGGGCCCGAGGTGGCCGCGGCGATCCGCGCGCTGGCCGCCGCCCAGGCCACCGCGATCCTGGTACCGGTGGAGGACGCCGAGGGCGACCTGGTGAAGGCCGATCTGCGGCCCGTGGCCCCCGTGGGAGGACGCATCGATGGCGAGGGGTAGGCGCGGCGGCCGCGTCCGGGGCAAGGGCGAGCGCGAGATTCCGGCCGTGTGGGAGCCGCTTTTCGAGCGGATCACCGTCGCCGGCGACCGCCACGTCCGGCTGCTGCAGGACGAGCTGCTCGAGCTGGGCAAGGGCGCGCGCGGCACGGTGACCTTCACGGCCGTCTTCGAGGCGAGCGGCGAAGACGGCGTGGACCTCGAGGTGGTGGCGTCGTCGCGCCTCCCGCGGACGAAGCTGCCCGCGGTGAAGCTGACCTGGGAGGGCTCGCAGCTGGTCCTTCCGCTGTCGGCCGGTCCGAACGCCTACGGCGACGGCGCCGGCGCCGAGGAGGACTGACTGTGGGGAAGCGACGGGGGGCGCGCAGCGACGTGCCGGTCTCGCGCTCGCGCGAGAAGATCACCGAGGTGCTCAAGGGCTGGGGCTGCCGGCAGATCGGGTGGGTGGACGACTTCGACGAGGGCCGCTGCGAAGTGCAATTCGTGTTCCTCTCGGACGCCGGCCAGATCCTGCAGGCGCGCTTCCGCATCGACACGACGCCGCCCGAGGGCCTCACGAAGGCCCAAGGCGAGTCGGATCTGCGCGGCCGCTTCCGCACGCTGCTCTACTGGCTTCAGGCCTGCCTCGACGCCATCGATCTCGGGATCATCGAGCCCGAGGACGTCTTCCTCCCGTGGCTGGTGACCACGAGCGGCGACACCGTGGGCGAGGTGCTGCGGGACCCGGCGGCCCTCGAGGGCGGCGCGCGGCTGCAGCTCGCGGCGGGCCGGTCGTGAAGACCGCGAGCACGCTGTGGATCATCCCCGGCGGCGCCCCGCCGGCGCGCACGGGCGAGGCCCCCCGCGACTGCTACGTGGTGGCCGAAAGCTTCGATGTGGCCGTCGCCACCTGGCGCGGATACACCGGCGCCGCGGCGCGGCCGAACGAGCCCGCCGAGCTGGCCCGCCTAGACGGTGTCGTCCTGATCGCCTCCGAGACGGTGGCCGGCGCCGTCGGTGACCTCTTCGGCGCCGGGGAGCGGGCCGAGTGATCCGCGTGGCCGTCGGCCGCGCGCGCGCCCTCGCCGTGGTGCTCGTGTATCTGGTCGGCTCGTTCCTGGTCGGCCTCGAGCTGGCCGCCGGGTTGCCGTGGATCGGGCTGCCGGCGCCGAGTCAGCCCTGGTACCTGGCGCTCATCGTGGCGATGGCCGTGGCGGTCGAGTTCGTGCGGGTCGTGGGCGGCGCGCTCGGGGGCGCCGAGGCCCGCTGGCGGGCGGAGGAGCGCGCCCGGGCCCGCCAAGCCCTCGACGCGTTGCAGCGCGACCTGACTCGCGGCGCTTGGATGCGCCGGGGCGGAGACGACGTTCTTCGCGTCCTGCTGCTGCGCTTCCACCCGGACCGGCATCCCGACCCCATCGATCCCACCGAGCTGACGCAGGCGCTCCTCGATCTGCGCGACGGGAGCGTTGCTTCGTGACCCTCACGTGCCCGGAGTGCCTGCGCCCCTTGCGCCTCGATCGCCGCGGCTGCGCCTGCGGCTGGGACGGCTTCACCGTCTCCGCCTACCGCGGCGGGACGCTCTCGTCGCCGCTGCGCGCGCTCGCGGGCGCTGTGCTGCGGCTCGGCGGCTCGACCTTCGTCGCGCGGCCGCTCCTCGACGACGTCGAGGAGCTGGTGGTGGTGTCGACCGCGGAGGGCGCCGAGATCCGCGCGAGCGGCCGCGTCCCGTCGTTCGCCCCGCCGGCGGGCTGCGACCAAAGCGCGCAGCTGGCGGGGTGGCTGCTCCCGTGCTTCGGCCAGAAGGGCCACCACGGCCTCCATGTCTGCTACTCGCGCCCTTCCGTGCTCGGGCCGCCCGTCGCCCACGTCTGGCCGCTCGGGCCGGGCTGGCGCACGTCGCTCCCGCACGCCACCGAAGCCCCTACGCCACCCGCCACCGGGGGGACGTGAGCCGCACCCCGCCGCTGCCGGCGCAGCCCATCGACGCCTTCCAGCCGTTCGCCTACCCGGACGGCCAGCACCCCGTGGAGACCTACCTGGGGCGCCTGGCGTCGGGGGGCTCGCGGCGCACCATGGACGGCGCGCTCGAGCGCATCGCCTCGATCGCGGCGGGCCTCGAGGCGCGCGAGATGCCCTGGCACGAGCTGCGCTACCCCCACACGGCCGCCATCCGCTCGACGCTCGCGGACGTGTACGCGCCGGCGGGGGCGAACCTCCGGTTGGCCGCGCTGCGCGGCGTCCTGCGGGAGTGCTGGCGGCTCGGCTTCATGGAGGCCGAGGAGTTCCACCGGGCGATCGACCTCCCGACCATCCGGGGCAACTCGGCCGTGCGCGGCCGCGCGCTTTCGCGCGACGAGGTCCGCGCCCTGTTCCAGGACTGCGCCGACGACCCCTACGCCAAGGGGGCGCGCGACGCCGCGATCTTCGCCGTGGGCTTCGGCGGCGGCCTGCGCCGGGCCGAGATCGTCGGTCTCAACGTGGACGACTACGAGCCCAAGCGCCGCCAGGTGCGGGTGCGCGGCAAGGGCCGCAAGCACCGCCTGGTGCCGCTCCCCGCCACGGTGATGGCCGCCCTCGACGATTGGCTGGGCGTGCGCGAGGCCGAAGAGGCCGGCCCGTTGTTCACCCGCCTGGGCCGCCACTCCGGCGAGGTCTCGAGCGAGCGCCTCACGGAGCAGGCCGTCTACCGCATCTGCGAGCTGCGGGGGGCCTCTGCCGGAATCGACCACTTCTCCCCGCACGACTTCCGGCGCACGTACATCTCCGAGCTGCTCGACCTGGGCGTCGACGTCGTGCGGGTCGCGCGGATGGCGGGCCACTCCGGGGTGGCCACCACGGCGCGCTACGATCGCCGCGCCGATCGCGCCGGCCACGAGGCCGCCGGCCGGCTCTCGATCCCCTACGTGGAGCACCCCGGCGAAGACGACTAGACACCCGCTCCGCCCTCCGCGGCCGGCCGTCGTGGTCCTGGACGACGTCGTGGCGCCCCACCTCGAGGCGGCGGTGCTCGATGCCAGCTGCGCCGCCCTGCGCGCGCCGGCGCGCGAGCAGGCCGACCCCATCACCGTCTACGCCTGGCACGACCTGGTGGCGACCCAGCTGGAGCTGCAGGCAGCCCAGGCCGTCGTGGCCGATCGCGACGGTGCCCTGCGGGCCTGCGCCGCGGTGCTCGCGGCCGCCTTCGACCCCTACCTGCCGGGCACCTGGTGGGGCGTCGAGGTGTGGCACCACGACCTGCCGCGCACCGCGCGCAGTGCCGATGGGTCGCTGCCGCTGCACCTCGACGTCAACGAGACGTTCAGCCACCTGCCCGCCGATCTCTGGCCCGTGTGGTCGGCCACGCTCTACATCGGGCCGCGCGACCGCGCGCTGCAAGGCGGCACCCTCGAGGTGCGGGGCCACCCCGACACCTCTCCGCTCGACGGCCCCGCGCCGCGCCAGCCCGGCGACACCTGGCTGCGGGTGCCCTACCGCTACAACCGCGGGGTGGGCTTCTGCCCGCGCCGAGCGCACGGCGTCACCCGGCTCGCCGCCAGCGACGGCTTCCGGTGCTCCGTGACCGTCAACGTCTGGACGGAGGACCTGCGCGGGGTCCATACTGCGCCCGCATGACCGGGAAGCGGCGCAGCGTGCGAGATCTCCGCAAGGCGGCGGGGCTCACGCAGGAGCAGCTGGCGGCCCGGGCTTGGGGCTCGCGGGCGAAGCAACCGATCGTGAGTCGGGTCGAGCGGGGCAAGGGCCGCCCCCACGAGATCGAGCACCTGCGCCAGGTCCTCGCCGGCCACACGGTGAGCCTCCACGACGAGGTGCCTGCGGAGCCCGCCCGGCGGAGCTACCGGCAGCTGCCCACCCGCCGGCGCCGGCGCGCGCGAGTCGAGACCCGGCGTGCCGCCACGACGAAGCCTCTGAAGGTCTACCGCTGCACTCCGCTGCTGGCGTGGCTGCCCCACCGACAATGCCTTATCAATCGCAGGACGGCCCGCCGGGAGCGCGACCGAACCAGCCCGTGCCTGCGCTGCCCGGGCGTGAAGACGCGCCTTTCGCGCGGCCAAGAGACCGACCAACCCCGCGAGGTCGACGCCTACTCGCCTCGTTTCTTCTAGGAGCCCCCGCCTTGCGACACCACCGATCCGACTACGGCCGCCTGCAAGACCCCGCCGGCATCATCCCCCTCCAAGAGCCCGTCTTCCTGCTGCGCGGCGAGGACGTGCTGGCGCCGCAGGTGCTCGAGTTCTACGCCGACCTCCTCGAGGAGGCCGCCGTCGAGCCGCCCCGAGGCCTCATCGCCATGGTGCGCGCCTGGGCGGCCGAGATGCTGGGCTTCCAGATGCACCCCGACGGCAACGCCGTTGCCCCGTCGTGCCCGGAGAGCGCGCGGCCGACTTCGCTTCTCTACTCCACGCTCCCAGGAACCAGCGAGCGGGTGACCGAGGTCCTCGCCGCCGCGGCGCGCACCCCGCTGGTGGCGCTCGCGCTGCGCTGGGACCCGGAGGCTCAGGTGATCTTCGCGCCCGGGGAGTGCGACCGCGAGGAGTTCCTCGCCCGGGTCCGGCAGCACGCCCGCCACGCCGCCGGCGAGGACGTCGAGCCGGTGTCTTGCCTCGGCTTCGTGCCGGCCATCCCCGTCGAGCTCGCCATGGCGCGCACGGTCGAGGACGTGCAGCACGGGAACCTCATCGACCCCGAGGCCGGCGCCGCCGAGCAGCAGGAGCGCGAGACGTGGCTGCAGCTGGCCCCCTCCGACCTGGTGCTGCCGATCGGCGGCCCGCTGCCCGAAGCGACGCCCGCCGCCAGCGGTCCGCCGCCGCTCGCGCCGCCGGTGCTCCAGCACGAGTCCGGCGTCTACTTCCTGCTGGGCGACTACAAGCCCAACGACCTGCTGACGGCGCTGCGCCTGCACGCGCGCTCGGCCGACGGCGAGGTGGTGGAGGGCTTGCTCTGCGCCGGCGCCATCCCCCCCCTCGAGGTGAAGCAGGCCGACGACCTGCGCGCGGCCGACGTGAGCCGGGGCCACTTCGGCACCCGGCCGAACGGCCTCGGTGTGCACGTGGGCGAGTCCGTGGCGCGCGACAGCGCCGGCGCCACCCCGGCGGTGTGGTGGCCGACGCGCGCGGGCGCCTAAGGCGGAGGTGGGGCGTCATGCGACTGAAGATCGTGTCCCGCGACGGCACGCCGGCGACCACGGCGGTGGTGAACCGCCAAACGGGCGAGCCCATCGCCGACGTCCGCGAGGTTCTGTGGCTCGGCGGCCGGCACGAAGGTGGGCAGGCCATCATCGTCGTGAACCGCGTCGCGATCGAGGTGGAGGGCCGCGAGGTCGCCGCCGTCGAGGCCGCGCCCCTCGAGGACCTGGTGGCGCGCCTCGCCGCCCTGGTGGCCGAGCGCCTCTGCAGCGAGCCGGGGGCGGCGGGTGAAGGGCCCGGCACGGGGGGCACGGACTCCGCGCCCGCTGCCTCCGGTTCCAGCGCGGAGGGGTGATCCCGGACTGGGTCGCGCTGCGCGCGATGCGGCGGGCGCTCGCCCTGTGCCTGGCACGGCGGGCGCGCAGCGAGCGGTGGGTCGCGGAGTACTGCCGGAGGCTGTACCTCTTCGACCACGCCGGAGAAGCCAGGCCCGTGCGGTTCGCCGTGCGGGCCTGGTGGCCGGCCTCGAGGCCTGGCAGGCTTTCGCCGCGCGCGACCGGGCCCGGGAGGCTCGGCTCCGCGCGCAGCTCCAGCACGCCTGGGTAGACGACACCAAACGATCGCGCGTCCCGAACGCGGGTCCTCCCGGGGGGGGGCGGCCGGCGGGTGACGCTCAACTTTCCCCGGGGGAGGCCAGCTTTGAAAAGGTTTTTCGACCATTTCCGTTCCGCGCGGGCCGCGGCGACCCGCGCGACGCGGCGCTGGTGGCCGTGCGCGGTCGCCCTCCTGCTGCTCGGCGCCCTGGCGCTCGGGCCGTCCGCGCGCACCTTCGCCGGCCGCCCGCCGCCCGAGGTGCCGCACCTGCTGGTGACCCTCGACGTCGCCCGCTGCGGATGCCCCGTGGTGGAGCTGTGGCCGTACCTCCGCGGCGGCCTGGTGCCGAGCGGCGAGACCACCCACGCCGTCCAGGGCTTCGAGACGCGGGCGCCCGAGGCCTGGAATTTCGGCGAGCCCTTCCCCGGCATCGGCCCCTTCGACGTGGTGCGCCGGTGCGTGCTGCACCCCGACGCCCCTCCCCCGCCGGGGAGCTGCCCCGAGTGCGGCCAGCTGAATCGGGGCTGCGTGGTGGTCGTTCCCGAGGGGCCGGAGGTCCCCGGTGGGCCATGAGCGCCAGGAGTGCGTGGCCGCGGGGTGCTCGGCGCAGGTCTCCACACAGCGTCGGATGTGCCCGTCCTGCTGACGGCGGGTCCCGCCTTCCGTGAAGAACGCCGTGTGGTCCGCCTGGCGGCGCCGAAAGGCCGCCCACGGCGCCACCCGGGCCGTGGCGGTGCGCAACCACGAGGCCGCGTGGGCGCTCGCGGTGCGGGCCGTCACGCCCTAGCGTCTCCGCCCATGAATCGGTGATCTCTCGAGACGCCGGCGCGGGGCCCCTCGACGGACGGGGGGCCCGCGCCGGTCCGGCGTTGGGGAAGGGGGGGCTTGTGGTCGTGAAGCTGGTGACGGTGACCGGCGAGCTGGTCTCCTACGCGGGCGTGCTCCCCTTCGCCGTCCGCCCGCGCGCCGTCGTGTGGGGCACCCGGTTCTTCCTCGACACGGGCACCGTCGATGGCCCCAAGGGCTCGGAGGTCGAGGGTCCCTTCGTCTACGCCGAGGCCTTCGTCGCGCCGGCCAGCTTCCCGGAGACCGGGCTCGCCGATCGCGCCACGGTCGAGGCCTGGCACGGCGAGCTCCAAGGCCGCTCGCGCGACGAGGTCGCCGAGTGACCCCCCGCGCGCATCACGAGTGGGTGCCCGCGCTGGGCGCCCTCGCCGCCGCCGTGTGGTGGCTTCGCCACCGCTGGCGCGGCCGGCGGCGGTAGGCCATGGCCGCTCGCCGCCGCGCCGCGAAGCCCAGCGCCGCCGCCCTCGAGGCGGCCGAGCGCCTGGTCGTCGAGTGGTGGGACATCGATCGGCCGGTCCCCTACGACCCCAACCCCCGCAAGAACGCCGACGCCGTCGAGAAGGTCGCCGATTCGATCCGGGCCTACGGCTGGCGCCAGCCCATCGTGGTGGACGCCGACGACATCATCGTGGTCGGCCACACCCGGTGGCTCGCCGCGAAGCGGCTCGGGCTCGCGGAGGTGCCGGTCCACGTCGCGCTCGACCTCACGCCCGCCGAGGCCAAGGCCTACCGCCTGGCGGACAACCGCACCGGCGAGGAGGCCACCTGGGACGAGGCCCTGCTCGCCGATGAGCTGCGCGCCCTGCAGGCCATGGGGGAGGTGCCGCTCGTGGCCACCGGCTTCGACGACTCGGAGCTGAATCGGTGGCTCGCGCTCGAGCTGGGCACCCCCGGCCTCACCGGCGATGACGAGGCGCCGCCGCTGCCGGAGGCCCCTCGCGTGGTCGCCGAAGGCGATCTCTGGATGCTGGGGGACCACCGCCTGGTGGTGGGCGACGGCACCGATCCGGCCATCGTGGCGCGCGTGCTCGGCGACGAGGAGGACGTCGCGCTCGTCTGGACCGACCCGCCGTACAACATCGGCTACGAGGGCAAGACCCGGCGGCGGCTCAAGATCCGCAACGACGCCATGCGCTCCGGGGCGTTCCGCGACTTCCTGCGCCGGGCCTTCCTGGCCATGCACCAGGTCCTCGCCCCGGGCGGCGGCATCTACGTCTGCCACGCCGAGACCGAGGGCGAAAACTTCCGCCGCGCCTTCCGCGAAGCCGGCTTCGCGCTCTCCTCGGTGCTCGTCTGGCGCAAGGATCAGTTCGTGCTCGGCCGCGGCGACTACCAATGGCAGCACGAGCCGATCCTGTACGGCTGGCGCGACGACGGCCCCCACCGCTGGTTCGGCGACCGGCGGCGCACGACCTTCGAGGAGCTGGCGGCCGATACCGACGCCGCCGTGGTGGAGGACGACGGCTCGCTCACGCTGCGGATCGGCGGGCAGCTGTTCGAGATCTCGGGGGAGAAGCTCGCTGTGCGGCCGCGCGCGTCGGACGTGCTCGACCTGCCGCGGCCGCGCCACTCCCGCGTGCATCCGACCATGAAGCCCGTCGCCCTCATCGAACGCGCGCTCCACAACAGCTCGCAGCCCGGCGACCGCGTCCTCGACATCTTCGTGGGATCGGGCTCGATGCTCATCGCCTGCCAGAAGCTCGGCCGCGTCGGTCGCGCCGTCGAGATCGACCCGGCCTATGCCGAGGTGGCGCTCGAGCGCTGGGCCAAGTTCACGGGCGAGGCGCCGGTGCGCGAGGACGGCCTCGTCTTCGAGGCCCCGGCATGAGGCGGGCCGCGCCCGACCGGCGGTTCCTCTTCGAGTACCGCTTCGAGGGCGGGCTCTACGCCTTCCACATCGGAGCGGCCGACGAAGCGGAGGCGCTTCGCCGCCTCGAGGTGATGCAGCAGGCGCGGCTGCTGGGCGAGGTGGGCCTGGTGGCCGAGATCGCGCTGCCCCGCTGGCCGGCGCGCCTGCGCGCGGCCGCCGCCCGCAGCTGGCGCTTCCTGCGCGGCTTTCCCGATCCCGGGCTCTAGCGCGCCTGCTCGACGCGGCCGGCGCCGCCGTGCGATGCTGCGGCGACCATGCCCGCCCAGGAGCCCCCCGCTTCAGGCGGCGCGGTGATGGTGCCCGCTTCGGTCCTTGCCGACGTGATCGGCCAGACCCAGCACCGCGTCCGCCAGCTCTCGCGCGAGGGCGTGCTCCCCAAGGCCGCCCGCGGCCAGTGGCCGTTCGTCGCCTCCCTGAAGGCCTACATCCAGTGGCTCCGCCAGCGCGCCGAGAGCACCGCCCCGGAGAGCGACGTGGCCGCCCTCCAGCGGGCGCAGGCCCGGCGCATGACCGCCTTGGCCCAGATCGCCGAGCGCAAGGCCGCCCTCCAGGCCGGCGAGCAGCTGCCGCGCGAGGACTTCGAGGACGCCCTCAACGCGGTCATCGGTCTGCTACGCTCGCGCCTGATCGCTCTCCCCGGCCAGGCGGCTCCACTTGTCTGCCCCGAAGACCCCCGACCCGCCGAAGCGGTCCTCCGCCGGTTCATCGTCGAGCTCCTCGAGGAGATCTCGGCGACGCGGGTCGAAGAGGCCGCCCCGCCGCCCGCCGCCGACGCACCTGGTGGTGCGCGGGGCGGCGGTCGCCGATAGCGTCCGCCGCGCGCTCGCCGCGGCGGCCCCGCCCACCTCGCGCACCGTCCGGGCCTGGGCCGACGCCAAGCGCCGCTTGTCGCCCGAGAACACCCGGGAGCACGGGCAGTGGCGCACCGACCGCGTGCCCTACCTGGCCGAGCCCATGGAGGTGGTGACGGACCCCGGCTTCCACACGATCGTGTGGATGACCTCGACCCAGACCGCCAAGACCGAGTTCGTCCTCAACGTCACCGGCTACTACATCGACGAGGACCCGAGCCCGATCCTGGTGGTGCTGCCCACCGTGATCGCGGCCGAGGACTGGTCCAAGGAGCGGCTGGCCCTCATGCTGCGCGACACGCCGGCCCTTCAGGGCAAGGTGCGCGAGGCCAAGGGCCGGGACTCCGACAACCGGATTCTCCAGAAGGTCTTCCCGGGCGGGCGCCTCACGCTGGTCGGCGCCAACAGCCCGGTGGGCCTGGCGATGCGCTCCATCCGCATCCTGCTCGCGGACGAGGTCGACAAGTTCGCCGCCAGCGCCGGGAAGGAGGGCGACCCGCTGCGGCTGGCCGAGCGCCGCCAGGCCACCTATCTCGGGAGCTGGAAGCGCGTGCTCACCTCGAGCCCCACCATCAAGGGGTTTTCCCGGATCGAGCGCGCGTGGAAGGCCAGCGACATGCGCCGGTACCGGGTGCCGTGCCCCAACTGCGGGTTCGAGGCCTGCCTCACCTGGCGCGGCTCCCTTCAGGATGCCCGCCGTGAGGCCCGCGACGTCGCCGGCGCCCAGCACTACGTGGCCTGGGACGAGCGGCGCACCGAGACGGCGCGTCTCCAGTGCGCGAGTTGCCACCTCCCGTGGACCGAGGCGCAGCGCAAGGCCGCCGTGGAGGCGGGTCGCTGGGAGCCCACCTCGACGTCCAAGGGCATCGCGGGCTTCCACCTGAACGAGCTCTACTCCCCTTGGCTCGACCTGCCGAGCATGGTGGAGGACTGGCTCGAGGCGACCGACGCCCTCAAGGCCGGCGACCCGACGCTGCTCATCGCCTTCATCAACACCCGCCTGGGCGAGTGCTGGGAGGACGCCGGCGCCAAGATCGAGGCCCACGAGCTGCTCGAGCGCCGTGAGCCGTTCCCGGCCGATCACGTGCCGCTGGGCGTGGCCCTTCTCACCGCCGGCATCGACGTCCAGACGGACCGCCTCGAGGTGGAGATCGTCGGCTGGGGCCTCGGGAACGAGTCGTGGTCCCTGGCGTTCCACCGCCTCGAGGGCGACCCCGCGGAGCCCGGCGTGTGGGAGGACCTCGACCGGCTGCTGGTGAAGCCGTTTCGCCACGCCAGCGGCCAGCCCCTCTACATCCGCGGGGCCTGCCTGGACACGGGGGGCGACCACACGGCGGCCGCCTACCGCTTCGCGCGCGACCGCTTCCGGCGCCGGCTGCCCACCGGGCAGAAGACCTGGCTTTTCGCGGTCAAGGGCCGCGCCGGCGACCGGCTGATCTGGCCGCGCGCGGTGAGCCGGGCCAAGAAGGCCACCGAGGCGGGCGTGCAGCTCTACATCGTGGGCGTCGACACCGCCAAGGACCTGGTGGCCAACCGCCTGCGCCTGCAGATCGACGGTCCCGGTTACTGCCACTATCCGCTCGACGACCGCCCTGAGGACTTCTTCAAGCAGCTGACCGCGGAGCGGCGCACCGTGCGCTGGGTGAAGGGCGAGCCGCGGCGCGCCTGGGTGAAGGACCCGCCCCACGCTCGCAATGAGGCCCTCGACCTGCGCGTCTACGCCACCGCCGCCGAGGTGGGGCTCCGAACGCTCGGAGTGACGGTCGAGAAGGAAGCCGCTAGGTTGCCGCGCGTCGACGGGGACCCGACGCCGCCCGCTCCGACCCCCCGCCGACGCCGTCGCCGCCGCGTCGTCCGTCGCTTCCGAGGCATGTAGGGGAGTCCCGCGCGGTGCCGTACACCCAGGCCGATCTCGACCGCCTGAAGCGCGCCTACGCCCGCGGCGTCCGCTCCGTCCGCTTCGGCGACCACCAGCTCACCTTCGACAGCGCCGCGGACCACCGCCAGAAGATCGCCGACGTGGAGCGCGAGCTCGCGGCCGCCGACAGCCGGGTTCGGGTGCGCCAGATCCGGGTGAACGCGAAGAAGGGCTGGCGCCGGTAGTGGCGAAGCGCACCCAGGGCACGCTGCTTTACGACGCCGCCGGCAAGCCCATGCGCGTGGTGCGCGTCCCCGCCCGAGCGCAGGGCTGGGACGCCGCCGGCAGCGGCCGGCGCGCCTCGGGGTGGGTCACCGCGGGGGAGAACATCAACGCCCTGGTCATGCAGGGCGGCGAGCTGCTGCGCCAGCGCGCCCGCGACATGATCCGCAAGAGCCCGTGGGCCTCCTCGGCGGTCCGCGGCCTGGTGGCCGACCTGGTGGGGACCGGCATCGCGCTGCGCAGCCGCTCGAAGAGCAAGACCGTGAAGGAAGCGATCGAGCTGGCCTGGACCGACTGGACCGAGGTCTGCGACGCCGCCGGCCTGCTCGACTTCGCGCTCCTGCAGATGCTCGTGTGCCGCACCGTGATCGAGAGCGGCGAGGCCCTGGTCCGCTTTCGCCCGCGCCGCGCGCGCGACGGCCTCGACGTGCCGCTCCAGCTTGAGGTCCTCGAGCCCGACCACCTGCCGCTCCACGACATCCGCGACCTGCCCAACGGCAACATCGTGCGCCACGGCATCGAGTTCAACGCCATCGGCCGGCGCGTCGCCTACCACCTCCTTCGCCACCATCCGGGCGACGTCCACGGCCGCCGCAGCACCCAGACCACCCGCGTGCTGGCCGACCAGGTGCTCCACGTCTTCCGCGTCGATCGCCCCGGCCAGGTCCGCGGCGTCCCGTGGTCGGCGCCCGTGCTGGCGAAGATCTACGAGCTCGACCTCTACGACGACGCCGAGCTGGTGCGCAAGAAGGTGGCGGCGCTGTTCGCCGGCTTCATCAAGAAGACCGACCTCGACGAGCCCACCGGCACCGAGGACCCCGACGAGGTCGAGGACGACGGCAGCGTGGCGTCCGACATGGAGCCCGGCACCCTCCAGGTCCTGGGCCCCGGCGAGGAGGTGCAGTTCTCCGACCCGGTCGACGTCGGCGGGTCGTACGGCGACTTCATGGGCGTCCAGCTCCATGCCGTCTCCGCGGGCTTCGGCACCACGTACGAGCGAATGACCGGCGACCTCAAGGGGGTCACGTTCTCGAGCATCCGCGGCGGCGAGCTCCCCTTCCGCCGTTGGGCCATGCAGATGCAGGCCCTGCTCGCCCACCAGCTGTGCCGCCCGGGCTTCCGCCGCTGGTTCCAGGTCGCGCTGCTCTCCGAGGTCCTGCAGATCGGCCAGCTGACGAGCGAGGTCCTGCGCGACGCGCGGCGCGTTCACTGGGCCGCCCCGGGCTGGCCGTGGGTCGATCCGCTGAAGGACGCCAAGGCCGCCGGCCAGTCGCTCGCCGACGGCACCACCTCGCGCAGCCGGGTGATCGAGGAGACCGGGCGCGACCCCGTGCAGGTCGACGAGGAGCGCGCCGAGGACCGGGCCCGCGAGCAGGACCTCCAGCTCTCGAGCGCCCCCCCGCCGGCGGCGCCGGCGGGCGACGACGCGGTGCCCTCCGAGGAGCAGGAGGCGGCCGAGGACACGGGCGAGGAGGAGGCGAGCGCCGATGCGGCCTAACACCGAGCTGTTCGCCATCGAGCCGGGCGCGGTCGACCACGCCCTCGGGGTCGCGTGGCTGGACACCGAGGCGCGGCAGCGCGGCATCTCGGGCCTGCATCCGGGGCTCGCGGGCTTCGTCGCCGCTCCCACGCGGACCGCCGGCGGCGTCGCGGTGGTGCAGGTGCAGGGCCCGCTCGCGAACGGCCGCAGCTGGTCGCGCTGGACCTACCCCGAGGTGCGCGCGGCCATCTCGCGGGCGCTCGCCGACCGCGACACCCGGGCCGTGCTCCTCAACATCGACAGCCCGGGCGGCGTCACCTCGGGCGCCTTCGACCTCTCGGACTGGATCGCCGCCCAGCGCGGGACCAAGCCCATCTGGGCGCTCGCGAACGAGCAGGCCACGTCGTCCGCCTACGCCATCGCGGCCGCCACGGATCGGGTGATCGTGCCGCGCACGGCCGCCGTGGGCTCGGTGGGCGTCTTCGCCGTGCACACCGACGTCTCGGAACGCGAGCGGCGACGGGGACTTCGCCACACCATCGTCCAGGCCGGGGCGCGCAAGACCGAGTTCGACCCGCTGGGGCCCCTTTCCGATTCGGCGCGGTCTACGCTAAAGGCCGAGGTGGATCGCATCCACGACGTCTTCGTTGGCGCCGTGGCGCGATACCGCAACCTCGACCCGGAGGACGTGCGCAACACCGAGGCCGGCGTGTTCTTCGGCCCCGACGCCGTGAGGATGCGCCTCGCCGACGAGGTCCTGGCGCCCAGCGATGCCGTCGAAGCCCTCACCCGCCACGCCGACCCCGCGTCCCTTCGTTCCCCGAGCGGCGCCGCCGCCGCCCACGGTTCTCTCCCGGAGGTAGTGAGCATGGACCCCACGCGACCCATCGATCCCGCCCGCCCGGCCGGCACCCCGATCGAGGCCAACGCCGCCACGCCGACCGTGCCCCTCGTGATCCTCCCCGCGACCCCGGCCGCCGCCGCGCCGGTCGCGCCCGCCGCCCCGGCCGCCCTGGGCGGCGCTCCCCCCTCTCCGGCCGCCGCCGCACCCACCGCGCCGCCGGCCGCTCCCGCTCCCCCTCCCGCGCCGGCCGCCGCCGCACCCACCCCCGCGGC
>JANQFK010000075.1 GCA_028277885.1 Myxococcota bacterium
GACCTACGAGGCCAGCCTGCGCGGCGAGGAGGAGATCGACGCCGACCTCCTCGCCCAGGCCGAGACCCTCTACCGCAAGGGCGAGATCCTGCTGCGCGCGGGCAACTTCGCCGGTGCGGCGGAGCTGCTCGAGGCCTCGGTCTCGATGTGGCCCGAGGATCCGGCCTACCAGGGCTGTCTCGGCTGGGCGCTCTACCGCAAGAACCCGCCGGAGCCCGGGCGCGCCCGCGAGCACCTCGAGAAGTCCGTCGCGCTCGAGCCCAAGGATGCCCAGGCGCGCCAGCGACTCTCCATCGTGCTGCGGGAGCTCGGCGAGACCGACGCCGCCAACGCGGCCGCCGCCGAGGCCAAGCGCCTGGATCCGAACGTCCGGGCCTGAGCCCGTTCGATCAGCGAGGCCCCCGGTCGCGGCTGCGCGGCAGCGCGCGGCGGGTGAGGGGCTCGGCGATCACCAGCATCCGGTCCGGGTCGGCGTAGGTCTCGGCGAGGTTCACCACCGAGAGCCCGTACTCGTCGCGCCGCCCCGTCTCCTCGCGCCACCAGACCCGGGCCGCCGCATCGCCCACGCGCACGAAGGGCCCGGCCAGCCCGGCCCGGGAGGCCGTCACCGCCATCCGGTCCACCAGGTTCGTGCGCCAGGCGTCCACGGGCACCCGGGCGAGCACCGAGCCGCTGGGGAGCGCGTAGAGCGCGGCGAGGGTCGCATCGGCGAAGGGCTCTCCCGCGAGCACCCGCGCCGCCCGGGCGCGCACGGTCTCGGGCATGCGGCGCAGGATGGTCTCGCCGCGCACGGCGTGGCCCTGGAAGCCGAGGGCGTGTCCGAGCTCGTGGAGCGCCGCGCCCAGCAGCTCCTCGGGCGGATGGGCGCGCGGGCGCCCGAGGGCGTCCTCGCCAGCGCCGAAGGCCAGCTCCACGCGCGCGGCCACCAGGCTCGCGGGCAGCCGCTCCGTCGAGTACGAGCCGGTCAGGTCCAGCGCGCAGTCGACCACGGCGCGCCCGGCGCCGGGGCCCGCGGCGCGCTCCACGGGCTCCTCCGCCCGCTCGATGTGGATGCTGGCCTCGTCGGCCCGCACCTCGCCGAAGCGGATGCCGAGGCCCGCCCCCTCCCAGGCGCGCAGGGCGCCCCGCACCACCTCGCGCTCGGCCTCCTCGAAGGCCGCGGAGATCCACACGCCCACGGGCGCCTCCGTGGTCCAGCGGCAGGTGAACAGCCAGACCTCGGCGTCGAAGGGCAGCACGTAGGGGTGCAGCTCCACGAGCCGGTGGCCGGGGTGGGCCGCCAGCTCCGGGAAGCGCGCGGCGAGCTCGTCCCCGCTCCAGACCCGGTTCGCGCAGCCGAGCAGGGCCGCGGCGGCGGACGCGCAGGCGAGCCCGGCGACGGGCGCGGCAGCGAGGCGGCGGAGGCGCTGGAGCACGCGTGGCTAGGGGCGACGCGACGCCGCCAGCGAGAACAGGTTCTTCGCCACCTGGGCCATCCCGGCGAAGCGCTCGTCGCGGGTCTGGCCCGCGTGGAAGCGGAAGTAGATCTGCTGGAGCACCACCGCCATCTTGAAGGTGCCGAAGACGTCGTAGTAGGCGGCGCCGGACACGTCGCGCCCGCTGCGCTCGCCGTAGCGCGCCACCGCCTCCTGGCGCCCCAGGAACCCCGGCGCCTGGGTGGGCATGGGGTTGGTGCCCGCCGGGGCCTGCTCGGGGTCGCTCCACATCGCGATCACGGTGCCGAGGTCCGCGAGGGGATCGCCCAGGGTGCACATGTCCCAGTCGTAGACGGCCACGCAGCGGCCGGGGTCGTCCTCGGCCACCGCCATGTTGTCGAGGCGCCAGTCGTTGTGGAGCAGCGTGGGCGTGGGGCTCTCCGGGAGGTTGTCGAGCAGCCAGCGCGCGAGCTCGTCGGCGAGCGGGTTGCCCTCGGTGCGGGCGCGCTCCCAGCGCGCCGTCCAGCCCGTGACCTGGCGCTCGAGGAACCGGCCCGGGTTGCGGCTCAGGCCGTCGAGGCCGATGGGCTTGGGGTCCACGGCGTGGAAGTCCGCCAGGGTGTCGATCACCACCTCGGAGAGCTTGCGGTTCGCCTCCTCGTCGCGGCCGCCGCCGAACACCTCCGGGACCTCGCCGCGCACCACCACGCCGCGGCGGCGCTCCATCACGAAGAAGGGCGCACCGATCACCTCGGGATCGCCGCAGAAGAGGTACGCGCGCGGCGCCAGGGGGAAGGCCTTCCACAGCACCGAGAGCGCGCGGTACTCGCGCTCCATGTCGTGGGAGCCCGGCGCCACGGGGCCGAGGGGCGGCCGCCGCAGCACGTACTCGCGGGCCCCGGGACCGCTGCCGAAGCGCAGGCAGTAGGTGAGGTTCGCGTGGCCGCCGCCGAACTGCTCCACGGCGAGGGGCTCGCCGGCGCCCTCGAGACGGTCCGCGAGCCAGGCCTGGAGCTTCGCCTCGTCGAAGCGCTCCTCGTCGCGCACGGGGATGACGTCGGGACCGGCGTTGGCGACGGGCATGGAGCGCCGAGAGTAACGCGCGGTTCGGGCTAGCGCCGGATCTCGACGCCCGAGGGCTCGACCCCGGCGTCGAAGCCCAGCACGGCGCCGTAGAAGAAGAGCTCGCCCTCCAGGGTGGTGCGGATGCTGTCCGCGGAGCGGAAGCCGTGCTGCTCGCCGGGGAACGCCACGTAGGCGTGGGGGACGCCCCGGGCGCGCAGCGCCGCCACCATGGCCTCGGCCTGGGACGGCGGCACCACGCGATCCTCGAGCCCCTGGAAGAAGATCACCGGCCGCGCCAGGTGCTCGACGTGGTGGATCGGCGAGCGCTCGCGGTAGAGCGCCCGGAACTCGGGCCAGGGCCCCACCAGCGCGTCCATGTAGCGCGACTCGAACTTGTGGGTGTCGCGAACGAGGGCCTCGAGGTCGCCGATCCCGTAGCGCGAGGCGCCGGCGGCGAACACGTCGTGGAAGGTGAGCGCGCACAGCGTGGTGAAGCCCCCGGCGCTGCCGCCGCTGATGGTGAGGCGCTCGGGGTCGGCGAGCCCCTCCCCGGCGAGGTGCCGGGCCGCGCGGATGCAGTCCTCGACGTCGAGCACCCCCCAGCCGCCGCGCAGCCGCTCGCGGTAGGCGCGGCCATGGCCCGTGCTGCCGCGGTAGTCGACGTCCGCCACCGCGAAGCCGCGGCTCGTCCAGTACTGGATGCCCGGCTCGAGGGCCGGCGAGGCCGCCGCCGTCGGTCCCCCGTGGCTCTTCACCAGCAAGGGCGGCCGCTCGCCGGGCGGCGCGCAGGAGGTGGCGCTCGCCGGCCGGTACAGGAACGCGTGGGCGCGCTCGCCCTCCCCCGTCGCGAACTCGACGGGCTCCGCGCAGGCCACCTCCTCGGGCCCGAGCTCGAGCGAGAAGGCCGAGCGCAGCTCCTCGAGGCGCTCGCTGCCGAGGTCGAGCCGATACACCGCGGTGGGGGTCCGCGGCCCGGCGCCGAGGAAGACCGCGTGCCGGCCCGCGACGTGGAGATCCGCCAGTGCGACGTGGGGCAGGGGCAGCTCGCGCACGCCGCCGCCGCCCGTCGGCACGATCACGAGGGTCGCGAAGCCCCCTGCGTGGCGGATGCAGAGCAGCGTGTCCTCGTCCGCGAAGCCCCAGGTGCGCGTGCCGAGCTGCCACTGGGGGACGCCGTCCTCGGCGGCGGCCGGCGCCAGGGCGGCCGGACCGGACTCGCGGGCCTGGTGGAGGTTCCACCAGCCGCTGCGGTCGGACACCCAGGTGAGCGCTCCGCCGGGCGAGAAGCCCGGCTGGAACACCGATTCCGTCGGCCCTCCCGCCACGCGCCGGGCGTCGCCGGCGGGCCCGGCCTGGCCCCAGGCCCGCCGCCACAGGGTGGTGCCGTCCCAGGGCAGGTTGGGGTGGTTCCAGCTCAGCCAGGCCAGGCCGGACCCGTCGGGCGCGAAGCACGGCGAGCTCACGAAGTCGTGGGCGTCGTCGAGCACCCGGCGCCCGCCCCGGTCGAGGTCGAAGGCGACGAGGCGGTTGGCGGGCTCGCCGCCCTCGCGGGGCTCCTCCTCCACCGCGACCAGCCAGCCGGCGTCCGGGGAGAGCACGAGGTCCGCGTAGCGCGCCGCGGGGAGCGTACCGGCTACCGGCCGCGGGGCCCCGGGGCGGTCCGCCTCGACGCGCCAGATGCCCGGCTCGCCCCGCGCGACGAAGTGGATCACGCCGCCGCGCACGTGGTAGTCGCCGCCCCCGTACTCGTGCACGGTGCTGCGGACGTTCCAGCCCTCGGGCGTCGCGTCCTCGCTGCCGCCTCCCGACAGGGCGCGCACCAGCACCTGCCGACCGCCCTCGGCAGGTCGACCCTCCAGCCAGTAGGCGTCGCCGCGCTCGGGGTCGAGCTGCGGACGCGCCAGGCGCAGGCTCGCCGACGCGACCCTTCCGGCGTCGAGGGGCGAAGGCCAGCTGCCGCAGGGCCGGGGGATCCTCGTCATCCGTCCACCGGTAGCAGAACCGGCGAGCGGCGGACGGGGCACCGGGGTACCTTGCGCGCGCCCCGGGGACCGGTGCAGGGAGAAGTGGTTGTCGGCGCTCGAGATCGCGCTGCTCCTGGGCGGCGGCCTCACGGCCGGCGTGGTGAACACCCTCGCCGGGGGCGGCTCGCTCCTCACCGTGCCGCTGCTCGTGCTGGTGGGCCTGCCCGGCACCCTGGCGAACGGCACCAACCGCGTGGGCGTGCTGCTCCAGAACGCGGCGGCCACCTGGCGCTTCCGCGCTGAGGGCGTCTCGGGCATCGCCGACGCGCTGCCCGTGCTGGTGCCGGTGGTGGTCGGCTCGGTGGTGGGCGCCACCGCGATCTCCCAGGTCTCGGACGAGGTCTTCACCCGCGCCTTCGGCGTCGTGATGCTGCTGCTCCTGGTCCCCACGCTGCGCGGCGCGGGCGCCGGCCCGCGGCCCTCACGGCGCCTTCCGCCCTGGCTGCGCGCCACGCTCTTCTTCGCGCTGGGCCTCTACGGCGGCGCCTTCCAGGCCGGCGTCGGCCTGCTCCTCGCGCTGCTGCTCTCGGTGGCGGGCGAGGACCTGGTGCGGGCCGCCAGCATCAAGGTGGTGGTGATCCTGGTCCTCACCGCGGTGGCGATCCCCGTGTTCGTCCTGGCGGGCCAGGTCGCCTGGGGGCCCGCCCTGCTCCTCGGCGCCGGCTTCGCGGCGGGCGGCGAGCTCGGCGCCCGCCTCGCGGTGCGCGGCGGCGAGCGCGTGATCCGCCCGGCCCTGGTCCTCGCCGTGCTCGCCCTCGCCGGGCGCATGCTCGGCCTCTACTGAGGAGGCTCCCATGCCCGTCCGACTCGAACGTCCCGCCGACCACCCCCACGTGGCGCTCGTCACCCTCGACCGCCCCGAGAAGGCGAACGCCCTCGACCCGGCCATGCTGGGTGACCTGGCCGCCGCCTGGCGCGAGATCGCCGAGGACGACGGCGTGCGCTGCGCGGTGCTCACCGGCGCCGGCGAGCGCGTCTTCTGCGCCGGCATGGACGTGGCCGCGACCCTGGGGCCCTCCCAGGCCCTGGCGCGCGGCGAGCGCGTCGACGAGGCCGACTTCGCCGGCCTGCGCGACGTGGGCACGGCGACCCTCGCCGCCTTCGATCTCGGCACCCCGCTGGTGTGCGCCATCAACGGCCACGCCCGGGCCGGCGGCTTCGACCTGATGCTCGCCGCCGAGATCCGCTTCGCGGTCCCCCACGCCAGCTTCGCGCTGGAGGAGGTCGCCCTGGGCCTCTACCCCACCGGCAACGCCACGGTGCTGCTCCCCCGCCAGATCCCCTGGGTCCACGCCCACCAGCTGCTGCTCACCGCCCAGCCCATCGACGCCCCCGAGGCGGCCCGGATCGGCCTCGTGAACCGCCTGGTGGAACCCGAGAAGCTGCTCGAGCATTCCCTCGTAACCGCAGCCACCATCGCAAGAAACGCCCCCCTCGCCGTCAAGGCCACGAGAGCCGGCGTGCGCGACCTCCTCACCGTCCCCCTCGAAGAGGCCCTGCGCCGCCAGGAGCAGCTCGGCCGCCCCCTCCGCAAGACCCAGGACGCCGCCGAAGCCCGCCAGGCCTACCTGGACCGCCGCCCCCCCACCTTCCGCGGCGAGTAGGACGGAGACACCCCGAACCTCGAACGGAGGAACCGCGCGCCGTCGCCGCGTGCGCCGCGGCGGGCCGGGGAGGGCTGGAGCGGAGCCAACTAAAGCGGAGCGCAGACGCCAGCCGGCTCCCGCTACAGGACGTCTCGCCCCCCGTCGCGCCACCGCGGTTCGGTTCGCCCGCGCGAGCCATTGGCGGAGTCCCAGCCCTCCCCGGCCCGCCGCGACTCGGATGCAAGCCGAAGCCTACGCCGCCTCCCCGAGCCGGACTTTGTAGTTCCCCCGCTCCTCGTCGTAGTCCAGCTCCAGCAGCCCCTTGTTCTCGGCATCCTTCAGCAGCTCCGCGAAGGACCGGTACCCCGAGTACTCCTCGTTGAAGCCCGGGTGCACGCGGCGGATCGTCTGCTTGATCATCGATCCCCACAGCGTGTCGTAGTCCCGGTCGAGGGAGTGGACGATCTCGACCAGCTGCTGGAGCGCCTCGTCCTTCGGGTCCTTGGCCTTCTTGCTGCGTGCGCCGCGTCGCACCGGGCGCTTCTTGGCGCGCACCAGGTCGTCGTAGTAGATGAACTCGTCGCAGCTCGCGATCAGCAGGTCCGAGGTCGACTTCTTCACCCCGACCCCCACCACGCGCTTGTCGTTCTCCTTGAGCTTCCCGACCAGCGGTGAGAAGTCGCTGTCGCCGGAGAGCAGCGCGAAGGTGTCGATGTGCTCCTTCGAGTAGCAGAGGTCCAGTGCGTCCACGACCATGTGGATGTCGGCGCTGTTCTTGCCGCTCATCCGCGTCTGCGGGATGTCGACCATCTCGATGCCGTGGGAGTGGAAGTCCCGCACCACCTCGCGGTAGCGGCTCCAGTCGCAGTAGGCGCGCTTGAAGACGATGCGCCCCTTCTCCAGCAGGCGCTGGAGGATCAGCTTCACGTCGAACTTGCCGCCGTCCATGCCCCGCGCCCCGATGGCGAGGTTCTCGAAGTCCACGAAGACGGCGATCAGCGGCTCGTCGGCCATGGGCCCTCCCTGGCCGGCCGCGGGCGCCGGCGGAGGTCACTTAGTAGAGGATCTCGTCCTCGGGATCGACCTGCTCGAGCCGCACGGGGTGCGGGGCGTACTCCGGGCCGCCCTCCCAGCCCGGGAGCTTGCGGGCCTCGGCGAGCCAGGACTCGGCCAGGCTCTCGTCGATCAGGATGGCGTTGCCGTCGAAGCCCTCGGCGATGCCGTCCCACAGCTCCTGCCCGCCGCTCTCCCACCAGACGCGCGACGGGTTCTCGAAGTCGACGGCGAGCCGGACCACGGGCGCTCCTCAGCTCCCGACCTCGGTGTCGAACACCGGGTCCTGGTCCGTGAGGAAGGGAGCGAGGGGGTCGGGCAGCGTGTCCAGCAGCCGACCGCTGGGGATGCCGCCCCGCACCTCGAGCGCCCAGCCGAGCACGGGCCGGCGCCGCGTTCCGTTGCCGTCCCCGAAGGCCTGGTCGTGCACGTCGTTCCCTCCGGCGCCCACGGGCTGCGAGGTCAGCCGAAGGTAGCCGGGGCTTCCCGGCACACCAGCGAAGCCGCTCGAGAGCGCCAGCAGGTCCACGACGCGGAAGCAGTCGAAGCCGAAGGAGAAGTCGAAGGAGGTGAGGACCGGGTCGCCGAACAGGTCGAAGCCCAGCACGAAGCCGAGCCCACCCATGGAGACCCGCGGCGGCGGCGTGAGCCCCGTGGTGCCGTCGAGGGTGAAGAGCACCAGCTCGGTGAAGTCGCCCGCACCGGGCAGGGTGAGGTCGGCGTCGACGCCGGCCCGGAGCCGCTTGTACTCCGCGTCGTCGAAGCGGTGGATCTGGTCGCCGTCGTTCACCCCCACGCCGGCGCGCACCCGGGCGGCGGGCAGCCCGAAGGCGCGGGCGTTGCCGACGTCGATCACCGTCGCGCCGGCCAGCAGGCGATCCTGGGAGAGGATCGCGCCCGTGCCGGGATCGGCGACGGCGGCGACCACGATGCCGTTCTGGGCGTCGACGGCCAGGGTCCGGACGTCCGGGAAGCCGCCGAAGTCGAGGTCGAAGCAGTTGGCGGTGAGCTGGGCACCGTCTCCGAGGGGCTGGAACAGCAGGGTGGCGGTCTCGCCTCCGGTGACGTCGCAGACCAGCGAGATCGAGCGCCAGGCCTCGCCCGGGTCGCCGCTCACCACCTCGAGTGCGAGGCGCAGCGGCGTCGCCGAGGCGTTGTTGATGGCCGCCAGGGTGACGCCCTGGTCGTCGGCGATGCGCCCGGCGCCGCCGGTGAGGACCGGCAGCACGACGAGGGCGCCCTCGGGCGGGTCGCCGTCGGTGCAGGCGCTCGCGAGCAGGGCCACGGCGAGCAGCCCGGCGAGGAGGGGGGGATGGCAGCGGTGGAGGGAGGGCGTGGAGCGCATCGCGGGGCATGCTAGCGGCGATCGGGCGCGTCCTCGATCGGCCCGCCGAGGGCCCAGCCGCGGACGCCGAGCCGGGGGCCCAGGCCGACGAGCACGGCCCCGTCCCGGCCCGTCCAGGCGAGCCGGGTCCCGGCGGCGGCGACCCGTGTGCGGACCTCGGCGTGGGGCATGCCGAAGCGCCCCGCCCGGGGCGCCGAGGCCACCGCCCACTCCGCTCCCACGGCCGCGAGGAAGGCGGCGCTCGAAGACGTGCGGCTCCCGTGGTGGCCGAGCTTGAGCACGTGCGCCGCGAGGTCGGCGCCGCTCGCCAGGAGCCCGGCCTCGCCGCCGGCCTCCAGATCCCCGGGCAGCAGGACGCGGCGCCCTCCCACCTCGACCCGCAGCACCAGGGAGCGATCGTTGCGCGACGCGCCGCCGGACGGAGAACGCCGGGGAGGCCAGAGAGGCGTCACCCGGAGCCCGTCGAGCAGCCGGGGCGGGTCGCCCTGGCCGCGCTCGCGCACCACGAGCCCGCGCGCCCGGGCCGCCTCGCGCAGCCCGGCGAAGCCCGCCTCGGCGCCGGAGCCGGCGGGCAGCCACAGCTCGCCCACGGGCAGGCCCTCGAGCACCGCCGTGAGGCCACCGCGATGGTCGAGATCCGCGTGGCTCGCCACCACCAGATCGAGGCGCCTCACCCCGAGCGCCGCGAGGGCGGGCAGCACCACGTCGCGGCCGCGGTCGCCGCCGCCGGGAAAGCGCGCGCCCGCGTCCACCAGCACCGCGGCGCGGCGGCCCTGGACCAGCACGGCGTCGCCCTGGCCGACGTCGAGCACCACGACGCGCGGCAGGGCGGGCTCGAGGGCGGGCGGCGGCACGCGCACCAGCGCGGCCCCGAGCAGCGCCGCGACCGCGACCCGGCGCGCGAGGGAGCGGGTGCGCAGCGCCACCAGCGCGGAGCCGCTCGCGACCAGCAGGGCCCAGGCCGGGGCGGGAGGCGCCGGCGGCACCGCGGGCAGCGCCGCGGCGGCGCGGCGGGCCGCGCGCAGGCTCCAGTCGGCAGGGAGCCGCGCGCCCTCGAGGAGCGTCTCCACCCAGGCCGCCTCGGGGCCCAGCATCGCGAGCCCCGACGCCGCGAGCGCCAGGGGGAGCAGGACCACGGCGGTCCACGGCACGGCGAGCAGGTTGCCGACCAGGCCCGCCGCCGGTGCGGCCCCGAAGTGGTGGGCGGCCAGCGGCGCGGTGGAGGCGATGGCGGCCGCCGTGGCGGCCAGCAGCCCGCGGGGCCCGCGCGCGCCGCGCTCGACGGGGCGTGCCGTCACCAGCGCGGCGCTGGCCGCGAAGGACATCTGCGCGCCCGGGGCGAAGAGCGCAGCCGGGTCCACGGCCAGTACGAGGAGCGCAGCGCCAGCCAGGGGCTGGAGCGGCGGGCCCGGGCGCCGGAGCAGGAACCCCCACGCCAGAGCGACCAGGCAGAGCAGCGCGCGCCGCACCGGGATCCCCCAGCCCGCCAGCCCGGCGTAGAGCGCCGCGGCGGGCAGCGCGAGCGCGAGCGCGAGGCGGCGCGGATCCACGCGGGCGGCGAGGCGGGTGGAGCGCGAGGCGAGCCGGCGCGCCGCGGCGAAGACCGCGCCGGCCACCAGCGCGAGGTGCAGGCCCGACACGGCCAGCAGGTGCGAGAGGCCGAGGCGCGCGAGCGCGTCCCGGCTCTCGGGCGCGAGGCCGTCGCGCCGGCCCAGCCCCAGCCCGGCGAGGAGCTCGGCGCCGGGCCCCGCGGCCAGCAGGCGCCTCGCCGCGGCCGAGCGGAGGCGGTCCGAGCGGAGCGCCAGCCCCGGCCCGGCGGGCGCAGCGATCGCCACGTGGAGCGAGGGATGGACGAGACGCGCCTCGGCGTGGATGCCGCGACGTGCGAGCTCGCGGCGTCGATCCCGCCCGCCGGGGTTGCGCGGGCCGGGGGGCGCGCGCAGCCGCAGCCGGGCGCGGATGCGCTCCCCGGGGCCGTGGTCGAAGGGGTCCCGGGCCTCGTCGCCGCGCAGCACCACGCTGCGGGGCAGCGCCGGCCCCGGGTCCACCCGCGCCACGTCCCGCAGCACCGCGAAGTACCCCGACGGGCTGCGGCGCAGCTCGGTGATCCGGCCTTCGACGGTCGCCTCGCCGCCACCGGACCACGCCGGGGCCTCGAGCCGGGTGGCGAGGGCCAGTGCGCCGGCGCCGGCTGCGGCCACCAGCACGCCCAGTGCGCGCCACCCCGGTCGCCGCCGCGCGGCCAGCGCGCCCGCGAGCGCGCAGGCGGTGAGCAGCCCAGCGCGGCTCGGCGCGGGGCCGAGGCCGTCCGCCGCGAGGATCCCGAGGGCATGGGCGAGCGCGAGGAGCGGAAGCAGGCGGACCAGGGCGTCGCTCCCGGGACCGCGGGCTCCGAAACGAAGACGGGGGAGGCGCGAGGGGCGCCGAGCCTCCCCGGCTTCGGCGGCCTAGTGGACCACCTCGCGATCGGCGCCGCTCTGGCTGCGCATGCGGCTCACGTAGGCGGCCAGGGTCTCGAGCGTCTCGTCGAGCTTGCGCAGCTCGGAGACGAAGCCCGTCATCAGCCGCTCCACCTCGGCGAGGTCGCGCTCGGTGTCGCGGGCGGTCTCGACGCCGCGGCGGTGCACGCCGTACGCCATGGCGACGCCGGACAGCACCGCGTCGTAGAGCTCCGGCGTGAGATCCTCGGAGAAGGGCGCGAGGCGGTCGCAGATCGAGGTCGAGAACTCCGACGAGACCCCGCGCCGCCGCAGGTCGGCGGAGATGCGCGCGCGATGGCGATCCACCGGCGCGCCGCGGCGAGACACCTTCTCCAGTGCGAGGCTCTCGCTCTCGGACGCCGGGCGCAGCGGGGTGGCGGTCTTGGATCGCATGGCTCGGACCTCCGCGGGGGCGCGCTCGTCGCGACACGGCCCACGCTGACTCCAGGACCGGAATGAGCAAGATCGATGCCACGCGCGGGCCATGTGCGGCGATCCGCCCCAACCCCGCGCCCCGGCGATCGATTCCGCGGCCGGGCCGCGAGCCCCGTGGACCGACCGGCCCCCGGGAGGAAACGCCTTTCTCCTCAATTTGGGAACGCGAGTTCCCCCCCGCCCGGCTCAGGGGGAGGCGGGCTCGTCCCCGGCCGGCGCCGCGGCGGCGAAGAAGCGCCGGATCGTCTCGGCGTCGCGAAGCGAGACGCCGGGCACCGAGGCGAGGGTCTCGACGCTCGCCTCCCGCACCCCGCGCAGGGAGCCGAGGTGGCGCAGCAGGGCGCGCCGCTTGCCCGGCCCGATGCCCGGCAGCTCCTCCAGGATCGAGGTGAGGCCGATGCGGCGGCGCAGGGAGCGCTGGAACTCGATGGCGAAGCGGTGGGCCTCGTCGCGCACGCGCTGCAGGAGCAGCAGGCCGCGGGAGCTGGGCGGCAGCAGCACCGCGTCCTTGCGTCCGGGCAGGAACACGCGCTCCGCCTTCAGGCCGCCCGAGCGGCGCACCCGGGGGCCCGGCGCCTCCGCGTCGCGCTCCTTCGCGATCCCCAGGTGGTCCACCTCGAGCCCGGCGTCGCGCAGCGCGGCCGACACCACCCCGAGCTGGCCCTTGCCGCCGTCCACCATCAGCAGGTCCGGCAGCGGCTCGCTCTCGTGGCGGGCCAGCCGCCGCAGCATCACCTCGCGCAGGCAGGCGTAGTCGTCGCCGGCCTCGGCCTCGCGGATGCGGTAGCGGCGATAGTCCGCCTTGCAGGGCTGCCCGTCCTCGAAGACCACGCGGCTCGCCACCGCGAAGCTGCCCTGGAGGTTCGAGACGTCGTAGCACTCGATGCGGTGCGGCGGGCGCGCCAGGCGCAGCCGCTCCCGGAGCTCCTCGGCGGCGGCGGCGACGCTCTCCCGGGCCTCGACCCGCCGCGCCAGGGCGAGCTCGGCGTTGCGGTCCGCCGTGGCGACCAGCTCGCGCAGGGCGCCCCGGCGCGGGTGCCGCACGGGCACGCGGCGTCCGGCCCGCTCCGAGAGGTAGCTCTCCAGCACCTCGGCCTCGGGGACCTCGGCCCCGCACAGCACCTCCCGGGGCACCGGGCGCTCCTCGCCGGCGCCGTAGTACTGGCCCAGGAAGCTCCCCATCACCTCGCCGTCGTCGATGCGCACGTCGGAGAAGCCGTGGTCGCTGGCGCCCACCACGCGGCCCTCGCGCACCAGCAGCACCTGCACCGCCACCTCGCCGCCCCGGCGCGCGAGCCCGAAGACGTCCCGGTCCACGGGCCGGTCGTCCACGATCTGCTGCCGCTCCACGGTGCGCTCGACGGCGGCGATGCGGTCGCGCAGCCGCGCCGCCTCCTCGAACTCCTCCGCCCCGGCGGCGCGCTCCATGCGCGCCTTCAGGTCCTCCACCAGCTCCTCGGAGCGGCCGCGCAGGAAGAGCGTGGTCCCCTCCACCAGCTCGGCGTAGCTCTCGGGCGTGACCAGCCCGCAGCAGGGCCCCGGGCAGCGCTTCATCTCGTACTCGATGCAGGGCCGGCCGCGGCGCGCGTAGTCCTTGAACACGGCGTCGCTGCACGAGCGCAGGGGGAAGATGCGACGCAGGTTCGAGACCGCCGCGCGCAGGGCGGCGCTCGACGTGTAGGGGCCGAAGTGGAGCGCGCCGTCCCGGGCGAAGCGGCGCACCGGGATCAGCCGCGGCCAGGGATCCTTGGGATCGAGGCGCAGCCCGAGGTACTGCTTGTCGTCGCGCAGCCGCACGTTGAAGGGCGGCTTGTGCTGCTTGATGAGCTCGTTCTCGAGCAGCAGGGCGTCCTTCACCGTGGGCGTCACCAGGACGTCCACGTCCGCGGCCCGCTCCACCAGGTGCGGCACGCGCAGCCGTCCGTCGCCGCCGGGCGTGAGGTAGGAGCGCACCCGGCTGCGCAGGTTCTGGGCCTTGCCCACGTAGAGCACCTTGCCCCGGGCGCTCTTGAACAGGTAGACCCCGGGGCCGGTGGGGAGCGAGTCCGCGCGCTCCGCGAGGGCCATGCTCAGCTCGCGCGCAGGCGCTCCGCCTCGAGCGCCCGGATCCGGTCGCGCAGCTCGGCGGCGCGCTCGTACTCGAGCTCCCTGGCGGCCTCGGCCATCTCCCGGCGCAGCCCGTCGATGAGGGCGGGCAGCTCGTGGGAGGGGATCTCCGCCTCGGGACGCTCGGTGCGCCTGGGAACCGTCACGTAGTCGGCCTCCCAGATGGAGTCGCGCAGGCTGGCGATGCGCTTCACCACGGACTTCGGCGTGATGCCGTGCTCCTCGTTGTAGCGCTCCTGGAGCTCGCGCCGGCGGGTGGTCTCGGAGAGGGTCTCGCGGATCGAGTCGGTCTGCTGGTCGGCGAACAGGATCACGGTGCCGTTCACGTTGCGCGCGGCGCGCCCGATGGTCTGGATCAGCGAGCGCGTGGAGCGCAGGAAGCCCTCCTTGTCGGCGTCGAGGATCGCCACCAGGGCCACCTCGGGGATGTCGAGGCCCTCGCGCAGCAGGTTGATGCCCACCAGCACGTCGAACACCCCCTCGCGCAGCTCCCGGATGATCTCGGTGCGCTCGATGGTCTTGACGTCGCTGTGCAGGTAGCGCACGCGGATGCCGTGATCGGCGTAGTAGTCGGTCAGCTCCTCGGCCATGCGCTTGGTGAGGGTGGTGACCAGCACCCGCTCGCCGCGTTCCACCCGGGCGCGGATCTCGCCCAGCAGCTCGTCCACCTGGCCCGCCGCCGGCCGCACCTCGATCTTCGGGTCCGTGAGGCCCGTGGGCCGGATGATCTGCTCCACCACCACGCCGCCGGACTTCTCGAGCTCGTAGTCGCCCGGGGTGGCCGAGACATAGACGGCCTGGGGCACCTTGGCGGCCCACTCGTCGAAGCGCATGGGCCGGTTGTCGAGCGCCGAGGGCAGCCGCCAGCCGAACTCCACCAGGGTCTCCTTGCGGGCCCGGTCGCCCCGGTACATGCCGCCGATCTGGGGCACGGTCACGTGGCTCTCGTCGAGGAACACCAGGCGGTCCTCGGGCAGGTAGTCGAAGAGCGTGTAGGGCGTCTGGCCCGGCGCCCGTCCGTCGAGCCAGCGCGAGTAGTTCTCGACGCCGTGGCAGAAGCCCATCTCCTGGAGCATCTCGAGGTCGTAGTGGGTGCGCTGCTCGAGCCGCTGGGCTTCGAGCAGCTTGCCCGCGCTGCGCAGCTCCTCGGCGCGGGAGACCAGCTCGGCCTTGATGCCCTCGACGGCGCGCTTCAGGATCTTCTCCGTGGCGACGTAGTGGCTGGCGGGGTAGAGCATGGCCCGCCTCGGCCGCGCCAGGACCTTGCCGCGCAGCGGGTCGATCTCGGCGATGGAGTCCACCTCGTCGCCGAAGAACTCCACGCGCACCGCCCGCTCGCTCTCGTAGGCGGGGAAGATCTCCACCACGTCGCCGCGCACCCGGAAGGTGCCCCGGTGGAAGTCGACGTCGTTGCGCTCGTAGAGCATGTCCACGAGCTTGCGCAGCAGGTCGTCCCGGGGGATCGCCATCCCGGTCTCGACGTAGGCGTGCATCTCGCCGTAGGTGCCCGGCGCGCCCAGGCCGTAGATGGACGAGACGCTGGCCACCACCAGCACGTCGCGGCGGGTCAGCAGCGCGTGGGTGGCCGAGTGGCGCAGCTTGTCGATCTCGTCGTTCACCGACGAGTCCTTCTCGATGTAGGTGTCCGACGCCGGGATGTAGGCCTCGGGCTGGTAGTAGTCGTAGTAGGAGACGAAGTACTCGACGGCGTTGTCCGGGAAGAGCTGCTTGAACTCGGCGTAGAGCTGGGCGGCGAGGGTCTTGTTGGGCGCCATCACGATGGCGGGCCGGTTCAGTCGCTCCACCACGCAGGCCATGGTGAAGGACTTGCCGCTGCCGGTGACGCCGAGCAGGGTCTGGTGGGCGACGCCCTCCTCGAGGCCGCGCACCAGCTCCTCGATGGCCGCGGGCTGGTCGCCCCTGGGCGCGAACTCGCTCTCGAGCCGGAAGGGGACGTCGCTCACGACCGGCGCCAGCGCGGACCCTCGGGCGAGTCCTCGATCACGATCCCCTCCTCGGCCAGCAGGTCGCGGATGCGGTCCGCCTCGGCCCAGTCCCTGGCCCGGCGCGCCGCCTCCCGCTCGGCCACCAGGCCGTCGATGCGCGGGTCGCTCTCCGCCGCCGCCCCCGGCCGCTCGGCGGAGAGCAGGTCGAGGGCCAGCCAGGCATCGAACTCGGCGAGGAGCGTGCGGCGCTCCGCGGCGGAGAGCCCGCCCTCCCCCGCCACCTCGGTGGCCACCGCCAGGGCGCGCGGCGCGTTCAGGTCGTCGCGCACCGCCGCGCGGAAGCGCTCGCGCCAGGGCGCCAGCCGCGCCGCGTCGGCCTCGCCCTCGGCGTCCTTCACCGCCAGGCTCTGGCCGAGCAGCCGCCGGTAGCCCGTGGCCGCCGCCTCCATGGCCTCGTCGGTGAAGGTCTGCTGCTTGCGGTAGTGCGCCTGGAGGAAGAAGTAGCGGAAGGCCAGCGGCGGGTGACCCTGGGCGACCAGGTCGTCCAGCAGGTACACGTTGCCCTTCGACTTCGACATCTTCTGGCCGCGGAAGTCGATGAACTCCTCGTGCATCCAGACCTGGACCCAGGGATGCACGTCGAGGGCGCACTCGCTCTGGGCGATCTCGTTGGTGTGGTGGACCTTCACGTGGTCCACGCCGCCGGTGTGGATGTCGAAGCGCTCGCCCAGGTACTTCGTGCTCATGGCCGAGCACTCGAGGTGCCAGCCCGGGAAGCCGCGGCCCCAGGGCGAGTCCCACTCCTGCTGGCGGCGCTCGCCGGGCGCCGCGAACTTCCACAGCGCGAAGTCCGCCGGGTGGCGCTTGCCCTCGACGTCGCCGATGCGGTGGCCGCCCATCTGACCCTGCAGGTCGAGGCCCGCGAACTCGGCGTAGCGCGGGAACTTCGAGGTGTCGAAGTAGATGCCGTCGGCGAGCCGGTAGGTGTATCCCTTCTCCTCCAGGCTCTCCACCATGGCGATCTGCTCGGGGATGTGGTCCGTGGCCTTGCAGAGCACCTCGGGATCCAGGCAGTTGGTGAGCCGCCGGTCGCGCAGCCACTGCCCGGTGTACTCGGCCGCGATCTCCTCGGCCCGTCGCCCCGTGCGCCGCGCCGCGGCCTCCATCTTGTCCTCGCCGGCGTCGGCGTCGTCGGTGAGGTGGCCGACGTCGGTGACGTTGATGACGTGGGTGACGCGCAGCCCCTCGGCGAGCAGTGCGCGCTTCAGCAGGTCCGCGAACAGGTAGGGCCGCAGGTTGCCGATGTGCTGGGGCGAGTAGACCGTGGGGCCGCAGCTGTAGACCCGGGCGTGGCCCGGCTCGAGGGGCTCGAAGCGCTCCTTGCGCCGGGTGCGGGTGTTGTAGAGGACCAGCTCGCTCATGCCCGGCCGTCCGCCACGGGCAGCAGCAGCACCACGGCCTGGGCCGCGATGCCCTCGCCGCGCCCGATGGCGCCGAGCCCGTCGGTGCTGGTCACCTTCACGTTCACCGCCTCCGCCGCCAGCTCCAGCAGGTCCGCCACCGAGGCCTGGATCTCGGCCTGGTGGGGGGCCAGGCGCGGCGCCTCGGCGATGACGGTGGCGTCCAGGTTGGCGATGCGCCAGCCCGCCACCCGCACGCGCCCGGCCACCTTGCGCAGCAGGCCGCCCGAGGCCGCCCCGGCGAGGCCGGCGTCCGAGGACGGGAAGTGCCGGCCCAGGTCGCCGTCGCCGAGGGCGCCGAGCAGGGCGTCGGCCACAGCGTGGAGCAGCACGTCGCCGTCGGAGTGGCCGGCCAGCCCGCGGTCGAAGGGGATCTCGACCCCGCCCAGCATCAGCGGCCGCCCGGCCTCGAGGCGGTGGGCGTCGAAGCCCTGCCCCACCCTCATCGGACCGCCCCTCCGGCCCGCCGCGCCAGGGCCAGCTCGGCCCGCTCGAGGTCCTCGGCGGTGGTGATCTTGAAGTTGCCCGGGTCGCCCTCGACGACGCGCACCTCCACGCCGAGCCGCTCGACCAGGGCGGCGTCGTCGGTGCCGCGCACCCCCTCGGCACGGGCCTTGGCGAGGGCCTCGCGGAGCACCTCGACCCGGAACACCTGGGGGGTCTGGGCGGCGCGGAGCCGGGCGCGGTCGGGCGTGCCCTTCACCACGTCGCCGGAGACCCGCTTCAGGGTGTCGGTGACCGCTACCC
>JANQFK010000008.1 GCA_028277885.1 Myxococcota bacterium
CGTCGCGGGGCGCGTGCTGGCCCGGGTGCTGCGCAGCATCGACACCGACCACGTGGTGATCGACGCCAACCCGCGCTCGGTGGCCGACGCGCGCACCGCGGGCGAGCCCGTCATCTACGGCGACGCCACCCGGCGCGCGCTGCTCGAGCGGGTCGGGGTCGCGCGGGCCAGCCTGGTGGCGGTGGCGGTCTCGGACCCCATGGCGACGCGCGAGATCGTGAGCCTGGTGCGCGAGCTGGCGCCCCGGGCGCCGATCCTCACCAAGACCCGCTACGTGCTGGAGGTGGACGAGCTGGCGCGCCGCGGCTCGGACGTGGTGGTGGCCGAGGAGTACGAGGCCAGCATCGACCTGCTCTCGGAGGTGCTGCGGCGGCTCGGCGTGCCCGAGGGCGCGGTCACGACCTTCACCGCCCAGCTCCGGGAGGAGGGCTACGAGCCGCTGCGCGAGTCCGCCGCGCTGGCCCTCGACCCCTGGCTGGCGGAGCTCCTCGACCAGGTGGCGACGGACTGGGTGGAGGTGCCGGTGGGCTACCGGGGCGAGGCCAGCCTGGCGGAGCTCGAGGTGCGCGCGCGCACCGGCGTGAACGTACTCGCCCGGGAGCGCGGCGGCGTCACGCTCCCGAACCCCGGCTCCGGCGAGCGGCTGAAGGGCGGCGACCGGCTGCTCGCCTTCGGCACCGCCGAGGACATGGGGCGCCTGCGCGCGCTGCTCGCGGGGCTCGCCGGCGACGGGGTATCGTGACGGCCCACGGGAGGAGCCCATGCCGACCATCCAGGGCGTTCTCGGTCCCATCGACACCGCCGAGCTCGGCTTCACGCTGATGCACGAGCACATCCTGATCGCGAACTGGGCGATGCGGAAGTGCTACCCCGACTACGTCGACGCGGACGCCCACGTCGAGTACGCGACGGGCGAGGTGAAGAGCGCCCTCGAGCGGGGCGTGCGCACGCTGGTGGACCTCACGCCGGTGAACCTCGGCCGGGACATCGACGTGATCCGCCGCGTCGCCGAGGCGAGCGGCGCCCAGGTGATCGCGGCGGCGGGCTTCTACTGGCACGAGGAGCCGTGGATGGAGGCCTGGCCCATGGAGGTCCTGGCCGACTACCTGATCCGCGACCTCGAGCGGGGCATCGAGGGCACCCCGGCCCGGGCGGGCATCATCAAGTGCGCGACGGACCGCCTGGGCGTGACGGAGCTGAACCGCAAGCTCCTCCAGGCCGCCGCCCACGCCCACCGCGCCACGGGCGTGCTCGTCTCGACCCACACCGCCGTGGCCCAGGGGACGGGGGTCGCCCAGCAGGACGTCTTCGAGGAGGCCGGCGTCGACCTCTCCCGCGTCGTGATCGGCCACTGCGGCGACAGCACCGACCTCGACTACCTCGAGTCGATCCTGAAGCGGGGCAGCACCATCGGCATGGACCGCTTCGGCCTCGAGATGATCCTGCCCACCAAGGAGCGGGTCTCGACCCTGGCCGAGCTGTGCCGCCGGGGCTGGGCGGGGCAGATGGTCCTCTCCCAGGACGCGTGCTGCCACATCGACTGGTTCCCGAAGGACCTGATCGCCCAGGCCGCGCCGCTCTGGAACTTCCGGCACGTCTGCGACGACGTGATCCCCGCCCTGCGCGAGGAGGGCGTCACCGAGGAGCAGATCCGGCAGATGACGGTGGACAACCCCCGGCGCCTGTTCGAGCGCCAGGGTGCCTACTGAGCCGGGGCCGGCTCCGCGAGCTCGCTCAGCCGGACCGTGTCGATGTCGAGGTTGGCGTCGCGCACGATCGCGACGGGGTCCTGACCGGGCACCAGCGCGCGCACCACCAGGTCGGCGTCGTTCAGGCTGATCTCCACCCCGGTCTGCTCCCGGACGATGCGCTCGATGGTCGCGGCGTCGAACTGGCCCGGGGGCAGGTCGATCCGCGTGACGTTCCCCTTGCCGTCCGGCATGTAGAGCGCACCGGTGTAGGCGTCCACGCAGAACGCCACCAGGCCCGGTACGACGAAGAAGAGCAGCAGCACCCCGTCGAAGATCAGCACCGAGGGGTCGATGCGCCCGCCCCGGTTCCCGTAGCGATCCGGGTACAGGATCGTGCCACAGGCGGTGAGCTGGAGGACGAGGAGGCCGGCCAGAAGGGCGGTGAGGAATCGACGCATGGCCCGTGCATCGGAGCTGCCCATGGCCCGGCGCGTGACCCCGGTCACCCCATGCGCAAGTGCGGAGCCAGACGGCTGTTATCATGCGCTCCCCACAATCCCTTCCGGCGGAGGCGGCGTGCGCATTCCTACGCAGATCGTGGAGCGGGTGGTCCCCAGCGAGGCGACGCCCCGGCAGGTGGCGCGGGAGTTCGCGCGGCTGCTGGAGGCCGGTGGACGCCTCCAGCCCGTGGGAGCCGGGCGGGAGGATCCCGAGGGCTTCCTCGCCCTCGGCTACGCACCGAAGCACGTCTTCCGCCTGTTCGACACGCTCTACTACACGACCCACCTGCTGCGGGACAGCGACGACTTCCGCTACTACGTCGCCTACGTGGTGCCCGCCGAGCCCGGCCAGCGCGGCCGCCGCTTCCCCATCCACCCGCGCATCTTCTACAAGGACGTCTCCCTGGTGTGGCGCTCGCCCACCCACGTGATCCGCTCCGAGGACGAGAACTGGATCGGCAAGGGGGAGCTCAAGTCCCAGGTCGTGGACGGCGTGGAGATGGAGTACGGCGCCGAGGAGACCACGGACCTCCCCCTCGAGATCCAGGCCCCCCTCGACGCCATCAGCCGCAGCGGGCCGAAGCCGCGCCTCGACGACGACGCCATGGCGCTGGTGCTGCGCAACGCGCCCGACGGCCGCTTCGAGCCCTACCAGGACTTCACCGGCCCGCGCCGTCGGGCCATGGCGGACCGGCGCAACCTCGTGCACGGAGGCCGCCGGGTCGCCTGGTTCACCCGCAAGAACGACCCCGCGTCGCTGCGGTTCGCGGCGGGCTACGAGCCCGATTTCCGGCGCGGCATCCTGGAGCGCAGCGACACGCGCAGCCGGCTCTACGGCGGGGCCGTGCGCAAGTACCGGATCCTCTCGCGCAACCGCAGGATCCAGTTCCTGTTCATGGCCGGGCCCCGCCACGTCTGGATCATCCCGGCCCAGGCCCTCACCACCGAGATCATGAGCTACGGCCTGCGCACCGTGGACGTGAACGCCGACGACGACCTCTTCGTGCCGGGCTACGAGTACCACTACATGGACGAGAGCGAGGACCCGCCCACTCTGCACAGCCAGATCCCGGAAGGCTACGCGGGGCCGGCGAGCGAGGTGGACGACAGCCGGGCCGACGCCTCGCCCTGGCTGGACCGTCTGCCGGTGGTGAAGCGCTTCCGGAAGGCGGTGCTCGGCCGCGGGGCCTAGCGTCGGTCGCGCGGGCCGAAGTCGCGCTCGAGGACCGTGCGGCGCCCCTCGGCCCGGGCGTTGCGGATCGCCTCGTCGCAGGCCTCGCGCACGAGGTCCGAGAGGGGGTCGAGCACGCCGTCCGAGGTGTTGAACCCCGCCACGGCGCGCACGTAGTCCTTGAGCCGGCTCGCCACGATGAGGACCTCGCGCGGCGGGCCGGTCTCCTTCTTCGGCGGCGGGGCCGGGCGCACCAGCCGCCGGCGCGGCGCGCGCGCTGCGGCGTCGCCCGGGGCCTCGGCGTCCGCGGTGGCCGGTGCCTCGCGCTCCACCGCCCAGGCCTCGCGGTGGTTGGCGCCGGGCAGGTGCACCTCCCAGCAGCTCACCGTGCAGAACGCCAGGGCGGTGCGCTTGCGGTTGCAGGTCGAGACGCTGCACACCCAGTAGGTGGCGCCCAGCCCGATGGGCTCCTTGCACGCGCTGCAGCGCCGCCAGACACCGTCCGCCACCGACACCCCCCTTCCTTTTCCACCTTCCGCGTCATCGCGCGGCTCCCCTCGGGGTTCTCGCGCTCCCGCGCTCGGAGTCTACACGAGCCCGCGTGGCCCGGACCCGCCGCCCGCCGGTTGGACTGCCGGCGGCGGCGCGAATCGGACCCATGGCTCTCGCCCTCCAGGCGCGCGAGACTGGCTCCACGCCCGGCGACCGCCAGGAGGAGCCCATGGCCAGCGCGAACCCCGACCCCGGCACCACGCGAACCGACTACGCCCTCTGCATGCTGTGCGAGGCCGCCTGTGGCATCGAGGTGCAGCACGACGGCGTGCGCGTCGAGCGCGTGCGTGGAAACGCGCAGGACGGCTTCAGCCGCGGCCACATCTGCCCCAAGGGCGTCGCCCTCGCCGACGTCCAGAACGATCCCGATCGCCTGCGCCGCCCGCTGCGCCGGGTGGGGGAGCGCTGGGAGGAGGTCTCCTGGGAGGACGCCCTCGACGAGACGGCCCGCCGCCTGCACGAGATCCAGCAGCGCCACGGGCGCGACGCCGTCGGCGTCTACACCGGCAACCCCACGGTGCACAGCTACGCGGCGACGCTGTTCCAGGGCTTCTTCTACGACACCCTCGCCACCCGCAACCGCTTCTCGGCGACCTCGGTGGACGCGCTGCCCCGCACCCTGGTCTCCGCCCAGCTCTACGGCAACCAGGCGGTGCTCCCGGTGCCCGACCTCGACCGCACCGAGTTCCTGCTCGTGCTCGGCGCCAACCCGGTGGTCTCGAACGGCAGCGTGATGACGGCGCCGGACGTGGTGAACCGGCTGCGCGCGATCCGCGAGCGGGGCGGCCGCCTGGTGGTGGTGGACCCGCGCCACACCGAGACCGCCGAGCTGGCGGACACCCACCTCTTCATCCGCCCCGGCAGCGACGCGCTGCTGCTGGCCGCGCTGCTGAACGTGGTGTTCCGCGAGGGGCTCGCCGAGCCCGGCCGCCTGGAGGCGCACCTCGAGGGCTGGGACGGCATCCCCGGCCTGCTGGCGGAGTTCACACCCGAGCGGGTGGCGCCCCACACCGGGATCCCGGCCGAGACCCTCGTGCAGCTGGCCCGCGACTTCGCGGCCTCGCCCCGGGCCGCCTGCTACGGGCGCATCGGCACCTGCACCCAGGAGTTCGGCGCGCTCGCGTCCTGGCTGGTGGACGTCCTCAACGTGGCCACGGGCAACCTGGATCGGCCGGGCGGCGCGATGTTCACCACGCCCGCCGCCGACCTCCCCACGCTGGCGAAGCTGCTGGGGCAGCCCGGCCACTTCGGCCGCTGGCGCAGCCGCGTCTCGGGCCTGCCGGAGTTCAACGACGAGCTGCCCGTGGCGACCTTCGCCGAGGAGATCGAGACGCCCGGCGAGGGGCAGATTCGCGCGCTCGTCACCCACGCCGGCAACCCGGTGCTCTCCCTCCCCAACGGCCGCCGCCTCGAGAAGGCCGTCGAGGGGCTCGAGTTCATGGTCGCCGTGGACATCTACCGCAACGAGACCACGCGCCACGCCGACCTGATCCTGCCGCCCACCTTCGGGCTCGAGCGCGACCACTACCCGGTGATCGAGCACGGCGTCGCGGTGCGCAACGTGGCCCGCTACGGGCGCGCGCTGCTCGCCCCGCCGGCGGACGCCCGCCACGATTGGGAGGTGTTCCTCGACCTGACCGAGCGGCTGGGCCGCGCCCGCGGCGGCCTCGAGGCCGTGAAGGGGCGGCTGCGCGCCGGCCTCGGACGCGCCCTCGGACCCCGGGGCGTGCTGCGGCTGATGCTGCGCCTCGGCCCCCAGGCCGTCACCCTCGACCGCCTGGAGCGCGACCCCCACGGCGTCGATCTCGGCCCCCTCGAGCCGCGCCTGCCCGGCATCCTGGGCCGGGGCAAGCGCATCCGCATCGCGCCGGAGCTGCTCTTGGACGACCTGCCGCGCCTGGCGCGCCGCCTCGGGAGCGTGGCCGCACCGCCCGGCGGCAACGGCCTCACCCTGATCGGCCGCCGCACCCTGCGCAGCAACAACTCCTGGATGCACAACAGCGAGCGCCTCGTCGCGGGCCGGCCCCGCTGCGTCCTGCTCATGCATCCCGAGGACGCCCGGCGCCGCGGGCTCGCCGACGGCGCCCGGGTGGTGATCAAGTCGCGGGTGGGCGAGATCGAGGCGCCCCTCGAGCTCTCCGAGGAGGTGATGGAGGGCGTCGTGAGCCTGCCCCACGGCTGGGGCCACGGCCGGCCCGGCTCCGGCCTCGAGGTGGCGGCGAAGCACGCCGGGGTGAGCGCCAACGACGTCACCGACGAGAGCTTCTACGACGCGCTCTCCGGGGTCTCGTGCCTGAGCGGCGTGCCCGTCACGGTGACCGCCGCCGGCGCCTAGCTGATCAGCGTTCATCGGCGGGCCGCGCTCCGTCCGATTTCCATGGACACCGAAGCGCGTCGCGTTGCAGCATGAGCCATGGCGCGTGCGGCTCGGAGGAGCTCCTCCCGGGCGCTGCTGGCCGCGGCCCTCGGTCTCCTGCTGGCCGGGTCGAGCTGCGCGGACCGCTGCGTGCCGGCGGCGCGCCTCACCTCCGCCGGCGGAAGCTTCTCGGCGAGCGATGGCGGCCTGGTGCTGGAGTTTCCGCGCGGTGCCGTCGCGTCTCCGGTCGAGCTGCGCCTGGAGCCGCTCCGGTCCGACGAGCTTCCCCCGGCCGTGCTCGGCCTGCCGGCCCAGCGCGGCTGGCGGCTCTCTCCCGGGGGCCTGCGGTTCGACGCTCCCGTGCGCGCGCGCGTCTCCCTGGGCGAGCTGCCCGGCTACCGGGACACCGGCGCCGTGGGGCTCACCTACCTCTACACCCTCGGCGACGACGGCCGGGCCGAGCCCCTGGCCGACCAGGAGCTGGTGATCGACGAGTCCACCGCGACCGGCGAGATCTCGGGGCTCCTCGAGCACTTCTCACGGATGGTCGTGTTCCATCCCGAGCAGAGCGAGCAGGGCGACCACCTCGTGTTCGACTTCAACATCGATCAGCGGGCGCTCGTCGGCACGGACCTCGAGAGCTCCGTCGGGATCTTCAAGCTCGCCAGCTCGCCGATCGCGGTCCCGTCCCTCGTCATCGCCGGGAACGCGATCGGCGACTTCCTCAGCCCGCCTGGGAGGGTGGCGAACCCGCCCGCCGTGGTCGCGAACCAGGCCTACGGACGGCGGGTCCGGGTTCCGTTCACCTGCGACGCGACGGGCCTGGGCTTCGTCAGCCTGGCGGCCAGCTTCCCCCTCGGCACGCGCGAGCCCGCAGGAGAGGCTGCGACCGTCCTGCCCGGCCTCTCGGTCCGGAAGACGGCCGAGGTGAGCTGCCGCAAGGAGTTCGACCCGCTCGCCCCTCCCGGCGACTGGGTCTCGCTCGCCGTGCACGAGAAGCTGATCTACGAGCAGGTGGGGAACCCGCCCTTTCCGGTGCGCATCGAGCTCGCCGGATCCTCTCAGAGGCTCCACGCGTACGGGATGAGCCTCGACACCACGATCGTGCGCGGGCCGATCGTCGCGGACGCAACCGCCGGGCAGGGCCGGATCGAGGGAACCGGGCTCGACCTGGAGCTGAACGAGATGCTCGCCACGGCCCGGGCCGCGGGAAACCCCCATGCGCGGGGAGGTCACTGGGAGATGGAGGGGGTGCGGGATCCGAACGTGATCCGGTTCGTCGCGGACCTCTCGATCCCCTTCGAGTGCGTCGGGCCGGGCTGGGAGCGCCTCGTCTTCCGCGCGGAGTCGCAGGAGCTCCTGGTGAACCCCTCCGCCCAGGAGACGGCGACGGTCTGCTGCTTCGAGCGCGGCGTCGAGTTCGCGCCGGGCGGCCCCGACGATCCCTGCCGCAACCTCCCGCAGGAAGGGGAAGGGGAGGGGGAAGAGGAGGACGGCTAGGGCCGGGTCGGTCGCAGCCCCTGTGCTCAGCCCTCCATCGAGGCGACGAAGCGGTCGGCCTCGGCGATCGCCTCCTGCATCTCGCGCACGAGGGCGCTCACGTCGTCCTCGATCGCCACCACGTTGTCCTCCAGGGACGCGATCGCGCGGGCGTTCAGGTTGTGCTTCAGGAACAGCACCTGGTCCCGGAAGGCGACCAGCACCGGCTCCATCTTGGACTCGGCCCGGCGCATGGCGGTGATGAGCTCGCCGTAGCGGATCCGCGTGTCGCGCAGGCTCGAGGCGCTGCGCCGGCGCAGGTCGGCGTTGGAGATCAGGTCGATCTCGGTCTCCCACTCGCGGAACAGGTCGCCGGCCACGTCCTCGATGGCGCCGATGCGCGTGCTCACCGCCTCGGCCTTGGCCTCGCTCTCGTCGTACTCGGCCTGGAGGCGGTCGTAGTACTTCTCGATGTCTCCGCCCTGGAAGCCCGTGGCCTGCTTGAAGAGCTCGAAGGTCGAGAGGATCTGCTCCTGGGCCTCCTGCTCCTCGTCCCGCGCGGCCTCCACCCGGGCGCTCAGGATGTCGCGCTTGTGGCGGCCGAGGAGGGACTCGTTCAAGTCGTAGTAGACCTTGCTACAGCCGAGCCCGGGGAGCCCGAGCAGCAGGGCGAGGGCGGCGGCGATGGGAGCGAGGCGGGTCTCGATGGTCATGGGTCCTCCGGAGGCGGGAGGCTAGCGGGTATGCCGGGCAAGGCGCCTGGCGCGTTCGGACCGTTCGGAGCGGGTAGGCGGCCGGTGCCCTGCTAGGCTGCGCGCCGTGCGCAGCTGGCTTCCGCTGGTGGCGGTCTCGGCCTTCGTCGTCGCGCTCCTCGTGGCGGGCGACCCCGAGGCGGTGGGGCTCGGAGGGCTCCGGTGCGCGCCTTCCGGCGGCCACGACGCATGGACGCTCGTCCCCGAGGAGGAATTCATCGGCCCCTGCCGCGTGCTCCGGGTGATCGACGGCGACACCCTCGACGTCGCCTGCGACGGGCCCGAGGAGCGCATCCGGCTGCTCCGGGTCGACACCCCGGAGCGCGAGGAGCGCGGCTACGGCGAGGCCCGCGATGCCCTGCGGCGCCTGGTGGGCCGGCGCGAGGTGCGCCTGCTGCTCGAGGAGCCCGGCGAGCCCGTGCGCGACCGCCACGGCCGGCTGCTCGCCTACGTCTACCAGGGGGAGCGCAACGCCAACGCCGAGCTGGTGCGCCTGGGCTGGTCCCACTACGACGAGCGCTTCGGCGCCGGACGCTTCGGGCGGGCGTTCCGTGCGGCCGAGGCGGAGGCCCGCGCCGCGGAGCGCGGGCTCTGGGCCGAGGCCGCGGACCCCTAGCGGGGCGGGCCGTCAGGCCGGCCGGGACTTCAGGTCCCGGACCAGCCGCGCGCACAGGGCCTCGCTCTCCTCGACCCCGCGCAGGCGCAGCTCCTCGGGCAGCACCTCCCGCAGCAGGGCGGCGAGGGTCTCGCTCCCGACGGAGGGAGAGGGGTGGCCGACCTGCTTCAAGGCCAGGCGCACGGTGCCCCGGGCCTCGAGCTCGTCGAGGACGGTGCTGGCCACGAGCTGGTCACACAGCCACTGGAACGCGGAATCATCGGCCACTCAGGGGTATCCCTACCTGGGTGAACCCCTGATCGACCGCTAGGCGGAATCCCTTGAGGCTCCCGTGCACGCAGCTTCGGGGGCCAGGAGCCCGCCCTAGAAGGCCTCCTCCCAGCTCCGACTGAGCCGCATCGCGCACATGATCAGGCCAACCAGGGAGTAGGTCTGGGGGAAGTTCCCCCACAGCTCCCCGGTCTCCGGGTGGATGTCCTCGGAGAGAAGCCCGACGTGGTTGCGCCGGGCGAGCAGCTTCTCGAACAGCGCCCGCGCCTCGTCGCGGCGGCCCGTGGCGGCCAGGGCCTCGATGAACCAGAAGGTGCAGATGGTGAAGGAGACCTCGGGCGTCCCGAAGTCGTCGGCGGCGTGGTAGCGGTACAGGTAGTCGCCGTCGCGGAGCTGCTCCTCGATGGCGCGCACCGTGCCGAGGTAGCGCGGGTCGTCGGGGGAGACGAAGCCCAGGGTGTCGATCAGCAGCAGGCTGGCGTCGAGGTCCTCGCCGTCGAAGCTCTCGACGAAGCTGCCGCGGCTCTCGCTCCAGGCCCGCTCGCAGATCACGGCGTGGATGTGGTCCGCGTGGCCGCGCCAGTGGGCAGCGCGCTCCTCGAGCCCCAGGCGCCCCGCGATCTTGGCCAGCCGGTCGCAGGCGGCCCAGCACATCAGGCTCGAGAACGTGTGGACCCGGGACCGGGTACGCAGCTCCCAGATGCCGGCGTCGGGCTTGTCGTAGAGCTTCACGGCCTGCTCGCCCACGCGCTCGAGGCGCTCGAAGAGCTTCTCGGTCCCCGGGTGCATCAGGCGCCGGTCGAAGAAGGCCTGGGTGGAGGCCAGCACCACGCTGCCGTAGACGTCGTTCTGGACGTGCTCCCAGGCCTGGTTGCCGATCCGCACCGGCCCCATGCCGCGGTAGCCCGAGAGGTGGGTGGCCTCGCTCTCGACCAGCCGCGACTCGAGGGTCACGCCGTAGACGGGCTGGAGGTGGCCGTCCTCGGAGCCCGACACCACGTTGGTGATGTAGTGGAGGAAGCCCTCCATGGTCTTGGTGGCGCCCAGGCGGTTCAGCGCGTGCACCACGAACCAGGCGTCGCGCAGCCAGCAGTAGCGGTAGTCCCAGTTGCGCTCGCTGCCCGGCGCCTCGGGGATCGAGGTGGTCATGGCCGCCACGATGGCGCCGGTCTCCTCGAAGGAGGAGAGCTTCAGGGTGATGGCGGCGCGGATCACGGCGTCCTGCCACTCGAAGGGGATCGACAGGCTGCGCGTCCACTCGACCCAGTGGTCGTGGGTGCGCTCGAGGAACTCCCGCGCCGTGGGCGCGATGGCGGCGGAGAGCGACTCGTCGGGGCCCAGGATGAAGGAGAGGGGCTCCTCCAGCACGAAGGGCGTCTCCTCCAGCACGTAGTTGACCGGCGCATCGGTGGTGAGCCGGATGGTGAGGTCCGGCATCACGTAGCGGATGTGGTTGCTGCCGTGGGTGGTGGCGGCGCGGCTCTCGCCGTAGCCGTGGGCGGGCCGCAGGCGCATGCGCAGCCGCGGCTCGCCGCGTAGGGGGCGCAGCTGCCGGATCAGCATGAGCGGGCGGTACGTGCGGCCGGACTTCTGGAAGCGCGGCGCGAAGTCGACGATCTCGACCGCGTTGCCGTTGCCGTCGTCGAGCACGGTGCGCACCACGGCGGAGTTCTGGAGGTAGCCCTGCTCGGTGTGGGTGCAGCCGTCGAGCACCACGTCCCAGAAGCCGTGCTCCGGCTCGTCGTCGCCCCCGGCCAGCAGGCTCGAGAACACCGGGTCGCCGTCGAAGCGCGGCAGGCAGGACCAGGCCACGCGGCCCCGCGGATCCAGCAGGGCCGAGAAGCTGCCGTTGCCCACCAGGGCGAGGTCGAGCGTGCTCATGCGGGCTGCCCCCCTGGACCTCATCGGACGCCGCCCCCCGGAGCGTGACCGGGGCCGGGCCAGGAGCCTACCTTTCCCGGGCTTGATTTCCGGCGGCCGGAGGTGTTGGATCCTTGGGTCGGCTCCGTGTCGACCGGTGGGAGGACGTGCCGTGGGGCTCACCGATTCGATCGCCAGCACCCTCGTCACGCCCCTCGAGGCGGTGGTGGACCGCCTCGCCCCGGGGGCCATCGAGCGGCTGCTGGCCGCCATGGGCGATCCGCCCCTGCGGGTCCGGCTCTGGGACGGCCGCGAGATCGGGCGCCCGCCCGCCGAGGCCGCCGGCACCGCCTGCTTCCACGACCACGGGGTCCTGCTGCGCCTGCTCGTCGACCCCGAGATGCAGTTCGGCGAGCTGTGGAGCCAGGGCCGGATCACCGTGGAGGGCGACCTGGTGGCGGTGGTGGAGGCCGGGCTGCGCGGCGGACTCGACCACCAGGGCCCGCTGAGCCAGCTGCTGCCGGCCGCCGAGGGGCTGCTGGCCCGGGCCATCCGCACGGACCCCGAGAGCGCGCGGCGCAACGCCCACCACCACTACGACCTCGGCAACGACTTCTACGCCCAGTGGCTCGACGAGCGCATGGTCTACACCTGCGCCTACTTCCCCGAGCCCGACGCGAGCCTCGAGGAGGCCCAGCTCGCCAAGATGGACCACGTGTGCCGCAAGCTCGCCCTGCGGCCGGGCCAGCGGGTCCTCGAGGCCGGGTGCGGCTGGGGCGCCCTGGCGCTCCACATGGCGCGCCTCTACGGGGTGACGGTGCGCGCCTACAACGTCGCCCACGAGCAGGTCGCCTACGCGCGGGAGCAGGCCGAGAAGCAGGGTCTCGCCGAGCGCGTCGAGTTCGTCGAGGCCGACTACCGCGAGGCCCGGGAGCCCTGCGACGCCTTCGTCTCCGTGGGCATGCTCGAGCACGTGGGCCCGGACCACTACCCCGACCTCGCCGCCGTGGTGGACCGCTGCCTCGCGCCCGACGGCCTGGGCCTGATCCATACCATCGGGCGCAGCCGGCCCCAGCGCCTCAACCGCTGGATGGCGACGCGCGTCTTCCCCCACGCCCACCCGCCCACCCTGCGCGAGATGATGGACCTCTTCGAGCCCCGGGACTTCGCGGTGCTCGACATCGAGAACCTGCGCCGCCACTACGAGCTCACCGCCCGCCACTGGCTCGCCCGCTACGAGGCCGCCCGCGAGCGCATCGACGCCCTGGTGGACCCGGAGAGCGCGCGGGTCTGGCACCTCTACCTGGCCGGCACGGCGGCGTCGTTCGCGGCCGCCACCGTGCACCTCTACCAGGTGGTCTTCAGCCGCGCACGCAACGACGCCGTGCCCTTCAACCGGGCGCACCTCCACACCGACCAGCCGCCCCGCTTCGTGGCGCCCCGGGAGATCCGGCGTGGAGACCTGTGACGTCCTCGTGGTGGGCGGCGGGCCCGCGGGCTCCTCCCTCGCCTGGGGGCTGCGCCGCGCCGGTCTCGACGTGGTGGTGATGGACCGCGCGCGCTTCCCGCGCGACAAGACCTGTGCGGGCTGGATCACGCCCGCGGTGGTGGAGAGCCTCGCCATCGACCTCGCGCTGTACGGGAAGGGGAGGGTGCTCCAGCCGATCCACGGCTTCGCGGTGCGGCGGGTGGGCGACCCCGAGGCCCGCACCCACTCGCCCGAGCCCGTGAGCTACGGGATCCGGCGCTGCGAGCTCGACCACTTCCTGCTCGAGCGCAGCGAGGCGCGCACCCGCCAGGGCGAGCCCCTCGCGAGCCTCGAGCGCCGCGCCGGCCGCTG
>JANQFK010000023.1 GCA_028277885.1 Myxococcota bacterium
GCGCCACTACGAGGAAGCCCTGCGTGGAGCTCCGGAGTTCCACCCGGCGCGCTCGCGCCTTCGGGGACTCGACGTCGACCGTTGAGCCCGTCGGGCCGACGCGCTGCCGCACGACCGCGCAGGGGCTGAGATCGCCGACGATGGCTACCGCCGTTGGTCGCCAGGCCCGCTCGGTCGGGCGCTACCCGCCGATACCGCGGAGAGAGGGTCCATGGGGAGAACGAGATGGCCCGACCCCCGACCCCTCGCGGACGGCATCGGCCTCGTGGGCTCCGCGGCCTGCGCCCTGCATTGCCTCGCGGCGCCCGCCCTTCTCGTGGCGGGGACGGCCTTGCCGGCCTCGTTCCTGGCCGACGAGACCTTCCACGAGAGGCTGCTCTGGGTGATCCTGCCCGCCGCCATCCTCGCGTTCGGACTCGGCTGCGGGCGACACAAGGACCGCTGGGTGCTCCTGCTCGGCGTCCTCGGCCTGATCGGCCTCTCCGCCTCGGTGGCGGTACCTCACGACCCGATGGACGAGCACGGTGAGCGTATGGTGACGCTCGCGGCGGCGGCGGTCCTCCTCACGGCCCACCTGCGCAACTTCAGGCTCTGCCGCGCCGTCGGCTGCAGCCACGAGAGCGAAGCAGGCTAGGGACCGACCCTGCGGCACGCCGGCCTCGCCGCGTTCCGTCTCGAATCCAGTCGCCCTCGAGCCGAGGACCTGCCTTCAGCCCCGCTCCACGGGGCCGTGGTCGTCGCAGTGGCCCCCGTGGGCGTGATGAAGGTGGCCGCCTACCAGGTAGTCCTGGTGGTCGCCGTGGGGCACCACCTCGTGGCCGCAACCGACGCCGTGCACATGGCCGGCCTCGTGGGCGTCGCACGCGTGCTCCGGGGTGCAGTCAACCGGATTCGAGTCGCCGACCGCCACGCGGTGCTCGTCCACGTGACCGGAGTGCGGGTGGTGGAGGTGGCCGTCGTGCAGGTAGTCCACGTGTCCCTCGTGGCGCACGGCTACGTGACCGCAGCCCTCTCCGTGGACGTGCTCGTGACCCTCGTGCCTGTTGCAAGTCATTGCTGCGACCCCAGCTTCGAGACGCCTGCAGGATACACGATCCGGGTCCTCGTTTCAGCTCGCAGAGCGATGCCGAGGCGGTCCGGACGCGGCGCTAGCGCGCGCTGCCTCCGGGGTTGCCGAGGCCGGGGTTCGCGGGGAAGGCGGCCAGCACCTCTCGGGTCGCCTTGCGGGCGGCGCCCTTCTGGACGGAGGCATGGGCCTCCACCTCGCCGACGCCCCGCCAGAGAACCTCCCGGGTGCGGGGATCGAGTACCCGGACCTCCACCACCTTCTCGACCCAGGGCTCGGTCGTCCTCCAGCTCGCGTCGATGTCTCCATCCGTGTACGTCCGCAGGACCCTCACCCACGTCGTCCGGTGGGTGACGAGCAGGTCGGCCTGCTCCGGCGGTGCCATCGTCAGCCCCCGGCCGGCCAGCGTCTCGAGGATCTCCTCCTCGATCACGGCGCCGACCTTCGGATCGACGAACTCGGGCGGCTCGTAGGCGAAGGTGCGCGCCGAGGAGAAGTCCGGCCCGGACTCGGGGAAGGCCTCCACGTGGACCGGCGCGTGGATGCAGCCGCTGGAGACGAGCAGGCAGAGGGCGAGGGCGCTCAAGGCAGGCAGGGAACGGTGCATGGAGGGAGCCTCCCGGAGGGGTGTCGGTTCCGGCCCCGGCGGAGCTGCCGAAGCAATTCACGTAATATATATCGTGATATGATCGACGTCAAGCGGCGGGGGCGCCGGCCTCCGGGCGCCCCCGGGCCCACCTGGGCTCCCCCCGGGTCGGGCGCTTCCCCGACCCGGCACCGAGGGCTCGAGGGTGGCGCGGGGTCGCGTGCCCCGGCCCGCCCCAGGGGCCGCGCCGCGCTAGCGAGGTGCCTCTTCGGGTGCGGTCGACGACCCGCGCCGCAGGTGGCGGCGCAGGCCCAGTGCGTAGAGCCAGCGGACGGGCGGGACCATCACCGGCCACACCCTCCGAAAGAACCAGGGCGGGAGCAGGGTCCCGCGCTCCTCGTGCATCACCCGCGCGCGCGGGTGGTTCAGCAGCCAGCGCGGGCCGGGGAAGCGGTAGTGCCGCGCGTCGCGCCAGAGCTCGACGGCGCTCAGGTGCCGCACGCTCTTGCAGGCGTAGTGGGCGGGGGCGACGAAGCGCAGCGGCGCGCCGTGGTCGACGCCGAGGGGCTTCCCGTCGAGCCGGTCCGCCAGCAGCACGTCGGGTGCGAGCGTGTCCTCCAGCGGGAGGCTCTGGGCGAGGCCGTCCTGGCCGCGCAGGACCACGAGGGTCGCGCCGGCCTCCGGACCCACACGGGGCACCACGAGCTGCTCGTAGAAGTCGCGGAAGCGCCATCCGCCCCAGCGCAGGCCGCGCCGGGTCCAGGTCGTCGTGCAGTGGAGGTCCGAGACCTGCTCCACCCGCTCGAGGGAGGCGAGCTCTTCGGAGAACCGGGTGGGGCGCTCGACGTCCCCGGCGACGGCGATCTCGATGCGCTCGGTCTCGCTGGGGAAGCGGAAGGCGAAGTTCGCCAGTCCGAAGCGCGGGAAGTCGTCGATCTCGACCTGGCCCGGCGGAAGGGGAGGCAGGGCAGGGGTGTCTTGCATGGGGCGGGGCTCCCCGAGCGCGCTAGAGGGCGTCGGGAGGGATGCTAGCATGGCGGCGTCCCGCGCATCCGAGGCAAGGCCCGCACCCCGTGAGTTCGCCGCCCACACCTCCGCCCTTTCCGGGTGCCATCGGCGCGTCGCACCTGCGCGTGTACGAGAGCGAGGCTCCGGACGGGCTGCGCGGCGGCACGCCGCACCTGCACTCGGTGTGCACCGAGGCGTACTACGTCGTGGCGGGTCGGGGCGCCGTGCAGACCCTCGATGCGACGGGCTACCGCGAGACGCCCCTCGAGCCCGGCGCCTTCGTGTGGTTCACGCCCGGGACGGTCCACCGCCTGATCAACGGCGACGGCGCCCTCGAGATCCTGGTGCTCATGCAGAACGCCGGCCTTCCCGAGGCGGGGGACATGGTCATCTCCTTCGAGCCCGAGGTGCTCGAGGACCGGGACGCCTACGCCCGCGCCCACGCGCTGCCCGAGGACGAGGCGACCACCCGCGGCACGGGGAGCGCGGCCCGGGAGCGCCGGGACGCCGGCGTCCGGGGGTTCCTGGCGATTCGCGAGGCGGTGCGTCGGGGCGACCGCGGCCCCCTCGAGCGGTTCTACCGGCAGGCGGCCCGCCTGCTGGCGCCGCGCGCCCAGGACTGGAAGCGGCTCTACGAGCAGGGACCCCTGGCGGCCGTCGAGGCCAGCGCGCGCCACATCGCGGCGGTGGCGCGGGGAGATGCGGCGCACCTCGCGGAGGCGGCGCTGCACCGCCTGCCGCCGCCCGCCGAGGAGCGCCGCATGGGCTGCTGCGGAACGCTGGGCGTCTACGTGGCGTCCGCGGTGGACCGGCGCGCCCCCTAGGCCGCGGCAGGCACCCGATGACCGCCCCCCGCTTCGCCGCCATCGGCCTCGACCATCCCCACGTGTTCGGGCAGGTGGCGACGCTGCTCGCCGCGGGTGCCGAGCTCGTCTCCTTCCACGCGAGCGCGCCGGGGCAGGCCGACGGCTTCGCGCGGGCCTTCCCCCAGGCGCGCAGCGTCGCCGACGAGCGCGAGATCCTCGAGGACGAGTCGATCGGCATCGTGACCTCGGCGGCGATCCCCGCGGACCGGGCGGCGCTGGCCGTCCGCGCCATGCGGCACGGCAAGGACGTGCTACTCGACAAGCCGGGTGCCACCACCCAGGCCCAGGTGGACGAGCTGCGCCGGGCCCAGCGCGAGACGGGGCGGATCCTCTCGGTCTTCTTCTCCGAGCGTCACGAGAGCCGCGCGACGGTGAGGGCGGCGGAGCTCGTGCGCGGTGGCGCCATCGGCGACGTCGTGCACGTCCTGGGGCTCGGGCCGCACCGCGCGAACCTCGGCGCCCGGCCGCCGTGGTTCTTCGAGCGCGAGCGCTACGGCGGGATCCTGTGCGACATCGCCTCCCACCAGGTGGACCAGTTCCTGTGGTTCGCCGGGGCGGAGGACGCCGAGGTGTGCTCCTCCCTGGTGGCGAACTACGCGCACCCCGAGCACCCGGGCCTCGAGGACTACGGCGAGATCCACCTGCGCGCCGGTCGCACCCACGGCCTGGCGCGGGTCGACTGGTACACGCCGGACGGGCTCTCGACCTGGGGCGACGGCCGGCTCTTCGTGCTGGGCACCGAGGGCTACGTGGAGGTGCGCAAGTACTGCGACCTCGGCGGCCGAACCGGCGAGAACCATCTGCTGCTCGTGGACGGCCAGGAGATGCGTCGCATCGACTGCGAGCAGGTGGCCCTGCCGTTCGGGCCGCGCTTCGTCGCGGACGTGCGCGACCGCACCGAGACCGCCATGCCCCAGGAGCACACCTTCCGGGTCTGCGAGATCACCCTGCGCGCCCAGGACCGCGCCGAGCGGCTCGGCCACCTGGCCGGGGAGCCGTCGTGAGCCGCCTGCGCGTGGCCGTCGTCGGCCTGGGGGTCGGGTTCCAGCACCTCGCGGCGCTGCGCAAGCTGCCGGACCTCTACGAGCTGGCGGCGGTGTGCGATCCCGTCCAGGGCAAGCGGGACCTGGCGGTGGGGCTCCTCGGCGTCGAGCGCGGCGTGGAGAGCTTCGACGAGCTGGTGGCGAGCGACGACCTCGACGTGATCGACGTCTGCACGCCGCCCGGTCTGCACCGCGCGATGGTGACGCGCGCGCTCGAGAGCGGCTGCCACGTGGTCTGCGAGAAGCCCCTCGCCGGCTCCCTCGCCGACGTGGACGCCATCGCGGAGTGCGAGCGAAGGAGCGGCCGCCGCCTGATGCCCATCTTCCAGTACCGCTTCGGCCGCGGCATCGAGAGGCTTCGCCGGCTCGTCGAGGCCGGGGTCGCGGGCACCCCCTACGTCGCCAGCGTCGAGACCTTCTGGCGCCGGGGCGCGGCCTACTACGCCGAGGAGTGGCGCGGCCGCTTCGACACCGAGCTCGGGGGCGTCTGCATCTCCCACGCGATCCACTCCCACGACCTGCTGCAGAGCGTGCTGGGGCCCGTGGAGAGCGTCTTCGCCCACGTCGACACGCGCGTGAACCCGATCGAGACCGAGGACTGCGCGGCCGTGACCCTGCGCTTCCGCAGCGGCGCGCTGGCGACCCTGACGGCCACGCTCGGCTCGGCGCGCGAGTCGTCGCGCCTGCGGATCTGCTTCGAGCACCTGTCGGCCGAGTCGTCGACGCCCCCCTACCAGCCCGGCTCCGAGCCCTGGACCCTCGAGCCGATGACGCCGGAGGACTCCGCCGCCATCGACGCGGCGCTGGCGGACCACGAGCCGGGGCCCGAGCTCTACGAGGGCCAGCTCGCGGCGCTGCACCGCGCGCTCGAGCGGGGCGAGGACCCGCCGGTGACCGTCGCCGACGCCCGGGCCTCGGTGGAGCTGGTGACGGCCATCTACCACTCCGCGCGCTCCGGGGAGGCCGTCACGCTGCCGCTGGGGCCGGACCACCCGCTCTACCACGGCTGGGCGCCGGAGCCCCCCGGCAGGGGCTGATGCGAGACGGCTCCGCGATCGGGTGACGGGCTACCCCCGCTCCACGATCGTCCTGCGCCTCCGCGCGGATCGCAGCCAGAGCAGCCCGGCGCAGAGCGGCGCCAGCTCGAAGCCGAGACCGCAGGAGCTGCCGCCCTCGCTGTAGCCCCAGGGCTTGTTCAGGCAATCCCCGTCCTTGGTGCCACCGCCCGGCCCCCCGTCCCAGTCGATCTTGTTGTCGCCGTCGTTGTCGACGTCGTCGTCGCAGGCGGGACCTTCGTCCTCGCGGTAGGGGTCCGGGCACGCGGGGTCGGCGCTGCCCGACGGCGAGCCTCCGTCCCAGTCCACGTCGCCGTCGTTGTCGTTGTCGACGCCATCGTTGCACTCCGAGTACTCGAAGGCGCCGATGTCGGGAGACGAGCCCAGGTAGCCGAGGGTCACCGTCGCGCCCTGCGCGAAGGTCGTCGGAGCGTCGACGGTGAGGATGTGGTTGGCGTAGTCGACGGCGGTGACCACGCGAACCTCAATGCCCACCCGGATCGTGTCTCCATCGACGCCCGGGATGCCGAAGCCGTCGAAGAAGTAGCCGGCGTCCTCGACCGGGATGTCGGTCTGGTCCGTCCCGGCGAGGACGGTGGTGGTGAGGAAGGCGCCCGCGTCTCTGGTCGCGCTTCCCGCCTGGGGGCGGAAGTCGCCGTTGGCCGCGTCGACGAAGAGGGGAGCCGTCCCCAGGTTTCCGGATACGAGCGACGGGAAGCAGGACTCGTAGTCCGCGATCGTGGCCGGCGATTGAGGGGGCGTAGTCACCTGGTCTTCGCAGTAGTCGGGAGGATCCTCGATGAAGATCCGGGCGGAGCCGGTGTCCACGATGGCGTTCGATCGGATCACGGTCTCCTGGGTGCCGGTCCCCGACTGAAGCGGCTGCCCGTCGATGAGGATCTGGACGTCCGAGGTCTGGTTGTTGTCCTGGATCACGTTGTTGGCCAGAACGTTGCCCTCCATGGAGAGCGTCCCGTTGGCCGACTGGAGGTGGAAGCCGGCCAGGTCGAACTGGATCCCGTTGTCGGGATCCTGGCCATTCGCGTAGAAGACGTTGTGGACGATGCGGTTGTCTTCGACGGGCAAGACGGGGCCGCTCGTCTTTCGGGTCAGCTTGATCCCCGTGCCCCCGTTCGCATGGATGAGGTTGCGTCGGACGAGGTTCCGCGAGGCCCAGAGCTGGAAGACGTTCACCGTCCCCGTCTGGCCGAGGACCGCGCTGCCGGTCATCTCGTTTCCATCCACGACGTTCCGGTCGGCCGGCGGGTGGCCCAGCGCGAGCTCGTGGACGATCTCGAAGACGCGGCCGTTCGGGTTGGAGAGCCGGTTGTTGCGCACCACGTTCATCGAGCCCTGGATGCGTAGCGTGCCGTGCTCCCCGTCGGTCACCTCGTTTCCCTCGAAGAGGTTGCGCTTCGCATCGGTGCTGAAGGTGATCACGTCGAGACCGCTCGGTGCCGGTCCGAGGTCGGGATCCACGAGGTTGTCGATGATCCGGTTGTACTCGCCGGACTGGATCCCGATGCCGCTTCTCCCGCCGATGAACGCGCAATCGCGGATCTCGTTGTAGTCCGAGGTCTGGAAGAGCACGTAGCCCCCCGAGAACGCGCTGGTCTCGCCGTTGCACTCGATGTTCTTCACGACGACGTAGTCGTCGTTCTTCAGCCAGATGCAGCGGTTCTGGGCGGCGGTGAACGCCGCGTTGCTCTGGTGGACGATCTGCGGACGGGCCGTGCCCCAGCCTTCGTAGGTCACGTCGGGCGTGGTCGGGACGATGGGCTCGTAGTACGGAGGGAATCCCGGATCCGAGCTGCCCTTGATCATGATGGCGTCGCCGGCCGAGACGAGGGTGTTCGCGAAGGCGATGGTCTCGAGCGGCGTGGCCGGATCTTCGGGGTCCTCCGAGCCGTTGTCGCCGATGTCCGAATCGACGTAGTACGTTGCGGCCTCCCCAGCGTCCGTGTGCGACACGACCAGGGCGAGCAGGACGACGAGCAGGGTGCGCATGGAATCTCCCGAGCTCTCGGAGGTCGATCATACGCGCGACGCGAGTCACCCGCGTGTGAACCAGATCACACCCGGGCAGGCGGTTCGGCCGGGACCGGTCGGCCCAAGCTCTCGCGGCGAGCCGCCTACGGCCTCAGCCCGCCTCGAGACCCTCCGCGTTGGCCTCCACGGAGGGGTCGCTCGCGACGTGGGCCCAGACGTGGACGTGGGGCGCGCCGCGGAAGTGCCAGACGAAGGCGGGGCCCTCGATGCGGAAGCTGTCCCACCGGTCGTCGCCACGGCGGTACCAGCTCTCGAAGAAGCTCACGCGACAGCGGTCGACGCCGCCCTGGCGGCGCAGCGCCGCCACCACCTCGTCGCGGTCGTGGGTGCGGAAGGGCTCGAGCAGGACCCCCAGGATGCGCTGCATCTCCGCGCGCTGGTCGGGACTCATCTGCGCCACCGGGAGCCCGCGCTCGGGCCGGCCGCGCTCGGGCGCCGGGAAGGCGATCTCGTACTCGGAGACCGGTCGCGGCAGCACGGCCTGCTCGCGCTGGGGGCCGTCCAGCATGTCGAAGAGCGCGTTCGCCTCGAGGGCCTGGGGCCAGAACACGTTGCCCGGATGGCTGGCGCGCTCGACGAAGCCGCCGCTCCACCACATGCCCGGGGAGTGGCCGTAGAAGATCGGGCCGCCGAAGGCCACGTGGTCGGCGGAGTCGCCGTCGCAGCGCAGGGTCATGTGGGGGCCGGTCATCACCAGCTCGAAGGGCCCGGCCTCGGGATCGCCGAAGACGGCGAGGTTCTGGTAGCGGCCGAAGCCGCCGCCGTCGTCCTGCTGCTGGCGGTCGAAGCGCTCGAGCCAGTCGGGGCTCACCAGCGCCTCGAAGATCTCGCGCGCGAGCGCCCGCTGCTCGGGGGTGTAGAAGTCGTCCCGCAGGCGTGGCGGCGTGACGGACCAGTTGTTCGAGACGTGGGTGCGCAGCAGCCCGCGCTCCGGGTCCACGTGGTCCCAGGCGAAGGCGATGGTCTGCTTCTGGGTCGGCGTGAGGGTCGCCCAGAGACGGCGCACGACGGATTCGGCGTCCACGGCGGCGGGAGCCGGCCGGGCCCGGGCCAGGCCCGGCACGAGCAGGGCCGCGGCGCCCACGCCGAGCCCCTGGAGGAACTGCCGGCGGCTGGTGTCCATGGAGCGAGTCTATCGCCTACCCTGGAGCCGAGCCCGGGGCCGGGTCGGCGTTCCGGCCCGCTTCGACGAGGTCTCCCCATGAACTGGAAGCCGGTCCTGATGATCGGGGTGGTGCTCGGCTACGTCGGCTTCGAGGTGAGCGCCATCCGCCGGGCCCAGCACCTCTTCGAGCCGCTCCACACCCTCGACGAGTTCGCGTCGATGCACCACGCGAGCCAGGCCTGCGGAGACGCCGATCCCGACCGGCTGGAGCGCTTCGCCCGGAACTTCACGGCGGTCCGGCGCCGGGCGGAGCGGGACCTCGCGCAGGCCCGGCCCGACCGCTCTCCCCAGGAGATCGCGCAGCAGGTGTCCCAGCGCGAGGCGGCCCGCGCGCGACGGGTCGAGGACCTCGTCCGGACCGGGGGCTGTGGGGATCCGGAGATCCGCACCTACCTGCAGCTCCACCGTCAGCGCGCCCGGCTGCGGATCCGCACCGGGAGCTGACCCCCGCGCCGGCCGCCCGGGAGGCCGACCCGGGATGGGTCGGCCTCCGCCCCAAAGCGAGCCCGAAGGGCTCGCTCCGCTAGCGGATCGGCTCTTCCGGGGACGGCGACGTGGCGAGGTACAGCAGGGGCGCGATGGAGCCCGTCAGCAGGGTGGCGACGACCCACGGCCAGGGGTTCCGCCCGGTCTTCCTCGCGTCCGCCACCATCCACACCATGAAGAGGACCAGCGCGATCACCAGGTCCACGAACACCTGCCACCCGCCCGGACTCGCGAGCTGGTGCTCGAAGATCCCGAGGGCGCCCACCTCCGCCACCGCGTACGCGGTCAGCAGCAGGAAGGGCACCAGCAGGGCGATCGCCAGCGTGCGTCTCATGGGTCAGTCCTCCTCGGCCCTCGGCCACTCGTTCAGGATGGTGGGGGCGTCGAAGTAGTCGCGCCACAGCGAGATGCGGCCGTCGCGTACCTCGAAGACCCCGGTGACGGGCAGCTCCACCCAGCGGTCGGCCAGGCGGTGGCGGTCCAGCCGCTCGACGAACACCACGGCTCCCTCGGTGGCCGAGTGCCGCCACACGAACTCGTTCTCGAGGGTCGGCGCGAAGAAGGGCTCGAGCACGGCGCGCACACCCTCGGGCCCGCGGACGGTGCCCAGCGGGACGTTGGTGTACTCGCAGTCGTCGGCCACCCAGGCGAGGGCGGCGTCGTACTCCTTGCGGCCGATGGTGTTCATGAACGTCTGGACGATCTCGAGGGGGGTCCGCGGCGGGTCGCTCATCCGGCTCTCCTGGGAGCGGGGGCCCCGGGTCAACGCGGTCCGAGGCTCCCGAAAACGTAGTGATCACTACATATCACAGGTTCGCGGCGTCTGCCCGGTCGTGGGGCCGATCGATCGCCGTGGGGCCGGGCCGGCTCTCGGCGCGCGGCCTCGTGCCTGCTACCCCTCGAAGGCGTCCCCGATCGCCGGGGATCCTCCCGGAATCCGCATGGCGAAGCGTCTCTCGAAGCTGCTCCACGAGCTCGGCTCCGTGGGTCTCACCGGCGCCCTGGCGTCCGGCCTGATCCTGCTCGCTACGGCTCCCCAGGGCTCGGCCGAGGAGGTCGCGACGGTGCAGGTCGCGATCTCCGGGCTCTCCCGGTGGCTCCTCGTGCCCTCCCTCGCGCTGGTGCTCGTGAGCGGGCTCTTCTCGATGGCGATCCACCCGCCCTTCCACAACGCCGGCTGGGTCTGGGCCAAGCTGCTGATGGGCGTGATCGTGTTCGAGGGCACCCTGATCCACGTCGACGGGACCGCCCAGCAGGCCGCCGCCCTGGCGCTCCAGGTGGCGGCCGGCGAGGGCGGTGAGGGCGCGGCCGGGAGGCTCGACGAGCTGGTGCGGCGCGAGTGGTGGGGGCTCGGGATCATCGGGCTGCTGGCCGTCGTCAACATCGTGCTGAGCGTCTGGCGCCCCCGGGTGCGGCGCCGGCGCCGGGCCGCGGCCCCCGCCGCCTCCTCGAGCCCGCCCGCCCGCTCGTGAGCGCCGCCGCCGTCGCGCCGCGTCGCGTCCTGGTCGCCGGCGCGACGGGGTACATCGGCCGCCACGTGGTGGCCGAGCTCGTCGGCCGGGGCCACGAGGTCGTGTGCCTGGCCCGGCGGCGCGCCGGAGTCGCCGGCGCCATGGGGGAGGACGAGATCCGCGCCGCGCTGCCCGGCGCCGAGATCCGGCTCTGCCGCGTCACCGACGACCGCTCGCTTCGGGAGCAGGGGGTTCGCGGGGATCGCTTCGACGCCGTGGTCTCCTGCCTCGCCACCCGCACCGGCGGCGTCGAGGACTCCTGGGAGATCGAGCACCGGGCGAACCGCCGTGTTCTCGAGGCCGCCGTGAAGGCCGGCGCCGCGCACTTCGTGCTGCTCTCGGCGATCTGCGTCCAGCGCCCGCGCCTGGCCTTCCAGCACGCCAAGCTCGCCTTCGAGAGCGAGCTGGTCGCCTCGGGCCTGCGCTACTCGATCGTCCGGCCGACGGCCTTCTTCAAGTCGCTGTCGGGCCAGGTCGAGGCCGTGAGGCGGGGGCGCCCCTTCACCCTCTTCGGGGACGGCGAGCTCACCGCCTGCAAGCCCATCGCCGAGACGGACCTCGCGCGCTTCCTGGCCGACTGCCTGGACGATCCGGCCAAGCGCGACGCGATCCTGCCCGTCGGTGGCCCCGGAGAGGCGATCACGCCCAGGCGGCAGGCCGAGCTGCTCTTCGAGCTCCTGGGACGCGCTCCGCGCTACCGGCGCGTCCCCGTCCCGGTCCTCGACGCCGCCGTCGCGGTGCTGTCGACGGGCGCCCGGGTCGTGCCGCGTCTGCGCGACAAGGCGGAGCTCGCGCGCATCGGGCGCTACTACGCGACGGAGTCGATGCTGGTGTGGAACGAGGAGACCGGCCTCCCCGACGCGAAGGCGACCCCCTCCTTCGGCGACGAGACGCTGCGCGACTTCTACGCCCGGGTGCTGCGCGAGGGGCTGGAGGGCCAGTCGCTCGGCGACCACGCCATCTTCGCCCGCTCGCGGCGGCAGCGCGGGCGGCGGCCGGCGGGCGGGCCCCGCTAGACCGCTCCGTACTGGATCAGCGTCTCGGCGCTCGCGCGGAGCGCCTCGTCGGTGGGGATCAGGTCCCGCCCGAGGAGCTTGCGGACCTTCTCGGACGCGAGGATCCGGCGCTTGTGGAGCTCGGACTGGATGGTCTTCACGTCGCCGCTCACGAGGGAGAGGGCGTGCACCAGGAAGTCGGGCATGCCGCGGCTCGGGATCTTCCTGCGCTCCGGGAAGGCGGCGCGCAGCACGTCGGCCATCTCGCGCATCCAGCGGAACTCGTCGGCCACGATGTAGCGCTCGCCGATCGACGCCGGGTCGTTCATGGCGGCGATGTGGGTCGCCGAGACGTCGCGGACGTCCACGACCTGGATGCCGGCGTTGGGGAGCAGCGGGAGGCGCCCGTCGAGCATCCGGGCGACGATGTCGACGGAGGTCTTCACCTGGGCGCTGCGGATCGGTCCGAAGACGGCCACGGGCTGGACGGTGGTGAGCTCGATGCCCTGGCCGTCGCCCCGGACCCAGTCCCAGGCGGCGCGCTCGGCGATCACCTTCGACGCGACGTAGGGGCGGCAGTCCGCCGTGTGGGTCGGGTCGGTCCAGTCGTCCTCGGTGAAGCGCTCGGGCATCGGCCCCTTCACCCCATAGGCGACGGCGGCGCCCGAGGAGGTCAGCACGACCCGGCTCACGCCGGCCGCCTTCGCGGCGCGCAGCACGCGCAGGGCGCCGTCGCGGGCGGGTCGGATCAGCTCGTCGGGATCCTTCGGCACCGCCATGGGGAAGGGCGAGGCGAGGTGGTGGACCACGTCCACGCCCGCCACCGCGTCGGCCCAGCCAGTGTCCTTCTCGAGGTCGGCCTCGACCAGCTCGATCTCCGAGGCGCGCGCGCTGTGGGGGGCGAGGGCGGCCTTCAGCGCGTCGCCCTTGGCGACCGAGCGCACGGTGCCGCGCACGGCGTGGCCCTGCTCGAGCAGGTCGAGGATGAGCTGCTGGGCGATGAAGCCCGAGGCACCGGTGACGAGGGTCCTGGCCATGGGGTCCTCCTGGAGGGGATGGGGGTCGAGGGGTGGGGTCGAGATCGGCCCGACCGATGGTCAGTAATTAAGTGACCGCCGGTTGGTTGTCAACCCCGGCCCGGGTGGGGATACTGGAGGGCCATGAGCGAGCCGGCCCGTCCCCGCTACCAGCGCGCCCGGCGCGACGCCGAGAAGGCCGAGCGCCGCCGGGCGATCCTCGCCGCCGCCGGGGCCCTGCTGCGCTCGACGGGCTTCGAGGGCTTCTCCATGGCGCTCCTCGCCCGGAAGACCGGCATCGCGAAGGGCACGCTCTACCTCTACTTCGAGACCCGCGAGGAGGTGCTGCTGGCGCTCTACGTCGAGACCCTGGCCGCCTGGAGCCGCGCCCTGGTCGCCCGCCTGCGCGACGGGATGGAGGACGGGGAGTTCGTCGCGCTGTTCCAGGCCACCGCGGGCGCCGATCCGAACTTCCTCACCCTGCGCGCCCGCCTCGAGAGCGTGATCGAGCACAACGTCTCGCTCCCGCGGCTGGTGGAGGCGAAGCGCGCCATGCGCGACCTGGTGGGCGAGCTCGCGCCGCGGCTGGAGCGCGCCCTCGGGCTCGCGCCGGGCACCGGCGCCCGGCTGCTCGTCTCCCTCGGCGCGCTGCACCTCGGGGCCGAGCAGTCGAACACCGGGCCCGCGGTCGCGAGCCTCGACCTGCCCGAGGACGTGGCCGAGTTCATGCGGCTCCACACCGAGATCGACCTGTTCCGCGAGACCGCGCCGCTGCTGATCGCGGGCCTCCGCGAGTCGTCGCGCGCCTAGCTCGCCAGCACCACCTCGATCAGCTCCCAGGCCGGGCTGCTCTGGACCAGCGAGTCGAGCTGGGAGCGGGCGATCGTCTCGGCCTCGGCGATGGAGCGCGCGCGCACCGAGAGACACCGGGTACGCGGCTTTCCGATCTGCTTGAGGCGCACCTGGAAGGTCGGGAGGTTCTCCTCGGGCTCGGGCTTGGGCGGCGGGCCCAGCTCGCGCACCCGCGGCAGGTCCTGCTCGCAGCCCGAAGGCGCGGCGGGTCGGGCCCGCACGACGGGGATGCGCCGGCCGAGGGGCAGGGCGCCCCGCTGTTCCACCTGTCGGAGGAGGTGCAGGAAAGCTCGCGGCGGGTCCGAGACCATGCAGCCGAGCTTCCGGAAGCCCTCCTCGGCGCCGGCGCCACGGGCCGGCTCGTCGTTCCAGACGATTCCGGAGAGGTCGATGGCGGATTTCCCGCGGTGGTGGAGCAGCCGGATCCGGATCGGGTCGCCCTGCTCGAGCTGCAGTGGGCCGACCACGCTGAGCCCTCCCTCGGAGAGCTGCACGACGCGGCACTCGACGGGTCTGCGCTGCACTCCGAGGACCTGGCAGCGCAGCGCGCAGCGGACGCGCTTGCGCCGGGGGGTTGCCTTGCCCATGCCGATTCCCTCCTTCGCCGCGCATCCGCGTCGGCGGGATGCTCCACGCTTCGGCGGGCGGACGGGACCGGCTCGTGACGGGCATAACCATCGCGGGCCGCCCGGGGCGGGAAGGACGGGGACCCTGCCGGGGAGCTGCCACCGCGCTGCACGAGGGCTGCGCGACCGGAGCCGCGCGCGCTAGGGCTTCGCCACCAGCCCCTCCAGGATCGCGTCGAGGGCCCGGTCCGCGATGGCGGCCATCTCCTCGTCGCTGCGGTCCTGGATCGGGTGCTCGACGAACACCGCGGCGGGGTCGCCGCCGAGGGCGCGGGACTGGCTCGTCGCCGCGTCCACGAACTCGGTGGTCGCCACGAACACGCCGGGGATGCCGCGCGCCTCGAGGTCCAGCGTGTCGTGCACACTGCACGACGTGCAGCTCCCTCAATCGGCGAGGGCTTCGATCACCGCTCCGCAGCGCGTGGCGATCTCCTGGCGGAGGTCCACCGGCGCCGGCTTGGTGAAGGTGGGCTTGCGGAAGCGCTGCACCTCGACGCCGCGCTCGCGCAGACGGGTCTCGAGGCGGTCCAGGAAGAGGTCGCCCCGGGGCTTCGAGATGTCGAGCAGGCCGACCCGCACGCCCTCGAGGGAGGCCAGGCGCGGCAGGCGCTCGCGGCGCGCGGGCGCGCGCTCTCCCGTCGGATCGAGGACGACGCGCGGTCCGTCTACGCCCACGGTGCGATCTCCTGGATGACGGGCTGGCTGCCCAGGGAGCCGCCCGCCCAGCCGCCGATCATCGCAGAGAAGAGCCCGGCGCCGCCACCGCAGTGCACGATCAGGATGCCGCCGGGCCGGAACTTCGGGAGCCGCTTGCCGCGCGCGCTCTCCGGCCCGCCCTCGGCCATGCCGTCGGCGCCGCGCACCAGCTCCTCGCCGGGGATCTGGAGCAGCTCGTGAAGGCGCGAGGCGAGCCTCGCGCGGTCCCAGCCCGCCTCGCGGAACACCCGGGCGTGCTCGGGGCCGACGGCCAGCACGCAGTCGAAGGCGAGGATGAGCTTCGGATGGTGGAGGGTGCGCAGGTTCGCGGCGAAGCTGCGCGCGAGGCTCTCGGGGTCCCGGGCGAGCTGGTCCACGATGCAGCGCGGGCCCTCGCCGGGGAAGAGGGTCACGGTGTCGACCCCCGCCGGCTTGCCGAGGCTCACCGAGAGGGGCTCCCAGGGCGAGTCCTCCTCGTCCTCGGGGAAGCAGAACCCAACCTTCCCCGGGTTGCCGTGGGTGGCGCGGTCCACGTCGCCGGGCCGGCCGCCGCCGACGTTGCGGATCACGAGCTGGAGCGCGCGCCCGATGGTGGAGTTGGCGCGGTTGCCCTGGCCGAAGACGTTCTTACCGGCGTTCATCCCGATGCGCCGGCGGATCGGGCCGTTCACGATCAAGACCGGGCCCGCGGGCATCGTCGTCGCCAGCAGGCCGTGGGCGTTGAAGGCGTCGGTGCACGCCGCCTCCACGGCGGCCAGCACCACCGGCAGGTACTCGGGCTTGCAGCCGGCCAGGACCGCGTTCACGGCGACCTTCTCCACCGTGCAGGGGACCAGGTCCGGCGGGACCGTGGCGACCACGTCCTGGGGGTCGCGGCTCGTGCCCTCCAGCATGGCGAGCACGCGCTCCTCGGTGGGCGGCACCACCGGCAGCCCGTCGGTCCAGCCGCGCTCGAAGAGCGCCTCGGCCTCGTCCTCCTGGGGCGCCAGCTCGACCCGGCGCGAGCGCAGGGTCGCGCCGGCGAAGCGCGCGCGCAGCGCCGACTCGCGGCCGGGATCCACGGACAGCGACCCGCAGCCCGGGCGCCACTCGGGCAGCCCGGGGCCGAGGCCCTCCACCCCGGTGAGCGCCTCCCACTCGCCGCGGTGCCAGCCGAGCAGGCGCTCCTTCTCGATGCCGTCCTGCACCCGCAGCAGGGTGGGGACGGCCTCGATCTCGTGGTGCCAGGAGACGGCGAGCCCGGTGTCGTCGCGCGCCTCCACGCCCTCGGGAAACGCCGGGTCGTCCTGGGTGTAGACGGTGAGGCCGCCCTCGGCGGCGAGCCGGGCGAGCACGGGAGCCACCAGTACGCAGGTCGGGCAGTCGCGCTTCACGAAGGCCACGAGGCCGTCGGGAAGCGGGGGCGGGCTCGGACCCTGGACCACGGCTCAGCGTGCACCCAGCCGGAACAGGTAGGCCTCGGCGACGTTGCCGTTGCGCGGGCGCCGGCCGTACTTCTTCTCGTAGGCGTCGCTGAAGCGGTCGAACTCGTCCTGGCCGGTCACGCGGGCGGCGGCGAGCTCGTAGATCTCGTCCTCGACGCGCAGCCGCACCTTCGGGTCCTTCTCCATGTTCTCGACCCAGGTGGCGCGGCTGGCCCCCGCGTGCACGTAGAGGCTCTCGCCCGCCGCGGTCACCCAGATGTTGACCGAGTAGGGGTCCGCGGGGAGCGTCTCGAGCTGGATGGTCTTGAACTCGTCGGTGAAGGCCCAGCCGTCGGGCAGCGGGACGGTCTCGCCCTCCAGGGCGCCGCCGGGCAGCAGCACGAAGGGACCGCCGCAGCCGACGACCGGGCTCGCCAGCAGCAGGACCAGGAGGGGGAGGGCGGAGTGCGGGACCATGGAGACCTCCGGAAAGCGGCCCGCGACCTAGCGGGCGAGGTTGACGACCTGGAGCTGGGTGAACTCCTCGAGCCCCCTGCGGCCCAGCTCGACCCCCATCCCCGACTGCTTCGCGCCGCCGAAGGGGATGCCGGGGTCGAGGGCGGCGTGCTGGTTGATCCACACCGTGCCGGCCTCGAGCCGGCTCGCGAGCTCGAGGGCCTTCGCCTCGTCGCGGGACCACACGCTCCCGCCCAGGCCCTGGTCGCAGCGGTTGATGCGCTCGAGGGCCTCCTCGGCGTCCGCGAAGCGCAGCACCGGCAGCAGCGGGCCGAACTGCTCCTCGCCGACCACCCGCGCCGTCTCGTCGATGTCCCGCACCACCGTGGGCTCGATGAAGTAGCCGGGGCCGTCGGAGACCGACCCGCCCGCGATCACCTTCCCCCGCTTCCGGGCCTCCTCGAGCATGGCCTTCACCTTCTCGAACTGGCGCCGGTTCTGGAGCGGCCCGATCTGGGTGTCCTCGTCGAGGCCTGCGCCCTGGCGCAGCGCCTTCGCGCCCGCGGCGAGCTCCTCGCAGAGCTCGTCGTAGACGTCCTCGTGGGCATAGACGCGCTTCAGCGCGATGCAGACCTGGCCGCAGTTGCGGAACGCGCTCTCGAGGATCTTCGGCGCCACCTGCTTCGGGTCCACGTCGCCCAGCACGAGCCCGGCGTCGTTGCCGCCGAGCTCGAGGGTCAGGCGCTTGAGGCTCCCGGCCGCGCCCGCCATCACCTTCGAGCCGGTCTCGGTGCTCCCGGTGAACGAGACCTTCTGGATGTCCGGGTGGGCGGAGATCCGCGGGCCGAGGTCGCCGTCGTCGGCCAGCACGTTGACGACGCCCGGCGGCACCACGTCGCGGAGCAGCTCGCCCACGCGCAGGGTGGAGAGCGGCGTCGTCGGCGCCGGCTTCACCACGAGCGTGTTGCCCGCGATGAGCGCCGGGCCGAGCTTGAAGCCCAGCAGCACGAGCGGGAAGTTCCACGGCACGATGGCAGCTACGACGCCGAGGGGGCGGTGGTGCACCTCGACGCGCCGCTTCTCGCCGTCGTCGAGCACCTCGACGGGGAGCTCCTCGGCGGCGAAGTGGCGCGTGAAGGCCGCGAGCCCGTGCGCCTCGCCGATGGCGTCGCGCAGGGGCTTGCCCTGCTCGCGGGTGAGGAGCCGGCCCAGCTCCGCGGCGTGCTCCGAGACGACGGCTGCGACGCGCTCGAGCACGGCGCGGCGCTCGGCGATCGGCCGCCGCGACCAGTCGGGGAAGGCCTCCCGGGCCGCCGCCACCGCCCGGTCGAGCTGCTCCTCGGAGGCGCGCGGGCAGCTCGCCACGGCCTCCTCGGTCGCCGGGTCGATCACGTCCGTGGAGCGCGCGCCCGCCTCGAGCCCGCCACCGATCAACAGCCTGAAGTCGCCCACCGTGCTTCTCCCGTGTCTCCCGGTCCTCAAGGTTGCCCAGCGCGGCCGTCCCTGCCAAAAGCCGGGCCGGCCACTCAGCCCGCCGGCCGGATCTGGTAGCGGATGGGCAGGTGCTTCAGCCCGCCGACGAAGCTCGAGGCCAGCCGCTCGGGCTCCCCGGCAAGCTCGAGGGAGACCAGCCGGGGCACGAGCTCCTCGAGCAGCACGCGGATCTCCATGCGCGCCAGGGTCGCGCCCAGGCAGAAGTGCTCGCCGATCCCGAAGGCGAGGTGGGGATTGGGCCTGCGATCGACACGGAAGCGGAAGGGATCCTCGAACACGTCCTCGTCGCGGTTCGCCGAGGCGTAGAAGAGGCAGAGCGCATCGCCTTCCCGGATCGTGCGGCCGCGCAGCCTGGTCTTGCGGGTTGCGGTGCGGACGAACTGGTTCACGGGAGAGGTCCAGCGGATGATCTCATCTACCGCGCACGCGGTCACGTCCGGATCGGCCTGCAGCCGCCGGAGCTCGCCGGGGTGCTCCATCAGCGCCAGCAGCCCGCCCGCGATGGCGTTGCGCGTCGTCTCGTGGCCGGCGGTCAGGACGATCAGGTAGTAGCTCAGGAGCTCGAGCTCGGGGATCGGCTTCCCATCGATCTCGGACGTCGCGAGCAGGCTCGCGAGGTCCTCCTTGGGGCTCTCGCGTCGCTCCTTCGCGGTCTTCGCGAAGTAGGCGAAGAAGTCGGACTGGAGCCGGGCCATGTCCCGCTCACGGTCGCCGGTGCGCTGGAACTCCGGATCCTGGGCGCCGAACAGCTCGTTCGTTGCCCGGAGGATGAAGGCTTCGTCCTCCTCAGGCAGACCGAAGAGGTGGGCGATGAGCCGCAGCGGGTGCAGGGCGGCCACCTCGGTGACGAAGTCGCACTCCTGGGGCCCGCCGTCGCGCATCATTCGGCCGACGAGCTGCTTCGCCGACTCGACCATGCGCTCCTCGATGCGCCTCAGGTTGCTCGGCTTGAACCAGGGAGTGGCGAGGCCCCGGTAGATCCGGTGGTCCGGCGGGTCCATGTTGACGAGGGTCCGCATCGTGTTGCCGATGGCCTCTGTGGCCTCGACCTCCTCGCGCTGGACCACGAGACGCGGCTCGCTCGAGAAGAGCTCGGGCTGCTTCGATACCTCGCAGAGGTCGGCGTGCTTCGTCACGGCCCAGAAGCCCCGGTATCCCTCGGGGTCGAACCAGGCCAGGGGATCCTCGCGTCGCAGCTCGGTCCAGAGCTCATGGGGGTAGCCCTTCGCGGCGTAGCGCACCGGGTCGACCAGCTCCGAACCGTCGATCTTCACGACGGCAGGATACGCCAGCTTCGGGGCCGCTTCCCGCCAGGGCACGATGGACTTCCGGGATCCGCGGCTGCGGTAGACGGCGCAGGCCTAGAGCGCGAAGCCCTGGCCCACCAGCTCCTCGGAGACCGACCAGAGCCGCCGGGCGGCATCGGGGTCGAGCGCGTAGGAGCGCACGCCCTCGGTGGCCCCCTCGGCATCGTTCACCTCGGCGACGTGGCAGTCCTCGAGGTACAGGCCGCCGCGGCCCTCGAGCTCCGGGGCGGTCGCGGCCCAGACCGAGGTCGCGGCGCCGGACTCGACGGTCTTGAGCCGCAGCCGGCCGCCGGAGCGGCGGCGCACGTGCTCGAAGTCCTCGGGCTCCATGTGCCGGGAGAGGTCGGTGGGGATCACGCCGGGGTGGATCGCGTAGGCGTGCACCCCGCGCGCGCCGAGGCGCCGCTCGAGCTCGACGGCGAGCAGGATGTTGGCGGTCTTCGACTGCCCGTAGGCGGCCCACTTCTCGTAGGCGCGCTCCTCGAAGCCGATGTCTTCGAAGACCACCGGCGACTGCTGGTGGCCCCGCGAGCTCACCGAGATGACGCGCGCGGGCGCGCCGCCCACGAGGGCCGGCGCGAGCAGGCCCGTGAGCAGGAAGTGGCCCAGGTGGTTGGTGCCGAACTGCAGCTCGAAGCCGTCGCTCGTCCTCCCGAACGGGCAGGCCATCACGCCGGCGTTGTTGACCAGGATCTGGAGCGCGTCGTGGCGGGCGAGGAAGCGCTCCGCGAAGGCGCGCACGCTCGCCAGGTCGCCCAGCTCGAGCTCCTCGCACTCGACGCTCGCGTTGCCCGTGGACTTGCGGATCCCGTCGGCCACCTCCTCGCCCCTGGCGAGGTCGCGGACGGTGAGCACCACCCGGGCGCCCTTCGAGGCCAGGGCGCGGGCGGTCTCGGCGCCGAGCCCGCCCGAGGCCCCGGTCACCAGGGCGAGCCGGCCGCCCAGGTCGATGCCCTCGAGGACCTCGTCGGTGGTGGTGTCGTGGCCGAAGCCGCGCGTGGATCCCGTCATCCCGTCCGCCCTCCTCGCCGCCGGTCGCAGCGCGTCCGACCGAGTATGGACCAGCCCCCGCCGCGGGCCGAGGCCGCAGCGTAAGTGCCCGACCTCCGTCGGGTTCTGCGATACTCGAGCGGCGACGATCGGGAGGGACTCCGGATGCTGCGCGTCTACGGCTCACGACTCTCCTACTACACCGGGAAGCTCGAGACCTATCTCCGCTACCGCTCGATCGACTACGAGCTGCTCCCCACCGTGGGCAACGAGCGCGAGATCCTCGCCGGTGCGGGGGCGGTGCAGATGCCCGTGGCGAAGCTCGAGGACGGCCGCTGGCTCTCCGACTCGACGCCGATCCTCGCCTGGCTCGACGCCCGCCAGGACGCCCCGTCCATCTACCCGGGCGACCCCGCGCTGCGCTTCGTGGCGCTGCTCCTCGAGGACTACGCCGACGAGTGGCTGTGGCGGCCCGCGATGCACTACCGCTGGAGCTTCCGCCCGGATCGCTGGTACGTGAGCGGGGCCCTCGCCGACGAGCTCCTCGGCCCCATGCCGCTGCCGCGCTTCGCGAAGCAGTGCCTGCTGATCCGGCGGCAGCTCTGGGGCTTCGTGCGGGGCGACGGCGTCACCCGGGCGACCCGCGCCCACGTCGAGCAGGGCTACCTCACCGCGCTCGAGGCGCTCGAGACCGTCTTCGCCCGGCGGCGCTTCCTGCTCGGGGATTCGCCCACGGTGGCCGACTTCGGCTTGATGGGGCCCATGCTCCGGCACTTCGGGCAGGATCCCACCCCGGCGGAGATCATGCGGCGCCGGGCCCCGGGCGTCTACGCCTGGGTCGCCCGCATGTGGAACGCCCGGGCCACGGGGAAGCCGCCCGGGCTGCTTCCCGCCGTCGACGACGCCGTCGCGGCGCTCCTGCGCGAGGCGTGCGAGACGCACCTCGCCCAGCTACGCGAGAACGCCGCGGCCCACACCCGGGGACTCACCCGTCACGACATGACGATCCAGGGCTGTCGCTACGCTCGGGTGCCCACCTCGCGCTACCGGGTGTGGTGCCTGGAGGAGCTGCGGCGCGAGTGGGCGGCGCTCGACGAGCGGGCGCGCGACGCGCTCCGACCGCACCTTCCCGGGCCGCACGCAGACGTGCTGTGGGACGACGCGCACGCCAGCGCGTCCGGCTACGACCCGGAGCGCCGGGCGCCGTTCCACCGCGCCATCAACGTCTTCGGGACGGGCGTGCCGCGCTGAGCGCCCGCCGGGGCCGAGAGCTACGCTCGGCGCCGCCGTGTCCGCGATCGCCATCGAAGCCGACGCCGCAGACGAGCGCCCGGCCGCCCCGCCCGCCCCGCCTATCTGGGACCGGTCGTCCCGCCGGTGAAGGTCGACGGCGCCCACTACCGCAGCCTCTGGGTCGACGAGGACGGCTGGTCGGTCCGGGTCATCGACCAGCGCGCGCTGCCCCATCGCTTCGAGACCGTCCGGCTCCAGAGCCTGGAGGACGCCGCCAAGGCGATCCGGGAGATGACGGTGCGCGGCGCCCCGCTGATCGGAGCCACCGCGGCCTACGGCCTGTGCCTGGCCCTGCGCCGCGACCCGTCGGACGCCGCGCTGGAGCAGGCGGCCGCGGCGCTGCGCTCCACCCGGCCAACCGCCGTGGACCTCGCCAACGCCCTCGCCGGCATGCAGCGGGCCCTGGCGGGCACCGGCCCAGGCGACCGCGCGGAGCTCGCCTACCGCCTCGCGGGCGAGCTGTGCGAGGCCAGCGTCGCGGCCTGCCGGGCGATCGGCCGCCACGGCGCCGGGCTGCTGCGAGCCCTCGCCACCGAGCGGGGAGCCGGGCCGCTGCGCGTCCTCACCCACTGCAACGCGGGCTGGCTCGCCACCGTGGACCACGGGACCGCGCTCGCGCCGATCTACGCCGCCCACGACGCCGGGATCCCGCTGGAGGTCTGGGTGGACGAGACCCGGCCCCGTGCCCAGGGCGCGAAGCTCACCGCCTGGGAGCTCGGCAAGCACGGCATTCCGCACACCCTGGTCGTGGACGGGGCCGCCGGCCACCTGATGCAGTCGGGGCGCGTCGACGCCTGCCTGGTGGGGGCCGATCGCGTGACGCGCATCGGCGACGTCTGCAACAAGATCGGCACCTACGGCGTGGCGCTGGCCGCCCGGGACAACGCGGTCCCCTTCTACTGCGCGTTCCCGGCGACCACCATCGACTGGACCCTCGAGGAGGGCCTCGGCAGCATCCCCATCGAGGAGCGCGATCCGCAGGAGGTGCTCGCCCTCGCCGGACGTGCGCTCGTGCCCGCCGCCGAGGGACGCGAGCCCGTCGTCACCGTGGGCCTGGCTCCGGCGGGGACTCCGGCGGCGAACTTCGCCTTCGACGTCACGCCGGCCCGGCTGGTGTCGGGCTTCGTGACCGAGCACGGCGTCTGCCCGGCGACCCCGGAGGCGCTCTCGGCCCAGCATCCCGAGGCCCCCCGGGCGGGGCACGCCGGGGGCTGAGCCCGAGCGCCGCGCGCCTACTCGGCGATCGAGGACTCGAGCATCAGCAGCTCGTCGCCGGGGCTCGTCTCGAGGCCGTCGCAGCGGAAGCCGGTCTGGCCGGGGACGGGGCCGAAGGGCACGAAGGCGCCGGTGGTGACGTTGACGCACACGCCGGACACGGTGCCGGGCACGACCCGCCGCAGGGTTCCGCCCAGGGGCAGCGGCCCCACGAAGGAGCTGAAGGAGAGCGGGATGTTGCCGACGGCCGTGGTGGCGACGATGCTGCGCGAGGCCGTGTCGATCGCCGCGATCCGGCCCGCGCCCAGGTTCGTCGCGTAGACGCGGCTCCCGTCGGGATGGAAGGCGAGCCCGTAGGGGTTCGCCATCGCGATGGTGTCGATCACCTCGTTGGTGGCGGTGTCGAAGACCGCGATCGCGTTGTTCTTGTACAGGGCCACGTACAGGTGCCGGCCGTCGGGCGAGGCCGCGACCCCGAAAGGGCCTCCCGGGGCGGGCCGGACCGCGATGACGGCGTTCAGCGCCGTGCTGATCACCGAGACCCGATCCAGGTTGTAGCTCGTCACGTAGATGCGGCTGCCGTTCGGGTGCACCGCGATGCCGCCGTCGCCGTCCGCCACCCAGATGCTCGTCACGAGGGTGTTGTTGAGCGTGTTGATCACGGAGACGTCGCCGCCGCGTCGGTTCGCCGTGTAGGCCCGGTGGCCCTCGGGATGGATCGCGATCCCGTAGGGGCCGTCGCCGACGGGGATGCTGGCGATCACGCTCTCGCTCTGGGTGTCGATGACCGCGACCTCGTTGGAGTCGAAGAGGGTCACGTAGGCGCGAGAGCCATCGGGAAGGAACGCGACGTCGGCGGGCCCCGCTCCGACGGCGAGGGTCTTCGCCACGGTGTTGTCCGCCGCGTCCAGGATCGAGAGGGAGCTCGCGTACCAGTTCTTCACGTACACGCGGCGCCCGTTCGGATGGACCCCCACGCCCCCGGCGCCGTCGCCCACGGGCACGGTGGCGACCACGGCATGGCTGCCGACGTCGAGCACCGAGAGCGTGTCGTCGTCCCGGTTCGCGATGTAGGCGAAGGGCTCGGCCGGCACCGGCGCCGGGAGCAGCGCCAGTCCGCCGGCTCCCAGCAGCAGGGCGACCAGCGCCCGCCTCCAGGCCCCCGCGCTCACGGGCTTCCGGTCCCCAGCGGCACGAAGGTCTTGAAGATGCGGAACCGCTCGGGCTCCCCCACGGCGAGGTCGCTCACCAGCACGCCACCGAAGCTCTCGTCCTGGTAGGCGCAGGCCCCGTGGAAGGCCTGCACCACGCCGTCCACCTGCTCGACGGGGATCGGCACGCCCAGGGCCGACTCGAGCAGGCCCGCGTCGAGGTCGGCGAACCGGAAGATCAGGCAGCCCTTGTAGGAGAACGGCACGTCGAAGACCGGGGTCGCGATCAGGTAGTGGTCGCCGCCGGCCTCCACGACGTCGGGGGCCGAGAAGCCCTGGACGCCGAGCCTCACCGCCGTGACGCCGTCGAGGAGCGTGCCGACGTAGCTCCAGCTCGACTCGCGCGCGGCGGCGCAGGGGGCCGCGCAGCGCAGCAGCACGATGCGGTCGAGCGCGGGCTCCCCCCGACCGCACAGCAGGCTCAGGTAGAGGGCCTGGGGGGTCGCCTGGAGGTCCGGCTCCGAGGCGGCGGTGCAGGACACCAGTGCGGGATCGATGTCGGCGAGACGGATCACCGGGGGGCCGCCCAGCGGCGAGCGGGTCGTTCCGCCCTCCGCGTCGTTCGCGGGGTCGTAGAACCCCCCGGTCAGGAGCTTGATCTCCGGGGCGATGGTGAGCCCCCCGGGCGTGCTCGACGTGCGGTAGCCGATCCAGCCGTTGGTGAACTCGCGCTCCCCGTTGCTCACCAGGTAGTGGTGCCAGACGAGCTTCCACTGCTGTCCCGGGAGCGCGCCGGGGTCGTGGACGAGGGAGGACACCTCGTTGTGCCAGGTTCCGGTGTGCCTCGGGGCCGGTCGCGGGAGCAGCACGTCCCGAGGCGGGTTCACCGAGAGGCCGAAGTCGCTCCAGACGACGCCGTTGCTGGTGGAGCGGGCGAGGCGCGTCTCGACGACGTCGGGGTTCTGGCTCGACCAGAAGGCCGAGGGGTTCACCGCCGAGTAGCTCATCCAGAGATCGCCGGTGGCCGGGTCCCGGGTGACGGAGGGGTCGAAGATGCCGTTGGCCCCCACGCCGTCGAAGCGGATCCGCACGGGATCCGAGCCCGGCGGCGGCTCCTCGACGTACTCGTCGACGCAGTCCGGCGAGACGCCGGTCAGGAACGCCAGGAGCAGCGTCGCCAGCGCGGCTACGGAAAGCCTCGATGCCTGCCTTCGGGGCCCGATCACGACCCGTCAGCATACCACGGGCGCCCTTCGCCGAGGGACGCCCGCTTCCCGCCGAGAGCCCCCGAATGCGGGGTGGACGGCCTTCTCCGAGGGGCCGCATCCTTTCCGGCACAGCCCCATCGCCGACGCCGGGTTCGACTTCAGCCTCGACCTGACGCCGCGGTCGCTGTGCGGCGTGGGCGCGGAGCTGGCGTTCGTGCTGCCGCCCATCCCGTGGCTGCGGGGCCGGGCTCGCCGGCGCCGCTGGGATTCCGGCGGTCGCCTGCTTCAGTCGTCCAGCCGGTAGCGGATCACCACCTCGAAGTCGCCGAACTCGGGCGGAGGGGGCGGAAACGGCACCGCGAGCCGGACGGCGTCGAGGGCGGCCCGCTCGAAGAGCCGTCCCCCCCGGCCTGCGGCCTGTACCGCATCGAGACCTCCGTCGTCGGCGATGCGGAGCTGCACCGTGACGTCTCCCTCGAGCCCGCGCCGCCGCGCCATGGTGGGGTAGTGCTTGCGCGATGCGATGAGCCGCCGGACGAGGTTCTTGTAGGCCTCGATCTCGTCCGGCGTGGCAGGCTCCGGCGCGGCGCCGGGCGCGACGGCCGCGAGGCTGGGCGGAGGCGCGGCCACGTCGGGGCGGGTGGGGGAGGGCCCTGCCTCGGCGGCCGGGGCCGGAGGCTCGGGCTGCGCGGGCTCCGGCTCTCGCGGCGGCTCGGGCGGGGTCTCGGGGACGGGGACGACCTTCCGGGCGGGCGCCTTCGCGGCCCGGGGCCGCGGCCTCGACACGCGCGGCTCGGGCGGGGGCGGGTTCGGTGGCGCGGCCTCGGGAGGCGCTGGCGGCGCCGGTGGGCGCATCGCAACGACGCTCACGGACACGGGCTCGGGGGGCGCCGCAGCCGGGGAGGAGGGCGCCGAGTCCCCCAGCTGCCAGAGCAGGGCCCCGTGGAGCGCGAGGGAGAGCGCGACGAAGGCGGACAGCCGCCCGGGGCGGCGCGCTCCGCCCATGCTACTTGGTGAGGATCAGCCGGTTGTTGCGGGTCATCCGCAGCGTGTAGACCTCCCCCTCGTGCTCGATGCGAACCATGCCGCGCGGTCCGAGCAGCTCCCGGGCATCGAGGGTCTGCACCGTCGTTCCCGCCTCGGCGTTGCTGAGGGCCACCTTCATCTCCTGCTCCTCCTGCGATCGATCGCGTTCTCCGCTCATCCCGCGGTCCTGCGTCTCCGCCGCAGCGCGACCGCGCCCGCCAGGACCGCCAGCTCGGGGCCGATCACGCCGCAGACCGGGGTCTCGAACTCGGCGAAGATCGGGGCCCAGAGCTCCCAGTCGACCTCCGAGACCGCGTCGTCCCCGTCGAAGTCGCAGGCCGGGTCGAAGGCCGGCTCGCCCGCGACGCTCCCGAGTGCCTCTTCCAGCAGTCGCACGTCGACGCTGTTGACGAAGCCATCGCCGCTCAGGTCCGCCGCCTCGAAGCCGCAGCGGTCCCCGCGGCCGTCCCCATCGGTGTCCACCTGCTCGGGGTCGTAGATCGTCGGGCACAGGTCGCAGGCGTCGCCCGTCTCGTCGCCCTCGCCGTCCGCCTGGTCGGGGTTCGCAACCTCGGGACAGTTGTCGATGGCGTCGGCCACGAGGTCGGCATCCAGGTCCGCGAGGCCCGAGCTGACGGTCTCGATCACGAGGCTGGGAAGCAGGTTGGCGTCGATGTCGTCGGCCTCGGCCTCGAACGTGTACATGCCGATCAGGCGCTCGGTCGGGTTCGTCATGGCGAGCCCATGGTTGGGCCGGGCGCCCGTCACCCAGTCGCGCACGAGGTCGGTCACGTCGCACCACACGAGCCCCGGTCCGAGGATCTCGGACTGCACGTCGAAGCTGGGACCGAAGGCGGGCTGGTTCGACCAGGTGAGGGTCTGCTCCTCCCAGGGCTCGAGCACCTCGTGGCAGTGGATCTCTCCGGGCACGGTCGTCGCGTCGCCGAACGCGTCGAAGTCGAAGCTGTAGTAGGTCCAGGCGTAGGCCTCGGCCACCACCTCGCCGGCCGCGACGAGATCCGGCGGAAGGTCGAAGCGGACGAAGTTCCGGAAGTTGTGGGCGGCGCCGATCTGGTCGTCCCCGGTGAACACGTAGGCGGTCTCGCGGTTGCCCCGCGCGAGGGATTGGATGAAGGAGTAGGGCGAGGAGTCGATCCCCTCCTGGACCAGGATCAGCTCTCCGCTCGCCGGCGTGGCGGCGAGCGCCGTGGCCGCCGCAAGCCCCCCCATCCACCGAAGCCTCATCGATTCACCCCCTCTAGAACGTGTGCAGGCGCAGGCCCACGAAGAAGGCGCGTCCGCGGACCGCGTAGGAGTCCACGGATTCCTCGTCGGTCAAATTGAATCCGTCCAGGTAGATCTCGGCGTGCTCCCCGATGGGCTGGGTGATCCGTGCGTCCAGCACCAGGGAGGGATCCGTCTGCTGGTCGCTGGCGAATCCCAACAGACCGGTCCCGCTGCCCTCGAACAGGGCGCGGTCGCGCCAGCGCCCGCGCAGGCTCAGGCCCGTCCGGGTGCGGGGCAGCTTCAGCAGCAGCGCCGCGTCGAAGGTGTGCTTGGGCTCGTTCGGAAGCTCGTCGAGGTCCACGACGTTCGAGTCCACCACCTGGGTGTCGAGGAGCGTGTAGCCGAGCTGGAGCTCGAACCACTCCCGCGGACGCAGCTCCAGGCGTGCCTCGACGCCGCGGGTCCTCACGGAATCGAGGTTGGTCCTGCGGAACAGGGGCCTGCGGTTCGGGTCCACGAGGTCGCCCGTGGGCGTTCCTCCGAGGAGCGCGCACTCGGGAAAGAAGTTGCTCGTCACGGCGCAGATCGCGTCGAGGCCGGGCCGGATCGTGGTGGGAAGCTCGGTGTCGATGGCTTCGTCGCCGAGGGAGATGAAGCCCGCGATGTTGGAACGGATGTGGTCCTCGATGTCGTTGAAGAAGCCGACGCTCGAGAACGAGAGCCAGCGGAAGGGCGAGTACTCGAAGCCGATCCGGTAGGAGGTCGAGGACTCGGGCTCGAGATCCGGATTGCCGGCGAGGAAGTAGGCGTTTCCCAGCTGGGGCACCGGTGGCTGGAACAGGTCCCGCAGCGAGGGCGTTCGGTAGTTTCGGCCGGCGGACAGGCGGATCTTCAGGCTCTCGAAGGGGGAGAACAGCACCGCGGCCTGGGGCAGGAGCTCGCTGTCGAACTCGCTGTGGAGCTGCAGCCGCACCCCGGCCTCGAAGGAGAGCAGATCCGAGATCTCGCTCTCGCCGATCAGGAACACTCCGAGCCGCTCGAAGCCCTCGCGGAGGCTCCCCGCGTCCTCGAGGTCGGCGCCCTCGGGCAGGGTGCTCAGGGAGCCCTCGTCGAGCCGGAGCTGGTCGATCCGCCCGTCCAGGCCCGCGGTGACCGCGTGGGTCATGCCCCCGAGCTCGAAGAAGTGCTCGACCGCCGCGTCGAGCTTCCACTCGTCGTCGTCGAGCTCGAAGTCCCGTCCCACGGACGACTGGGTGACGAGGCGGTAGTAGGAGACGGCGCCGCTGAGCCGCGTGCTCTCCGTGGCGAACCAGTCGAACTCCTGGACTCCCCGCCAGCGCGCGTCGTCGCGCCGCACTTCTCCGGTGCCGTCGTCGAGGGGCACGTCCTGGTCCTCGTCTCGCCAGCCGAAGCGGCCGGTCAGGTCGAGGCCGTTCTCGAGGCGGGCCTCGAAGGAGCCGTTCACGTCCCGCGAGGTCCTTCGGGAGTCGCGCCCGGCGCCGATGAACACGGCGTTCACGTCGTCGGGGGAGTTGAAGCCGGAGATCTGGTCCCGATCGAAGGACAGCGTGCCTCCGAAGCGGTCGTTTCCGTAGGCCGCGGTCCCGGAGGTCTGGACGTTGCGGAAGCGCCCCGCCCCGACGTCGAGGTTCGCGCGCAGGCCGTCGTCCGGGGCATCCTTGGTGACGATGTTGACGACGCCGCCTGCGGCCTCGGTGCCGTAGCGCAGTCCCTGGGTGCCGCGCAGGATCTCGATGCGCTCGACGTTCTCGAGGGGCACGTCGCGCAGGTCGGCGACGCCGCCGATCTCACCCGTGTAGCGCTGCCCGTCGACGACGATGGTCGTGTAGCTGGGCGGCATCCCCTCGATGGAGACCGCATCCTCCTCGCCCTGGATGCGCTGCTGGGTGCGGATTCCGGGCAGCCTCCGCACCACCTCCGCCACGTTCTGGGCGGGCAGGGCCTGGATCTCCTCCTCGGTGAGGATTTCGACCTCGACGGGGGTGTCCTGGAAGATCTCGGCCGGCCGCAGGGTCTGGTCTTCCACCATGATGTCCTCCGCGCGATGCACGGGTTCATCCGCGTTCGCGGGCGAGGCCGCGAAGACGAGCAACCAGGCGGTCAGGGCTGTGAGACACAAACGGCCTTCGACGGACACTTCCAATTACCGGAGGCGTCTCGTCGTTCCCGGCGCATCTGGCTGGCCGGTCGGGCTCGCTGGAGGAGGGGGGACGACAGCGCTTCGTTTTCCTGCGGCACTATAGTGAAATTGAAATTCATCTTCAATTGATCTAGGGTGCCGACGCTCCGATCCGAATCCGCGAGCCAGGTTCCCGCCTAGCCAGCAAACTCCCGAGTCTTTTTGAGCACTTGCATGCGATGCCTGCAGGTGCAGGGAGACGCTGGCTTGGACCCCTGGACCCCCCGCCGGTTCTTCGACCTCCTCGGTCGGCTCGGGCCGCTGCGCGTGATCTCCATCTGCGGTCCCTCGGTCTTCGAGAGCCTCTGCGAGTTCGGCGCCTACGGCGTCGCCCACGGATACATGAACGCCATCACGCCGGCGTTCCACTGGCACCTCGCACTGGACCGCTTCCGCTACCTCCGCAGCCGCGACGAGGTGCACGAGCGCTCGGGGCGGCGCGTGCTCTTCTTCGAGCTCGGCGAGGTCGCGGAGGCCGAGCCCTTCCTGCGGATCTACGTCCACCGCGAGAAGGGCGCCGAGTTCGAGCCCGAGCGGGAGAAGGACTTCCTCGAGGCGCACGCGGCTCTCGCGGCCGGAGCATCGCTCGCGGTCGAGGGGGCGGCGTCGTGAGGGCCGGTCTTCGCGTCCTCGCGACCCTGCTCGCCTGTGCGGTGTCGCATGCTGCCGCGGCCGAGCCCGTCCGGGTCGCCACCCTGCTTCCCTGGGTGGCCGACGCCCTGGAGCGCGCTCCCGAGAAGGCCACGCTGGTGGCGATGGCGAGGCGCGATCTTCACCGCCCGCCGCCGGAAGGCATCGTGGACCTCGGCAATCCGCACTCGCCGAGCCTCGAGCAGCTCGCGGTCGCCCGCCCGTCGCTGGTGATCGGCGACGCCGTGCTGCACGGGCGGCTCCGGCCCGGCCTGGCGCGCAGCGGGGCCGAGGTGATGCTGGTGGAGAGCGCGGGCGTCGACGCCACCTTCGAGTCGCTGATCGCCATCGGCCAGCGCGTGGGGGCGGAGGCCGAGCTCGGTTCCGCCGTCGAGGAGGCTCGTGGGGAGCTCCAGAAGCTCGCGCTCGACGACCCGGTCCCGACCCTGACCCTCTTCGGCGCGCCGGGCTCGTTCTACGCCATGACGGAGCGCACCTGGCTGGGCGACCTGCTCGCACGGCTCAACTTCCGGAACGTGAGCACCGGCACGCCGGGGGACGAGCGGTACCCGGGCCTCGTACCGATCAACGACGAGGCCATGGCGACGCTGCGCCCGGAGCTGCTGCTGCTCGTCACCCACGGCGATCCGACGCGCATCCGCGAGTCCTTCGACGAACGGGTCCGGAGGGGCGGACCGTGGCGCTCGGTGAGCACGAGCGCCGGGCGGGGCGTGCACGCCCTCGATCCGTCCCTCTTCGCCACGAACCCCGGACTCGCCCTGCCCAGCGCAGCGCGCGCCCTCGTGGCGCTTCTCGAAGGCCCCGCGCCGGTCGCCGCCCAGGGCGACGCGGGGGCGGCGCCGTGAGCGCGATCGCAGCGCGCGCGCGGCTCCACCTCGCCGCCCGGAGCGAGAGACCCGGGCTGTGGATCGGGGGGTTCGGGATCGCGCTGCTGGCCAGCGCCATGGCGGCCGCCGGCCTCGGCGCCGTCGCGGTACCGCCGGGTCAGCTCGGGGAGGCCGCTCTCGATTCCGGCCATCCGCTCCACGCCGTGGTGTGGGACGTGCGCCTGCCCCGGGTCGCGGCGGCGGCGGCGGTGGGGGCGGCCCTCGCGGTCTCGGGAGCGCTCCTCCAGACCGTGGTGCGCAATCCCCTCGCGGACCCGGCCGTGCTGGGCGTGACCGGCGGCGCGGGTCTCGCCGCCGTGGCGACCCTCGTGATGGTCCCCGAGCGCTCCCACTGGGTGCCCGCCTTCGCGTTCGCGGGCGGCATGGCGACCGTCGGCATCCTGCTCGCCCTGGCCTGGCTGCGCTCCCGGGTCGTCGCCGGACCGCTGCGCATCGTGCTCTCGGGCGTGGCCCTCCAGGCGGTCTTCTTCGCCGCCATCGCGTTGCTGATGTTCGCCTTCGCGGATCGCGCGCCGTCCTTCACCGCCTTCCTGGTGGGCTCCCTCAACGGGCTGGGCTGGAGCGACGTCGCGGTCGTCGCCCTCCCGACGGGGATCGGATTGGTGGCCTCCCTCGCCGCCATTCGCACCCTCGATCTGCTGCTCCTCGACGACTCGACGGCGGGAGGGCTCGGGCTCTCGGTGCGCCGGGCGCGCTTCGGGGCGGCCACCGTGGCGGCCCTGCTGGCGGCGGGCGCGGTGAGCGTGGCGGGGCTCGTCGGCTTCGTCGGTCTCGTGGTCCCGAACGCCGTCCGGCTGCTCGTCGGTCCCGCCCACGCGCTGCTCCTCACGCTCTCGGCCATCGGAGGGGCGACCCTCGTGCTGCTCGCCGACACCGGGGCGCGGGTCTCGCTGGCGCCCCTGGAGCTGCCGGTGGGCGCCCTGCTGGCCTTGATCGGTGGACCCTACTTCCTCGTCCTGCTGTGGAGGAAGCTGGGTTGAGCACGGTCGTCCTCGCGGCAGAGCGGGTCCACCTTCGCCACACCGGTGCCGAGCACGACGCGGTGCGCGACGTGATCCTCGAGGTCCGGGCAGGAGAGATCGTCGCTCTGGTCGGGCCGAACGGCTCGGGGAAGTCCACCCTCATCGCGGGGCTGGCGCGGGAGCTGCGGCCCCGCGCCGGCTGGGTGCGCTTCGAGGGTGGGGACGCCTTCCGGATCCCTCGGCGGCGCTTCGCACAGCGGGTCGCCCTCTTGCCCCAGGAGCCCGCCTGCCCCGAGGGCCTGACCGTGGAGGCGCTGGTGGGCCACGGCCGCCATCCCCACGTCGGCGCCTTCGCGGCCCGCACGGCCCACGACGAGCGCGCCGTGCGTCGGGCCCTCGCGGCCATGGACCTCGCCGACCATCGCCGGCGCAAGGTCGAGACGCTGTCGGGTGGCGAGCGCCGGCGCGCCTGGCTGGCGATGACCCTCGCCCAGGAGACCGACATCCTGCTCCTCGACGAGCCCACCACGGCCCTCGACCTGCGCCACCAGTGGGAGGTGCTCGCACTTCTCGCCCGGGCCAACCAGGAGCGCGGGCTCACGGTCGTGGTGTCGCTCCACGACCTCGAGCAGGCGGCCTGGCTCGCCCATCGGGTGGCCGTCATGCACCGCGGCCGGGTCTACGCCGCGGGCGAGCCCGCCCGCTGCCTCACCGAGGAGACCCTTCGAGACGTCTTCGGGGTGGACTCCCGTGTCACCAAGGAGGACGGCTCCCTGCGCGTGCGCGCCCAGGGACCGGCCGACGCACTGAGGAGCCTCTGACATGTTCGGCAGGAAGAAGAGTACGGGCCGGCCGCTTCCCAAGGAGCTCCTCGAGTGGCAGGTCTCCCTGCGCCTGCACACCATGCTCGAGCGCAACGGGTCCCCGCACGTCGGCGTGGCGCCCCTCCTCACCGCTCGCCACCCCGTCCCGGGCGTCGGAGTGCTGAGCCATTCGATCATCTGCGGCTTGCTGCCGCGCCCGGACCTGCTCGAGGCGAAGACCCGGGAGTTCCGGGAGCTCTACGAGACCCACGTGGGGGAGGGCGCCCGAAGCGTCTACGACCGGGGCATCGAGTACCTCACGGACTACTACCGGTCGAACGACCTCTTCGACACCGAATCGATCACCACCCTGCTCCGAGAAGACCTGCCCGTGATCGACGCCCTGCGTGCGGATCCGCGCTGCGCCCTCGTCTTCTACGTCTTCGATCTCGCCGACCGCAGCGAGATCGGTCGCCTGCGCTGCATCCAGGTGAACGCCGTCGCCGAGATCCACCGCGACGGCCCCGTCTACGAGAACGTCTGGTGGCACAACGCGCTCTTCCACGGCCAGGAGGACGGCTGCGTGGTGGTCCGCTTCGTGCACCAGGGGAGCTTCGACACCCGCTTCGGCGCGCAGGAGGAGCTCACGGTCTGATCCGTTCGCCAGGGATCGTTCCGAACCGGAGGCCGGGATCCACGAGCGCAACTCCCGGCCGCCGCGCCCGCCCGCCGCAGCACCGGCCAGCCAGCGTCCATGGGAAGGGAAGCGCTCGAAGGAGAATCTCATGAGACGATGGATCATCCTGGGCGCGACGGTCGCGCTCAACTGGGGCGGCGCCGCGAGCGCGGTCACGGTCCCCTTCACGGAGGCGTTCGACTCGGACAACTCCGGGTGGGAGGACAACGTCGACAATCCGACCACCTGGGTCTCCACGGGAGGGGGCCTCAGCGGCACCAGTGCCTACGTCGAGAGCACGTTCGACTACACGGGCTTCGTGGAGCCATTCCCGGGAGCCGGCCCGATCGTGTTCCGGGCCAACGACTCCGACGATGCGAGTGGCGATGCCTTCGTGGGAGACTGGATCACCGACGGCGTCGTGCAGGTGACGCTCGAGGTGTTCCACGACGCCTCGGAGCCGCTCGACTACGTGCTGCGCATCGCGGGGCCGCTGAACTTCCCCGCCGTTGCGCTCGCGCCGCCGAGCACCACCGTGGAGCCGAACACCTGGACTCAGATCTCGTTCGGCGTCCCCGGCGGGTTCTGCACGCCCGAGAGCTTCGACCCTCTCGAGACCTGCGAGGACATCCTCGGGAACATCGGTCGCTTCCAGGTGGGCGTGAACGCGCCCCAGGCCCTGATCGATGCCGGAGAGGTCGTCACCTTCGGGCTCGACAACGCGTCGCTCTCGGCCGTCCCGGAGCCCGGTACGGCCCTGCTGCTCCTGTCGGGTCTGATGGGCCTCGGTGCTAGTCGCCGGGCGGGACGCCGCTAGGGGAATCGGAGCGGGCGCGTCGGCGCGCGCCCGCTCCCTTCCACTCGAGGGATCACTCGAGGGAGGGAAGGGATCTCATGCGCGAAGGGGTGAGGGGCCGGTGGACCGCGATCGCCAGCGGGGCGGTCGGCCTGCTGCTGCTCTCGATGCCGGCCCTGGCCGACGACGCCGGCAGCGGACGGACGCTCGCCGACTGGTACGAGCTCGGCGGCTGGGTGATGCACGGGCTCGTGGTCGTGTCGGTGCTCGCCGTCGGCATCGTGCTGGAGCGGCTCTGGTCGCTCCGACCCCGCGCGGTGCACCCGGCTCCGCTGGTCCGCGCCCTCCGCGAGCGCTGGGATCCCCGCCGCCTGGGGACGGCGAGGGAGGACTGCGACGAGCATCCGTCGAGCCTCGCGCGTCTGGTCCTGGTGGGGCTCGGAGCGCTCCAGCGGGGCGCCGAGCACCCCCTCGACCACGTGGCCGCGGCCGGCGAGGCCGAGTCGCTCCACCTGCGGCGGAACCTCTCGCTCCTCGCGGCCCTGGGCAACATCGCCACCATGCTGGGCTTGCTCGGCACGGTGCTCGGCATGATCGCCGCGTTCGACATCATCGCCGAGGTCGGCACCGGCGATGCGCGGGTCGTGGCCCGCGGGATCTTCGAGGCCCTCGTGACGACGGCGGCGGGTCTCTCGGTCGGGATCGCGGCGTTGGCCTGCCACGCCCTGCTGCGGCGTCGCGTCGACGCCCTGCTGCTCCGGCTCGAGGAGACCGTGAACGAGCTCTTCGACCGTCCGCTGCCGGCGTCCGGATCCTCCGCGGGTGCGTCCGTGGACAGCGAGCTGGCGCCCGCCTCGTCGTGAGGATCGCGCGCGCGAGCGAGGAGGAGGCCAGCCTCGGCCTCGCACCGCTGATCGACGTCGTGCTCCTGCTGCTGATCTTCTTCCTGGTGACGAGCTCCTTCGCGCGACCCGAGATCCCCCTCGACCTGCCCACCGCCGAGTCGGGCTCGGCGCCGGCCCCGGAGAGCCTCGTCGTCTCGCTCACCCGGGAGGGCTCGCTGAGGATCGAGGACCGCGAGGCGAGCCTCGAAGAGCTCGCCGCGCAGCTCGGCGCCGGGCTCCCGTCCGAGACCCAGCTCGTGATCCGCGCCGACAAGCAGGTGATCCACGAGCGCGTGGTCGAGGTCCTGGATCTCGCCCGCGAGCACGACGTCGCGAAGCTCGCGATCGCCGTGACGGGAGGGGAGGCTCCGGCTCCCGCAGAGGCGGCTTCAGGACCCGGCGAGCCCTAGCACCACGCCCTGGAACCCGACGGCGCGGTACTCGACGGGGAGCCCCATCTCGCGCGCGCGGCCCCGCACGGCGTCGGGGTCGGGGAGCGCCAGGCGGAAGCCCGTGAGGCGCTCGGCGGGCCCTTCCTCGAAGCAGAGCTCGCCGTCGTCGAGCCGGATCCTGCGGCCCTCGGCCTCGACCCCGAGCGCCGCCGCCCAGCGCGCCGCGAGAGCCTCGGGGTCCGGCGCCGCGAGCACCGCGCCCGCGAGCCGCCCGGGTCGGCTGCGCTCCTCCCAACCGGGCCCGCCCCAGGTCCAGCTGGCGGGGGGGTGCGGCTCGTCGAGGGACACGATCGCGGCGCCGACGTCGGCGGGGTGCAGGTGGCTCGCCGCGATGCCCTCGACGATGCTGCCGAGGTCGGCGTTCCAGACCCGACGGATGCCGAGGGCGTCCACCCGGGTTCGCGCCGCCGCGAGGTCGTCGGTCTGGAAGATCGCCATGTAGCCGCCCGGCCCGCCGCGGGCCAGGAAGCGCCCCGCCGCCACGCTCCCCGGGTCGCGGCCCGGGAGCGGCGCCACGACCTCGAGGAACTGGTCGCCGAGGGCGAAGACGGCGTTCTCGAGCCCGAAGTGGCCGACGCCCGGGTCCGGGAAGGGCTCGCCCAGGTCGAGCAGCCGCCGCAGGTCGTCGGCGGCCGCGAGGCTCTCGCAGGCGAAGACGAGCTGGCGTAGCCGCGGTCGGGCCATGGACCAACGCTACCCTACTCCCCTCCATCGCCCAGGGGACGCACCCGTGAACGCCAGAGCCGCCCGTGAGCCACTTCCCTCCGGAGTTCGCGCGCCTGCGGGGCGACGCCCGGCTCGCCGTCTACGTGGACCTGAAGAGCCCCTACGCGTTCATCGCCGTCCGCCCCACCCGCGCCATGGCGCGGGCGCGGGGCGTCGCAATCGACTGGCGGCCCTTCACCCTCGACATCCCCAGCTACATCGGCTCGGCCAAGCTGGCCTCCGACGGCAAGCGGGTCGAGAGCGCGCAGCGCACCCCCCAGCAGTGGACCGGCGTGCGCTACGCGTACCGGGACGCCCGCCGCTACGCGCAGCTCACGGAGAAGGTGCTGCGCGGAACCGTGAAGATCTGGGACTCGACGGGCGCCGGCGTCGCGATGCTCTGGGCGAAGGCCCGCGGCGGCTTCGACGCCTTCCTCGACGTCGCGTACCCGGCCTTCTGGCGCCGCGAGCTCGACGTCGAGGACCCCGCGGTGCTCGAGCGGGCCCTCGCCGAGGCCGGGATCGATGCGACGGGCTTCCGCGAGTGGGCCGAGGGGCCAGGGCGGGACGAGCTCGACCGCATCAACCGCGAGGCCTTCTCGGCCGGCATCTACGGCGTCCCCACCTACCTGGTCGAGGACGAGATGTGGTTCGGACGCGAGCACCTGCCTCGCGTCGACTGGCTGCTCGGCGGACGCCGGGGCCCGGCGCCGGACGTCGCCAACCGCAGCTTCGGGGAGCCGGCGTGAGGGTCGAGGCCGACCTGGGCCGCTCGACCCTGAGCGTGGCGCTCGACCTCCGCCACCCCTTCGCGTACCTGGCCCTGGGCCCGGCCATCCACCTCGGCCGCGAGCTCGGCCTCGCGGTGAACTGGCTGCCGCTGCGCGGGCAGCCGCTGCGCCCGCCCTCGGAGCCCCGCGACGACGACGACCGGAGCGTGCTCCACCGTCGCCACCGCGCCCGGATGATCGCGCGCGAGATCGCGATCTACTCCGAGGCGCGAGGGCTCACCCTCGCGCAGCCCTACCGCGACGCGCCCGCCGGCGCCGCGAGCCGGGCCTGGCTCTGGACCCGGGCCCGATCCCCGGATCTCCTGGAGCCCTTCCTCGGGGAGCTGTTCCGGCGCTACTGGGCCCTCGAGCTCGATCCCGCTGCGCCGGGCGCGGTGGCGGAGGTGGTCGGCGCGACGGGCGGCGACGCGCCGGGCTTCCTCGCCTGGGCGGACGCGGAGGGAGCCGAGGCGGACGACCGCGTCGCGGCGCAGCTCGCCGAGGCCGGCATCTACCAGTCCCCTGCCTACCTCGTCGAGGACCAGGTGTTCTACGGACGCCAGCACCTGCCGATGATCCGCTGGCTCCTGGAGGGGCAGAAGGGCCCGGTCCCGATCTAGCCGGCCGACCCGGGACTGGCCGGCGCGAGTGATCCCCGTCACCGGGCCCCTTCCGGGGTGCGACGAAACCGCACGCTGCGGCGCGACCCGCGCCGGAGCTCCGGAAAGGGGTCGTCGTGCGCCACGTGCGGATCCTCGTCGCCAGCCTGGTCCTGCTCGCACCCGTCGGTGCGGCCGCGGATCGCGTCGTTCCCACGGAGCGCGTGAAGAGCCGCGTCGTGGTGCGCTCGGACCCGGGCACCCGGGCGAGGCCCGTGGGCAGCCTGCGCCCCGGCGAGGCGGCGGTCTGGCTGGAGTCCCTGGGCGACTGGCACCGCGTGCGGCTTGCCGACGCCACCGAAGGCTTCGTCTCCCAGGCCTGGACGCGCCGTGTCGCCGAGCCCGGCGAGCCGCGCCGGGAGTCGCGGGGAGCCCGGCTGCGCCGGGCCCTGGGCGATGCGTTCGAAGGCGCGGCGAGCTTGCTCGGCGCCGCCCCGGGCGTGGTCTTCTCCTTCCGCGGGCCGGCTCGGGACGGCGCGGTCCACGTCCACGACGATCCGCGGCTGCCCGTCGCGGGCTTCGCGACCGCGGCCGGCGGCAAGGGCACCTACGACCTGGTGCTGGCGCTCGACGCCTCGACCTCGACCCGGGAGTTCGCGGGCATGGACGTGGACGGCGACGGCCGGGTGCGCGACGTGTGGGACGGTCCGGACTCGATCTTCCGCGCCCAGGTGAAGGCGGCCCGTGAGCTCGTGGCGGCCCTCTCCCGGCTCCCGGGCAACCGCAAGGGCGAGCGCATCCGGGTGGGCGTGGTGACCTTCGCGGGCGACGAGCGCCACGCAGGGCAGGGCGCGTCCTTCGTGGCCACGCCCGAGGCCGTCCTCGAGCTGGCCCGTCGCGACGCGAAGCTGCGCATCCGTCCCACCGGCGACTACCGCGCCCTCGACCGGGGCCTGCGCCGGCTGGAGGGCCTGAAGCCCAAGGGGGCGACGGACTTCGCGGCGGGAATCGGGGCGGCCCTGGTGGGGCTCGAGGTGCTGGGTCCGCCGGCGAGCGGTGGGCCCCACGGCGCCCGCCCCGACGCCGAGAAGGTGATCTTCTTCCTCACCGACGGGAAGCCGCGCCTACCCGGCGACCGGGAGACCGCCGAGGAGGCGGCGCGCTACGCGGCGCGCCTGGCCGGCTCGGCCGGGGTGCGCATCCACGCCTTCGCGCTGGGCCAGGATGCCGTGGCCCGCGGCAAGGATCCGACCCTGAAGGACATGGCGCGCCGCAGCCGCGGGCGCTGGGTCGCCATGCAGGACCCGGGCGAGGTGGTGGGGCTCCTGCGCACCGCCTCCTTCGCCTTCGTGGAGCGCGTGAAGATCCGCAACCTCACCCGCGGCGAGGAGTCCGCCTTCATCGCCACGGCCATCGACGGCTCGTTCTTCGGCGAGATCGAGCTCGCCGAGGGGGACAACGAGATCGAGGTGGTCGCCGTGATGAACGACGCGCGCGAGGCCACCGAGCGCTTCACCGTCTCCTACCAGGACGCGGCGCCGCGCCGCGAGCAGGCGCGCCGCCTCGCCGAGCTGCGCGAGGAGAACGAGGCGCTGATCGAGCAGATCCGCCGGAACCTGGTGCAGGAGATGGAGCAGGTCCGCGCGGGGCAGCGCCGCAGCGTGACCCTCAGCGCCGAGCCCCTGCCCGCCGAGCAGGCTCCGCGCTAGACCGGGGCCCGGCCTGGCCGCCGCGGCTGCGACGCAGGCCCCGCGGCGACCACGTTCCCGACCACGTTTCCGACCCGTTTCCGTGTGGGTCGCCACCTCGTCGGCATCGGGGTCGCGCTCGTCTTCGCGCTGCTCCCGGGGCGCGAGGCCGGCGCACTCGCCCCTACCGGAAGCCTCGGCTTCACGATCGGCCCCGTTCCGGAGCTCTCCATCGCGGGCGGCGGTGACGGCGTCTCCACCCCGACGAGCGTCGAGGTCGGGCCGAACGCCGACTTCGCGGCCCTGCTCTCGCTCCCACTGCCGAGTTCCACGCCGGGAGGCGGGACCACGTTCCCCGCCTTCCCGCGGCGAGCCCGGGCGGGCGGGACGCGGGGATGGCCTAGACTCGCCGCGGGAGGATCCCGATGCGTCTCGTCGGCCGCCTGCTCGCCGGCCTGGTCGTGCTCATCGCCCTCGTGCTCGTCGCCGCCAAGCTCCGCTACGGCGGGGGCGAGCCGTTCCCCGACGTGAGCACGGCGCCGGCGGTGTCCGAGGTCGAGGTCGCCGCCACCCTCGACCTGCCGCCGGGCTGCGTGACCGTCACCCCGGACGGACGCGTCTTCTTCGACACCCACCCGTTCTCGGCGCCGGGCCGCTTCGGCGCGCCCCACGTCTTCGAGCTGGTGGACGGCGAGGCGCGACCCTGGCCCAGCGTCGAGGGCCAGGACCTCTTCGTCGCCCCCTTCGGCATCACGGCGGACCGGCGCGGGCGGCTCTGGATCACGGAGCCCGCCACCCTGGATCGCAGCGCCACCCGCCTGCTCGCCTTCGACGTGGCGAGCGGCGAGCTCGTCTTCGAGCACACCCTCCCCGACGGCGAGGCGCGCTTCGCCCAGGACCTGCGCGTGAGCCCCGACGGGCGCCACCTGGTGCTCGCGGACACCGGCGCCTTCAGCTTCACGCCGGGCCAGCTGCTGGTCTTCGACATCGAGCGCCGCGAGGTCGTGCGCCGCTTCCGTCACGAGTCCCTCGACCCCCAGGGCTGGTACATCGAGCGCTTCGATGGCGAGCCCCACCGGGTGGGCTGGGGGCTGCTGACCTTCCAGGTGGGCGTCGACGGCCTGAGCTTCGGCCCCGACGGCCGCTGGCTCTACTACGCCACCATGTCCCACGACACGCTGTACCGGGTTCCCGCGGACCGGCTGCTCGACCCCGCGGTGGGCGACGAGGCCCTCGCCGGCGCCATCCAGGCGATCGGCCGCAAGCCCCAGAGCGATGGCATCGCGACCACCGCCGACGGGCGGATCCTGCTCACCGACGTGGAGAACGGCGGCATCGCCGAGATGACGCCCGAGGGCGCGCTGCGCACGCTCACCCGGTCCGAGGACGTGGTCTGGGCCGACTCCGTCGAGGTGGGGCCGGACGGGAGCGTGTGGTTCACGGACAGCGCGATCCCCGCCTACCTCCAGCAGACGATGGTGCCGCCGCCGCGCGAGGTGCTCGACGCTGCCGGTCCCTACCGCCTCTACCGCTTCCGCACGCCCTGAGGAGCCCCGGATGCCCCGACCCTTCCGCTTCGGAGTCCAGTTCCACGCCCTCTCGCCGGACACCTGGAAGGAGGACGTGCGCCGCGTCGAGTCCCTCGGCTACTCGACGCTCTTCTTCCCGGACCACTTCGGCGACCAGTGGGACCCCACGGCGTCGATCGCGGCCGTGGGCGCGGCCACCGAGAGGCTCCACGTCGGCACGCTCGTCTACGACGTCGACTACCGGCACCCGGTGGTGTTCGCCAAGCAGGCCGCCACCATCCAGCTGCTGACCGGAGGCCGCCACGAGTTCGGCTTCGGCGCGGGCTGGATGGAGAGCGACTACCGCGAGGCGGGAATCCCCTACGACCGCCCGGGCGTGCGCATCGAGCGGATGGAGGAGGCGATCCAGATCATCCGCAGCCTCTGGACCCGGGAGCGCACGAGCTTCGAGGGCCGGCACTACCGGGTGCAGGACGTGGCCCAGGCCGCGGTCGGCCAGGATCCGAGCGCGCCGCCGAAGATCCTGATCGGCGGGGGAGGGCGCCGCGTGCTCTCCATCGCCGGCCGCCACGCCGACATCGTGGGCATCAACCCGAAGATGGTCGAGGGCCGGATCGTGCCCGAGACCGTGCGCGACCTCGACCCGGTACGGGTGCGCGAGAAGGTCGCCTGGGTGCGCGAGGCTGCGGAGAAGGCCGGGCGCGACGCCGACCTGCTCGAGCTCAACACCCTCGCCTTCGTGGTGGCGGTGACCGACGACCCCTCGGGCCTGCGACGCGCCCTGGGGGCCGGCTCCGGCATGACCGAGGACGAGGTGGCGGCCTGCCCGATCTTCCTGACCGGCTCGGCGAGCGAGATCCGCGACCGGCTGGAGAAGCGCCGCGAGGAGACGGGCATCAACTACGTCGTGGTCTCGGCCCAGGCCCACGCCGCCCTGGAGTCCTTCGCCGAGGCCGTGGTGGAGCCCCTCGCCGGGCGCTAGGCGGCGGGCTCCCGCGCCCGGTGGCGGCGCCCGGCCCGGGCCAGGCCGAGCAGCCCCAGGCCCGTCGGCAGGGCGCGCCGTCGTAGGGGGTCGGCCCGAGCTGCTCGACCAGGAATCAGCCTGCGGGACCCTCGAGCACGTCCAGGGTGGCGCCGTGGAGGCCGCGCTTGAGCTGGGTCATCACCGGCCCGGCCTTCCCCGCCAGGGCCTGGGCGCGCTCGACGGCCCGCTCGAGCACCTCCTCCTCGCCGGCCGTCGCGTCCACGATGCCGAGGGCCCGCGCGGCTTCGCCGCCGTAGCGCGCTCCGCTCACCACGGCCTCGTGGGCGACCGGGCCGGGCAGGCGGGCCTGGATCAGGGCCGTCATGCCGGGATGCAGGGGCAGGCCGAGATCGACCTCGGGGAGACAGAAGTAGCCGCGGTCGGCGCGCATCACCCGGGCGTCGTGGGCCAGCGCCAGCATGCCGCCCGCCGCGAAGGCGTGGCCGTTCAGCGCCGCCACCGTGTAGGCGGGAAAGGCGAGCACCCGCGCGAAGGTGCGCAGCACGCCGGCGAGGAGCGCCCCGGCGTCCTCCTTGCCCGGCCCGCCCATCCACTCGAGGTCGAGCCCGTTCGAGTAGAACTTGCCCTCGCCGGTGGTGACCAGCGCGCAGGGCCTGCCCGCGCCCTCCACTTCGTCGAGGGCGCGCCCCAGCTCCCGGATGAAGTCCGGGTCGAAGCGGTTCTCGCCGGCCCGCATGCCCAGGACGAAGACGTCCCCGCGGCGCTCGAGCTCGATCACGGCGCCGAGCCGGGCCCCGGCGGGTCCGAGGGGATGCGGTAGAAGACGGTGTAGAGCACGGGCACGACGACCATGGTGAGCAGCGTCGCGAACAGCAGGCCCGCGATGATGGTCACCGCCATGGCGACGAAGAACGCATCGAAGACCAGCGGGATCATGCCGAGGGCCGTCGTGGCGGCCGCCATGCCCACGGGCCGCAGGCGGCTGATCCCCGAGTCCACCACGGCCTCGAGGGGAGCCTTGCCCTCGCCGAGCTCGAGGTTGATCTGGTCGATCAGCACGATGGCGTTCTTGATCAGCATCCCCGACAGGCTCATGAAGCCGAGCAGCGCCATGAAGCCGAAGGGCTGCCGCGTGGCGAGCAGCCCCGCGGTGACCCCGATCAGGGCCAGGGGCACGCACAGCCAGATGATGGCGGGCTGGCGCAGCGAGTTGAACAGCGCGATCACGATCAGGACCATGACGAGGAAGAAGGACGGGATGCCCGCCGCGATGCCCGCCTGGGCGTCGGCGGAGTCCTCGTACTCGCCGCCCCACTCGAGCCCGTAGCCCGGCGGAAGCTCGAGGGCCTCGATCTGCGGGCGGATCCGCGCGAAGAGCTTGCTCGCCGGCCCCTCCCTGGGGTCGGCGAACACGGTGATGGTCCGCTTGCGGTCGCGGCGGATGATGATCTCGTCCTCGAAGCCGGTCTCGAAGCCCGACACGACCTGGCGGATCGGGATGAAGCGCCCCGCCGTCGGACTCCAGACCTGGAGGTTCTTCATGCTCGACACGTCGCTGCGCTCGGCCTCCGGGGCCCGCAGCACGATCGGGAGCAGCAGGTCGCCCTCGCGGTAGACGCCGACCCGCTGGCCCTCGAAGCCCTGGAGGAGCGCCGACGCCACGTCGGTGCGCCGCACCCCGGCCAGGTTCGCCTGCTGCTCGGCGAACTGGGGCACCGAGACCTTGACGCGCTGGCGCCAGTCCGTGCGGATCCCCTTGGCGTTGCCGTCGGCGTGGAGGATCGCCTCGGTCTCGGCGGCGAGGCCGCGCAGCACGTCGGCGTCGGGGCCCGAGAGCCGGGCCCGGATCTTCCCGTTGGAGCCCGGTCCGAGCTCGAAGCGCGAGACGAAGCTCAGCACGTCGGGGTGCTGCTCCGCCAGGAAGGCCTCGAGCTCCGGGATCAGGGCGTCCATGCGGGAGGCGTCGTCCACGTCCACCAGCAGCTGGGCGTAGGCGGCGTTGGTCTTCTCGGGCGTGTAGGTGAGCAGGAAGCGCAGGCCGCCCTTGCCGACCAGGGAGGTCGCGTGGGTGACGCCCTCCCGGGCCAGGATCTCCTCCTCGACCTCGGCCACGAGGGCCACGGTGTCGTCGATGTGGGTGCCCTGGGTGAGCCACAGGTCCACCATGAACTGGGGCCGCGTGGAGGGCGGGAAGAAGCTGCGGTCCACCCGGCCGAAGCCCACCAGGGCGATCGCGAAGAGCGCCACCACCCCGCCCAGGGTGGCCCAGCGCGCACGGATGCAGCCCCGCAGCAGCCGCTCGTAGGCGCCGTAGAAGCCGCCGCGCTCGGCCTCGCCCGGGCCCCCTTCGCCGGCGGCGGCGCTCTCGGACGGCTTCAGGAACATCACGCACAGCAGCGGCGTCACGGTCACCGCCGTCACCCAGCTCAGGAAGAGCGACAGGAACACCACCTGGAAGAGCGAGCGACAGAACTCCCCCGTCGAGTCCTCGGAGGTGCCGATGGCGGCGAAGGCGAGCACGGCCACCGCCGTGGCACCGAGCAGGGGCATGGCGGACTGCTTCACCACCTCCGAGGCGGCGCGCTCGGCGTCCACCCCCTGCTCGAGCTTCACCAGCACGCCGTCCACCACCACGATGGCGTTGTCGACCAGCATGCCGAGGGCGATGATGAGCGCGCCGAGGGAGATGCGCTCGAGCGCCACCTCCCAGGGCCCCATGAAGATGAAGGTCCCGCAGATGGTGAGGAACAGGACGAAGCCGATCAGCAGCCCGCTGCGCAGCCCCATGAAGAACAGCAGCACCACGACGACGATCACCACCGCCTGGAGCAGACTCACCACGAAGCCCTGGATGGCGACGGTCACGGCCTCGGACTGGAGCGAGACGATGCCGGCCTCGATGCCGAGAGGGATCTGGGAGAGGAGCTCCTGCATGCGTTCGCCGAGGGCCTCGCCCATGGTGACGACGTTCCCCCCGGAGACGGTGGAGATCCCGATCCCGATGGCGACCTTGCCGTCGTACCGGACCAGATGGTCCTGGGGCTCCAGGTAGCCGCGCCGGATCCGGGCCACGTCCCCGAGGTAGATCTGGCGGTCCGAGTCGCCGCTGATGAGCAGCGACTCGAAGGCCTGCACGGAGCCGAGGCTCCCGGTGGGGAGCACGGCGATGAACTCCTGCCCGACCTTCACCCGGCCGGCGTCGGCCACCACGTTCTTCTGGCGCAGGTCGTCCACGATCTCGGCCGGGGGGATCCCCAGCTGGGACATGCGGTCGCGGTCGAACTCGATGTAGATCGCCTCGGTGCGCTCGCCGAAGGTCTCGACCCGCGCCACGTCCTCCACGAGGACCAGCTCGCGGCGCAGCAGGTCCACCACCTCCTTCAGCTCGGCGTAGTCGTACTCGTCGCCGTAGATGACGAAGAACACGCCGAAGACGTCGCCGTAGTCGTCCACCACCACCGAGGGCCCGGCGCCGGGGGGCAGCCGCCCCTGGGCGTCGTTCACCTTGCGGCGCAGCTCGTCCCAGACCTGGGGCAGGGAGCTCTTGTCGTACTTGTCCTGGATGGTGACGGTCAGGGTCGAGAGCCCGCGGTCGGACTTCGACTCGATCTCCTTCAGCTGCCCGAGCTGCTGCACGGCCAGCTCGAGCTCGTCGGTCACCTCCTCCTCCACCTCGGCCGCCGATGCGCCCGGGTAGGGGGTGATGACCAGGGCGTCCTTGATGGTGAACTCCGGGTCCTCGAGCCGGCTCAGCTGGTTGTAGGCCTGGAGGCCCGCGCCCAGCATGACCACGGTGAGCACCAGGGTGACGGTGCGGCGGCGGATGGCGAAGCCGGCGATGTCCACGGGTGGGCGCCTACTCCTCGAGCCGGCGCACTTCCATGCCCTCGCGGAGCTGGTGCACGCCGGAGACCGCGACCCAGTCGCCCTGGCGCAGGCCCGCGTGCACCGCGAGGCTGGATCCCGAGAGCTCCCCGATCTCCACGACCCGGCGCCGGGCGCGCAGGGTCTCGGGCTCGATCAGCCACACGAAGGGCTCGCCGCTCTCGTCGGTGCGCACCACCCGGGCGGGCAGGTTCACGCCGCTCGGCTCGTCGCTGCGGAAGGTGAGGATGGCCCGGGCCGTCATGCCGGGGTAGATGCTCGCCCGCTCGGGGGCCTGGAACGTGAGGGTCCCGGTGAAGGTGCGGGTGGAGGGATCGGCGGTGGTGGAGAACTCGGTGAGGCGGGCTGGGATGCGCAGCGAGGGAAACGCGCTGACCACCACCTCCGGGCTCAGGCGCCGGGTCGCCTCCTCGGGGCTGGAGTCGCCTTCGCCCAGTGCGAGGTCGGCCTCCGGCACGCTCACCACGAGCTCCAGGTGGGACAGGTCCTGGATGGTGACCACCGGCTCCTTGGCCTGGACGTTCTGGAAGTCGTCCACCAGCTTGCGCGCCACCCGGCCGGTGAAGGGCGCGCGCAGCTCGGTGTCGGACACGGCCTTCTTGCGGATGTTCACCTCGGCCTGGGCCTGGTCGAAGCGGGCCCGGGCGTCGGTGATCTCCTGCTGGGAGACGGCGCCGCTCTTGCCCGCCTCGAGGACGCGGTTCAGGAACGCCCGGGCCCGGTCGCGCTCCGCGCGCTGGGACGCCAGCGCGTTCTGGTAGTCCCGGGCGTCGAGGCGCGCGAGCAGCGTCCCCTCGACGACGTCCTGGCCCTCGTCCACCGGGAACTCGATGACGACGCCCGCGACCTCGAAGGCCACGTCGGCCTGGCGGGCCGCCGCCACCTTGCCGGGGTAGTCGTAGGGGATGCCCGCCGCCGCGTTCTCGATCTCGAGGACCTTGACCGGCCGCACCGGGGGCGGCTTCTCCACCGGGGGCTCGGAGCAGGCCGCGAGGAGCGGCCCGAAGAGGGCGGCCGCCGCGAGGCGAAGGAGGTCGGAAGGGGGGCGCATCGGGGCTCCTGGCGGCTCACGGCCGGAGGCCCACCATAGCCAAGCTTCGGCCCTGCGGGGGACCTGCCGGCACCCTGGCCGACGCGCACGGGGAGCCCCATCCTCCCTTCGCCATGGCGGGCGTCCCCACCATCGAGGCGGTCAAGTTCGTGCTGATGGTCCAGGAGATGGACCGCGCCCGGGCGTTCTACCGCGACGTGCTGGGCCTGCGCGAGGTCCTGCACACGCCCCTGTGGAGCGAGCTCGCCCACGGCGACGCCATCGTGGCGCTCCACGCCGGCGGCGGGGAGGGCTACCGGGGGACCGGCCTGAGCTTCCAGGTCGAGGACATCCAGGCGGCCTGCGACGCGGCCGTGGCCGGCGGGGCCACCCTGCGCCGGGGCCCGGAGCACCGGCCCGGGGATCCCGTGAAGCTGGCCGAGCTCGCGGACCCCGAGGGCAACGGCTTCCTGCTCAGCGAGAGCGTGCTCTGAGGCGGCGGCGCGGCCGCCTCAGCGGATCGGCTGGAAGGCCACCAGGGCGTCGCGCTCGGCGGCGCCGCCCAGGCCGTGGCCCGGCAGCACCATGTCGAGGGTGCCCACCTCGTCGTGGAGCGCGAGGTAGTTCAGCACGATCGCCTCGGCGAGCAGGGACACGTTGTTGCTGACCCGCGTGGCGCCGGTCTCGACGGTTCCGCTCGAGCGGAAATGGCCGATCTGCTGCTGGGCCGGGGTGGCCAGCTGGGGCGGGCCCGCGGGGTCGTAGATCAGCATGAACACCGCGGCGGTGCCCGAGTTGTCGGACTTCCAGATCCCCTTGCCGCGGCCCTCGGCCGAGTTGTCGAGCACGCCGTCGCAGGCCACGGAGCCGTCGCTGAACACGTAGAGCATCAGCTGCTGGCTGCGGCGCGCCGCGTACTCGAGCACGGCGCCCATGGCCTGGCCGGCCTGGAAGTCGCGGATCTCCCCGGTGGCGCGGGTGCTGTCGTGGTAGTCGTAGCCGCCGAACTCGATGGTGCCCGCGCCGGCGAAGCCGTTCACCACGAGCTTCATCACCGCCGAGGTCTTGCGGAACTTGCTCTCGTTCAGCTCGGCCGCGGTGAAGATGCTCGCCGCCTGGCCGACGATCTCGGTGTCGAGGAGCGGATCGACGACGTCGGGGTTGCCGAAGTTCTCCACCAGGTAGGTGCTCTCGACGAAGCCGCAGCGGATCAGCTCCTGGATCAGGGCCTCCTCGTTCATCTTGTCGACCTTCGTCTGGCTGATCTGCTCCACGGCCCGCATCACGGCGGCGGCCTCGTTCTGGTCGAGCAGGTTCACCAGCTTGCCCGTGTCGATCAGCCCCGTGGCGTCGCTCGGCCGGTCCACCTTCACCGGGCGCACCGTCGGGTCGATCATCGACATGGGCGCCACGGAGCGTCCACCGGACTCGGAGCTCTCGGTCCCGATCAGGGTCACCAGGCTGCCGTTGGCCCCCGCCTTGTTGATCCCGTACATCGGGTTGTGGGGGTTGTTCTGGGTGTCGTTGTCCGAGCGCGTGCAGATCACCGAGCCGTTCACGTTGGCCCGGGTGGTGGCGGACGTCTTGTCGAGGATGCCGCGCAGGAAGGCGCTGTCCGAGTGGAAGGGCAGGCCCAGCTCGGTGTTGATCTGGCCCGCCAGGCTGGGGACCATGTCCGCGGGCAGGCCGAGCTTCAGGTAGCCGTCGTCGCTCAGGAAGTCCATCGGCCCACCGGCGCCGCCGACCAGCACGTTGGAGCCCGCCACGCTGGCGCCCCCGGCGAGGTCGAAGCACACGAAGGGGATGCGCCCGGCACCGGCGGTGATGCCGCAGTCCAGGGCCTGGGCCCGGGCCGCACCGCCGTTCTTCCCCAGCAGCCCGAACAGGCTGGGCGACGCCACTATGGCCGCCCCGGTGAGGAAGCCCTGGGCGAGGAAGTCCCGCCGGGTCACCGGACGCCGGTGGTCCGGGTGACGCATGGGAGTGTTGGGATCGGTCGCCGCTCTGGATTTGCTCATGACGGTCCCCGTTTCGGGTTTCTCTCCAGGTCTCGCCGGGTCCGGGCTAGTGCATCGACACCGCGGCGCTCGACAGCAGGGCGGAGCAGACCGCCTTGCCGACGGTGCGGGTGCGGTCCGCGCCGCAGGTGGCCGCGTCGCAGCCCAGGATCAGCTCGTCGATCAGTCCGTCGAGGATCGGCCGCACCTCGGCCCGGCTCGGCTGGTTGGCCACGTTCACGCCGGACATCCGGTCCACCAGCGGATCGATCAGCAGGTCGCGGCTGGCGGGCGTCCCGTAGGCCACGGTCGCGGGCTGGTCGAAGGGGAAGCCCGGGAAGAGGGCGCCGCGCAGGGCGGGCGTCTCGATCAGGGTGTCGCAGTACTCGAGGGAGAGCTTCGAGATCGCGACCTGCTGGGACGAGGAGAAGGCGCGCAGGTCCACGCCGCCCGGCAGCTGCTGGGTCAGCTCGGCGAAGGCCGCCTGGGGACCGCTGGCGTTCGGGTCCACGCCGGTCAGGATCGCCATGGTCTCGTTCACGCGCTCGAAGCTGCGCACGCCCTCGGTGGGCAGCGCCTCGCCGAACTCGCGGGGCGGCAGCGGGCCCGGCGGCGGCGGGACGATCGGGTTCTCGAACTCGCCCAGGTACTCGAAGTCGAGGGCGAAGACGTCGGAGTCGGGGCCGGCGTCCTTGGGGATCACCGAGCACTGCGGCGAGAGCTCCTGGCGCGTCGAGGTGATCTGGGCGTCGACGTTGACGAAGGCCTGGCCCGACACCGGGATCTGGCCGTTCACCACGATCCGCATGTTCGACAGGCGCAGGTTGGTGACGCCCGGCGAGATGAAGGTCGGGGTGCAGAAGAGGTAGCTGTACTCGTCGAGCTCGCTCACGACGAACTCGATGAAGGTGCCGGGGCCGGTCCACTGGCTCACGTCGAACCGGAAGACCAGGCGCTTGCCCACGCCGGCGTTGAAGTTCTGGGTGATCTGGGCGTCGGTGAGGGCGACGTCGTAGACCACGACCAGCTGGACGCGCCCCTCCCAGGGCCGGTTGCTCGAGGTCTCGTTGCCCAGCACGAAGTTGAACTCCGGGTCCCAGTTCCACAGCCGGGAGGCGGGCACCGGGTCCTCGTCGTCGGTCCAGCGGCCGTTCACGTAGATGCGGCGCCCGCGGTACTGGTCGTAGGTGACCACCACGTGCTGCTGGGTCGCCTGGAGGTCCTGCTCGGCGTCCGGCGTCTGCAGGGCCGGTCGGCCGTTGTCGTCGACCTCGGGCAGGATGGTGCGGTTGCGGAAGTTGTAGTTGTAGAGCACCTGGCCCAGGTGGAAGTTGCGCTGGCCCGTGCCCCGCGAGTAGCTGATGATCCGCGCCGGGCCCTCCTGGTCCACGTTGCCCGGGATCACCCAGGCCTCCACGGAGAACTGCTGGCTGCCGCCGTTGGGCTCGGCGATGCGGTCGAAGAGCTTCCGGCTCGATTCGCGGCTCGCCATGGCCCGACCCTCCTCGAAGGAGAGGCCGTAGTTGGACATCCACTCGACCGAGCCCTCGAGGGCGAGGTCCATGGCGGGGTCCACGCCGCTGGTGTCCGCGGCCACGGTGCCCTCGCCCTCCTTGAACTCGTAGAGGGCGATGACGTTGTCGCGGTAGCGCTCCTGGCCCTCGTCCTCGAAGCCGTCGGAGAAGCCCAGGCTGTTGCTCACGATGCCCGCCACCGTGGTGCCGCCGCCGCCGAAGTCGACCATGTCGGCCCAGGCCTGGATGGCGGCCTGCATCTGGGCGCCGTCCATGACGCAGTTGCTCCAGCAGTGGTGGAAGTCGGCCACCAGCCGGCGGACCAGGCGCGACTGCTCGGGGTTGCCGAGGTTGACCTTCTGGTTGTCCACCACGGCCGCGTAGGCGACGGCGGCGTCGGCGTTGGCGATGTGGGGCGTGCCGGGCCCGGAGCCCGCGTGGCAGTCCACGCAGTTGTCCCGCAGGATGGGATGCACGGTCTGGGAGAAGGCGGTGATGTTCTCCTCGGTGGTGGCGCCGCCGCCGGTGCCGCCCGGATCACCCGGGGTGTTGGGCAGGCCGCCGCTGGTGACGACGCCCCCGAGGTTGCTGCTGCTCCCGCCGCCGTAGTCGCCGCAGGCGGTGCCGAGGGCGGCGAAGGCGACCAGGCAGAGCACGGGCCCGAGTCGCCCATGGGCGCGCTGCCCGCGAGGGGAACGATGCGACGACGAGTTCGTACCCTTGGCCATGCTCCAGCTCCTCGCTCCCTGTGAGGGTCCGATCCCGCGATCGGACCGGGAGGCGTTCGGGATGCGGCCGGTCCCGCGGTGGGATCCGGCCCCGGACCGACTCCGGCTCAGCTCCCCATGCAATGGACGGCGCTCTCCGCGAACACGCGGCGCAGGCTGTATCCCTGGGCCTCGAAGACGTCCGCGATGCGTTCGATCTCGGCGGCGTCCTCGGGCGAGTTCGGCGGTCGGAAGCACACGTGCTCGAACACCTGCTCGACCTGGCAGACGGAGAAGGCGCGGCTCATGGCCAGCTCCTCCCCGAGCCCCTTCGCTCCGAACCCGCCGGCCTCGGCGCGCCGCCAGCCCAGGTTCGCGTTGGGCCCGGTGCGCCAGTAGTTGTCCCAGCGGTTGTCGACGGTGACGTAGCCGAAGGGGAAGGTGTTGGCGTTGATGAGGTGCTTGGGCTGCACCAGGCCCGGCGTGTGGATCACGCGGCCCTGGTCCGAGTCCCATTCGAAGTACGCGAAGGCTCCGGCCACGGCGTCCATCCCCGAGTGGCAGCCCGTGCAGTGGTTCTGGAAGATCGAGCTGTCCCCGCCCGGGCTTCGGCTCACGTCCTGCCGGATCCGGTCCACGGGCCGGCTGATGTCCTTCAGCTGCTCCATGTCGCGGCACAGGAAGTTCATGGACAGGAACCGGAACATGCGCCGGTTCGTGCCCGCGCTGAAGAAGGCCTCGCCGGCCGCCCGGGTGGTGATGACGCCGGCGGCGGCGTCCTCGCTCAGCTGGGAGCCGGGCAGGGTGGACTGGGGCACCGGCACCAGCAGCGCCGGGTCCGAGAGATCGACCCGCTGCTGCTCGAGCTGCCGGTAGTGCTCGTTGCTGGTGTGGGAGTAGGGGGCCGAGACCACGCCCGGGGCTCCCACGTAGACGACGTCGGCGCTGAGGACGTCGGTCCAGGGCCGGTCGTCCCGGACGATCCCGATGGCCGTGGCGGTGTAGTCGTTGAGCTCGGCGAAGACGCTCTGCTCCTGGTTGGTCCAGGGCGTGAAGAAGTTCTTCAGCGACGTCGTGTAGAAGGCGCGGTTGGCGAGGGCGAGGTCGGCGGCGCCGAGCGCGTCCCCCGAGCCGATCAGGCCCGCCATGGCGTCGAGGACGCCCGCCGTCGGCGGCACTCCGGCCAGACGGTCGTGCATCCGCTTCGCCTGCTCCCGGGGCCCCGCCCAGCCCGGCGCCGCCACCAGGCAGACGGCCCCGAGAAGGGTGAGCACCGCACCTCGCACGCGGCCGAGATTCCCGATCGAGAACGTCCGTCGACTCATCTCGAGTGCCCCCGTTGGCTCCTTCAGTCGTGCATTGCATCGACCGGGCGTGGTTGCATCGCCGTGGGCCCTGTCACCGCAACGCAGAACGGCGTCGGAAACGCGCGGCTGGCGCCCGAGCTGCCCAGCACGCGCTGTGGTTCTGCCGTCGGCGCGCGCCCCACGAGGCGCACACGGGTTGCGTCTCCACCGTCGGCGTGGGGGACCTGGATCACGTTCGGGCGCTCCACCCAGCGTCGATGAGACGCCCATGAAGCGAGTCGCGGCCGCGTCCACCCTCGCCGCACTGCTGTCGGTCTCCCTCCTCGCGGGCGTCGCCGGGGCCGGCGTCGCGGTCCCCGAGGGCGCCCTCGCCCGGGGCGCCTGGGACGGCGAGGAGCCGCGGGTGGAGGCGCGGCTGCTGGTGCACCCCGATGACGCGGCCGGCGGCGAGCTGCGCGCGGGCGTGCTCTTCGACATCGCTCCGGGCTGGCACATCTACGCCCGCGATCCCGGCGACACCGGGCTGCCGACGCGCATCACCTGGGACGTCGCCGGCCGGGCGGGGCCCCTCGCCTGGCCCGAGCCGCGCTCCTACCGCGAGGGCGAGGACGCCCTCGTGACCTTCGGCTACGAGGAGCGCGTGCTGCTGGCGAGCGTGCTGGAGCTGGAGCCCGGCGCGTCGACCTCGATCCGGGCCCGGGTGGACGCCCTCGCGTGCGCGGAGAAGTGCATCCCGGTGGAGCTCGAGCTGGTGCGCGACCTCGCCGCCGGGGAGCCGGCGGCTGCCGACCCGGTGCGGGCGCTGTTCGCCGAGGCCGCCGCCGCGGTGCCCGGCCCGCCGACCGCCGCACCCGCGGAAGGCGGAGCCGGAGGGCTGCTCGCGCTCCTCGGCCTCGCCCTCCTGGGCGGCCTGATCCTGAACGCCATGCCCTGCGTGCTGCCGGTCCTCGCCATCAAGGTGTTCGCCATCGCCGAGCTCGCCCAGCGCGATCGCGCCGAGGTGGCGCGCCACGGCGTCGCCTACCTGGCGGGCGTCGAGCTGAGCCTCCTGGCCCTGGCGACGGTGGTGGTCGCACTGCGCGGCGTGGGGGTCTCCCTCGGCTGGGGCTTCCAGTTCCAGGAGCCGCTCTTCATCCTGGCGGTGTGCGCCGTGGTGCTGCTCTTCGCGCTGAACCTGCTCGGCGCGTTCGAGATCGGCTTCGACCCCGGACGCCTGGCGGGGGTCGGGGCCCAGGCGACGGGGGCGCGGCGCAGCTTCTTCGAGGGGCTGCTCGCCGTCACCCTGGCGACCCCCTGCTCGGCCCCCTTCCTGGGCACCGCGGTGGGCTTCGCCTTCGCGGGCACGCCCGGCCTGATCTTCGCGGTGTTCGGCTGCATCGGCCTGGGCCTCGCGGCGCCGTTCCTGGTCGTGAGCCTGGTGCCCGCCGGATCGCGATGGGTGCCGCGCTCCGGGCCGTGGATGCTCCACGTGCGTGCGCTGCTGGGCTTCGCGCTGCTCGCCACCCTCGTGTGGCTGCTCTGGGTGCTCGGCCGCGTCACGGGCGTCGAGGGCCTCGTCCTCGCCCTCGCGGTGCTCTGGCTGCTGGGCCTCGGCGCGTGGCTCTTCGGACGCTTCCAGGAGCACGGGCGTGCCCTGGCGGGGCGCGTCGTGGTCCTGGCGGCGCTGGCGCTGCTGGCCGTCGCCACCAACACCGTCTCGCTGAGCGAGGCGCCCGGACGGGACGCCGGCCCCGTCTTCGCGGGGCAGCAGGACTACCGGCGGGAGGGCGTGCAGGCCGCGCGCTCCGCGGGCCGTCCGGCCTTCGTCTACTTCACCGCGGACTGGTGCCTCACCTGCAAGGCGAACGAGCGCCTCGTGCTGCGCGACCCCGCCGTGCAGGCCGCCCTGGCGGCCCACGACGTCGCGGTGTTCCGGGCCGACTGGACGCGACGCGACGACGCGATCCGCGCCGAGCTGGCGCGCTTCGGCCGCGCCGGGGTGCCGCTCTACGTCCTCCACGGAGCCGGGCCCGACGCCGAGCCGCGCGTGCTCCCCGAGCTGCTGACGAAGGGCCTGCTCCTCGCCGCCCTCGAGGAGCTCGACGCACCGGATGCGCAGCCCCTCGAGGGTCTGCAGGCCGCTCGCGCACTGCGGTGAGGGCTGTCACACGCGCCCGACCGGAGTCGCCGATGCAACGTCCGCATGATGGCCAGCGGGAGGGGAACGAGGAGGCTCTCGATGATCCAGCCGGGCCCTGTCCACCCTCGAGCGCGGGTCGTCCTGCGCAGGTTCCGCGCAACCGCCGGCATCGCGCTCGCACTGGCCCTGGCCGGGGTGCCGGGCGCCGCCGCGGCCCTCGACGCCGGAGCCCAGGCGCCCCCGCTCTCCGCCCCGAAGCTGACCGGGCCGGGCAAGGTGTCCCTCGAGCAGTACCGGGGCAAGGTGGTGTACGTCGACTTCTGGGCCTCGTGGTGCGCGCCCTGCGTGACCGGGATGCCGCTCATCGACGAGCTGCGCAAGGAGTTCGACCCGGAGGACTTCGCGGTGGTCGGCGTGAACGTCGACGGCGAGCCGCGCCGCGCCCGCCGGCTTCTCGAGCGCCGGCCCGTGGGCTACCCGAGCGTCTCGGACCCGAGCGGACGGCTGCCCGAGCGCTTCGGCCTCGAGACCATGCCGACCTCCTACCTGATCGATCGCGACGGCGTGGTCCGCTACGTGCACGAGGGCTTCCGCAAGAGCGACGTCGAGGTGCTGCGGGGCAAGATCCGCGGCCTGGTCGGCAAGGGGGACCGCTAGCCATGGCGCGACGCCTGTCCGTCCTGGTCGTGGCGGCCGGGATCGCCTTCGGCTGCGCTCCCCTCAAGCCCTGGGAGCGCGAGGTGCTGGCCCGGCCCGACATGGCCTGGGACCCGGACCCCCTCGAGGCGGCCCACCGCAGCCACATCTTCTTCAGCAAGGAGGCTGCGCTCGCCGGCGGCGGGGCCGGGGGCGGCGGCTGCGGGTGCAACTGAGCCTCCCATGAAGCGATCCCAGAGACCGAACAACCGCGCCCTGCGGCGCGCCGCCCGACGTCTCGCCCGACGCGGACGCGCGGCTCCCCGCCGCGGCCCGGTGCTCGCCGCCCTCACCTCGAGCGCCCTGGCGCTGCCGGGAGTGGTCGGCAGCGCCCGGGCCGACACCCCCGTGGACCGCTGGGCGGTGGACTTCGCCACCTCCTACTACGCCGAGAACGACATCGAGGACGACAAGGTCTCGGCCGGCGACACGGGGCGCTACGAGATCCTGACCCAGCAGCTGCGCATCACGGCTCCCGTCACGGACCGCAGCGACTTCTCCGTCGACCTCCAGTACGAGACCATGAGCGGCGCCACGCCCTGGTTCGTCGAGCCCGACGCCAACGGCGATCCCGTCCAGGTGATGACCGGCGCCTCGGTGGAGGAGACCCGCACCGACGTCCTCGCCACGGGCAGCTACTACTTCGACAACTGGAAGACCTCGCTCTCCGGCGGCGTCTCCACCGAGAACGACTACTTCGCGGTGAACGGCGGCTTCGAGGCCGAGACCCACTTCAACGAGAAGAACACCACCCTGGCGGCGGGCTTCGGCTTCTCCCTCGACGAGATCGAGCCCACCGACGCCGAGCTGTTCTCGACCCGGGTGAGCTCCGAGGAGAAGCAGAGCTACTCGGCCTTCGTCTCCCTCTCCCAGATCCTCACCCGCCACTCGGCGATCCAGAGCAGCCTCTCCTACCAGACCTCCACCGGGTTCCTCTCGGACCCCTACAAGCTGGTCTCCGTGAACGGAGTGAACCTCGCCGACACGCGCCCCGACGACCGGCACCAGCTCGCCTGGCTGACGCGCTACCGGCACCACTTCGCCCGCACCGACTCGACCCTCCACGCCGACTACCGCTTCTCCATCGACGACTGGGGGATCCACGCCCACATGCTCGAGCTCGCCTGGTACCAGACCCTGTGGGAGCGCATCCGGATCACGCCGTCCCTGCGCTACTACAGCCAGAGCCAGGCGGACTTCTACGCGCCGTTCTTCCTGGCCGCGCCCTCGGACGGGCTCTTCTCGAGCGACTACCGCCTGTCGCCCTACGGCGCGCTCTCGGCCAAGGTGCGCGCCGAGACGCTCCTGCGCGACGGTCCCTTCCACACCAGCTGGCGCCTGGGCTTCGTGTGGGAGCGCTACCTGAGCGACGCCGACTGGGCGATCAAGTCCGTGGACGTCGAGAACCCCGGCCTGGTCGACTTCAACATCTTCACCTTCAACCTGTCGGCGAGGTTCTGAGGTGGGGCGCTTCGTCCATCGCTTCAAGGCGATGGGAAGCCCCTGCGAGATCCAGCTCCACGCCGCCGGGAGCCGGGACGTGGAGCCCGTGGCGCGGGCGGCCGCCGCCGAGGTGGCTCGCCTAGAGCGCAAGTACTCGCGCTACCGCGAGGACAGCCTCGCCTCGCTCGTCAACCGCAGCGCGGGTGACGCCGCGGGGGTCGAGGTGGACGAGGAGACGGCGGGGCTGCTCGACTACGCGGACCAGAGCTGGCGCCAGAGCGACGGCCTCTTCGACGTCACCTCGGGCGTGCTGCGCCGGGTCTGGAAGCTGGCGAGCGGCCGGGTACCCAGCGCCGAGGAGGTCGAGGCGGTGCTGGCGGACGTGGGCTGGGACCGCGTGCACTGGCGGCGGCCCCGCATCGCGCTGCCCCGGCCGGGCATGGAGATCGACTTCGGCGGCTACGTGAAGGAGTACGCGGCGGACCGCGCCGCGGAGCTGTGTCGGCGCCGGGGCGTGGGCCACGGCCTGGTGAACCTGGGCGGCGACCTCGCCCTCGTGGGCCCCCATCCCGACGGCACGCCCTGGCGCGTCGGCGTGGCGGACCCGAGGAGCCGCGGCGGCGTGCTCGCCTGCATCGGGCTCACGGCCGGCGCCATCGCGAGCAGCGGCGACGCGGAGCGCTGCATGGTGGTGGACGGGCGCCGCTACGGCCACATCCTCGACCCGCGCACGGGCTGGCCCGTGGAGGGCCTGGCGAGCGTGAGCGTGGTGGCGAGCCACTGCCTGGTCGCGGGCACGCTCTCCACCATCGCGATGCTGAAGGGCGTGGAGGCCGGGCCCGCCTGGCTCGACGAGCTCGGGCTGCCGACCCTGCGCGTGGGGCCGGCGGGGGAGCTGAGCGGAAGCCTCGGTCCGGCGGCCCCGGCGGCCGCCGCCTAGCAGGCCGACCGGGGATGGGTCGGCCTTCGCCGCTCGGCGAGCCCGCCGGGCGGGCTCCGCTAGTCGGCCTCCGGCGGCTCCGCGAGGGCGACGACCCGGGGTCGCCAGCCGCGGGACCGGAGCCGGTTGGAGGCGGCGGCGGCCTCGGACAGGCTCTCGAAGCCCGTCGCGTAGACGTCGAAGCGCTCCACGTCGTACCAGCTCCAGGCCACCACGCGGGCCTCGGTGTCGCCGTCGGCGGCCAGCTCCGAGGCGATGCGCTCCGCGTCCTGCCGGGAGGTCGTGGAGGTCACCAGCACCGCGAAGGCGTCGCTCGCGCCGCCGGTCACGCCGGCCAGGCTGCGCTCGAAGTCGAGGCGTCCCCGGATCGACGCGGCCGTGAGGCTCTCCGGGCTGCGGTGGATCGAGGCCTGGGCGGTGATCACCAGGGTGCGGGTGGTCTTCTCCTTCCGCACGGTGCGGAACAGCCCGCCCAGGAAGGGAACCTTCGAGAGGTAGGGCGCCGCGCTCACCGTCTCCTCGAGCTCGGGCTCCTGGAGGGCGCCGAGGACGAGCACCTGCCCGTCCTCCAGGGTCACGACCGTCTCGAGGCGGCGCTCCAGCAGGCTCGGGCCGACCACCTCCACGTCACCGGCCAGCGACGGCCCCACGGACGTCAGGTCGAGGGCGAGCTCGAGGCGGACGCCACCCTGCTCGCCGACGCTGGGCGTCACCCGCAGATCCACGCCCACGTCCTGGCGCTCGACCTGCTGGGCCGTCACCTGGAGGCCCAGGGTGTCGGTCTGGCCGGCGGGCTGGGACTGGGGGATGGGGATGTTGTCCCCGGAGAAGATGCGCTGCTCCTCGCCCGCCGTGGCCAGCAGCCGCGGCCGGGCCAGCACCTCGTTCTCGACGCGCCGTCCCTCGGCGTTGATCACGAAGGTCTCCCGCGGGATCAGCAGGTCGATCATGTTTCCCATGTCGTCGATGATCGGGATCACGAGCGGCGTGCGGCCGATCCGCGTGATGAAGTCCGTGCCCGAGGCGGCGTCGAGCAGGCCCCCGCCCGTGGGGTTCGAGACGATGGCGCCGAAGGTATCGCCGTCCACGGACGGGCTCGTGACGGGGATCAGGAAGTCGAAGCCGAGCTGCAAACGATCGCTGAGGGAGACCTCCATGACGCCGACCTCGACCTCGATCTGGGGCGGGGGCCGATCCACGGCCCTCACCACGTCGGCCACCAGGGCGCGGGTCTCGGCGTCGCCGCCCACGATGAGGGAGCGGGTCGGCGCATCCACGGCGAGCTGGAAGGAGCGGCCGGCGAGGCTCGTGGCCCCGCCGCCGGCGACGTCCGCCGCGGCCAGCGCGCGGGGGATCTCGGCGATGCTCTCCGGGTCGGCGTGGCGGATCCGGATCACCTGGTAGCGCCCGCCGCCCTGGGCGGGCTCGTCGAGGTGGGCGATCCAGCCCCGCACCTCCTCCAGGCGCTCCCGGGTTCCGCTCAGCATCAGCGAGTTGGTGCGCTCGTCGGCCCAGATCTCGAGGTGGGCCTCGCGCAGGCCGGCCTCGGCCTCGGCGAGCTCGGCGAGCATGGGCGCGAGCTTCGGCGCCGACGCGTGGCGCAGGCGGACCACCCGCAGCACCCGGCCCGCGGCCGCGTCGAGGGAGCGGGCGAGGCCCATCCAGCGCGAGACCGCGGCCTCGCTGCCGGCGAGGATCACCGCGTTGGTGGCCGGGTGGGCGATGGCGACGCCCCCGCCGCCCGGCGGCGGCTGGATCACCGCCGCCACCCGCTCCGCCGGGGCCGCGTCGAGGGTGACCAGGGTGGTGACCGGAGCCTCGCCGTCGCCGGCCTCGCCGGCGATCCAGGGCGCGCTGCTCGCCGTGTTGGCGACGGGCAGGATACGCCGGGGCCCGCCGGGCGTGGGAACGGCGGCGAAGCCCTTCACCAGCAGCGCGGCATCGAGAACCTCGAGGGCCGCCTCGCGGGAGAGCTCCTCGCCCACCGCAATGGAGATGCGCCCGCGCAGGCGCTCGTCGAACAGGAAGCTCACCCCCGTGGCGGCGCCGATCTCGCGGACGATCTCGGCGAGCTCGGCGTCGCGGAAGTCGAGGGTCACGCCGCCCCCGTCGGGCCGCGCGAACTCGAGGGCGAGGATCGCGCCGCGCTGGGAGAGGCTCGGCTCGAGCCCACGCGCGCGGCGGATCATCAGCCGCACCTCGGGGCCCGCGCTGTCGGCGGGCTCGAAGACGTCGACGCGGGTCACGGCCTTGCCGACCTCGGGGCGCACCCGGCCGGGTGCCGTGCGATCCAGCACCGCTCCAGGGAGGACGAGCAGCACCGTGTCGGCGTCGAGCTCCTCGAGGCGCGGCTCGAGCGCCTTCTCGGCGAAGACCAGCAGGCGCTCGGTCCGACCGCGGCGCTCGAGCTCGACGCCGTAGACCTCCACGGGCTCCGCGGCGCCGGCGCCCGGCGCGGGCTGCGGCGCCTCCGAGGGCTCCGTGGGGCCCGCTCCCACGGCCGCCGGGCCCGCCGGGTCGCCCAGCAGGACGAGGAGGCCGCGCTCGGCGAAGCGCAGCCGGTGGGTCGCGAAGGCCTCCGGCTGGCGACCGGCGTCGAGCACGACGCGGGTGAAGCGCGCGTGCTGCCCCACGCGCACCCGGGCGATGCGCGGGCCTCCCACGGCGAGGCGGGGCTCCACCCGGGACACGATCCCGGGCAGGTCGATCACGAGCCGCTCGGGTCGCGCGAGGCGCTGCACCGCGGGCTCCGGCAGCGCGCCATCGGCGCGCAGGTGGACGCGGTCGCCCTCGACCTCCACGGCGAGCAGGCGCAGGGCGGGGAGCGCGGTGGCAGGCGAGGAGGAAGGAGCCTCCTGCGCCGCCGCGGGCAGGATCGCCGCGGCGAGCCAGAGCAGCCCGGCCGTGAGGGCGCGCTCCGCGATACGCATGTTTCCACGTATCGTACCGGATTCGCGTGGACTTGAGTCCCCGCGAGGGGCCGCTCAGGGGCCCTGGGAGCGCCTCCAGGGCCACTTCCAGCGGGGCAGGGAGGGCCGCGGCAGGGACCAGCGGCGCGGGGACATCTCCTGGATGGGACGCGAGTGGAAGTCGAAGCGCAGGGTGCTCACGATCTCGTGGGCGGAGAGGTCGAGGTCGTGGGAGCCGAGGGCCCCGCCGCCGCCGATGAAGCGCAGGTCCGTCTCCACCTCGCCCAGGGAGAGGTAGCGCCAGCCCGTGCTGAGGGTGGCCCACTCCGAGAACTCGTAGGAGACGCCGGCGCCCGCCTGCCAGGCGAAGCGGTTCTCCGAGGTGGAGCCCTCGGAGACGTTGTCCGTGGTGTCGACCTCCACGCCGGCGAGCCCGATCCCGCCCCCGCCGTAGATCGAGAGCGGGTCGAGGATGGGCATGCGACCGAAGAAGTAGGAGAGGGGCTTCTGGACCGGCACGTCGAGCCAGGCGTTGGTCATCACGCTCCAGGCATTGGCGTCGGTGAAGAAGCCGGTGCCGCCGTCCGTGCGCAGCTCCCAGTCGCGGCCGAGCACGCCCTCCACCTCGAAGCGCAGGGTCACCTCGGGGGTCTCGAGGGAGCCCACGCTCGGGAGCACCTCGGGCAGCGCGAAGCCGAGCCCGAGAGCGCCACCGTAGCCCGGCGAGGAGTCCTCGTCGCTACCGCTGATCGAGAAGAAGGTGGTGCTCCCCGACGCGTCGGCGTTCACGCCCGACATCACCAGGTCGCCCGAGAAGTAGAGGTCCGCCGCCGGTGCGGAGCTGGCGGCCAGGGCCCCCGCGAGGATCGAGACCGGGGCCAGATGGATTCTGCGCTGCCGACGCATGGGGGTTGCCTCCCGTGGGTTCTGCTCGCGTCACCGTCGCGACACGCACGCACCCCCGTTGCGCGTCCGCTGCTGAACGCGGTGTCGTATCGCACGGAAGGTCGCGCTGCTTCGTGACGCCACTCACTTCCAAATCCCGGCGACCACCCGCTACGGGGTCGCGATGGCAGGCAGCGAGCAACCCCCCGCCTGGCTGTTCTCCTTCGTCGACCTCGCGTTCCTGCTGCTCATCGCAATGACGCAGATCGGCGGCGACGGCCAGGACATCTCCGTCGAGCTGGGCGAGATCGTGGTGCCCCGCGTCTCCGAGGCGGCGACCACGGAGCTGCCCACGCGCGTGGCCGAGCGCTGGCAGCTGCGCGTGCACCCCGGCGGCAGCGAGGACGCGCCCTTCGAGCTGGTCGACCCCGCCGCCCTGGATCCCGCGGCCGGCGGCGAGGCGCGGCTCGCGCCCGCGGCCCTGCGCGCGCGCCTCGCGGACCTCCAGCAGGCCGGAGCGGACAAGCCGCTCCTGGCGCCCCACGCCGAGTCCCACAGCCAGGACCTGCTCCTCGCGGCGAGCGCCCTCGAGGAGCTCTGGCCGAGGCGTCGCCGCGCGACGGTGGCGCCGGTGTTCGCCTGGCAATGAGCGACTGGCGGATCCGCAACCAGTACGGCTACGGCGTCGCGGGGCTCGAGCTCGCGCCGACCCCGCCGCCCCTGCGCGCGCGCCGGCCCCTCACGCTGCGCGAAGCCCTGGCCGAGCTGCGTCGTCACGGCGCCGGCGGCGCGCTGCGCGCCGCGGGCGAGGTGGCACCCGGCGTGGCCATGGGGGCCATGCTCGTGTTCGCGCTGCTCGCCGCCTGGCTGCGCCCCGACGTGGACGACGGGCGCGTCGAGATGGTGCGGCTCGAGCTGCCGCTGCCGCTCCCCGAGGCGATCCCGGAGCCGCCGGCGGAGCCCGTTCCCGAGCCCCTCGCGCCGCCCGCGCCGGAGCCCGTCGCCGAAGTCGCGCCCGATCCGGTCGCGGCGCCGACCGTGCGCCCGCGTCCCCGGGTCGAGCCCGTCGCCGAGGCCGTGGTCGCCGAGGCGGCGCCGAAGCCCCGGCCTCGCGTCGCGCGTCCGCGCCCCGAGCCCGTGGCGCCCCGTGCCCGCCCGCGCCCCGAGCCGCTGCGCATCGCTCCCGTCGCCCCGCCCGCCGGGGCCGCCGAGCTCGCCGAGGGGCGGCCCGAGCCCCAGCGGCTCGCGCGCGCGCTGCCGGCCCCGCGTCCGGACGCGCCCCGCGCCCCCGCGCCGCGCTTCCGCATGGAGCCTCTCGCGCCGGCCCCGTCCGCCCGGCCGAGCCCGGCCCCGCGCGCGTCCTCGCCGACGCGCAGCCGCTCCGCACCGGCTCCGCGGGGCGCCACACCGGTGGCCGCGCCGCGCTTCGACCTGGCCGCACCCCCCGCCGCGCCGGCGCCGGCCGCCCCGCCGGCGGGCCGCGCCGCTCCGGCCCGGCGCGCCGCTCCGCCCCGGCCCCAGCCGACGCGCACGGCATCGCGATCCGGCGGCGTGCGCCGGCCGACGCTGACCGCTCCCGCCGCCGCCGTGACGACGCCGGCGAAGACCGCGAGCCCGGCGCCGCGGGTCGCGCGCAGCACGCCGGATCCGTCCCGGGCCGCGCGCCGCGGCCCCGAGCCCGAGCGCCTGGCCGCGGTCCCGCTCAGTGCCCTGGCGGCCTGCGTGTCGGACCGGGAGGAGGATGCGCTCAAGCTCGAGGTGGTGGCGGCCGTGGGCGGAGCCCGCCAGTGCGTGAGCGAGGCGGGCCGCTACCGCTTCGTCGAGACCAAGAACCTCAATGCCTTTCTGATGAGGATCGAGCGGGCGCCGTCCCGCAGGGCGACGGACCGCTGCATCGAGCTGCGGCTCGCCCTCGAGTGCCTGCGCGCCCGGCGATCCTCGGGCTCCGGAGGCTCGGGACAGGGATGAGACGACTTCGATCGATGCTGGCGCTCGGCGTGGCGCTGGTGCTGGCCGGCGCCGCAAGGGCCGAGGGCGACGACCGCTGGGCCGGCTACCTCGACTACGCCTACGTGTACTCCTCCGCCGAGCCCGAGGCCCTGCGCGTGCGCCTGGAGGGCTACGGGCGCGAGGCCGGGATCCAGCTCGAGCGCTACATCACCGAGGAGTTCGAGGCCCGGCCGGCCTCGGACGGGCCCATCGACGAGGCGCGCGCCCGGCGCAAGGCCGTCGCGTACCTGCTCGACTACCTGGCCCGGGCGGAGCCCGAGTCCCTGGAGCGCAGCGTGGACGCGATCCGCGAGCTGCGGGACCGGCTCGGCCGGCACGAGAACCGCTACTGGTACCACTACATCCTCGCCCACCGCGCCCTCGAGAAGGGACGCCACCACGACTTCGTGGGCGAGCTCCTCGAGCTGTGGCTGGCCGTGGTGGTGCCGCTGGAGTCGCCCTACGAGACGCTCCAGACCCTGTCGCTCAGCGAGGCGCCCAACTCGGGCTTCGCCTCGGCGCTCCCGTTCATCTACGAGAACGTGTCGCGAATGGTCCTGCTGCGCAGCCAGCAGATGGGGATGACCCGCGGCCTCGACCCCCTCGGCGCCATCGTGCGGCTCCTCTACGACGGCCGCGTGGGTGCGCACCCCGAGGTGATCCCGCTGGCGGCGTCGTCGCGCGACTACCTCGAGCGGATCGTGCAGCGGCTCGACGGGGCCGAGTCCGACGCCGGGAGCCTCACCTTCACCCTGACCCTGTTCGAGGCCAGCAAGTACCACGACGAGGCCCGGGCGCTGCTCGCCACCGAGGGGCTGAGCGAGAACACCCTCGAGGCGATCCGCGTCGCCACCGGCGCCTACCAGGCGGCCCTCGACCGCGCCGACACCGAGCAGGGGCGCTGCGCGGTCTACACCCGCGTGCTGCGGCAGATCGGCGAGGTGTACGCGGCCAAGCAGCGCCTCGGCGTGGACCCCGAGGTGGAGACCCCCTTCAGTCTCGAGGAGGCGATCGAGGTGTACGCCACGCTGCACCGTGCCCGCGGTGGCTGGGCGTCCCTCGGCTACGCCAAGACCGGGCGCCAGTCCTACGTGGACGCCATGCACGGGCTGTGGGAGGAGATCCAGGAGGCGCACCTCAACGTCGCCGACTACTACCTGACCCGCAGCACCGAGCAGCCCCACCGCGCCGACGAGCACGCCCGCAACGCCGCCCGGCTGTTCAGCCGCTACCTCGGCTTCTTCCTCGAGTACGCGACCGAGGACGGCAAGGGCGGCGTCCCCGAGTCGGCCTACTTCGCGGCCCACGAGGCCGCGCGGGGGACCGGCGACGCCTTCCTGCTCTACGCGATCCATCCCGCGCCCGAGGAGATCGACCTCGCCATCCGCCGCTACCACGGGGCGATCCGCCTGTTCCCCTTCGACCGGCGGGTGTGGTCCTCGCTCACCGCCGCGCTCGAGCGCCAGGGACGCGAGAGCCGCTACATGGGGCTGGTGCAGCCCGCCGCCGAGGCGGTGTCGCGCTCCCGGGCCCTGGATCGCTGGATCGAGAACCGGGAGCCCGAGGCCGAGCGCGTCGCCACCCTGCGCCGCGCCTTCTCCGAGAGCCTGGCCCTCGTCTACCTCGGCTTCGCCGAGGAGACGGGCGTGGAGGAGCTCGAGGCGAGCGTGGTGGCGCTGCGCAGCGAGCGCGACGGGCTGGCCACGCGGCTCGCCGACCTGAGGCACCGCATCGGGGGGAGCCGCGGCGCCGCCGTGCCCGCCTCCCTGGACCCCGACGCACCGGCACCGGCCATGAACGGAGCCGGCCCGCTGGACGCCGCCGAGCTCGCCGGCCTGCATCGCGAGCTGGAGGAGACCAGCGCCCACCTCGACCGGGTCGAGAAGCAGATCGAGGCCCGCACCCGGGCGCTGCCCCTCTACAAGGCGACCCTGCGCACCGACGGGCTGGCCGCCGAGCTGCGCGCCCGGCGCGACCACCCGGTCCACACCCTGCTGCGACGCATGTTCTACGAGGATCGCAGCGAGCCCCAGGGAGAGGAGCGATGATCCGACGGACTCCGACAGGCACCCGACGCGGAGGCGCGCTCGCGGGCGTCGCGCTCCTCGCCGTCGGCCTGGGCTGCTTCGGCGGCCCGCGGCTCGAGCCCATGGACGTGATGCTCGAGCGGAGCTTCTCCGTCGAGGAGACCAGCCCCCTGGGCGGCGACTCCCTGGCCCACCGCCGCCAGGAGATGGAGCGCGCCCACCACGACATGGTGCACTTCATCGCCACCCTCGACTCCCTCCGCTACCGGCGCGACCGGAGCGGCGCGATCCTGTTCGGGCAGTTCCTCGACGCGTACATGGGCACCCACGTGGCGCCCCTGCTCGAGGGCGACTGGCAGAGCGAGCACCCCGAGCTGCTCGGTCTCGATGCGACCCTGCGGCTCGTGCAGGCCGAGGTCCTGCTCAAGATGCGCGCTCCGGGCCGCATGCAGGACACGGTGAACGAGATCCGCCGACGCTACGCGGGCCGCGAGGACATGCTGGTGGAGTATCCGATCGGCGAGCAGAAGCCCCTCGCCGAGGCGCTCGAGTACCTGACCCATCGCAAGTGGAGGGGCTAGGCATGGCCTCCGAGGACCTCACGCTCACGTTCCTGCTCACCGCGGTGTCGCTGCTGGCGGTGTGCGTTCCCCTCTGGCGGGGCCTCGGCATCGGGCTGCGCGCCCTGCTGGTGACGCGCCGCGTGCCGCCCGGGGAGATCGAGCAGCGCCTGAGCCAGGGCGCGAGCCGCAGCGCCGCGGTGACGCTGCAGATGCTCCAGGTGCTGCGCCGGGCCGCGCGCGAGAACGAGCGGCGCCACCCCATGGACTTCCTGGTGGACGCCTCGCGGCAGTGCGTCGCGAACGACTACGACGCCCACTACGCCCGTCCGCTCTCGATGTGCGCCAACATCCTGCCGCCCATCGGCTTCATCGGGACCACCGGCGGGCTGATGGTGCTGTTCGTGTCCATGCGCATCGCGAGCGAGTCCCTGGAGCTCGGGGCCCTGGCCATGGCGCTGGGCTCGAGCATCTTCGCGCTGCTCGGCTACACGCTGCTCGAAGGCCTGCGCTTCCGGCTCTACCGGCGGCTGCTGGCGCGGCTCGACGAGGCCCTCGAGTTCCAGCGCGACGTCGCGCGGCGCAGCCGCGGGCGCGCCCACGCGACCGCGACCGCCTGACCCCGCGAGCCCCTCTCCCGGGAGGGAACAGTCGCTAGAGTCCCGGCCTCCCGAGCACCGGAAGGAGGGGATCCGCCCGTGGACCTGGCCAGCTTCGAGAACCTCGCGAACCTCGGCGTCCTGATCTTCCTGCAGGCCGTCCTGGGCTTCGACAACCTGCTCTACATCTCCATCGAATCCCAGCGCGCGCCGGCCGCGTCCCAGGCTCGGGTGCGGCGCTGGGGCATCCTGATCGCCCTCGCGCTGCGCATCGTTCTGCTGTTCGGGATCATGCGCCTGCTGACGAGCTTCACCGAGCCGCTGTTCTCGATCCACTGGACGGGCTGGGTGGAGGGCTCCTTCAACCTCGCCACGGTGATCTTCCTGCTGGGCGGCGCCTTCCTGATGTGGACGGCGGTGAAGGAGATCTCGCACCTGCTCTCCATCGAACACCTCGACGAGGGCCGGGAGCGCACCGCCAAGCCGGCGGTGCGGGTCATCGCCATGATCGTGCTGATGAACCTGATCTTCTCCTTCGACTCGATCCTGTCCGCCCTGGCCATCACCCAGGTCTTCCCCGTGCTCGCCACCGCCATCGTGACCTCCGGGGTGCTGATGCTGGTGCTGGCCGACCGCGTCTCGACCTTCATCGAGCGCAACCGCAAGTACGAGGTGCTGGGCCTCTTCATCCTGCTCATCGTGGGGGTGGTGCTGCTCGGCGAGGGCGGCCACGAGGCGCATCTCGAGCTCCTCGGCTACGAGGTCGAGCCCATGGCGAAGACGACCTTCTACTTCGCGATCGCCGTGCTGGTGATCGTGGACGTGATCCAGTCCGGCTACCAGAACAAGCTGGCCCTGGAGCGCGCCCACGCCCAGCGGCCCGCCCACGCCTGACGCTCAGCCGAGGCTCACCGGCAGGCTCGAGTAGCCCCGCAGCACGAAGCCCGGGCGCCGCGGCGGGGCGTCGCCGGCCAGGGCCATCTCCGGGAAGCGCCGCGCCAGGGCGCCGATGGCGATCTCGCCCTCGAGCCGGGCCAGCCCGGCGCCCAGGCAGAAGTGTGCGCCGTGGCCGAAGGAGAGGTGGCGGTTGTCGCGCCGGTCGAGCACCAGCCGGTCCGGGTCGGGGAACTGCCCGGCGTCGCGGTTCGCCGAGCCCAGCAGGGTGTTGACCTCGTCTCCCTTCGGGATCCGGGTGCCGTGGATCTCGACGTCCTCGAGGGGGACCCGCGAGGTCACCTGCACGGGGCTGTCGAAGCGCAGCAGCTCGTCCACCGCGGTGGGCAGCAGGGCGGGCTCCCGGCCGAGGCGCTCGAAGGCCGCGCGGTCCCGCAGCAGGGCCGCCATGCCGTTGCCGATCAGGTTGGTGGTGGTCTCGTGGCCCGCGCCCAGGATCAGCGCGCAGGTGCCCAGCACCTCCCAGTCGTCGAGGGCGTCGTCGGCCTCCTGGGCCGCCACCAGCGCGCTGACGAGGTCCTCCTGGGGCTCCTTGCGGCGTGCCTCGATGACGCCCTTCAGGTACTGGACCAGCTCCAGGAAGCTCGGCACCGCCACCGCCAGGTGCTCGTCGCGGAGCGTGCCGTCGAGCAGCATCGCGGCGTGGTCGGACCACACCTTCAGGCGCTCCCGGTCCTCCACGGCGACGCCCAGCAGCTCGGCGATCACGATGATGGGGAGCGGAACCGCGAGGTCGCGCACCACGTCGAAGCCGCCCTCACCGGCGTGGGCGTCGAGGATCTCGTCCACCAGCGCCTCGATCCGCGGGCGCAGGTGCTGCACGCGTCGCGGGGTGAAGGCCTTGTTGACCAGTCCGCGCAGCCGGGTGTGCTCCGGCGGGTCGCGGAAGAGCATGATGCCCTCGTAGGCGCGCACCAGCGGATGGTCGCCGCCTCCCTGCTCCCGAAGCGCCGAGAACATCTCGAGCAGGTTCTTGCGCGCCGAGAAGCGCGGGTCCCGCAGCACGTCGATGCAGTCCTGCCAGCGGGGCAGGATCCAGATCGGGACCTCGACCCCGTCGAGGCGCTCGAACAGCTTGAAGTGGACCGGGCCGGCCTCGCGCATGCGCGCGTACACGGGGTAGGGGTCGTGCTGGAAGTCGGGATCGCTCGGCTCGTAGTACACGTCCAAGGCGGGTCTCCTGGGCGCGCGGCGACGTCGGCAGCCCCTGCAAGGAGCCTGCCAGGCCCCTGGGCGAGCGAGCCGCCCCCTGGGCCCCCACACGCTGCAGCACGCGGACGACACTGTCGAGCTGGCGCTTCACCCGGCGCGCGGGTGCCGCCTCAGGAGAGCCAGTCGCGCACCTTTCCGAGCAGCCGCCGGGGGCCCCGGAAGAAGCGGCGGCTGCCGAGGCGGAGCTCCCGCAGCAGGTCCGGGCTCGTCAGCTGCGACCGGAGCGCCAGGAAGGGCCAGCTCGCCCCCGCCGCCTGCCGAGCCGGCAGGGAGCGGATCTCCTGGGGCACGTACTTCCCCGCCTGGAGGTAGCCGCTCAGTATCAGCGCCTGGGCCTCGGTCTCGGAGAAGGCGTCGAGGTCCGTCCGGATCGCGGCCAGGGCGGCCTGCACGGGCTCGGGGACCCCGTAGGGGGTGGACTTCGGAGCGGCGGTGGGCGTGGAGGCAGCGCCCGGCTGCTTCCAGTCCACGGTCCCGGCGTCGAGGTCGCGCTTCAGGTGGAGGAAGCTCAGCTCCCGAAGCCGGGAGGAGCGCTGGCGTGCGCTGAGCTCCCGGTACAGGATCGAGCGGATCGTCGACTGCAGGATGCTGTTCGAGCGCAGCGAGACCCCCAGGGCCGCCCACTTGGGGTCGTCCTGGCTGTCCATCTGGCCGCTCGCGTCGCTCACGATCATCGCGTTGCAGTCCTGCTCGAGCAGGGTCAGGACGCCCTGGTTGTCCCGCACGCCGCCGTCCACCAGCCGCACGGTCTTGCCCGGATACAGGCCCTTCAGGACCAGCGGACGGAAGATCCCGGGCACGCAGGCGGAGGCCGCCACCGCGCCGCCCAGGGAGGCGGACGAGTGGGGAGCCGGCGCCTCGTCGTAGTACATGCGGCGCAGCCGCTCGTTGCGGTCGATGGACTCGTCGATGTGGGCCGTCGGCTCTCCCATGAAGGTCGAGGTGTACTGCCAGGTGTGTCCCGTGTTGAGCGTCGTGGCGTTGAGCACGAGCACCGGGACCTTTCCGTGGCGTCGCCAGTTGTCCCGTCGCGGGTGGAAGGCCCCGCCGTGGCCGTGGGGCGAGACGCGCAGATCGCGCAGCGGGATCGGGCCCTCGCGCCCCAGCACGGGTCCGTAGATGCGCTCCTCGTAGAGCTCCGCGATGCGCACGCTGCGGGTGTAGCCGGGCTTCGCCAGCAGCTTCACCACGGCGGTCGGGCTCTTGATCACGCTGTTCCGGACGTCGCTCGCGACGGCGGCGACGAAGTCGCGCGCCACCTCCCGGACGATCTCCACGTAGTCGATCTTGCCGTCGGGGCGGCGCTCGAGCTCCCGCCGCAGCACCAGGTAGTAGTGCGCGCCGAGGATGGAGCCCCCCGACACGCAGGACAGGACCTCGACGTGACGCAGCAGGTCGAGCTCCGCGAGCTTCGCCAGCACGCCGATGTGGAACAGGGAGGCCCGGAAGCCTCCACCGGAGAGGGCCAGGCCGAGCTTTCCCGCGAAGGCCGTGGTGAGGGCCTCGGGGTCGCCGCCGATGAGCTTCTGGAGGGCGTCCTTGGCACGGGCGTCGGCCTCCGCCCCGCGGATCCTCAGGATCGAGGCCAGCTGGCGGGCGGTGGTCTCCACCATCCACTCCTCGGGGTCGCAGCGCGCGGCCTCGGCGAGCCAGCTTCCGGCCCTGGCGTAGTCGCCCAGCCCCAGGTGGGCCTCGGCCAGGGTCGCGGTCGACCAGTAATCCTTCGCGGCCGGGTCCTGGAGCTTCTGCTCGAGGTGGTCGCGGATCCTCTCCCGGATGCGCTGCGCCTTCTCGCGGTGCCCCGCGGCGTCGCCGGGCCCGGAGTCGCCCTCCTCGGTCTCGGCGAGCAGGTCGTGGACGAAGGCGGCGTTGATCCCGGTGTAGCCGTCGTCGACCTCGGGGCCCTGCTGCCAGGCGCGCCGGTAGAAGTCGAGCGACTGCTCGAGATGGCGCTCGCGGCCGTCGATCTCCCACAGGCGCTTGTGGATCGCGCCGGCGATCCCCAGGGTCTCGGGATCGCTCGTGGTGGTGAGGGCGTCACCCGGGTCGTCGAGGATGCAGATCGCCTCCCGCAGGCCCTCCTCGCTGATCACCTCGGGGTTCTTGTAGGTGCACAGCGCGTGCTGCTGCCGGAGCCGGGTCGCCAGGGCCGGGTCGTCGCCGGCGCCGAGGCGCTCCCGGGCCAGCGCGAAGATCCTCTGCGCGTAGGGGAACGCGCGGGCGCGCTTGAGCTCGTCGCCGAGCCTCGCGAGATCGGCGGGGCTCGCCGGGGTCTCCCCTCCCTCGAGCTGGGCGATGGCGCGGTCGACCGGAGAGCGATGGTCCTGCGGCATGGCTCGAACCTCCCGCCTGGCTCCCGGGAGCGGGACGTCCCGGAAGCGCCAGCCCGATTCTACGAGCCCGGAGCGCGCCGGCGGTGTGAAGCAGTTCACAAGCCGGAGACGGCGTTGCTGCCCGCGGGCGTGCCGTGGAGGAATGCGGCCCTCTCGGGGAGGACCGCTCCATGCCCTGCGTCCACCCCGCTCTGGCCTTCGCGCTCACCATGCGCGCCCTCGCGAGCCTGGCGACCCTCTCGATCGAGCCGAGGCTGTTCCACACCCTCATGGAGGACGCGTCCCTGCGCGAGCGCGTGATCGCCCAGCCCGAGAGCCTCGAGCGCTTCGAGAGGGCCGGGAGGCGATCGTGCCGCCGCTCCCCATGCCGATGACCGGTGCGCTCATCGGCCTGGTCGGCCCGTTCTGGTACGACGCGATCCTGTGCCCGGGCCCCCCGCGGAAGGCGCTCCGCGACGGCGGCGATGCCGAGGCGGAGCGCGCGACGGCCTGGGGGCCGACCCGGGACGGCTCGCCCGGCTAGCGCGGATCCGGCGCGACGCGGATCATGCGCTTGCCGCGGTTCTCTCCCGCCAGCAGGCCGATCAGGCCCCGCGGTGCGTTCTCGAGGCCCTCGATCACGTCCTCCACCACCACCAGGCGGCCGTCGGCCGCCCAGGCGGCGAGGTCGCGCTCGGCCTCGGCGTCGCGATCCGCGAAGTCGGAGACGATGAAGCCCTCCAGGCGCAGCCGCTTGATGACGATCAGCCCCGGGACGCCCACGGGGCCGGTCAGCGGTCCGCCGTCGTACATCGAGACGGCGCCGCAGCAGGAGATGCGCCCGTGGTCGTTCATGGCGAACAGCGCGGCCTGGAGCACCGCGCCGCCGACGTTGTCGAAGTAGACGTCCACGCCCCTGGGGCAGTGCTCGGCGATCGCGGCGGAGACGTCCTCGCCCTTGTAATCGATGCAGGCGTCGAAGCCGAGGGTGTCCACCACCCAGCCGCACTTCTCCGGGCCGCCGGCCACGCCCACCACCCGGGCGCCCTTGAGCTTGCCGATCTGGCCCACCAGGGAGCCCACGGACCCCGCCGCCGCCGACACCAGCAGGGTCTCGCCGGCCTCGATGCCCGAGACGTCGAGCAGGCCGTGGTAGGCCGTCTTGCCCGCCACGCCGAGCACCGAGATCAGGTGGGTGAGCGGGCGGTGGTCCGGCGCGCGTCCCACGGCCCGCGCGTCCAGGGCGGCGTACTCCTGCCAGCCCGACTCCGCGAACACCAGGTCGCCGGGCGAGTAGTCCGGGGCCCGGGACTCCACCACCTCGGACAGCGCGTAGCCGTGCATGACGTCGCCCTCCTCGACGGCCGACTTGTAGGTGGCGCCCTGCATCCAGGCCCGGTTCGCGGCGTCCTGGGAGAGCAGGATCGTGCGCAGGAGGAGCTGGCCATCCGAGGGCACCGGCATCGGGGCCTGGCGCAGCTCGAAGTGGGACTCCTCGAGCTTCCCCTTCGGACGCTCGCGGAGCAGGATCTGGGTGTTGTCGGCCACGGGCTCTCTCCCGTCCTCCTCCCGGCCCCCCGGGCCGCGGAAGGTACCGGATCGGCAAGGTCGGGGTGGAGAGCGGCGCTCCGAAGCGAAGCGAGCCCTTCGGGCTCGCCTCGCGCTGGAGCCGACCGGTTCCGGGTCGGCCCCCCTAGGCGAAGGAGCGGGCGAACAGCTCCTCGATGGCGCGGCGGCCGTTCTCCTCGAGGAAGCGGGTGCCCGTGCCCGCGAAGTGGGGATGCGTGACGGTGGGGCCCGGGTCGGGCTCCCAGGTCTCGCCGGTCCAGTGGAACCAGCCGTCGCGCTCCTGGTCGAAGACGTAGAGCGGCTTGTTGCACAGCTTCGCGAACTCGGCGCCCCAGCCCGTGCCGCCCTTCACCGTCTGGTCCTCCAGGATCCAGCCGACCACGTAGATCTCCTGGCCCTGGTTGACCTGGTGCCAGATGCTCTGGAGCACCTTCTTGAACAGCGTCGTGTCCGGGTACTTGCGGTTCATGAGCTTGCTCACGTAGGCGAGGCTCACGTCGCCGTGGCGCAGCTCCTCCCGGGTCAGCACCCGGATGCCGCGCTGGCGGGCGTCGCGGTGGCCCTCGAAGGTGAAGTTCACCTCCTCGATGCCGTGGCGCTCGGCGGCGGCGCCGAACTCCGCCTCGGCGCCCTGGGCGGCGCCGCTGAAGAGGATGGTCTCGTCGGGCTTCACGGGGTCCTCCGGTCCGGAGGACAGACGATGACGAATTCCGCCGGCCGCTCAAGCGGCCCCGGCGGCCGCCGGCGCGGGGCGTGCCCGGCGGGCATTGCGCACCAGGGGCGGGATGGCGACGGGCAGGGCGGCCCCCCCGTAGAGGAGGGCGACGAAGAAGACCTGGTCTCCGACGGGGTCCTCGACGCCCGCCACCGCCGGGAACATCGAGGCCTTCACCAGCAGCGCCAGGTTGGTGTTCCGGATCGTCGCCTCGATGGCGACGGTGAGCCGGTCCTGGTCGGGCAGGCCCGCCAGCCGGCCGCTCCAGATCGCCACCCGCTGGAAGGCCAGGGCGACGGCGAAGATGGCGACCACCGCCCGCCCGCCGTAGGCGCCGGCGTCGATGCGGCCGCTGCCGGCGCCGCCCACCACCATCCCCAGCAGCACCAGCAGGCTGATCGCGATGCAGATGCGCGTGAAGCGTCCCTTGTGGTCCGGGAGCCCGCGTCCCACCGCCATGCCCGCCGCGAGGGGCAGCAGCAGGAAGAGCGCGATCTCGGTGAGCAGCCTCGCCACGGGCATCTCGAAGCCGGGCGGAAGGTGGGCGGCGGAGAACAGGCGCAGGATGAGGGGCGCCGTCACCAGGCAGCCGAGGGTGGAGAGCGCGGTGAGGGTGATGGAGAGCGGGGTGTTGCCGCGGCCCAGGAACACCGCCACGTTGGAGATGGTGCCGCCGGGCACGGCCGCCACCAGGATCAGCCCGACGGCGAGCCCGGCCTCGAGGCGCAGCAGCAGCCCCACCGCGGCGGCCACCAGGGGAACCGCGACGAGCTGGACGAAGAGCCCCGCCCCGATGCTGGCCGGCCGCTGGGCCACCCGGGAGAAGTCCTCGAAGGTGAGGGTCGCGCCCATGCCCAGCATCGCGAAAGCCAGCTGGGTGGCGGCGAAGACGTGCTCGTAGTCGGGGTAGCGGTCGAACACGGTTCCCGGGAGCCGATCCCACGCCCCGGGCTGCATCCGCGGCCGCGCGTCTCAGCGATCTCATCAAGGTAGGGCGCCACGCTGCGGGGTCCCAGCGCCGCCCCTGTGAGTGGTCATTCTTCCCCTGGGGTCGCGAGCGCGCCCGGGCGGGGCCGCTCCTCCTTCGTCCTGCTGCCGCCCGCCTGGTTGAGCGAGCCCTTCGGGCTCGCTTTTCGGCGGAAGCCGACCCAGGCGGCTCCCCTACGCGCTTCGGGGCATGGGCCGGAACAGCAGGGTCCCCGTGCCGCTTCCGGCCAGCGTGCCGTCCTCGCTCCAGATCCGGCTCGCGAAGGCCAGGCGCCCGGACGCGGCCAGTGGCGCGCGGCACTCCACGAGCAGCCACTCGCTCGCGAGGGGCCGGTGCAGCGCGGCGTGGAAGTCGAGGCTCACGGCGATGAAGCGCTCGTCGCGGGGATGGCGCATGCGGGCCGCGGGGTAGGAGAGCGTGTCGAGGAGCACGAGGGCGCGGCCCGCGTCGAGCACGGGGTCGGCGAAGCTCGCCTCGGGCCGGAATCGGAACCAGCCCCGCGAGACCGGCTCCCGCTCGACCTCCACGGCGTCGACCATGGGGTCGATGGTGCGGCGCTCCACGTTCCTCCAGAACGGGTGGATGCGATCGGGCGGGAAGACCTTCTCGATGGGGTCCACCCCGTGGGAGGGAGGCACGTCGGGCATGGGGATCCCGTCGTGCTCGAGGCCGTCGCCCGGGCTCGCGAACCACAGCGTGGCCTCCAGCAGGCGGCGCTCGCCCTGGCTCATCACGACCCGGCGCAGCTCGGCGGTGCGCCCGCTGCGCAGCACCTCGACGGCGAGGTCCACGGGCTCGAAGCGTCCCGCCGAGAGGAAGTTCACGTGGCTCGTGACCAGCACGGGGAACGCGCAGTCGACGGCCGCGGCTCGCGCCGCGATGGTGGTCAGGTAGCCGCCGTTGGGGCCGAACAGGTTCCACGCACGGCGGAGCTCGGCCCGGAAGCGGCCGCCGCCCCGGGTCTCGACGAGGGAGTCCGGGCCGAGTCCGCGGGTCTCCTCCACGCCCCGAGCCTACCCGATCCCCGCTTCGCGCCGCGCACTGGAGTGGCGGCCCCGCCCTGTGTCAAACTCTCCCCAGCGCTCGGGGGGACGCCGCCACGACCGGCTCGACGCAGACACGATCCCAGCGGGCCCCGCGGCCGCGCCTGGTGGACTGGCTCTTCACGCCGCTCTTCCTGCTCGCCTTCGGCCTCACCCTGCTCGTGTTCGACCCGCTCCAGCGGATCGCCCGGCTGTTCGGCCAGCGTCCCCAGGAGCTCGTGGCCGGCGCGCTCCAGAGCACCCTCGTCGCCGCCTTCCGGCTGTGCGGGACGCGTCTCGCGGTGCAGCGCTCCCCCGCCGTGCGCCCGCGCACCGGCTACCTCCTGATCGCCAACCACCAGAGCATGTTCGACATCCCGATCCTGGGCGCGCTCCTGTTCAGCAACTTCCCCAAGTACGTCTCGAAGCGCGAGCTCGCGAGCTGGATCCCGAGCATCTCCTACAACCTGCGCCGCGGCGGCAACGCCATCATCGACCGCAAGGACCGCGAGCAGGCGACCCGCACCATCCGGGAGCTCGGGGAGCGGGTGCAGGCCCGGGGCGTCTCGGCGGTGATCTACCCCGAGGGCACCCGCGCCCGGGGCGGGGAGCTCGGGCCCTTCAAGCCGGCGGGCGCCCTCGCACTGCTGAGTGCGGCGCCGGAGCTGCCCGTGGTGCCGGTGGCGATCGACGAGTCCTGGCGCCTGCTGCGCTTCAACCTGCTGCCGGTGCCCTTCGGGACGCGGGTGCGCGTGTTCATCGGCGACCCCATCGAGCGCCGGCCCGGCGAGGATCCCCAGGCCCTGCTGCTCGAGTGCCGCCGACAGATCGAGAAGACCCTGGCGGACTGGCGGGGGGAGGCGGCCTGAGCCGCTCCTACTGGAGGTAGCCCAGGGCCTCGAGGGTCTCGACGAGCTCCGGGTCGAGCTCCCGCAGGCCCGCCGGCCCCGCCCGCCCACCGAGCTCGCGCTGGGCGCGCACGTGCTCGACGAGACGCGGCTCGGGCTCGGTGCCCTCGGGGCTGCGGTAGCCGGGATCGCGCACCAGGTCGTAGCGCTGCCAGCGGTCCGGGTGGTCCCATACCACCGCCCGGTCTCCCGAGACGAGCCCGTCCCGGGCGGGCGGCCGCGACGGCATGGCGTGGAACACGGCGTCGGCGCCGTCCGCGCAGGCGCCCTCGGCGGTGACGCGGGCGCGGCCCTCGCCGAGGCCTTCCGGGAGGCCCGCGAGGCTCAGCAGCGTCGCGCCCAGGTCGACGTGGGAGACCAGCCCGTCGCAGCGGCGCGGTGGCACTCCGCCCGCGGGCTTGACCACGAGCGGGATGCGCACGACCTCGGGGAACAGGCTCTTGCCGTGGCCCTCCCGCGGCCCGTGCTCCTCGAGCCCCTCCCCGTGGTCCGAGGTCACGACGACCACGCTCGGCGCGTAGCGGCCCCGCTGCTTCAAGGCCGCCAGCAGGCGGCCCAGCTCCCGGTCGACGGCGCGCACGCTCGCCCCGTAGGCGACCTCGGCCTCGCGGCCCGGACGCAGGCGCCGCTCCTCCTCGAGCAGGCGCCGCGGGGGGCGCCGCGGCCGGTGCGGATCCATGTAGTGGAGCATCAGGAAGAGCGGGCGCTGCGGGTCCCGCAGGCGCAGCAGCCACAGCGCGCGCTCGGTCTGGGTGCGCGCGCTCGCGAAGCGCGCCCGGCTGGTGAACGCGAAGGTGCCGGGGAGCACGAGGTCGTCCTGCACCAGGTTCCGGAAGCGCGCGAAGCCCCGCTCGATCCCGCTGCCGGGACCGAGCCAGGGGTTCGTGGTGGCGCTCGCGGTCTGGTAGCCGTGGGAGGCGAAGCGCTCGGCGAGGGTCTCGACGTCGGCGCGCAGCGGTCGGCGCCCGTCGCCGAGCTCGGCCTCGGGGTCGACGCCCGCGCCGTGGTCCCGGGCGTGGCGTCCGGTGAGCAGCGAGCCGAAGCTCGGGAGCGTCCAGGGTGCGCTCGCGTAGGCGCGGCCGAAGCGCAGGCCCCGCTCGCCCAGGTCGTGGAGGTGGGGCGTGCGTTCGGCGTCGACGAAGTCCGCGCGCAGGGTGTCCACCACCACGAGCAGGACGTCGGGCCGACCCTCGGGGCCCGGCCGCACGGGCAGCACGTGCAGCACGCCGAGGGCCACCAGCCCGAGCAGGGCCAGGCCGGCCACCGGAGCCGGCAGGCGCGGCGCCCGGGGCTCGCGGCGGGACGCCCGGGCCGCCGCGGCGGCCAGGGCGCCCAGGGCGAGCCCGGCGACCAGCGCCAGCCCGGCGACGCGCCCGAAGGAGAGCAGGGCCTCGGGAGCCAGGACCGCCAGGGAGAGGCCGTGCCGCAGCAGCGCGAGGACCAGGGCGGCTCCCCAGACCCCGACCGCCACGGCCAGCAGCCACGCGCCGGGGGCCAGCAGCGCCCGGGCGCGGCGGCGCCAGGGCGCACCGGGACGGGCGGCGGCGGAGCGGGCGAGGAGCGGGCTCACGCTGCGGGGATCGGAGCCCGCCGGGCCCCGCTTGAGCGCCGGGCCCCCGCCGCGGGGCGGCTCGCTGCGCGGCCCCGGTGCCGCGCGGGGGCGACGCGCCCCGGCCGCCCCTACCCTAGGCGGTCCCGCCCGGCCAGGGCCCCGGCGCGCGGATCCGGAGGATGCCGACATGGGAGCGACCTGGGAGGAAGCCGTGGCCAGCCTGACCGGGCCCGGCGGGAGCTTCGCGATCGTCGAGGCGGAGGTCCGCGGCCAGCCGGTGCGCGTGTTCGAGCGGACGCCGCCCTCCCTGCGCGCGCTCTTCGCGGCGGCCCGGGCGCGCGGCGACGACACCTTCCTGGTCTACGAGGACGAGCGCTGGAGCTTCGCCGAGGTGATGGAGCGCGTCGACGCCCTCGCCGCCGGCCTGGTGCAGCACTGCGGCGTGCGCCCGGGCGACCGCGTCGCCATCGCGATGCGGAACTTCCCCGAGTGGGTGGTCTCCTTCGCGGCGATCACCTCCATCGGAGCGATCTCGGTCTCCCTGAACGCCTGGTGGACGAGCGAGGAGCTCGACTACGCGCTGCACGACTCCGGCAGCCGCGTGGTGATCGCCGACGCCGAGCGACTCGAGCGGATCGCACCGCTGCTCGGCGACCTCGACCTCCAGGGGGTCGCGGTGCGCAGCCCGGGCCCGCTTCCCGAGGGCGTGCGCTCCTGGGACGAGACCCTGGTACCCGGCGCCGCGCTGCCCGAGGTGGACGTGCAGCCCGACATGGACGCCACCATCCTCTACACCTCGGGCACCACCGGCCATCCCAAGGGCGCCGTCTCCACCCACCGGGCCGTGCTCTCGGCCCTGCTGGCCTTCGCCTGCCGCAGCGCCCTCAACACCGCGCTCGGGGCGGGAGCGCCGAAGGACCACCCGCACCCGACCAGCTTCATCCTGGTGGTGCCGCTCTTCCACGTGACGGGCTGCGTGCCCGTCATGCTCTCGTGCTTCGCGGTCGGCTACAAGCTGGTGATGATGCGCAAGTGGGAGCCGGCGCGCGCCCTCGAGCTGATCGAGCGCGAGCGCGTCACCCAGTTCGTCGGCGTGCCGACCCAGTCCTGGGACCTGCTCGAGTGCCCCGACTTCGCCGAGCGCGACACCTCGAGCCTGGTGAACGTGGGCGGCGGGGGCGCGCCCGCCCCGCCGGAGCTGGTGCGGCGGGTGGATCGCAGCTTTCGCACCGCGCGGCCGGGAATCGGCTACGGCATGACCGAGACCAACGCCTACGGCCCCGGCAACAGCGGCGACGACTACCTGCGCAAGCCCACCAGCTGCGGGCGCGTGGTGCCCGTGGTGCAGATGCGGGTCACCGACGACGCGGGCCGCACCCTCGGCCCGGGCGAGGTGGGCGAGCTGTGGTTCCGCGGCCCGAACCTGATCCGCGGCTACTGGAACAAGCCCGAGGCCACCGCGGAGACCCTCGTCGACGGCTGGCTCCGCTCCGGCGACATCGGCTTCATCGACGAGGAGGGCTTCGTCTTCGTCCAGGACCGCGCCAAGGACATGGTGCTGCGCGGCGGCGAGAACGTCTACTGCGCCGAGGTCGAGGCGGCCATCTACGAGCACCCGGACATCCACGAGGCCGCGGTCTTCGGCGTTCCCCACGACCGCCTGGGCGAGGAGGTGGCGGCCGCCGTGGTGCCGAAGGCCGGCCGGAGCCTCGACCCCGAGCAGCTGCGCGGGTTCCTGGCCGAGCACCTCGCCCCCTTCAAGATCCCGAGCCGGGTCTCGGTCCACGCCGAGCCGCTGCCCCGCAACCCCGCCGGCAAGATCCTGAAGCGGCAGCTCCGCGACGAGCTCGCGGCGAGCGCCTAGGCGTGGGGGGCGGGCGGATCCTCGTCGAGGACGCCGACGGCGTCCGGCTCCTCACCCTGAACCGTCCCGAGCGGCGCAACGCCTTCGACCACCGCATGTGGCTGGAGCTGCGCGACGCACTCCACGATGCGCGGCGGGACGACGCGGTCCGCGTGGTGGTGATGACCGGGGCCGGGTCCGCCTTCACCGCCGGCGCCGATCTCGGCGAGATGGCCGCGCCCCCCGCCGTGGAGGGCGCCGGCGAGCACGGCTTCGGGAGCTGCGTCGAGGCCTTCATCGACTTCGACAAGCCGCTGGTGGCGGCGGTGAACGGCGTGGGGGTCGGGGCCGGGCTCACCCTGCTGCTCTACTTCGACTACGTCTACATCGTGCGCGGCGCCCGGCTGCGCGCCCCCTTCGTGACCCTGGGCGTGGCCCCCGAGGCCGGCAGCAGCTACCTGCTCCCCGCCACCCTGGGCCACCGCGCCGCCCTGCAGCTGCTCTACGAGTCGGACTTCGTTCCGGCGGAGCGCGCCGTCGAACTCGGCATCGCCGACGAGCTGTGCGAGCCCGACGCACTGCTCCCGCGCGCCCGGGAGCGCGCGCGCTGGCTGGCGCGCAAGCCGCTCGGCTCCCTGCGCGCCACCAAGCGCCTGCTGCTGGCGACCCGCAACGACCGCATCCGCGCCGCCCGCGCCCGGGAGGACGCGGCCTTCGAGCGGCGCGTGGGCTCGCCCGAGAACGTCGAGGCCATCCGGGCCTTCTTCGAGAAGCGCGACGCCGACTTCTCGCGCGTGCCGAGCGCCGACCGCGAGCCGGCCGGCTCCGACTCGGCCCAGGGGGCCGACCCAGGATGGGTCGGCTTCCGCCGCAAGGCGAGCCCGAAGGGCCCGCTCGGCTAGCTCGAGAGCGCCCGCATCCACGGCGCCAGCAGGTGGACGAGGGCCACGCTCGCCACCCCCACCGCGAGGGCGGCGGCGAGCCCCACCGCCAGGGGCTGGAGGCCCAGGCTGCGCAGGCGGCGCAGGTTGGTGCCGAGGCCCACCGACGCCATCGCGATGGTGAGGCACCAGGCCGACACCTGGGAGAGGGTGTCGATCCCCGACGCCCAGGCGTCGGCGCCGAGCCACCCGCCGAAGGGCGCTTCGCCCAGGTCGCCGACGGTGCGCAGCAGCGCCATGGCGACGAAGCCGAACACGAAGAGCGGCACCATCTGGAGCAGCGGCGGACGCGTGCGGCGCCCCGGCGCGCCGGCGGGGCGCGAGCGGTGGTAGACCAGCGCCATGGCGGGGATCACCACGACCATGAACAGGTTGCGGACCAGCTTGGTCACGGTGGCGGTGTCGAGGGCCTCGGGGGCGCCGTACTGCTGGCCGTAGAGCAAACCCGCGCCGGCCACCTGGGCGGTGTCGTGGATGGCGGTCCCGAGGAAGAAGCCCGCCAGCAGCGCATCGCCGCCGAACACCCACTGGGAGACGAAGGGGTAGGTGATCAGTGCGAGCAGGCCGAACACCGTGATCGTCCCCACCGCGTAGCTGACCTCGTCCTCGCTGGCGTCGATCACCGGCCCGGTGGCGACGATCGCGGTGTTGCCGCAGATCGCGGTCCCCACCGCCACCAGGGTGCCGAGCCGACCCGGCAGGCCGAGCGCCCGGTTGACGGCGCTCACCAGCAGCAGCGCGGTGAGGATGCAGCCCGCCACGATGGGCAGGGCCACCAGCCCGATGGCGCCCACGGCGCCCAGGCTCAGGCGGATGCCGAGCAGCGCCACCCCCACCCGGAGGAGCCTCTTGAGCGCGAGCTGGAGACCGACCTCGTAGACGGCGGGCAGGCCCACGCTGTTGCGGATCGCGAGGCCGGCGAGGATCGCGACCAGGATCGGGCTGATCGGCGACTTCTCCATCCCCAGGGTGACGGTCCCGAGCCAGACCGAGAGCTCGCGGCCGAGCAGCGCGAGGGTGAAGGCGAGGGCGAGCCCGGGAACGAGCTGCCCGCCCATCTCGAGCAGCGCGTGGCCCCGCGCCCGCCAGCCGCTGCGCTGCGCCCGCTCCTGGGCGGTCTCCGCCGGGTCCACCCAGTCGGGCACGCCCTCCATGCTGCCGACGAAGCGGAACAGCTCGGGATTGCGGTACGGGTCGCCGGAGGGAAGCGGGGCTGCCGTCGGGGTCACGCCGGACTCCTCGTCTCGAGGGAACGCTCGCGAGAAGATGACGGCTGGCGTGGCGCAGCGCCCGCCGGGCTGGCCGCTAGCGCGGTGGACGGGTGAGCGCCGCGAGGGTGCCGGCCGCGGCACCCACGAGGTGGGCGAGGGGAACCGGCACGACGCCCGGACCGAGATCCGCGAAGAAGGCGGTGCGCGTGGTTGCCTCCCAGGCGAGCTTCGCAGCGAAGGCCGCGACGCTCGCCAGCACGCCGAGCGCCGCCCCGAGCCGCGCATCGCGCCAGGCGCTGCGCGCCGAGGCGGTGGCCAGGGCGGCACACAGCGCGGCATCCACGCCCGACAGGCCGCGGTAGACGCCGATCCCCGGCTCGAGCCACAGCACCGCGAGCGGGACCGCGAGCACCGAGGCCGCCACGCTGCGCACGAAGAGCACGCGGTCCTCCGCGGCGCAGAGCGCACCGAACACCCCGAAGACCAGCCCGTCCCAGAGCAGCTGGGAGGCGGTCCAGTGGGTCCAGTGCCCGGAGACGAGGCGCCACCACTCGCCCCGGGCGACGGCGCCGCGGTCGAGGGCCAGGGCCTCGCTCGCGCCCGGGAGCCCGTGCAGCAGCAGGGCAAGGACCGTCAGGGCGAGGGGCGCGGCCAGGGCGCTCCGGGTCGGCGACGCCGGAGCCGGTCCCTCGCGCGGGAGCGAGGGACTGGCCGGGAGCGCGCCCGCGCTCACGAGCGCGGTGCGACGGGAGACCGGCGTCGCCGCGCTGCCCAGACGGCGCCCGCGAGGCCCAGGGCGAGCGCCCCGGAGAGCGGATCGAAGGCACCGCCGCCTCCTTCCCCGCCGAAGTCGATGTCCCAGCTGCGCGACGCCCGGGGCGGCGTCGACGGCGCGCCGGCGGAGGGGGTCGGTCGCGCGCCGGCGCCCGGGGCGGCGCCGGTCGGCGCCGCGGGCTCGCTCCGGCCCGCGGCCTCGGTGGCCGCCACGCGGCGCAGCGCGGCCAGCTCCTCGCGCAGGCGCGCCTGCTGCTCGCGGTCCCGCGTCACGCGCAGCGCGTTGCGGCGCTCGATCTTCCAGCGGCGGAACTCGGCGTCGTTCTCGAGCACCAGGAACGAGGTGTACTCCGTCGCGATGGAGAACCCCTCGCCCAGCCGCACGATCTCGGCCACCACCGCGTCCCGGGAGCCGTTGCGGTCGGCCTCGGAGAGCAGCCGCTGCACCCGGTGCCAGGCCCACATGCGCTCGATCTCGGGGTTGCCCCCGTCGGCCTTCGGCAGGGCCACCTCGACCTCGCGGGTCAGCGTGCGGCCCCCGATGTCGGCGGTGAGCGTCGCCTTCACGGGCCCGCTGCCCCGGTAGCGGCCGTACAGCCGCACCGGCATGCCGTGGTAGAGGTTCGGCAGCACGGGCGGCTCCACGTCGTGGACGCGGTCGCCCTCGAAGCGGATCGCCAGGTTGGTGGCGACCGGGTGCTGGAGCTTGCGCCGGAAGGCCTGGGCCTGGCGCGCGAAGTCGTCGCCCCGGGAGAGGAAGGCGGCGAGGCCGCCGGCGTCCTGGGCGAGCCGGCGCAGCAGCGGGCGGTCCACCTCGTTCCCCACCCCCACCGCGAACACCCGGGCGCCCGCGGGCCGCTCGCGGATCAGCCGCAGCAGGGCGGCGCGCTCGGACTGCTCCGTCATGCCGTCGGAGAGCACGACGACGTTGAGGGTGCGGTCGGGATCGCCGTAGCGGTACGCCGCGGTGAGGGCCGGGTTCAGCACGGTCCCGCCCCGGGCCTGCTGGGAGCCCAGGAAGCTGCGCGCGCGGGCCCGGCTCGTCTCGTCCACCGCGCGCAGCTGGCCGAACAGGCGCCGCGCCTGGACGTTGAAGGTGATCAGCTCGAAGCGGTCCTCGGGCCCGAGGGTCTCGACGAAGGCGCCGATGGAGTCCTGGGAGAGCGAGAGCTTGCCGTCCCGCGCCATGCTGCCCGAGACGTCGAGCACGAACACGTAGTCCATGCCGCCGCTCGACCCCGCCAGCTCCTCGCCGGCGGTGAGGCTCAGTGCGAAGAACCCGTCCTCGCCGGCCTGGCGCGAGGTGATGACGTCCACGCCGGTGTGGGGCCGCGAGGCCCGGTAGGCCAGCACCACGTCCCGGGCCAGGTCGCCCTCGGCGGTCTCGAGGCTCGCCTGGAGGTAGCCCGGCTCGAAGCGCGCCACCGCGAAGGCGTCGGGGTGGCTCGGGCTCCCGAGCTCCACCAGGGGCACCTCGGAGCGGGCGTCGAGGGTGAGGGCGAACCGGCCGGTGGTGCGGGAGTCGACGTCGCGGCGGGTCACCGTCGCCAGGGGGTAGACGTAGGTGGCCCAGTCGGCGTCGAAGTCGAGCTCCTGGTAGTAGGTCACGCGTACCCGCTGGGCGGCGCCCGGCCCGATGGGGAAGATGCGCATCTCGAAGGTCTTGTAGTCGGTCTGCTCGAGCAGGCCCGGGTCCCGGCGCTTCTGCTTGTAGCTGTCGTAGATCTGGCGCGCGCGCTGCTTCTCGACGACCTCGCCCACCATCTCCTTGCCGCCGATCCACATGCTGAAGTTCGCTATCGAGGCGCTCTTCGGGACCGGGAAGGTGTAGAGGGCCTCGACCTGCCGGTTCTCGGTGTTGCGGAACACCTGGTCCACCTCGGTGACCGCGATGCCGTTGTTGATCGTGACCCGGACGGCGTGCTCCTCGATCTCGAGCACGCCTCCGAAGCCGCCGTCGGCGATCAGCAGGCCCGCGGCCTGGGAGAGCGACGGGGCGAGCAGGAGCAGCAGCGCGGCGAGGGCCGCGCGGATCGCGGACGCACGGGGGGCGTGGAGCTTCATGGCGTTCTCCTTCGAAGTCGAGCTCGGGCTCGACGTCCGAGGGATCTTCAACTCCCGTGCCACCCGCGGCGCACGCCTCGCGGGCGGGGGTGAACGCGCCGCCGGGCGCACACTTGGACGGGGTCCTGCGGGAGCCGCGCGGCGCGCGTGGCGGCGCTCGCCGTACATCGCGTGTACGTCGACCGACCTGGGTTGGACCGGCGACCGGCTCCGGTGTCGCGGTCAGTCGCCCTCGGGGTGCCGGGCGACGACGTCGAGCAGGCCCGCCCCGTAGCTCGCGATCTTCGCCGGGCCGATGCCGTGCACCCGGGCGAGGGCCTCGGCGTCCCGCGGCCGCTGGCGCGCGACGTCGCGCAGGGTGCGGTCGCTCGCCACCACGTAGGGGGGCACGCCCCCCGCGCGGGCCACGGCCAGGCGGTGGCGCCGCAGGGCCTCGAACAGCGCCTGGTCGTCGGCGTCGAGATCGGCGTCCGGCGCCTCGCGGCGGGGCCTGCGGTCGCGGGGCGGCGCGTCGGCGTCGGTGACCGGGGCCCGGCGCTCGGTGGGGAGCAGCAGGCGGGCGGCCTGCTCGCCGCGCATCACCCGCAGGCCCTCCTCGGTGAGGGCGGCCACGGGCCGGTCGCCGCCGAAGAAGTCGACCCAGCCCGCCGTCACGCAGCGGCGCAGCAGGCGGGTGATCCAGAGCTCGGAGCGCTCCGAGAGCGCGCCGAAGGTCGGCGTGCGGTCGAGGCCGCTCGACTCGAGGCGCGCGTCCTTAGCGCCGCGCAGCAGCTTGGCGGCGGCCTGAAGGCCGAAGCGGCCGTGGATGCGCGCCACGCCCGAGAGCGCCTTGCGCACCACCAGGTCCACGCTCTCGGCGTCGGCCACGTCGCGCTCCACGAGGTCGCGGCACACGTCGCAGCGCCCGCAGCCCGCGAGGGTCTCCTCCTCGTCGCCGAAGTAGCGCAGGATGGCGTCGTGGCGGCAGCTGCCGCCCTCGGCCCAGCGCATCAGCTCGAGGAACAGGTTCCACTTGTGCTGGGCCACCTCGGCCGAGGGCGCGTCGGCGTCGATCAGGTGGCGGCGCAGGGGCATGTCGCCCGCGGAGACCAGCAGCAGGCCCGTCGCCTCGGCGCCGTCGCGGCCGGCGCGGCCCACCTCCTGGTAGTAGGCCTCCACGGAGCTCGGCGGCGCCAGGTGCACCACCGCGCGCACGTCGGCCCGGTCGATCCCCATGCCGAAGGCGTTGGTGGCCACCACCACCTCGATCTCGCCCTCGGAGAAGCGCCGGTGCACGGTCTCGCGCACCTCGCCGTGGAGCCCGGCGTGGTAGCCCTCCACCCGGTAGCCGCGCCGCGCCAGGCGCTCGGCCTCCTGGTCCGTGGCGCGCCGCGTGGGGGCGTAGACGATGGCGCAGCCCGAGACGCTCCCGGGGGCTCCCAGGGCCTGGCCCAGGGTGGAGTCCACCGCGGCGTCGCGCTCGCGCTTCGAGTGCACCTCCCGGGCGCCGAGGGCCAGGTTCGGGCGCGCGAAGCCGCGCACGAGCTGGGGCGTGTCCTCGGCGAGGCCGAGGCGCTCGAGGATCTCGTCGCGCACCACCGGGGTGGCGGTGGCGGTGCAGGCCAGCACGCGGGCGCCTTCGAGCTCTCCCAGCACCGAGCCGATCTGGAGGTACTCGGGCCGGAAGTCGTGGCCCCACTCGCTGATGCAGTGGGCCTCGTCGATCGCGACCAGCGGGCAGTCGAGGTCGCGCAGCAGGCCCCGGAAGCCCGGGAAGGCGAGCCGCTCCGGCGCCACGTAGGCGAGCTTGTAGACGCCCCGGCCGAGGTCGCGCATGCGGGCGCGCAGCTCGTCGCCCTCGAGGGTCGCGGCCAGGAAGGTGGCCGGCACCCCCAGCGCATCCAGTGCCGCCACCTGGTCCTGCATCAGCGCGACCAGTGGCGAGACCACCAGGCTGGTGCCCGGCAGCAGGCTGGCGGGCAGCTGGTAGACGAGGCTCTTGCCCCCGCCCGTCGGTGCCACCAGCAGCAGGCGGCCGACGCGCAGCAGGGTCTCGACGGCCTCGCGCTGGCCCGGCCGGAACTTCTCGAGCCCGAAGCGCGCCAGGGCGCCCTCGAGGTCCAGGGAAGCGTCCGGCGAGAGCAGGGGGTCCGGGGCAGCGGAACCCGGATCGGGTGCGTCCGACACGTGACCTTCCGAGGAGGAGCCGGGCCGAGGCGGGGGAGCGCGAAGCTAGCAGCTCGCCCGCCGGCTCACAGGTAGACGACGAGCCCGCCCACCAGCAGGAAGCCCGCCACCGCGGCCACCACCCCGGGGTCGGTGACGGCCAGCTCCGCGGGCTGGCCGCCCCGGCCCTCGGAGTAGGCGAGGTGGAGGTAGCGGAGCAGGCCGTAGAGCACGAAGGGTGCGCCGGCCAGCATGCCCCGGGAGCCGAACTTCGCCACGGTCTCGGCGTCCATGGCGTAGAGCAGGTACGTGACGAGGGCGGTGCTCGTGGTGAGCGAGATCGCGGCGTCGAGGAAGCGCACGTCGTACTGGCCGAGCACGGCGCGGTGCAGGCCCGCGTCGTCGCCGATCAGCAGCAGCTCGTGGCGGCGCTTGCACAGCGCCAGGAACACCGCGAGCACGCCGGTCGCGATCAGCAGCCACTCCGAGGCCGGAACCTCGGCGGCCAGGGCCCCGCCCTCCACGCGCAGGATGAAGAAGGCGCCGATCACGAGCACGTCCACGATCACCACGTGCTTCAGCCAGACGCTGTAGCCGAGCTGCAGGACCAGGTAGGCGGCGAGCACGCCGGCGAAGCCCAGCCCGAGCCGCGAGCCCAGCGCGAAGGCGCCCAGGAGCGCCAGCGCGCCCGCGATCCGCGCGGCGCGGGGCGTCACGGCTCCCGCGGCGAGGGGGCGTCGGCGCTTCACGGGATGGGCGCGATCGGCCTCCAGGTCGCGCAGGTCGTTCACCACGTAGCCCGCCGCCGAGGCCAGCACGAAGGCCAGCACCGCGCAGCCCACCCGCAGCAGGGCGTCGGGCTCGAAGATGCGCTCGCCGAAGATGGCGGGCGCCACCACCAGGCCGTTCTTCACCCACTCCTTCGGCCGCAGCAGCCGCAGCAGGGCGAGGGGATCGGCGACGGCGGCCGCGGGCTCGCGCGGCGCTTCGGAGAGCGTGGACGGATCGGGGCTAGGCACGTCCCGCGATGTAGTCCTCGAGCTCCTCGATGGTCTTCTGCTGCTCGCCGATGATGCCCTTCACCACGTCGCCGATGGAGATGATCCCGGCCAGCTGCCCGTTCTCCACCACGGGCAGGTGGCGGACGCGGTTCTCGGTCATCAGCGCCATGCAGTCCTGGCCGGTCTGCTGGGAGGTGACAGTCACCACCTCGGTGCTCATGATCTCGCGCACGCGGGTGTCCTTGGAGAAGCGGCCCTTCAGGATCACCTTGCGGGCGTAGTCGCGCTCCGAGAGCAGGCCCACCAGCTCGCCCTCGCGCACCACGCACAGCGCGCCGACGTCCCGGCTCGCCATGGCCTCCAGGGCGTCGAGGACGCTCGCGTCGGGGTCGATGGTGTGGACCGCGTAGCCCTTGTTGCCGAGCAGGGATCGAACCGTCGTCTTCATGCGAACGCCTCCAGCGACCCCATTCTACAGCGCCCCGCGGGGTCTCCGGGATCCGAATTGGTGGAGGATCCTTTCCGCAGCAGATCCGGCTAGTTGGGGTGCCGCGCGGCGGTCCGCGAGCCGGGCTCGGGGGGCTGCGGGTCCTCGGGAGCCGCCACCCGCAGCTTCTCCTCGACGAACACCGCCACCACCACGTCGGGCCGCAGCCGCCGCACCAGCGCGAGATCGAGGGGCCCTCCGGTGCGCACGAAGACCGCCTCCTGGAGCTGCTCGGCGAGGATCGGGATGAGGGCGTACCCGAAGGAGTCGTGGAAGACCACGGCCCGGGGCAGCCGCGGGTCTCCCGTCGCGAGCTCGAGGCGGGCGAGGCGGTGCCCGGCCCAGCTCGGGTCGACGGGCGGCGTCTCGCCCACGGGCCGCGCCCGGGGCGGGCTCCGGCGCGCCAGCACGGCCCGGTCCTCGGCGTAGCGCAGGCCGAAGATCGAGAGCTGGTTGGAGAGGTTGCCGCCGTGCTCGTCGGCGACCCAGCGCACGTCGAAGTCGTCCCGCGCCGGGAGCCGCACCGCGGGGAAGCGCGCCCGCAGCCGCTCGAGCACGAGGCGGGCGCCGTGGAGCCCGCCGAGCTGGTTCCAGTGGGTGTCGGTGCGGTGGTAGAGGCGCTCCCGGGCGGCGCGGGTGCGGAACGGGCCGCGCAGGTCGAGGAGCTCCACGCCGTGCTCGCGACGCAGCCGGGCGGCGAGGCCGTCCGTCGGGCAGTCCTCGGCCAGCCGCTGCCGGGCGGTGTCGGGGAAGAACTCCGGGTGCACGGTATGTTTGTTCGGCGCCAGCACCCACAGGAAGGGGATCCCCTCGGCATCGAACCAGCGCTGGCGGCGCTCGGCGAGGGCGAGCCAGGGCGCCAGCTCCGCCTCGTCGAGGCGCACGCAGTGGGAGGCGGGAAGCTCCGCCTCCCGGCCCATGTAGAGCCAGCCGTCCCGACCGATGGAGATGCCGGCGCGGTCGCGATCGTAGACCCAGACCACCTCGCGGCTCTTGCGGATCAGCAGGCTGCGGAAGCCGAAGTGGTCGCGGAAGTGGCGATCGAAGGCGGCCGGGAAGCCGGCGAGCCCGTCGAGGGAGAGGGTCGGCGCCTCGGCGAGGCGGCGGTTCTCGGCGGAGAGCGCCTCGTTCACCCCGCCCAGCCAGCCGAGGGCGGGGAGCCCGACCAGCAGCGCGAACGCCGCCACGTGGAGGCGGTCGCGGACGGGATGGGGGCGCGGGCGCGGCGGCGGGCTCAGGGCGACCTCCTCAGAACCGGAAGTAGATGAAGGGGTCGAAGGTGCGCACCGCGAGCTGGGTCGCGCAGGCCAGCCACACCGCCGCGATCCCCGCGGTGCTCGTCGCGGCGCCGAGCCCGTCCCAGGCGCCGGCCCAGCGCCCCGGCGCGCGCTCGCGCCAGGCGTCGAGGCGGTCCCGGGCGGCCGCCCACCAGGGCGTCGCGCCGAGCACGCCCGCCGCGAAGGCCGCCAGCACGGCGCCGTCGGCCTGGTCCACCAGGTAGCCCGGCGCCGCGGTGCTCGAGCCGCCGAGGGGGAGCATCGCGCCGAGCATCGCCAGGGCGTGGGGCAGGTCGTCGGCGCGGAAGAACACCCACGCCACCATCACCACGGCGAGGACGTAGAGGTGGGCCAGCGGCCGCGGGACCGCGAGGCGCGGGGCCGCGCGCTCGGCCACCAGGAAGGCGCCGTGGAACAGGCCCCAGACCACGAAGCTCCAGCTGGCGCCGTGCCACAGACCGCAGAGCAGGAAGACCAGCAGGAGGTTGCGGCCGGTGCGCAGCGCCCCGCCGCGGCTGCCGCCGAGGGGCACGTAGAGGTAGTCGCGGAACCAGGTCGAGAGCGAGATGTGCCAGCGTCGCCAGAAGTCGCGGATCGACGCCGCCGCGTAGGGGTGGCGGAAGTTCTCGGGGATGCGGAACCCGAGCATGCGACCCAGCCCGATCGCCATGTCGGAGTAGCCCGAGAAGTCGAAGTAGATCTGGAGCGTGTAGCAGGCCACCCCGAACCAGGCGACGCCGGCGTCGAGCTCGCCGGCGCCGAGGGCGAAGATCCGGTCCGCCGGGCCGGCCAGGGTGTCGGCGATCAGCACCTTCTTGGCGAGCCCGATGCTGAAGCGGCGCACGCCCTCGGCGAAGCCCCCGAGATCGACGCGTCGGGCCGCGATCTGGGGCGCGAGGTCGCGGTAGCGCAGGATCGGGCCGGCGATCAGCTGGGGGAACAGGGAGATGAAGAGGCCGAGGCGCAGGGGCCGCGTGGGCTCGCGCACCTCGCCGCGGTGCAGGTCCACGAGGAACGAGATGGCCTGGAAGGTGAAGAACGAGATCCCGATGGGGAGGTGGACCGGCGCCAGCTCGACGGGGCCGAGGCCCAGGGCCGAGGTGGCGACGGACAGGTTGTCCGCGACGAAGTTCGCGTACTTGAAGACGCCGAGCAGGAGCAGGTTGGCCGCCACCGCGAAGCCCAGCACGCGCCGCGGCGGCAGCCGCCCGGCCTCGAGGGCGCGCCCGGCGGCGGCGTTCATCGCGATGGAGGCGAGCATCACCGCCGTGTAGGCGAGCTCGCCCCAGGTGTAGAAGAGCAGGCTCGCCACCAGCAGCAGGGCGTTGCGCGCGCGCGGCGGCAGCGCGGTGTGGAGGAGCAGCACCCCGGGCAGGAACAGGAACAGGAAGGTGGGCGAGCTGAAGACCATGGGCGATCCCGGGCACCGCCGGTGCCCCAGGACCCGCTCTTCGTCCAGCCGCGCGCCGCTCTTGAGAAGCCGTCGCGGGGACGGGGACTTGGGGCGATCAGCTGCGCGAGGACTTGCGCTGGCTGGCGGCGAGGGCCCGCTTGCGCAGGCGCAGCGCCGCCGGCGTCACCTCGAGGAGCTCGTCGTCGGCGATCCACTCGAGGGCCGACTCGATGGTGAGGGCGCGGGGCGGCGAGACCACCGCCGCCTCGTCCTTCCCGGCGGCGCGGATGTTGGTGAGCTTCTTCTGGCGGCACACGTTCACGTTCATGTCGCCGGCGCGCCGGTTCTCGCCCACCACCTGGCCCTCGTAGACGGGCACGCCGGGGCCCAGGAAGAGGGTGGCGCGCTCCTGGATGTGGAACAGCGCGTAGGGGGTGGTGCGGCCGGCCTCGCTTGCCACGATGGCGCCCACGGGCCGCTCGGCGAGGGCGCCGGCGTGGGGCTCGTAGCCGCGCACGGTGCGGTGCAGCACGCCCTCGCCGCGCGTGTCCGTGAGGAACTCGCTGCGGTAGCCGAACAGGCCGCGGCTCGGCACGACGTAGTGCAGGTGCATGCGGCCGCCGCGGGGGTCCATGGAGACCAGGCGCCCCCGGCGCGTGGCGAGCTTCTCCATCACCGCCCCCGAGTACGTCTCGGGCACCTCGATCAGCACGTCCTCCACGGGCTCGCAGGTGCGGCCGTCGATCTCCCGCGGGATGATCTCCGGGCGCGACACGGCGAACTCGTAGCCCTCGCGGCGCAGGGTCTCGATCAGCACCGCGATCTGCAGCTCGCCGCGTCCCGCCACCTCGAACACCTCCCGGGAGTCGGTTTCCTCGACGCGGATCGAGACGTTGCCCAGGGCCTCGCGGCGCAGGCGCTCCCCGATCTGGCGGCTGGTGAGGAAGCGGCCCTCCTGGCCCGCGAAGGGCGAGGTGTTGACCGAGAAGCGCACGCGGATCGTGGGCGGGTCGATGGCGATGCGCGGCAGCGGGTCCGGCTGGCCGAGGTCGCAGACCGTGTCGCCGATCTCGATGCTGTCGATCCCGGCCAGCATCACGATGTCGCCCGCGAGGGCCTCCTCGAGCTCCACCCGGTCGAGGCCGCGGGTGCCGAAGAGCTTGGTGACCCGGAAGCTGTCGGCGGCCCCGGCCTCCGCCACCCGCACCACCGTGGCGCCCCGGCGCAGGCGGCCCCGGGCCACCCGGCCGATCACCAGGCGGCCGAGGAAGTCGTCGTAGCCCAGGGTGACGGCCTGGAACTGGAGCGCCCCGTCGGGGTCCACCCGCGGCGGCGGGGCGTGCTCGAGCACGGTCTCGAGCAGCGGACGCAGGTCCTTCATCTCGCCCTCGGGGTCGAGGCCCGCCACGCCGGCCTTCGCGGAGCTGAACACCACCGGGAACTCGAGCTGCTCGTCGCTGGCGCCGAGCTCGACCATCAGGTCGAACACCTCGTCCACCACCGCATGGGCCCGCTGCTCGGACCGGTCGATCTTGTTCACCACCAGGATCGTGCGCAGGCCGTGGGCCAGGGCCTTGCCCAGCACGAAGCGCGTCTGGGGCATCACGCCCTCGACGGCGTCCACCAGCAGCAGCACGGCGTCCACCATGCCGAGCACCCGCTCCACCTCGCCGCCGAAGTCGGCGTGGCCCGGGGTGTCGACGAGCTGGATGCGGACGCCCTCGAACTCCACGGCGGTGTTCTTGGCCATGATGGTGATGCCGCGCTCGCGCTCGAGGTCCTGGCTGTCCATGGCGCGCTCGGGCACGTCCTGGTTGGCGCGCAGCAGCCCGGTGAAGCGGAACAGGCCGTCCACCAGGGTGGTCTTGCCGTGGTCCACGTGGGCGATGATGGCCAGGTTGCGCAGATCCTTGCGCGGCGGCAGCGCCTCGGCGCCGTGGCTCGGGGTCTCGGTGGTCATGGGCGCGCGGAACGTAGCGGGCAGGTCCGGATCCCGCCCGGAGGCCGCGCGGGGCCCCGGCTCTCTCGGCTAGAAGCCGATGTTGGGCGGCGGCTCGGTCAGGGGGTCGCAGGGCACGAGCCGCCCGCCGTCGAGCTCGTCGGGGTTCGGGTCCCCGCCGCTCGCGAAGCCGTCGCAGACTCCGTCGCAGGTGTTGGAGATGGCGCCGGGCGTGCCCGCCAGGGAGGGCGGCACCTCCGAGGGGTCCTGGAGCCAGCGCGCGATCTGGAGCTGCTCGGCCAGGGTCTGGAAGCTGCGGCCGTGGGGCTCGCAGGCCGAGACCACGTCGAAGGGACCGCCGTCGCCCAGCGGCGGCGTGTTGGCCAGCGGCGGGATGAAGGGCAGGTGCTCGGGGTTCTCGAGGTCGTACATGGCGAGGTCGTACCAGACCTGGGCGCCCACGAAGTCCGGATCGCCGGGGCCGAGGGGGCCGGCCAGGTCGGGCACGAGCGGGCGCGCGCTCACCGCCGAGCCGGTGGCCGGCACGCCGCCGCGCAGGTTCGGGAGCCCCAGGGTCCGGGCCGTGATCTCCGAGGACTCGTTGGGCACGATGCCGTCGAAGCGCGCCACGGTCATCAGCACCTTCTTCGGGTCGCCCGAGCCCGGGAGCGGGTCGCGGGTCACGTGGGTGAGGTAGCCGGCGGGCTCGCCGCGGGCCCAGAGCTCCTGGGCGAGGCCCCACACGAGCGCCTGGTCCATGGGGTCGGGGATCACTCCCAGCAGCACGGTGGAGATCAGGCCGATGGCGCCGGAGCGCTGCACCAGCATGGAGAAGTTCGAGCCCGGGATGTCCACCGCGACGTGGCCCACGTCGGGAGACAGGGCCGAGAAGAACAGGCCCATGATGCCGCCCAGGCTGATCCCGACGTAGCCGAGCTCGGCCTCCGGCCCGGCGAAGACGCCGACGCCGCCGGGGGTCTGGAAGGCCGGGTGCCGGTTGAAGCGCCCGTCCTTGAGCATGCGGGCCAGGACCAGGGTGTTCACCATGCCCTGCTGGAGCCGGTCGGGGAGCGCGCCGAACTCGTCCAGGTTGCCGAGCAGCCCGAGCACGAAGCTCGGCTCGGTGAGGGCGAAGTCGAAGGCCGAGAGGCCCAGCCACTCCGTCGCGCCGGCCACCCGGTCGAAGCTGCCGAGGCCCGCCTCCTGGAGGGTCTCGGAGATGCCGTCGGCCACGCCCACGATGCTCGGCCCGTTGCCGAAGAGACCGTGGCCCGTGAGCAGCGGGGGCAGCGGCGTGCCGCCGTCCTCGAGCACCTTGCACGGGATGCGGATCGTGAAGTTGGCGAGCAGGGTGCCCTGCTCGTCCGGGAGCCCGTCGCCGTCGTCGTCCACCAGCCGCGAGGGGGCCTGCGGGTTCAGGAGCGGGTCGTCGTCGAGGAAGAGCGAGACCTTGTAGGTGCCCCGGACGTCGCGCCAGGTCACGGCGCCGGGCGCGTCGCAGTCGAACTCCTCGGAGCCGGCACCGAAGGGGAGCACCTGGAAGCTGAGGAACGGGTCGTCGGGGAGCCCCAGCCGCGCGAAGGCGCGCTCGCGCATCGCCAGCATCGCGCCCGTGAGGTCGGCGTCGCTCTGCACCACGAAGTCGAAGGCGAGCAGGAGGTCCCCCCGCGCCACCCCGGCGGACTCGAGCTTCTGGAAGATCTCCAGCATCCCGGAGCGGCGGGCCTCGACCCCGGGGACGGTCGTGGGACGGCCGTCGCGCAGCGCCGCGAAGGCGGACTCGGCCCGGACGGCGCTGCCGCTCGGGTCCACGAGGTCGCGCAGGGCCACGATGTAGCGGTGCCCCGGCGTGAGGCTCACGCCCGGGCGCAGGTAGAGCACCTCGCGCGGGTTCCCGGCCTCCACGGCCGGCGCGTCGCGCTCGACGAAGTGCAGCACCGGCTGCATGCCCGCGTCCACGTCGAAGAGCAGGGTGGGGCTGTCGGGATCCAGCGAGCGCGTGCCGTAGGTGCGGGTCTCGGGGAGCAGGCGCGAGGCCCCGGAGAGCTCGGGATCCACGCCGCCCGGGAAGTGGGTGAGGATCTGCACCATCGGGCTGAAGCCGTCGTTGCCGTCGAAGCCGTCGGGATCGAGAGGCGCGGGCGCCGCGGGCATCCCCACCGCCGGGTAGCGGACGCGCCAGCCCGTCTCGGTCTCCGCGGCCTCGAGGAAGCGGGAGGACGGGAAGGGCAGCAGGCACTCGACGCCGTTCAGCACCTCGCACTCGTCCGGGCTCTCGAAGGCCGCGAGGTCCACCCAGGTGATGGCGAAGACCTCGATCTGGAGGGCCGGCATGCTGGCGGGGCCGACCTTCACCCTCGCCTCGATGCGCTGGCGCCCTGCGTCGAGGCCCGAGAGGCTCGCGATCCAGCGGTCGCCCTCGAGGCGCGGGCTCTCGGGCACGAGGGTCTCGCCCGTCTCGGCCAGGACCTCGACGGTTTCGGGCAGCGCCATGGGGGGCAGGCTCAGCACCACCTCGAGGGGCGCGCCCACGTCCGAGAGCTGCCCCCAGCGCGGCGCCTCGAAGTGGAACAGGCCGTCGCGGCAGCTGCTGCCGAGGGAGGCGAGGCCGAGGACGAGCAGGGCGAGGACGCGGGTCCAGGACGGCGGCGTGGGGCGCGGCATGGGGTCTCCAGGAGCGGGTCGGCCGTGTCGATCGATCCTAGCAGCCCCGGAGACTCGCCGCGGGCCGGGGCGCGCCCGCTAGCGGCGCGCCGGCACCGCCATCACCTTGGTCTCGAGGTACTCCTCGAAGCCCTCGCGCCCGTTCTCCCGCCCGATGCCGCTCTGCCCCATGCCGCCGAAGGGGGTGTCCACGTGGAACCACTGGGCGCCGTTCACCGAGAGGGTCCCGCTGCGGATGCGGCGAGCCACGCCGAGGGCGCGCTCCAGGCTCCCCCCGCTCACCGACCCGGAGAGCCCGTAGGGCGTCCCGTTGGCGATCCGCACGGCGTCGTCGTCGTCCTCGTAGGGGATCACGCAGAGCACCGGACCGAAGATCTCCTCCTGGGCGATGGTGGAGTCCGGATCGACGTCGGCGAACAGGGTGGGCTCCACGTAGAAGCCCCGGGGCAGGTGCTTCGGCACGCCGCCGCCCAGCACCAGGCGCGCGCCCTCGCGCCGGCCCTTCTCGACGTAGGCGAGCACGCGCTCCTGCTGGCGGCGGCTGATCTGGGGGCCCTGGAGGTTCCGCGGGTCCCGGGGGTCGCCGTAGCTCCAGCTCTCGAAGGCCGCCCGGGCGATGGCCAGGCCCTCGTCGTAGCGCGAGCGCGGCAGCAGCAGCCGCGTGTTGATCGCGCAGCCCTGGCCGCCGTGGACGCAGGTGGTGCCCACCATGGCCAGCGCCTTGTCGAGCTTCGCGTCGTCGAGCACCACGTGGGCGCTCTTGCCACCGAGCTCGAGGAACACCTTCTTCAGCGTCGCCGAGGCGCACTCCATCACGCGCCGGCCCGTCGCCGTCGAGCCGGTGAAGGTGACGAGGTCGACCCGCGGGTCCGTGGCCAGGATCTCGCCGACGCCGTGGTCCGAGGAGGCCACCACGTTCACCACGCCCGCCGGGAGGTCGGTGCGCTCGGCGACCAGCCGGCCGAGGTGGGTGGCGCACCAGGGCGTGTCCGGCGCCGGCTTCAGCACCACGGTGCAGCCCGCCGCCAGCGCCGGTCCGAGCTTCGCCAGGTTCAGGTACAGGGGCACGTTCCACGGCGTGATGGCCCCCACCACGCCGGCGGGCTCGCGGCGCAGGATGCGGCCCTGGGGCTGCCCGAGGTAGGGCACGTCCTCCAGGCGTCGCTCGAAGGCGTAGCTCTCGGCGAGCTCCGCCCAGTAGGCGACCATCTGGATCGGGTCGTCCACCTGCATGAAGGGCGTCGTCGAGACGGGCGCTCCCACCTCGTGGACCACGATGGAGCGCAGCGTCTCCTTCTCCTCGCGCAGGGCCTCGAGGAGCTGGCCCAGGCAGCGCGCCCGCAGCGCCGCGTCCTCGCGCCAGGAGGTCTCGTCGAAGGCGCGTCGCGCCGCCGCCACGGCGGCCAGCGCGTCGTCCTTGGTGCCGTCGGCGCAGTCGCCCAGCACATCCCCGGTGGCGGGGTCGACGTTCTCGAAGCGAGCCCCGTTGCTGGCCTCGACCAGCTCGCCGTCGATCAGGTTGCGCGTCTCGGGGCTCGGGGGAGCGAGGGCCATGGGTCCTCCTGGGGGTCGTTCACGCCGGCTCGTCCCGGTGCCTGCGGCTGCGCCCGCCGGGCTGGACCTCGACCACGGTGGGGTAGGACTCGTCCACCGGGATCCGGACCGTGCGCACGATGGCGCGGGCGACGCTCTCGGCCGGCATCCAATGCAGGTTGCGGTAGACGCCCCAGTACTTCCAGGAGGCGAGGATCTCGTGGATGCGGTCCTGGGGCATGCGGGTGCCGAACTCGCTGCCCGTGGGGCCCACGCGGATCAGGATCGAGCGCACCCCGGTGCCCTCGGTCTCCATCTCGAGCACCCGGGCGAAGGCCTCCAGGCCCGCCTTGGCGGCCGCGTAGGCGCCCTGGTAGGGGCGCGGGCGGGCCGCGCTGTCCGAGCCCACGAACACCACGTCGCCGGCGCGGCGCTCGAGCATCCCCGGGAGCAGGGCGCGGGTCACGTAGAGCGCGCCGAGGAGGTTCACCTCGACGTCGGCGCGGAGCTCCTCGACCCGGGCCTCGTGGACGAGGGCCGCGAGGTTCTGGCCCGCGTTGTTGACCAGCACGTCGCAGGGCCCGAGCTCCGCGCTGGCCGCGGCGCAGAACGCGTCCACCGAGCCGGGGTCCGCCACGTCGAGGGCGTGGGCGAAGGCCCGGCCGCCCGCCTCCTCGACCTGCTTCGCCACGGCCGCCAGGCGCTCCATGCGCCGGGCTCCCAGGGCCACGCGCCAGCCCAGGCGTCCGCACTCCACCGCCGTGGCCGCGCCGATCCCCGAGGAGGCGCCCGTCACGAAGACGCTGCGCCCCTCAGCCACGGCGCAGCTCGAGGGGCAGGGCGGCGAAGCCGCGCACGTTCACCGAGTGCACGCGCACCAGGCCCGCGGGCTCGACCTCGTAGTCCGGGAAGCGCCGCCAGAACTCCTCGAGCACCACCCGCGCCTCGAGGCGCGCCAGGGACGCGCCCAGGCAGAAGTGCGTGCCCTGGCCGAAGGAGACCATGGCCGAGGCGTTGCGCCGGATGTCGTAGGCGTCGGGGCTCTCGAAGGCCCGCTCGTCGCGGTTCGCCGAGCCGAGCAGCAGCAGCACCCGGGCGCCCTCGGGCACCCGCTGGCCGTGCAGGGCGAGCTCGCGGTGGGTGACCCGGCCGATCACCTGGCTCGAGGCGTCGTAGCGCAGGGTCTCCTCGATCCAGCCGGGGATCCGCCCCGGATCGTCGGCGACGAGCTTGCGCTGGTCCGGGTTCCGCCACAGCCAGTAGAGCGCGTTGGCGAGGAGCTTCGTGGTGGTCTCGTTCCCGGCCACGATCATCAGGTTGCAGAAGGAGACGATCTCGGCGGGGGCGAGGCGCTGGCCGTCGATCTCCGCGGCGAGCAGGGCGCTGATCAGGTCCTCGCCGGGGGTGCGCGTGCGCTCGGCCACGCGCTCCGAGAAGTAGCGCCAGATGTGCTGGAAGGCCTCGAGCCCCTCGGGCGGCACGTCGAGGACGCCCTCCTCGCGGTGCACCAGCCGATCGGCCCAGGCGCGCAGGGTGCCGCGGTCGGTCTCGGGCACGCCCAGCATCTCGCTGATCACGTCCATGGGGAGCCGGCCCGCGAGGTCGGCGACGAAGTCCGAGCGACCCGCCTCGGCCATGCGCTCGAGGTGCGCCACCGCCATGGCGCGGATGCGCGGCTCGAGGGCGGCCACGCGCCGCGGCGTGAAGCCCCGGGAGACCAGCGCCCGCATCTGGGTGTGACGTGGCGGGTCCATGGCCAGGAACGACATGCCGAGGTGGGCGTGGGGCCCCGAGGCCGCCGGGTCGAGGGTGACGCCGTGGGCGTTCGAGTAGCGCTCGGTGTCCTTGATGGCCGAGAGCACGTCCGCGTGGCGCGAGAGCGCCCAGAAGTCGAGGGCCTCGTTGCGGTAGAGGGGCGCCTCGGCGCGCAGGCGCGCGTAGATGGGGTAGGGGTCCTCGTGGGCCTCGTAGGCGTAGGGGTCGTAGACGAGCAACGCGGCGCGCTCCCGGGATCTCGACGGGCCACGCTATCCCATCCGATCTCGCCGCGAAGCCGCCGCGCGCCCGACCGGCCCGGGGGCCCGGAGCGCTCTCCGGGGCCGCCCGCGACCAAGCCCGGTCCAGCGGATGGCCGCGCCGGCCCGCCCCGCCAGCCCGGTCCGGAGAGCGGCCCCGCGGGGACCAATCGAGTTGGAGTCCTCGGCCGATCCTGCCGATCCAGGAGGTGCGCGGGCGCGTCCTCGAGGTGCTCCGCGGGAGGGTGGAGTGTCCGAGCAGAGCGAGCCCAGGCCCGAGGACGCCGACTCCCTGACGCTCCTGCTGGTGGCGGAGGACCCGCTGAGCGCCCGGCGCATCCGCGAGATGCTCGAGCGCCGCGAGGGCGAGGGCTCGCGCTTCTCGATCACCAGCGTGCCGCGGGTGGAGGACGCCCTCGTGCGCCTCCAGCACGGCGGCTTCGACGTGATGCTCCTCGACCACTCCGTGGACGAGGCCCACGGCCTCGACTCGCTCCAGCGCGCCCGGGTGGCGGCGCGCGCGGTGCCCGTCGTGGTGCTCACCTACCAGCGCGACGAGGACTTCGCCCTGGAGGCGGTGCGCACCGGCGCCCAGGACTACCTCGCCAAGGGCGAGGTCACGCCGGCGCTGCTCGCCCGCACCCTGCTCCACGCCGTGGAGCGCCATCGCATGATGCGCGAGCTCACCCAGGCCCAGCAGCGCCAGCACTTCCTGGCCAGCCACGACGCCCTCACCAAGCTGCCCAACCGCTACTCCTTCCTCGCGTCGCTGCGCGGGCTGCTCGCCGAGGCCGAGCGCCGCCGCGAGGAGGTCGCGGTGCTGTTCTTCGACCTCGACGGCTTCAAGCGCATCAACGACAGCCTGGGCCACGCGGCCGGCGACGAGCTGCTCGGCGACGTCGCGGGGCGGCTGCGGCGGCTGATCGGCAAGCGCGACCTGGTGGCGCGCCTCGGCGGCGACGAGTTCGTGGCCGCGCTGCCCGCCGTGCGCGACCCCCAGCGTCCCCTCGAGCTCGCCGAGACCATCCGCGCCGCCATCGAGAAGCCCTACTACCTGAACGGCCTCGAGTGCTGGGTGAGCACCAGCATCGGCATCTCCCGCCATCCCCGGGACGGGCGCGACGCCGACGCGCTGATCCGCTGCGCCGACGCGGCCATGTACCAGGCCAAGGGGGCGGGCAAGAACCAGATCCGCGAGTTCGACGAGCAGATGAACGAGAGCGCCCAGGAGCGCTTCGATCTGGTGAACGGCCTGCGCGACGCCATCCACAGCGGCCTGCTCGCGCTGATGTTCCAGCCCCAGGTCGACATCCAGCGCGAGGAGCTGGTGGCCGCCGAGACCCTGGTGCGCTGGCACCACCCGACCCGCGGCGCCATCTCCCCCACCGAGTTCATCCCCGTGGCCGAGGAGACCGGGCTGATGGTGCCCCTCGGCGAGTGGGTGCTGCGGACGGCCTGCGCGACGGCGGCGAGCTGGAGGGCGGTGCCCGGCGCCCGCGTCGCCGTCAACATCTCGGGGCGCCAGCTCGAGCAGCCCGACTTCTCGAGTCGCGTGCAGCGGATCCTCGAGGAGACGGGCCTGCCCCGGGAGCGGCTCGAGATCGAGCTCACCGAGTCCCTGGCGGCCAGCGACGGCGCGCTGGCCGTGCTCGAGCGCCTGCGGGAGCTGGGCATCCGCACCGCGATCGACGACTTCGGCACCGGCTACTCGTCCCTCACCCGCCTGCGCCGGCTGCCCGTCGACACCCTCAAGATCGACCGCTCCTTCGTGCACGGCGTGTCGCTGAACGACCCCGACGCGGTGATCCTCGAGTCCATGATCCGCATCGCGTCGGGGCTCGGCCTCGAGGTGGTGGCCGAGGGCGTCGAGACCCTCGAGGAGATGGACGCGCTGCGCGCCCTCGGCTGCACGCTCATGCAGGGCTACCTGTTCAGCAAGCCCCTGCCGAAGATCGACTTCGAGGCCGAGGTGGGGCGCGAGGACGCCGAGTGGCGGATGCCCCTCGACCGGCCCGAGGCCTGGCTACCGCTCGGCGAGCGCGCCGCGGAGCCCGAGCCCGGACCCGACGACGAGGGCAACCTGCCCGCCGTCCGCAACCTCGGCAGCCGGCCGCGCCACGGCTAGGAGGCCGACCCAGGATGGTCGGCTCCCGCCGCAAAGCGAGCCCGAAGGGCTCGCTCAGCCAGGCGTGACGGCCGGGAGACACGGCCGCGAGTCACGACCTGGAGTCGGGCCGGGAGGCCGGGTCCTCCTTCTCGTCCTCGTCGGCCTCGGTCAGCAGGTCGACGGTGGGCAGCGGCGCGCCCTCGAAGCGCGCCGGGTCGAGCCAGCTGCGCAGCCGGTAGCCGAGGATCAGCACGATCATGCGCAGGCCGAGCCGGGCCGCGACCCACTTGTTGCCCGTCACCGAGGAGGCGCCGACCCGCTCGGTGTAGTTCACGGGCACCTGGATGATCTTCATCCCCTTGAGGATGCTCAGCACCATCATCTCGGGGCCGAAGAACGAGCCGTCCACGGTGAAGTGGGGCTGGAGCCGCTCGAGGGCGTCGCGGCGCACGCAGCGCAGGGTGCAGCCGACGTCGGTGAGCGCCGTGGTGTTGAAGAGCCCCTCCATCAGCTTGGCGACGGCGTAGTTGCCCCACTTGAGGAACAGCCCCATGTTGGCGCCCTGCCAGATCAGCTCCTTCATGGTGCGGGTGCCGTAGACGACCTCGAAGTCCTCCGCGTAGGCGAGGAGCTTGCGCACGTCCCGGCCCCGGAAGGTGCCGTCGGGCTCCGAGACCAGGATCAGGTCGCCCGAGGCCTCCCGGAAGCCGCGTCGGATGGCGGCGCCGTAGCCCTGGCGCGGCTCGTGGATCTCCCGGGCGCTGGTGAGGGCCACCTCCTCGCTGGTCCCGGGAGCCGCGTTGTTGTTCACCACGAGGATCTCGTCCACCACGCCGGTGGCCTCGAACTCCTCGATGCTCGCGCGGATCGAGTCGCGCTCGGCGTAGGTCGGCAGCACCACGGAGACGCTCCGTCCGCACCACATGCCTAGGCGCGCTCCGCCACGACGTACATCTGGGCCGCCAGGGGGCGCAGCGGCGACGCCAGGTAGAGCCGGATCAGGATCGGCCGCTTGGGCAGGCGGCTCCTCATCGAGAACGGCAGCAGACCCGGCACCACGCGCCGCACGGGCAGGCCGTGGGCCGCCAGCCGCGGGCCCACGTTGCGGTCGTCGAAGATCGTCTTGTGGGTCGGATCGTCGAAGTAGTGCTCGGCGCACAGCCGGTGGTTGGGCTGGATCAGCACCAGCCGGCCCCCGGGCGCCAGGACGTCCCGCACGCGGGGCAGCAGCCTCGCCAGCTCCGCCTCGTCGAGGTGCTCGAGGAAGTTGCTCGCGAAGACGAGGTCCACGCTGCCGGGCTCGAGGCCCGGAAGCTCCACCGCGTCGGCGAGCCGGAACTCCACCTCCGGGCCCGCGTGGACCGCCATCTCGGGGTTCAGGTCGTAGGCGATGCGGCGCTCGGCGGGGAAGGCGTTGGCGAAGTCGCAGTAGCCCGCGCCCAGCTCGACCAGGGTCCCCACCGGCGGGACGTCCCGGGCCACGTAGCGCGCGATCTCCCGCCAGACGCCGCGGCGGGCCTCGAGCACGGGGTAGGCGCCCACGTAGGGGTTGGCGGCGCTCACGGGGCGAGGCTCCGGCGCAGGGCCCGGATGTCCTCGGCCAGGTACGGGAAGCGCGCCTCGTCGTAGTTGGCGGCCAGCAGGGTCCGGCTCTCGGCCGCGAGCCGCGGGTCGTTCTGGGCGAAGCGCGTGAAGGCGACGAAGTAGCCGAAGGAGCGCCGCACGAGGGCCTCGCGCTGGGCGGCCTCGGCGCCGGCGGCGAGGTCGAAGTAGCGCCCGGCGAGCTTCATCGCGTTGGCGCGGTCCGGGGCCAGCGCGTAGGCGCGCTCGAAGTGGGCCAGCTGCTCCGCGACCGGCGCGGCCTCGAGCACCGCGATGCGGCCGAGCAGCTGGTGGAGCCGCGAGAGGTGGAGCTGGTCCGGCACCCGGTAGCGGCTCGGCTGCCGGCCCATGGCGCGCTCGCGCTCGAGACCGCGGGCGATCTGCGCGCGGGCGCGGTCCAGCCACTCGGCCCGGCGCGCCGGGTCGGGCTCCGCCTCGGCGCGCCGCACGTGGATCTTGGCCAGGGCCTGGAGGGAGAGCAGGGAGGGGGCGTCGAGGCTCGCCTCGTGGGTCCACAGCGTCTCGTTGTTCCGCCACACGCCGAGCTGGCGCCAGGTCTGGACCGCCGAGGCCGTCGCGAAGAGCAGCGCCAGGGCCACCACGCCGAAGGAGACGAGCGGCGCGCCCTGCGCCCGGGCCCGCAGCTCGAGGCCGAGCTGGGTCGCCAGGGCGAGCAGTCCGAAGCAGGCGAGGTAGAGGTAGCGGTCCGCGCTCCAGAACCCCACGTAGGCGAAGCCCAGGTAGGGGACGAGCAGCACGCCGAAGGCGAGGGCGTGGAAGGCGAGGTCGCGGCGCCGCCAGAGCAGGATGGCGAGGACGCCGGCAGCGAGCAGCGCGATCGCGGCCGCGGCGGCCTGCTCGACGGGGCTGAGCGGGATCTCGACGTGGGGCCAGCGGTAGAACATCGAGAGCTGGCTCGGCCAGACCAGGTGCTTCACGTACAGCCCGAGCAGCAGCGGGGCGAAGCGCGCCATGGTGGCGAGATGGCCGGGATCGAGCCCGTCGGGCCCGCGCCAGCCGATCACCCCGTAGTCGCGCACGATGCCCTGGTACCAGAGGAAGATGCCGACGGAGAGCGCGGCGTGGGGCGCGAGCCGGGGCAGGGCCGCCGCGAGCGACTCCCGCCAGCGGAAGGGCGCGTCGGGGGCGCGGCTCCCGTCGAGGTAGGGCTGGAAGACGCGGTGCAGCCCGAGCAGCACGCAGAGCACGACGGCGCTGATCTTCGAGAGCAGGGCGAGGAGCGTCAGGAGCAGCGTGGTGGCCCACAGCAGGCGTCGCGTGCGGGGCTCGGGGGAGGCCAGCTCGAGGGTCTGGGCGACGAGCGCCAGCAGCATCCACGTGGTGGAGAGCAGGTCCTTGCGTCCCATCACCCAGCCCACCGGCTCGGCGTGGACCGGCACCACCACGAACAGGCCGGCCACGATGCCGGCGAAGGCGAGGCGCCGGGTGGCGAGGGCCAGGAAGGCGAAGAGCAGGGCGGCGTTCAGCCCGTTCAGGAGGACGTTCCCGAGGTGGTAGCCGAGGGGGTTGGCGTGGCCGAAGAGGCGGGCGTCGAGGGCCCAGCTCACGTCGCGCACGAGCAGCGGCTCCTCGCGCGGGAAGTGCTCCACGAAGATCTGGCCGAGGCTGCTCGTGAAGGAGCGCTCGTCGTAGAGGTTCGGGTGGGCGAGCAGCACCGTGGTGTCGTCGAAGTTCACGAAGTCGAAGCCGACGGCCCGGCCGTAGAGGGCAAGGCTGGCCAGGAACAGCACGAGCCCGGCGAGCAGGAGCCGCCGGGGCGTCACGGGCTGGCTGTCGGGCACGGGGCTCCCCTCCCACCGACTCCAGGCACGGTCCGCCGGCAGCAGGGACGGCGGGCCCACGTCTGGCATCGGCCGGTGGGGGTCGGGGCTGAAGCCCCTCGGGCGCCGGCTCCGAGGGGCGGGCGGGGCCCCTAGATGCCCTCGCCGAGGTTCGGGGTCGGGCCCTGGCGCAGCTCGAGCCGGGGCTCGCCGATGGTGACCCGGGTGTAGGGCGGCACGGACTCCGAGAGCCACACGTTGCCGCCGATCACCGCGCCGGTCCCGATCACCGTCTCGCCGCCCAGGATGGTGGCGTTCGGGTAGATGGTGACGTCGCTCTCGATGGTGGGATGGCGCTTGCTGCCCACGTCGGCGCGGCCGCGCTTGTTCGAGAAGGCCGCGAGGGTGACGCCGTGATAGAGCTTCACGCGATCGCCGATCACGCAGGTCTCGCCGATCACGACGCCCGTGCCGTGGTCCACGAAGAAGTGCGTGCCGATGCGGGCGCCGGGGTGGATGTCGATCCCGGTGGCGCTGTGGGCCTCCTCGGTCATGATGCGCGCCACCACGCCCTCGCCCACCTGGTAGAACGCGTGGGCGATGCGGTAGGTCGAGACCGCGCGGATCGAGGGGTAGGCGGCGATCACCTCGCCGTAGCTGATGGCCGAGGGGTCCCGCTCGAAGGCCGCCGCCACGTCCGTGGCCACCAGGCGCCGGATGTCCGGGAGGCGCTCCATGAGCGCGGTGGCCTTCTCGCCGCCGACCAGCGCCGCCACGATCCCGTGCACCACCCGCAGGTCGCTCTCGAGCTGCTCGGTGGGGGTGTGGTCGGTCACCAGCGCGCGCAGGGCCCCCAGCGCATCGCCCACCCGCCGCGTGTAGGGCAGCACCTCGGTGCCGGCCTCGGTCACGGGATCGGTCTCGCTGCGGATCTTGCGCAGGGCCTCGGCGACGTTCTCGATGCCGTCCGCCATCGGGTCCTCCTCGGGCCGCCGACAGTCTAGCGCCGGCCCCGCGGCGGCCCGCGGGGGGCGAGGGCCGGGCAGGGGCCCGGGGTGAGCCCCGTCACCGCGCGCGGGGCGGCGCCGGGCGATACCCCGGACCGACGGCGCCGGCGCCTGCGCGCGCCCCGCCGAGGAGAGGACCCATGACGAACCCCCGCTCCCGATGGCTCCGCCGGCTCGCTCCCGGGCTGGCCTTCGCGCTGGCCGCGACCCTCGCCTCCGCAGAGGAGGTGGACGTCGAGTCGCCCGGGGCCGGCGCCGCCCCCGCCAAGGCCGCGCCCCTGCCCGAGGTCGGGGTGCAGCCGGCTGCCCAGCCCGCAGCCCAGCCTGCAGCCCGGATGGACTCCGCCGCCCCGGCGACCGAGGGCCGCGCCGAGCCGGCTCGGCCGGCCGCGAGCGCCACCCCTGCGAAGCCTCCGAGGCCGGAGGGCAGCGTGTCGCGCGCCGCCTTCGCCACCTCGATCCACGAGCGCGAGCCCGTCGGCGAGGTCACCCACCTGACCGAGGACACCGAGCGCGTCTTCTTCTTCAGCGAGCTGATCGGCCTCACCGGGCGCACCGTCGTCCATCGCTGGGAGCACCAGGGCGAGCTCATGGCCGAGGTTCCCTTCGAGGTGGGCGGGCCCCGCTGGCGCGTGCACTCGAGCAAGCGGCTGCTGCCGGGCTGGACCGGCGCCTGGACCGTCTCGGTGGTCGACGAGGCGGGCGAGGTGCTCCACACCCGCTCGCTCGTCTACGACCCGGTGGTGTTGACCGGCTCCACCGAGGCCGCGCCCGAGGAGAGCGAGCTTCCCCCCGCCTCGCTGCTGGAGTAGGCGCGGCCCCAGCCGACGGCGGCTCTCCGGGGCCGCCCGCCGGAGGGCGCCCGGCCGCACTATGCTAGGCGGCGTGGCGGAGCACGACGGCCGGATCTTCGAGCGGGCCGCCGAGGCGATCGGCGCGCTGCCCTGCGAGGCCGTGCTGCCGGGGGACCGGCCCCTGGAGAGCACGACGCCCGACGCGGACCTGCGCACCGCCGCCAACCTGCTGTGGTGGCGCAAGGTCGGCGCGCTTCCGGTGCTCGAGGACGGCCGCCTCGTCGGCTGCTTCGCCGAGGAGGATCTGCTGCGCGCGCTGGCCCAGCGGCTCGCGGGCGGCGACGCCGCGGCCTCGGCGGACGGTCGCCTGGGCGTCTGGGACGCCGTCCTCGCCAAGACCACGGTGCGCGAGGCCATGACGCCCGTCGAGCGGCTGCCGGTCGCGGAGCCCGGCGCGACCCTGCTCGGCGCGCTGCGCGAGTCCGTCGCCGACGACGGCTCCCACGGCCGCTACCTGTTCCTGGTGGACGAGAGCGAGGGCCAGCGGGTCCGGCTCGCCTCCTTCCGCGACGTGGCGCGGACCCTCACCACGCTCTACGACGGCCAGGGCTCCCTGGGCGCGCTCGGCGGCGACGCGGCGGACCGGGCGCGCCATGCGACCCAGGGCGTGCTGGGCCTGCCCATCGGCTCGGTGCGGCGCAGCAAGGCCTTCGGCCACGAGCCGCGGGTCGTGGCCTCCACCCTCAACGTGGCCGAGGCGATCCAGGCGATGTGGAGCGGGGGGCGCGGCTACGTGATCGTGACGACGCCCGAGGGCGAGCCCATGGGCATCTTCACGCGGCGCGACGTGCTGCGCGCCTGCGTGCCGCGCTACGCCGACCTGGCCGCGCTGCCCCTGGCGGGCGCCATGAGCCGGCGCGTTCGCACCGTCACCGAGACCGTCACCCTGTGCGGCCTGTTCAAGCTGATGGCGCTCGAGTCCTGTCGCCACATGCCGCTGGTCGACGACTGGGACCGGGTCCAGTCCGTGATCTCCATGTGGGAGACCGTCTCGCTGCTGGTGGGTGAGGCTCCCTAGGGCAGCTCCCCGGGGTAGGCCGGCTCCGCCAGGGCGCGCATGTACGCCACCACGGCCCAGATCTCGTCCTCGGAGAGCACCGAGCCCCAGGCCGTCATCAGCGGCGACTTGCCCACCGCCATGCCGCCCTCGTCCACCACCTTGTAGAGGTGGTCGTTGGAGAGCGCGTTCATGTAGCCGCCGTCGGTGTGGTCGGCGGGCTTCGGGTTCATGCCCGCGGCCGCCGGGCCGTCGCCGGCGCCGGCGGCGCCGTGGCAGCTGGCGCAGTAGCTCGCATAGAGCGGCTCGCCGGTCGCCGCGTCCCGGCTCGCGGCCGGCGCCGTCTGGGCGGCCGGGCTCGCCGTCGCGGCGGCGGGCACGGCCGCTGCCGGGGCCGCGGCGGGGGCGACGGCCGGCACGGCGGGCGCCTCGACGACCCGCCCCGGGATCTCGCCGTTCGCCGCGCGGCGGATCCGCTCCTCGACGCCGTCGTCGGGAAGGATCCGACTCTTCACCATCGCGTCGTCGGAGACGTTGCAGCCCAGGGCCGGCGCCAGTCCGAGGACCCCGGCCAGGGCGGCGACCACGATTCGCAGCTTCATCGGAACGAGACCTCCTCACCCCCGGGCGGACCCCACCGCCCGACGCGGTCGGAGGGATACCTGTTGAACGGCGGGGCGGCAACGTCCCACGTCTGAGGCCGCGCCTCAGAGGCTCGACCGCAACCATATGAAAAATATGGGGAAAGACGGACTCAGAGTCGCTCTCGGATCCATACCGTCTTCAGGTTGGTGAACTCCCGGAGCCCCTCGGCGCCGAGCTCGCGCCCGTAGCCCGAGCGACCGATGCCGCCGAAGGGCAGGCGCGGATCGCTCTTCACCACGCCGTTCACGAAGACCGAGCCCGCCTCGAGCCTCGGCACCAGGGCCTCGGCGCGCTCCGCGTCGCCGCTCCAGACGCTGGCGCCGAGCCCGTAGTCGGTGTCGTTGGCCAGCGCGACGGCCTCCTCGACGGAGCCGGCGCGCAGCACGGCGGCCACGGGACCGAAGGTCTCCTCGCAGCCGGCGGCCTGGTCCGGGGTCACGCGGTCGAGCAGGGTGGGGGGGAAGAAGAAGCCCACGCCCTCGGGCCGCTTGCCGCCGAGCACGAGGCGGGCGCCTGCCGCGAGGCTGCGCTCGACCTGGGACTCGAGGGCGTCGCGCAGGTCCGCCCGGGCCAGCGGCCCCACGTCCACCGAGCGGTCGAGCCCCGGGCCCACCCGCAGCGCGGCGAGCTCGGCGCGCAGGGCCTCCACGAAGGCGTCGGCCACGGGCTCCATCACCACGAAGCGCTTCGCGGCGATGCAGCTCTGGCCGGAGTTGAGGGTGCGCGACACGCAGGCCTGGCGGGCCGCGGCGGCGGGGTCGGCGTCGTCGAGCACCACGAAGGGGTCGCTGCCGCCGAGCTCGAGCACGCTCTTCTTGAGCGCCGCGCCGGCGCGGGCGGCGACGTCGGCGCCCGCGCGCTCGCTCCCCGTGAGGGTCACGGCGCGCACCGCCGGGTGGGCGATCAGGGCCGCCACGCGCTCCCGCGCCACGAGGAGGTTCTGGAACGTTCCCTCCGGCGCGCCGGCCCGGGCGAGCAGGGACTCGATGGCCTCGGCACAGCCGGGCACGTTCTCGGCGTGCTTCAGCAGGCCCACGTTGCCCGCCATCAGCGCCGGCGCGGCGAAGCGGAACACCTGCCAGTAGGGGAAGTTCCACGGCATCACGGCCAGCACCGCGCCGAGCGGGTCGTGGCGCACGCCGCTGCGGTCGGCGTCGCTCTCGAGGGAGCGCGGGGCGAGCAGGGCCTCGGCGCTCTCGGCGTAGAAGTCGCAGCCCACGGCACACTTCTCGATCTCGGCCTCGGCCTCGGCCTGGGCGATGGGCTTGCCCATCTCGCGCACCATGCGCCGGGCGTGCCCGTCCCGCTCTGCGCGCAGCAGCTCCCCGGCGCGGCGCAGCACCGCGGCGCGCTCGACGAAGGAGGTCTCCCGCCAGGCCGCGAAGCCGCGGGCCGCGCGCTCGAGCCGGGCGGTCACCTCGGGCTCGGGGTGCTCGTCGTAGCGCGCGAAGCACTCCTCGGTCGCCGGGTCGAGGGAGCGGAACGGGCTCATGGGCACCTCCTGCCCCCATGCCAGGAGGCCGACCCAGGATGGGTCGGCTTCCGCCGCAAAGCGAGCCCGGAGGGCTCGCCCAGCCAGCGCCGGCCGCGCAACTCCCGGATCCGGCAGGGGTTCCAATCGGGGCCCGGTGCGACCGGCCCGCGCGTTCGAATCCCGGAACGCGAAGGGCGGTCGAACCTCCAGGCCCCCGGGGCGGGTGCCCGAGGCGGGGCCGGGTAGTGTTGGAGGAGCGTCGTCAACACCGCATCGTTGGGTGTGGGGCGCTGGGGGACGACGCGTCGGTAGGAGGAGGGCTCGGCGTGGCCGACCAGGAAGACGGAAGCATCGCCTATCCCCAGGTGTTCACCCTCCACTGGGAGGGCCCGGCGGCCGCCGAGGTCCCGGTGGAGGCCGAGCTCGGAGAGGGCCGGGGGCCCGACGAGGACCCCGACGTGAGCGCGGTCCAGCGCACCGAGCGCGGCCAGGCGCTCTGGGAGCAGATCCGCCGCGAGGCCGAGCGCCGGGGCGACGCCGACCTCTGGCGCCGCAAGCTCTCCGCCTACGCCTGGGTGAAGCTCGAGGCCCGGGGCACCGCCGGCGACTACGCGCGCCGCTTCGAGGTCAACCACGCCACGGTCCGGACCTGGATCAGCGACGTCGCGAAGCTCGCCTACCAGGTCGGCTACCGGCTCCACGAGGATCGGCTGCTGCTGGTGGGCGACGCGCCCGAGGGGCTGCGGCAGCTGCGCGAGCTGGTGAACCACGACGCCGCCTCCAGCGAGGCCTGGCACTGCCTGCGCGCGGTGGAGGCCGAGTTCCGCGGCGAGGACGCCTACTTCCATCTGAACGAGGGCCACGTGCTGCGGGCCCGGCGCTGCCTGCGCGAGTCCGACGAGACGCTCAAGGAGGGCCTCGCCATCGCGGAGGCGCGGCGCATCCGCTCGCTGCTCTGGAACGCCCGGGGCCAGACCTTCTGGGACTGCGAGCCCGAGTCGAGCCACCCGCTTCCCGACCACCTGGAGCGCGCCGAGAAGGCCTTCCGGCGCGCCGCGATCCTGGACCAGTCCACCTACTTCCCGTTCGTGAACCTCGCCCAGCTGGCGGTGGACGGCGGGGACCTGCGCCGTGCCGAGTACTGGATCGGCGAGCTCTCGGCGGCGCGAAAGGCGATGGAAGAGCCCATGCGAGACGATCTGGCGCGCTACCTGGACCAGGCGGAGTGGAGCGGCGCAGTGGCCGAGGAGCGCTTCTGGAAGGGCGGGCCGCTGCGCTGGCTCCGGGAGGCGGCCGGCAAGGGGGTGCTCGTGCTGGCGGCGCTGCTGCTGCTGGCCTGGACGCTCACCGCCCCCCCGGCGAGTGCCCACCCCGACCCGGGCGTCGAGCCCGTCGTGGCCCACGGCGGCCCGCGCGGCAACGCCAAGGGCGGCGCCGGCGGCAACTGAGCGCCGCCGCTCCGCGCGGCATCCCGCACCCACCCGACGCCCGGGCACTCGCCCGGGCGTCGCGCGTTTCGGGCCCCTGCCGCTCGGCTTCCCCCGGCCCGCGTCCGCCTGTTGGGCGGCGCGCTCCGACGCCACGTCGTGGGGTGAAGGCCGGTGCCGGCGGAGGAGGAGCCGGGCTGCGCCACGGAGGAGTGCCGATGTCGGGTCGAGACGCCGCAAGCGTGCGGGCTTCGAACGGGGGGAGGTCCGCGCGAGCGTTGCGACGTCACGCGCGCAGGGTCGCGGTCGCTGCGGCGGCCGCGGCCCTCTGCGCGGGCACGGCCTGCGCGGGGTCGCGGGGGCCGGGGCCGATCGCGCCCGGCGCGCTCGCTGCCGAGGTGGACGCGGCCCACGGCCTCTACGCCTCGGGCGAGTACGAGCTGGCGGCCCGGCGCTTCGGCTTCGCGTCCACCGAGGCGCGCCGGGCGGGGGACCGCGACCTCGAGCGCCGCACCAAGGCGGCCGAGTGCACCGCCTGGCTGAGGGCCCAGCGGATCGCGCGCTTCGCGACCTGCACCGACCGCCTCGAGGGCCTCCAGCGCCGGGCGCGCAGCTCGGACCCCGGCGTCAACACGCTGATCGCGCTCGGCGCCATCGCGGGGGGCCGCCCCGCACCGCCGCTGCGCATCCCGGGCGAGGTGCGTGAGGTGCTGCGCGCGGCCGCCGGAGAGGAGCGATGATGCGCTGGATCGTCTCGACGCTGGTCGGAGTGGCCCTGGCCGCGGCTGGAACGGCGGCCGCCGCAGCCCCGCGCGAGCGCGCCATTCAACAGATTCCCGAGCTCATGGGCCGCATCCTCGAGTCCCAGGAGGCGATTCGCGAGCAGGAGTCGAAGCTGGTGCCGCGCATCGAGCGCTGGAACGGCCAGCTCGAGCGGGCCCGGGGCAAGATCGAGTCGGCCAGCTCCGAGGACGAGGCCGCGACCGCGCTGGTCGACTACGTGGAGGCCTACGCGGAGCGGCTCGAGGAGCAGCAGGCCGGCCTCGACGCCATCCGGCCCTCGATCGTGCGCATGCGGGCCGACGCCCGGCAGCTGATCGACGCCGCCGAGTCGATGGCCGGCCCGCGGGAGACGCCCGAGGATCGGCGCAGCTTCTTCCAGGACCACTACCAGGGGGTCGCCTCGGCGACGGGTGAGCTCGCCAGCCGCCTCCAGCGCGAGGAGGAGGCGGCCACCGCGGGCGCGGTGCTCCACGCCAGCTGGGCGTCCCACGCGGCCCTCGACGTTCCCATCGAGGAGCTGGGCCCGGAGGGCGCGATGGCGTTCGCGCGCAAGGTCGAGGGGCTCTACGCCCGCTACCAGGCGCGCTCGGGCCAGCTGCGCTCGGAGCGCCAGGCCGTGCGCCGGCTCCTCGACGTGCTGATCGAGCGCCAGCTCGCGCGGCGCCTCGACACGCTCTTCGAGGGCGGCGACTCGATCGGGCTCGGAGCCCTGCTCGCGGGGGCCGGGAGCTCCCAGGACTGGCAGGACCTGGGCGGCCTGGTGCGCCGCACCCTCGGGCTTCCCGCCGGGGCGGGAGGCGGCCTCCAGCGCGAGACCGCCTCCCTCGACCGGCTCGATTTCTTCGCCAGCGGCGAGCACCGGGAGTAGCAACGATGAGAAGGCACTCGAAGTCCTGGACGGCTCCGCGGCTCGGCCTCGCCCTCGCCCTGGCGGGCCTGACGCTGGGTCTGGTGGCCCCCGCGGCCGCGAAGGAGAGCGAGTCCTGCCGGCAGTGGCGCGGCGAGCACCGCGGCTACGAGGTCGAGGTGGTGCGCCTCTACCTCACGGGCGCCACCCAGCGCGCCCTCGACGAGGCGGTGTTCGAGCTGCTCCAGCGCGAGGCGTACCTCACCTCCTGCGAGCAGAGCGTGCGCGCCGCGCGGGTCGACCTGGTGGGCTGGCGCCTGGTGGGACGCGTGCCCGAGGAGTACCCGAGCGCCGTGGTGGAGTCGCTGCTGGCCCGGGCGGGCTTCGACGTCAGCCTGGACGCGCTGCTCTCCGGCGCCGTCGGAGTCGCGTACCGGCCGGCCCCGCCCGCGCGCACCCGGGGCCCGCGGGCCCGCGACCTCCGTGCTGCGCGCTAGCGCGATGGGGTGCGCGCTCGGCGCGCTCCTCGCGGCGCCACTGGTGCTCGCCGGGAGCGGCGGGCCCGGCCTCGCCGCGCTGCCCGCCGCCGCCGTCGCGGGCTTGGTGGCCGCCGTGGACTCGGTGGGCTGGGTGCTGGTGCCGCAGGTCGTGCTCGCCGTGGCGGTGATCGGGCTCGCCCTCGAGCAGCTCGCCTCGCGGGTCGCCGGCTTCGGCGCGGCCCCCACCCCGGCGTGGCTGCCGCCCGCCGTGGAGTCGGCGCTGCTGCTGGGCCTGCTCGGAACGATCAGCGGCATGGTGACGGGCTTCGTCGAGCTCTCGCCCGAGGCCCTCGAGCCCGGCCCGCTGGTGCAGTCCCTGGGCCGGGCGCTGCGCAGCAGCTTCGTGGGCTTCGGGATCGCGCTGATCGGCGTGTGGACCCAGGCTCCCACCACGCACGCGACCGCCGCCACAGCCGCCGACGGGGCCCCCGCGTGAGCACTCCCTCCATGCTCGGCTCCGGCATCTACTTCATCGACGTGCTGGCGTGCCTGCTGTTCTGCCTGGCCCTGGCGCTGGTGGGCGCGCGCTTCGGACGTGAGCAGTCCGTGGTGATCGACCTGCCCGGGGCCGAGGCGGCGGCCGCCAGCGGGGCGGACCTCTCCGGCACCTCGCTCCAGGTGAGCACCCGCGACGGACGCACCGAGATCCGCCTCGACGACGAGCGCGTCGCCCTCGAGGAGCTGGGAGCCCGGCTGCGCGAGGCGCCCCCGCCCTCCCTGGTGGTGCGCGCCGAGGATTCGGACCTCGCCCGCGTGATCGCCATCGCCCACGCGGCGGGGGTCCACGACATCGAGCTCGCCTACGAGGTGGCGCCGAGCCCGCAGGGCCGGCCGTGATCCGGGCCACCCTCGTGCTGATGGCCGTGGTGCTGGCGGGCGTGGGCGCGGTGCTGTGGACCGCGCGGAACCTCGATCCGCTGCGCGTGGTCGAGCGCATCGCGCCGGCCCGGGTCCACACCGTGGACCTGAGCGGGTCCGGCGCGTTCCCGCGCGGGCGGCCCGAGGACGAGGCGCCGCCGGTCGAGATCGAGGAGCGGGCCGCGCCCCCGGCGGCCGCCGCCGCGAGCCCGGTGCCCACCCGGACCGCGCCCCCCGCGTCGCCCGTCCGGCGGCAGCCCGAGCCGGTGCCGGAGCGGGAGCCGGGTTCGCACGCGGGCTCCGAGCCGGAGCTCCAGACTCGCGACCTGTCGCCGCGGCGCGAGCTGCGCGAGGCGGCCGATCCGGCGTCTCTTGCCGAGGCCGCGCCGGGGGCCCCGCTGCAGGAGCCCGCCGGTGGGTCCTCGGCCGCGAGCGACGCGACCGCCGCCGTCGCCGAGGTGCCCCTCGCGCTGGAGCCGCGCCTGGCTCCCGACGAGTCGGCGGCGCTGATCCGCCGCATGCTGGCGCTCTACGAGCGGGCGGGAGAGCCGCGGTGAGGCGCCGGGCCTGGCTCGTGTGGCTGTCGCGCGGCGTGGTGGCGCTCTGGATCGGCGCCTACCTGGCGTCGCAGGTGGGGCCCGCCGCGCCGGTCGAGGCGACGGAGGTGGCCGAGAGCGCCGCGCGCGTGCAGCCGCGGCCCCTCGAGCCGCCCCGCCGGCCGCCCGAGCCTCGCGAGGCGAAGACCGCGAAGCCCGCGGCCCCGCCCGAGCCGAGCGCCGAGCCCGAGCCGACCCCGGAGCCCGGCCCGAAGCCCGCCCGGCTGGGCGCCGCCGAGGTGGAGGAGGGCGACCGCATCCTCGCGGGTGGCGGCGACTTCCCGGTGCTGAGCTGCACCTACGAGGACTTCCCGAGCTTCGACCACTACGCCCGCGCGATGGCGGCGCTGGGCGCGCGCTTCGTGGTGGTGCGCCAGCGGCGCATCGTGGCCGCCATCGACCCCGCGAGCGGCCGCTTCGAGGAGGCGCGGGTGGACGCCGGCTTCTCTCCCCGCGCCCGGGACTACACGGGGGAGCCCGCCCTCGCCCCGCTGGCCCGCGCCGCCCGCGAGCGCTTCGGTGGAGGCGCCGTGGTGATGATGCTGGTGCCCCGGACCATCGACGCGGGGCTCTTCGGAGGGATCTCCCGCGCCCTCGCCGGGCGCGGCGAAGCCCACCAGGCCTATCGCGAGATCCGCGGCCGCTACCAGCGCGCCCCCGGCGGAGGGGTGCGCCTGCGCGTGGACCGCGGAACCCGCCTGGACGGCTCGGAGGTGGAGATGGACCTGCTCTTCGAGCTCGCCGGGCTCGCGGACCGCTCGGCGTGAGGCGGGCCGGCCTCGCGGCGGGCCTCGTCGTCGCGCTGCTCGGGAGCGCGCCGCTCGTGGCCCGGGCCGACGAGGGCATCGCGCGTCGCCTCCACGCGCTGCGCGTGCTGGCTCCGCGCGACGGCGAGGCGTCGGCCGCGCTGCCCGAGGGACCCGCGGCGTCCCACGCCGACTGCGCGAGCGGCGCCTGGTGGGAGGCGAGCGCCTACGCGGTGCGGGCCCGCACCCGCCAGGCGATCCAGGACGCCGCGCTGCGCTTCGCCGTGGACGAGAGCCTGATCCGCAGCGTGATCCGCCACGAGAGCGCCTACGAGATCCGCGCCGTCTCCCACAAGGGCGCCATGGGTCTGATGCAGCTGATGCCCGCCACGGCCCGGGAGCTCGGCGTGGCCTGTGCGTTCGATCCGCGGGAGAACGTGCTCGGCGGAACCCGCTACCTGCGCCAGCTCTACGACCGGCTCGGCAGCTGGCCGCGCGCCGTGGCGGCCTACCACGCGGGTCCGAGCCGGGTCGAGCGCGGCCGCATCCCGGGCGAGACCCGCACCTACGTGCGACGGGTGATCACCACCTGGCGCCCGCACCAGGACTACGCGCTCGACTGACCCGCCCGGTCCGCGGCGTCGGGCGCGAGGCCGAGGGGCAGGCACGCGACGGCGAACTCGCGCTCGAGCCGGCGGGCGAGGGCGTCGCGCTCCTCGGGCCCGCGGGCCACGAGCTGGGCGCAGCCGTCGCCCTGGGAGCCCACGCCCTTGCCCCCCCAGGCGAGATCGCGCGCCGCGCCGCTCTCGAGCACCTCGTGGAGCCGCGGCGCCGCGAGCTCGGGGCAGGCCGGCGCCACGAGGGCGTCGAAGAGCGCCTGGGCCTCGCTCATCAGCTCGCCGAGCCCGCGGGCGTCGCCCTCGTGCAGGAGCGCGCGGGCGCGCCCGAGGAGCGCGGCGTTGCGCGGACCCAGGGCCTCGCGCACGCCCTCGGCGAGCCGGCCCGGGGTGTCGGGGAAGCAGGCGTTCAGGTCCGACAGGATGCGCCGGGTGTCCTTCCCCCGGCGCAGGTCCACGATCAGCAGCGCGATCTCGCCGCCCGGGGCGACGGGCTCGATCTCGAGGCCGTCGCCGTCGAAGGTCAGCATCACGGGCCGTCGCCCGTAGGCGCAGATCTGGTCCATGCGGCCGCACGCCGAGCCCGCCAGGCGCTCCCCCGCGTAGGCGAGCTGCATCTCGTCCCGGATCGAGAGCCCGAGCTCCCAGGCGCGCCCGAACGCGCGGGCCACCAGCACGCACACCGCCGCCGAGGACGACAGGCCGCTGCCCATGGGCAGGTCCGCCTCCAGGACGTGCAGCTCGAGCCCGCCGGCGGCGTCGAAGCGGCGCAGGACCTCGGCCGCCACGCCGGCCGCGTAGCCGAAGAAGGCGTCGCGGCGGGCCACCTCGGCGAGGGCGTCGGGCGAGGCGGGCACGCGCAGCGGCCCGCGCGGGGTGCCGTCCGGAAGCACGCTCTGCACCACGAAGGCGTCGGGATGCCGGCGGAAGCGCGCGCGCAGGCCCTGGTCGGTGCCGCTCACCAGGCAGCGGCCGGGCGGGAGCTGCGGCGCGCGGACGCGGTGTCCGCCCGCCCAGTCCGAGTGCTCGCCGAACAGGCACAGCCGGCCCGGCACGAAGAGCTCGTTCGCGTCCACGGGCCGCGATCCTAGCGGCGCTCGCCCGGCGACGTTCCGGCTCCGCGGCCCGTACCGCGTTGCGGGCCCCAGGGCCGCGTGCCACCCTGGCCGTCTCGCGAGGCGATGCACGTGGCACTCCCGGAGCCCCGATGATGCGGCGCATCGCCAGGCCGCTCCCCGCGTCGGCGGCCGTCGTCGGCGTCGTCACCGCGGCCGCACTCGGGCTCGGCGCGGTCGCGGGTTGCGGCGAGCCCGGTCGCGAGCTCGAGCTGGTGGGGCTGGTCGAGCGCTCGGTGATCGAGCTGGTGGCGCCGCGCTCCGAGACCCTGGTGGCCGTGGAGGCGGAGCGCGGCCAGTCGGTGGCGGCGGGCCACGTCGTGGTGAGCCTCGACCCCACCCTCGCCGAGGCGGACCTGGCGGGCGCCGAGGCCGCGCTGGCCGGCGCCCGCACCGCCGATCGCGTGGCCGGCCAGGAGCTCGCGCGCCTGCGGGCGCTGCGCCGCGACAACGTGGCCTCCGCCCAGGCGCTGGAGCGCGCCGAGCTCGGGCGGGACGAGGCGGCGGCGCGGCTGCGCGAGGCCCAGGCCGGGCTCGCGGCGGCGCGCAAGCACCTGGCGGACCTGCGCCTCGCGGCCCCCGGGCCCGCCGTGGTGGACCAGCTGCCCTTCGAGGTGGGCGAGCGGGTGCCCGCCGGGGCCGTGGTGGCGGTGCTGCTCGCCAAGTCGGCGCCCTGGGTGCGGGTGTGGGTGCCCGAGGACGCCTACGCGCGGGTCTCGCCGGGAACCCCCGCGCGCGTCGCGGTGGACGGCGTGCCGGGCGTGCTCGAGGGACGCGTCCTCGACCTCGCCCGGGAGCCCGAGTTCACGCCCCACTACGCCCTCACCGAGCGCGACCGCGTGCACCTGGTCTACGAGGCGCGGGTCGAGATCCGTGGCGCGCCGCCGAACCTGCGCCCGGGCATCCCCGCCGAGGTGGTGCTGCTCCCGCGTCCCGCCATGCAGGCCGATCCCACCCCCGGCCGCGCGCTGAGGGACGGCTGAGCCCATGGCCGCCGCCGTCGACGAGCCCGGCGTCATCGAGGCCCGCGGGCTCACGCGCAGCTTCGGGAGCCTGGTCGCGGTGGACGGCGTCGACCTCTCGGTCGGGCGCGGCGAGGTGTTCGGCTGCCTCGGTCCCAACGGCTCGGGGAAGTCCACGCTGATGCGCATGCTCCTGGGCCTGCTGGCGCCGAGCGCCGGCGAGGCCCGGGTGCTCGGCCGGCGCATCCCCGAGGAGGCCGAGGAGCTGCGCCCGGCGGTGGGCTACATGACCCAGCGCTTCTCGCTCTACGAGGACCTGCGCGTGGGCGAGAACCTCGACTTCGCCGCCCAGGCCTTCGGCCTGCCGCGCGCGCGCCGTCGCGCTCGCGTCGCCGCCGCCATCGACGAGTACGGCCTCGAGCCGCACCGCCGCAAGCTGGCGGGGAACCTCTCGGGCGGCTGGAAGCAGCGCCTCGCCCTGGCGGTCGCCACCATCCACGAGCCCGAGCTGCTGGTGCTCGACGAGCCGACGGCGGGCGTGGACCCGGAGAGCCGCCGCGAGTTCTGGGAGCGCCTGTTCGAGGTGGCGAGCCGCGGCACCACGATCTTCGTCAGCACCCACTACATGGACGAGGCGGTGCGCTGCCACCGCCTCTGCATCCTGCGCGACGGACGCCGCGCCGCCCTGGGCACGCCCGGCGGGCTCACCCGCGGCCTGGCCGGGCGCGTCCTCGACCTCGCCGTGGATCCGCCGGAGCGCGCCATCGCGGCCCTGCGCGGCTCGCCCCGGGTGGCCAGCACCACCCAGCTCGGCGACACCGTGCACGTGCTGCTCGCCGCGGACGCGCCGCCCGCCGCCCGGGCCGGCGACGAGCTGGTCGCCTTCCTCGAGGCCGCGGGCCTGCCCGGCGCGCGGGCGACGCCGAGCGCCGCGAACCTCGAGGACGTCTTCGTCGCGCTGCTGCTCGGCGAGGAGCTGGTCGAGGACGCCGGGTGAGCGCGTCCTCCCGCGTGTCCTCCCGCGCGTCCTTCCTGGTGGAGGCGTCGCTGGGGGCGCTGCGCCGCACCCTCGCCATGGCGAGGAAGGAGTTCCTCCAGCTGCTGCGCGACCGGCTCAGCGTGGGGTTCATCGTCGGCATCCCGTCGCTCCAGCTCGTGCTGTTCGGCTACGCGATCAACCTCGACGTGCGCCACATCCCGACCGCGGTGCTCGACCGCTCCCAGAGCACGCTCTCGCGCAAGCTGGTGGGCGAGCTGGCCGCGACCCAGACCTTCCGCATCGTCCGGAGCGCACGCAGCGAGGCCGAGGTGCTGGAGCTGCTCGAGCGCGGCGAGGTCGGCGCCGCGGTGGTGATCCCGCCGGACCTCGACCGGCGCCTGCACCGCGGCCGCGGCGCCGAGATCTCGATCCTGGCCGACGCCAGCAACCCCACCGTGGCGAGCGCGGTGGCGCTCTCGGGCCAGGGCTACGGCCGCTCCCTGGCGGCGCGCATGCAGCCCTTCCTGAGCGGCGAGGCCTCGGCGGCGCTGCGCCTGGTGCCCGGCGACCGCACGGGCTTCGGGCCCGAGTCGGACCTGGTGCGCCCGGAGCCGGTGCGGGTCGAGGTGCTGCCGTTCTACAACCCCGAGAAGCGCACCGCGGTCTTCATCGTGCCGGGGCTGGTGGGCGTGATCCTCACCATGACCATGATGCTGATGACCGCCCTGGCGCTGGTGCGCGAGCGCGAGCGCGGCACCTTCGAGTTCCTGATCGCCACCCCGGTGCGGCGCTCCGAGGTGATGGTGGGGAAGATCCTGCCCTACCTGGTGGTGGGCCACGTCCAGGTCGCGATCGTGCTGGCCCTGGGCGCGCTGCTCTTCGACGTGCCCCTGCGCGGATCGCTGCTCGACCTCGGCATCGGCTCGCTGCCCTTCCTCGGCGCCATGCTCTCCATGGGCCTGGTGGTCTCGTCCCTGGCGCGCAACCAGTTCCAGGCCACCCAGATGTCGTTCTTCTTCTTCCTGCCCTCGATGCTGCTCTCGGGCTTCATGTTCCCCTTCGAGTCCATGCCGCGGCCCGCCCAGTGGATCGGCGAGCTGCTGCCCCTCACCCACTTCCTGCGCATCGTGCGCGGGGTGCTGCTGAAGGGCGCGCCCATCGAGGTGCTGTGGGGCGAGGTGGCGGCGGTGCTGGCCTTCCTCGCCGTGGCCCTCGGGCTGGCGGTGCGGACCTTCCGGAAGCGGCTCGCGTGAGCGGCGGCGGCGCCAGGCCCCGGCGCGTGCTGATCCTGGGCGCCGCCGGGCGGGACTTCCACGACTTCAACGTGGCCTTCCGCGACGACCCGGGCGTCGAGGTCGTGGGCTTCACCGCGGCCCAGATCCCCGACATCGCGGGCCGTCGCTACCCCGCCGCGCTGGCCGGGCCGCGCTACCCCGACGGCATCCCCATCTACGAGGAGTCGCGCCTCGAGTCGCTGTGCGCCGAGCTCGGCGTGGAGCGGGTGGTCCTCGCCTACAGCGACCTCTCCCACGTGGACGTCATGCACCTGGCCTCCCGGGTGCTCGCCTGCGGGGCCGACTTCGTCCTGCTGGGCCCGGAGCGCACCATGCTGCGCGCGTCGGTACCCGTGATCGCGGTCTCCGCGGTGCGCACCGGCTGCGGCAAGAGCCAGACCACCCGCTGGCTGGCGGGCCGCCTGCGCGAGGCCGGCCGGCGCCCGGCGGTGATCCGCCACCCCATGCCCTACGGCGACCTCGCCGCCCAGGCGGTGCAGCGCTTCGGCTCCCGCGCCGACCTCGACGCCGCCGACTGCACCGTGGAGGAGCGCGAGGAGTACGAGCCCCACCTCGAGGCAGGCGGCGTGGTGTTCGCCGGGGTGGACTACGCCGGCATCCTGGCCCGCGCCGAGACGGAGGCCGACTGCATCCTGTGGGACGGCGGCAACAACGACTTCCCGTTCCTGCGACCGGACCTCCACGTGGTGCTGGTCGACGCCCTGCGTCCCGGCCACGAGGAGAGCCACCATCCCGGCGAGGCGGCGCTGCGCATGGCGGACGTGGTGGTGGTGGCCCGCGCCGACGCCGCGCCGGCGGCGGACGTGGCGCGCGTCGCCGAGGCGGCCCGGCGCCTCGCGCCCCGGGCGCCGGTGGTGCGCGCCGGCTCGCCGGCCCGCCTCGAGGACCCGTCCGCGGTGGCGGGCCGCCGGGTGGTCGTGGTGGACGACGGGCCCAGCCTCACCCACGGTGGCATGGCGTGGGGCGCGGGATACGCGGCGGCCCGGGCCGCCGGTGCGGTGATCGTGGACCCGCGCCCCCACGCGGCGCCGCCCCTCGACGCGCTGTTCGATCGCCATCCCCACCTCGGCCCGGTGCTGCCCGCCATGGGCTACACGCCCGGGCAGCTCGCCGCCCTCGCGCGCACCCTCGAGGCCGCGGACGCCGAGGCGGTGGTGGCGGGGACGCCCGTGGACCTGGCCCGCCTGGTCGACGTCTCGAAGCCGGTGATCCGCGCCCGCTACGACTTCCGGGAGCTCGACTCGCCCGGGCTGTGGGAGCTCGTGGCCGCCCGCCTCGAAGCGCTCGCCGGATCGCGGTGATAGGCTCGCACCCTTCATGGAGATCGTGCTGATCCGCCACGCCCAGCCCGAGCGCGTCGTGGGCTCGCGGGAGCGCGCCGATCCCCCGCTCACGGCGCGCGGGCGCGAGCAGGCCGAGCGCACCGCGGCCTGGCTGCGCGAGGAGGAGATCGCCGCGGTGTGGAGCAGCCCGCTGCGCCGCGCGGTGGAGACTGCCGGGCCCCTGGCCGAGGCCCTGGGTCTCCCGGTCCGGACCGACGAGCGCCTCTCGGAGTTCGACCGCGACTTCGCCGACTACCTCCCGATCGAGGAGCTCCGCGCGACCGACCACCCGCGCTGGCGCGCCATGCGGGACGGCCGCTGGGAGGACTTCGCGAGCATCGACCTCGGGAGCTTCCGCGAGCGGCTGGAGTCGTCCCTGACCGAGCGCATCGCCGACCACCCCGGCGAGCGCGTGGCGGTCTTCGCCCACGGCGGCGTCATCAACGTCTGGATCGGCCTCGTGCTCGGCATCGAGCGTCCGCTCTGGTTCGACCCGGGCTACGCGAGCCTCCACCGCGTGGCCGCGGCGCGCAGCGGCCGGCGCTCGGTGCTCAGCCTGAACGAGACCGCCCACCTCACGGCCCGATCCGCCGGCTCCTAGCCGGACTCCCCGGGGGACGTGGGGCAGCGCGCCCTTAACCAGCGGTCAATCCCTGTTATGATCGGATGCACGGCGTTCAGGCCCGCCCCGAGCGCCCGACTCCCTTCCCAGCGCCGCCACAGCGCCACCACTCCGGGAGATTCCATGCCCGCGCGCCCCTTCTCGATCCGTACGTCCTCCACCCTCGTCCTGGTGCTGGCCGCGGCACTGCTCGGTGCCCGCTGCGACAGCGCCGACCTGCCCGAGTCCGGCGCCGCGCTCTTCACCAGCCCCCAGGCCAACCCCGTGGCGCTCTCCGCCGACGGCAGCCGGCTCTGGGTCGCCAACACCACCGCGGGCTCGGTCTCGGTGGTGGACGTCTCGGACCCGTCGGCGCCGGTGGAGATCACCGAGATCAACGTGGGGCTCGACCCGGTGGGCATCGCGGTGCGGCCCAAGGCGTCGTCCGACGACCGCGAGCTGGTCTTCGTCACCAACCACATCTCGGACAGCATCAGCGTGATCGACGCCGCGAGCCTCGACGTGGTGCAGACCCTCCAGGAGGTGGATCCGGCCACCGGCGTGACCCGCACCGACGAGCCCGTGGGCATCGCCTTCGCCGGCCCCGACCGCGCCTTCGTGGCCCTCGACAACCCCAACGAGATCCTGGTCCTCGACGTCGACGCCACGGGCCGCGCCAGCATCAACCCCCAGCGCCTCGCCATCACCGCCCAGGCGCCGCGGGCCCTGGCCGTGGCCGACGGCCTGCTCTACGTGGCGGCCTTCGAGTCCGGCAACCAGACCGAGGTGCCGACCTGCCTGCCCCTCGACGCGCGCGGGCTCGACGAGAGCGACGACTTCGACGAGGGCTGCGAGTTCAACCTGCGGGTCATCGACGGCATCAACAACTTCCAGACCTTCGACCTCGACGTCGGCGTGATCATCGAGTTCGCGGCCCAGAGCCCGAACATCGGCGGGCGGGTGATCCGCGACCGCGACATGCCGGACCGCGACTTCTTCGTCTTCGACGCCGCCACCCTGGCGCCCGTGGACGTGGTGGACGGTGTGGGGACCCTGCTCTACGGGGTCGCGCCCGGGGCCGACGGGCGCGTCTACGTGACCAACACCGACGCCCGCAACCAGCTCGACGGGCTGGCGGCCCTCGACAACCGCATGTTCGACAACCGCCTGGCGATCCTGGACTGCAGCGCGGCGGGCTGCGGCGAGCCCACCCACGTGGATCTCGAGGCCAACGCCCTCGGCACCAAGGTGCCCACGCCCTACGGGATCGCGGTGAGCGGCGACGGCGTCACCCTGGTGGCCTCGGTGGCGGGCTCCGACGGCAAGCCCTCGACGGCGCCGGGGACGCCCCCGGGCCAGGGCGACCTGCCGGGCCTGGTGACCCTCGACGCCGACGGCAACGTGCTGGGCGCCGTGCAGACCGGCGCCATTCCCCAGGGCCTCGCCCTGGCGTCGGACGCGAGCGGCGCGGCCAGCGTCGCCTACGTGCTCAACACCGTGGAGAGCACGCTCTCCCTGGTGGACGTCTCGGACCCCGCGGCCCCCGCCGTCACGGCCACCATCCCGGTGGGCTCGGACCCGACGCCCGCCGTGGTGCGCCAGGGCCGCATCGCCTTCAGCACCGCCCGCGCGTCCACCAGCGGCACCTTCTCCTGCGAGTCGTGCCACCCGAACGGCAACATGGACCAGCTGCTCTGGACCATCAACACGACGGTGGGTCCCGACGACGGCATCGATCCCAACGGCGAGCTCGCCGAGCCCCGCACCACCATGCCGATCCGCGGCCTGCGCGACACCCTGCCGCTGCACTGGGACGGCACCCTGGGCGATCCCTTCGGCGGCCCCAACGGCGCCACCGGGCTCGGCGTGGACCTCGACCCGAACTGCACCGACGAGCAGTCCTGCTTCCGCCACCTCGCCAACGCCAGCCTGAACGGCGTGATGTGCCGCAAGACCGGGGAAGGCTGCCCGACCGGCGTCGCCACCAGCGACGAGGGCGCGCTGCTGCCCGGCGCGCTCACCGACTCGGACCGGGACGCCCTGGCGACCTTCATGGGCTCGGTCTCCTACCCGCCCTCGCCGAGGCGGCGCCCCTCGGACGTGCTGAGCGCCCAGGCGAACCTCGGCGTGCAGGACTTCTTCACCGACGAGGACGCGGCGGGCGTCGGCACCGGCCAGGGGATCGGCGGCGCCGTGGGCTTCGCGCCCATCACCTGCGCGGACAACTCCGGCGGCTGCCACGCGCTGCCTCTCGGAGTGGACACCAACTCCGTCACCGTGGGCGCCTTCGAGGCGCCGACCATGCGCGGGATGTGGGACCGCTGGCTGATCTTCAGCAACGGCATCTTCAACTCCGAGGAGGCCCTCACCCTGGGCCAGATGTGCGCCGACGGCACGCCGCCGCCCTCGGGCTTCCTGCCCCGGGATCCCTGCGACCTGGACCTCTCCTTCGTCGGCCTCGACAGCCTGCGCCCCAACTACCCGAGCGGCGAGGAGGTCTTCGACCCGGCGGTGGGTCCGACGGAGCGTGGCTCCTGGATGGCCAGCTTCGAGATGATCTTCGAGCTCGCCTACGGCGTGCCCGGAGCCAACATCTGGGAGTTCCTGAACGAGATGAGCGTCGGCCTCGCCGGCCTCGCCGGCCGCCAGATCTCCATCGACGCCGCCGACGCGGACTCCGCCGAGACCGTCGCCGCCCTGGCCCAGGTGGAGCAGGCCGCCGTCGAGGGCCGCATCACCGCCGTGGCCCGCAACGCCGCGATCGGGGAGATGCGCCTCGACCCCGCCACCGGCTCCTGGACCAACGTCGGCGGCACCGCCTGGAGCTCGGAGCAGCTGCGCGCCTTCGCGGTGGACCAGGACGCGGTGGTGACCGTCACCGCCGAGCTGCCCGAGAACGTCTCCATCGGCGGCACGGACCGGCAGCCGCTGCTCGACATCGAGCCCGAGGCCCGGGAGACCGAGCAGATCGGCGACCTGCTCGCGATCCCGCGCTTCCCGGCGGGCCAGCACAGCCTGAGCGTGCTGGGCTTCTCGTACATCGAGCCCGGCGCCGTCATCTACGTGGACGGCGAGGTCTGCACGTCGAGCGACGGCTGCTCCGTGGCGCTGTTCCCGGGCGGCGGCTTCGAGGGCGCCGACGCCCTGGCGCTGGCCCTGAAGCCGCTCACGCCGGGCACCCACGTCGTGCAGATCCAGAACCCGTCGGGCTGGTTCAGCAACGAGATGCCCGTCTTCGCCGAGGCGAACTGAAGCCCTCGGCCCGGATTCCCGAGACGGATTCTAGGGCGCGAGCAGCGGACCCAGCGGATCGAAGCCGCCGCCGAAGGCGGGGTGCAGGTACGGCAGCGCCAGCAGGATCACCACCAGGGCCGCGCAGGTGGCCAGGTAGAGCGGCGAGCTGCGCCGCCAGCCCGGGCGCAGCGCCCAGGCGGGCGGCGCCGCGCCCCGCAGCCGCTCCAGGCCCTCACGCACGCGCCGCCACACCGTCAGGAAGGGCAGGGTCGCGAGCATCCACAGCGCGGCGGGCACGTGGCCCACGAAGCAGCCCACCAGCAGCGTCACCATGCGCTCGCCCCGTCCCCAGTAGCCGCCCATGCGCACGCCCGGGGCCAGCGTCTCGCCACGCGCCTTCACGTAGCTCACCAGCGACGCGGCGGCGATCGCGAGGCAGGCGAGGGCCACGTAGCTGGGGTTGCCCATCGCGGCGAAGTGGACTCCGCAGCCGGCGTAGAAGGCGACGTCGCCGAAGCGGTCGAGGGTCGAGTCGAGGAGGGCGCCCTCGGGCGTCGCGCCCGCTCCGGCCCGGGCGATGTCGCCGTCGAGCAGGTCCGCCAGGCAGGCCAGGCCGAGCAAGAGGAACGCGACGAAGGGCCACCAGCTCGACGGCCGGTCCCCGCCGAAGATCGGGAGCGTGTGGCTCGCGCCCACGGCCAGGCAGGCCGCGCAGGCCACGGAGAGGCCCAGGCCCGCCCAGGAGACCATGTCCGGGGTGACGCCCAGGCGGACCAGTGCGGGGACCAGCGCACCGAACCGGCGCCCCCGGCTCGCGACCTCGGCGTCGGTGCTCGCGGTGTCCGAGCGGTCGGACCCGTCGGAGCCTTCGCCGGCTTCGGGGGCGGAGCGTTCGGCGTCCGACGCAGCGGCGCCGGGGCGTGCGGGTTCCACGGGCGCGCAGCCTACCGAACCGGCGCTGCCGCCGGAAGCGGCCTTTCCCCGGCGCTCGATCCCCGCTACCACCCTCGCTCGGGAGCCAGCCGGAGGGGGACGAGTGGGCGGTCGACGCGCGCGCAAGAAGCAGAAGGAGCAGAAGCAGCGGGCCCGGCGGGCGGCGCGCAAGAAGGCCGCGTCGCCCCGGCGCCTCGGCGCCGCGAGCGCCGACAAGTACGAGCTCTACCAGCGCGCCGTGCAGTCGCCCGAGGACGACGTGGTGTTCCTCGAGGAGGTCTCCCAGCGCCTCCGGGGCCGGCCGGCGACCCACCTGCGCGAGGACTTCTGCGGCACGGCGCTGCTCGCCTCGCACTGGCTGCGCCGCAACCCGGACTACAGCGCCGAGGGCTTCGACATCGACCCCGAGCCCATCGCCTGGGGCCTCGAGAGGAACTTCGAGCCCTTCGACGGCCTGGCCGCGCGCATGGGCTTCCACGAGGAGGACGTGCGCAAGCCGAGCCGTCGGCGCCCGGACCTGCGCGTCGCGTTCAACTTCTCCTACTGCTGCTTCAAGAGCCGCGACGAGCTGGTGGGCTACTTCCGGGCGGTGCACGAGGATCTCGCCGAGGGCGGCGTCTTCCTTCTCGACATCCACGGCGGGCCCGAGTGCCAGGAGGAGATGGAGGAGGAGCGCGACGTGGGCGGCGGCGTGACCTACGTCTGGGAGCAGGAGGAGTTCTGGCCCGGCACCCACGAGACGCGCTGCCACATCACCTTCGAGTTCCGCGACCGCAGCAAGCTCCAGCGCGTCTTCAGCTACGACTGGCGGCTGTGGACCGTGCCCGAGCTGCGCGACGCCCTGCTCGAGGCCGGCTTCTCGAAGGTGATGCCCTGGTGGGAGGGCGAGGACGACGACGGCGAGGGCAACGGCGAGTTCGAGCCGGACCCGCGCGGCGACAACTGCCTCTCCTGGATCGCCTACGTGGTGGCCGAGCGCTGAGCCGCGCGGGGCGCCGGCGTGACCCAGAGCCTGCGCACGCTCTCCCCCGTGGACGGCCGCGTGGTGGCCGAGCGGCCCCTCGCCGACGCCGCCGCCATCGCCGGCGTGCTCGAGCGCTCGCGCCGGGCCGCCCGGGACTGGCGCCGCACGCCGATCGCCGAGCGCGTCGCCCGCATCGGCGGCTTCGTGGAGGCCTTCGTGGCCCGCCGCGACGCCATCGCCGAGGAGCTCACCTGGCAGATGGGGCGCCCCATCGCCCACAGCCCCGGCGAGGTGGGCGGCCTCGAGGAGCGCGCCCGGGCCATGGCGGAGCTCGCCCCCGGGGCCCTCGCCGACGTGCGGCCGCCGCCGCGCCCCGGCTTCGAGCGCTTCGTCCGCCGCGAGCCCCTCGGCGTGGTGCTCACCATCGCGCCCTGGAACTACCCCTTCCTGACGGCGGTGAACTCCGTGGTGCCCGCCATCCTGGCGGGCAACGCGGTGATCCTGCGCCACTCCGCCCAGACGCCGCTGTGCGCCGAGCGCTTCGCCGAGGCCTTCGCGGTCGCGGACCTGCCCGAGGGCGTCTTCCAGGTGCTCCACTGCGGCCACGCCGAGGCGCTGCGCCTCGTCGCGACCCCGGGCATCGACTACGTGGCCTTCACGGGCTCCGTCGCGGCGGGGCGCGCCGTCCAGGAGGCCGCGGCGACGCGCTTCATCGGCGTCGGGCTGGAGCTCGGCGGCAAGGACCCGGCCTACGTGCGGGCCGACGCCGACCTCGACGCCGCCGTGGCCGGCCTGGTGGACGGCGCCTTCTTCAACGCCGGCCAGTCCTGCTGCGGCATCGAGCGCATCTACGTGGACGCCGCGCTCCACGACCGCTTCGTCGAGGCCTTCCGCGCCGGCGTGGCTGCCTACCGCCTGGGGGATCCGCTGGATCCCGAGACCACCCTGGGACCGGTGGTGCGCGCCTCGGCGGCGGAGCACGTGCGCGGCCAGATCGCCGATGCGGTGGCGGCCGGGGCCCGGGCGCTGCTTTCGCCCACGGACTTCCCCGCCGACGTGCCGGGCACGCCCTACCTCGCGCCCCAGGTGCTGGTGGACGTGGACCATGGCATGCGGGTCATGACCGAGGAGAGCTTCGGCCCCGTGGTGGGCATCCAGCGCGTCCGCGGAGACGACGAGGCCGTGGCGCGCATGAACGACAGCGACTACGGGCTCACGGCCTCGATCTGGAGCCGGGACCTCGACGTCGCCCAGGCCCTCGGCGAGCGCGTCGAGACCGGGACCTGGTTCCTGAACCGCTGCGACTACCTGGACCCGCACCTCGCCTGGACCGGGGTGAAGGACTCGGGGCGGGGCTGCACGCTCTCGCGCCTCGGCTACGAGGTGCTCACGCGGCCCAAGTCCTTCCATCTCCGGCACGCCGGAGGCTGAGTCACGCCACCGCGCCCTCGGCGCGCAGGGCGGCGATCTGCGCCGCGTCGAAGCCCGCCTCGGCCAGCACCTCGTCGGTGTGCTCGCCGAGGGCGGGCGCCGGGCGCCGGATCTCCGCCGGCGTGGCGTCGAAGCGCGCGGCCGGCCGCGCCTCGCGCAGCGGACCCACGTGGGGGTGCTCGCTCTCCACCACGATCCCGTTGGCCACCACCTGGGGATGGGAGGCGAGCTCGCGGCGCCGCAGCACGGGCGCGCAGGGCACGTGCTCCGCCTCGAAGCGCGCGAGCCAGTCGGCGGAGCGGCCGTCGCACAGCACCTCGGCGAGCAGGGCGAAGCGCTCGTCCGCGTGGGCGACGCGCGCCGCGGGCGTGGCGAAGCGCGGGTCGTCGATCCACTCCGGGTGGCCCGCCGCCCGGGCGAGCCCGCGCCACTCCGCGTCGCTCACCGCGCCCACGGTGACGAAGCCGTCGGCGGTCTCGAACACCAGGTCCTGGGCGAGGCGCGGGCGCGCGGGACCGCGCTCCTCGCTCACGAAGGTGTGGGCCGCCATGCCCTCGGGCCACAGGAAGGCCACCATGGCGTCGAGCATGGAGAGCCGGACGTGCTGGCCCTCGCCCGTGCGCTCCCGGGCCAGCAGCGCCGCCGTGATGGCCTGGGCGGCGGTCAGGGCGGTGACCTTGTCCGGCACGATCAGGCGCACCATGCGCGGCCGGCCGGACTCGCGGTCGGCCTGGACGTCGGCGAGGCCCGAGAGCGCCTGGATGAGCGGGTCGTAGACGCGCTTGCCCGCGTAGGGGCCGCTCTCGCCGAAGCCGCTGATGGACACGTAGACGAGCTCCGGGCGCAGGCGGCGCAGCGCCGCCTCCCCCAGGCCCAGGCGCTCGGCGGTGCCCGGGCGGAAGTTCTGCACGAACACGTCGGCGCGGGCCACCAGGCGCTCGAGGGCGTCGCGCCCGGCCGGCTTCTTGAGGTCGATCACCACCGAGCGCTTGCTGCGGTTGCTGGTGGCGAAGGTCGGCGTGAGCCCGCCACGCGTGGCCCCGAGCCGGCGCACCAGGTCGCCCGTGCCGGGCGGCTCCACCTTGACGACGTCGGCGCCCTGGTCGCCCAGCAGCATCGTGGCCACGGGCCCCGAGATCATCGTCGTGAGGTCGAGGACGCGGATGCCCTCGAGCGGTCCCGCCATGACGTCGCCTCCGAGGGGCGAGCATGCCCCGCCCGTCGGGCGGGGGGAAGGGGCGGGGCGGGGAGGGGACCTGGCAGGCCGACCCACGGCTTCCGCCCCGAAGCGAGCCGGAGGGCTCGCTCGGCTAGGCGCTCGGATCCGCGGTGGGCGCCGGACCCTGGCTGAGCGCCGAGACCACGCCCTCGAGGAGTCCGGCCCGCGCCTCGAGGCGTCCCTGCTCGGTCGAGAGGGAGGCGAGGAAGCCGCGCAGGTTCGCGCCGCCGTCGGCCGGCTCCGCCGCCGCGGGCTCGAGGGCGCCGGCCGCGAGGGCGCCGAGACCGTCGCGGCCGTTCAGGAGCTCGCGCACCCCGCCCGCGTCGGCAGCCACGGCGCGCTGGAGCGCGTCGGCGTCCAGCCGCAGCTCGCCGCTCTCGTCGAGCGCCACCCCGATCCCGGCCAGGCCCGCCTCGCCCTCCCGGCGGGCCTCCACCAGGCCCGTGGCGAGCTCGTCGAGGGCGCTCAGCACCCGCTTCACGCGGACGTCGTTGCCGATCAGCCCGTAGTCGTCGCCGACGTCGAGGTGGGAGTCGTCGGCGAAGCGCCGCAGCTCGTTGTAGGCGGCGGCGAACTCGCTCACCCGCGCCGTCAGGTCGTCGCCGAGGACGTCCTGCCGGGTCTCGATGCGGGACTCCGCCCGGGCGTCGGCCCGGCCCTCGCCGGCCTCGGACAGCGCGCGCGCGGCGCTCTCCAGCCGCTGGGCCCGGGCCTCCAGCTGGCGGCGCCGGTCCTGGCGCTCCGGGATCTCGTGGAGCGGCGGCGGTCGGCGCTGCCGGAAGGCGCGCTGCACCGAGCCGAAGGTCTCCACGAAGCCCGGTCCCGTCGCCGCGCCCGTCGTGGACGGGGCGGTCGGGCGGAGCGTCGCGCTGGGAGCTGCGTCGGTGATGCGCATCCACGCATCCTCGCGCTCCGGAGGCACGCCCCTCCCGAGGCCACCGGCATCTCGTCCGGTTCGCCATCTCGAACCGGTTCCGTCTGCCTCATCGGAAGGTGGGGGTTCCAGCTGAAGCGAAAAACTCCCGCCGGGCTGGAGCGCCCGCGCTTCGGGCCCTTGGCCAGGGGACTTGCCGGTCCGGTGCGTTCCATGCGAGTCTCCGCCCGCGCGAGGCCGGACGCGGATGGAGGGGATGCATGTCAGCGAAGTTCGACTACAAGGTGATTCTCGTGGGCGTGGACTTCTCGGCGCCGTCGCGCCAGGCCCTGGCCCGCGGCCTCGACCTGGCCGAGCGCTTCGGGGCCCGGCTCGAGGTGGGCCACGTGGTGCAGAAGCTCAAGCCCTCGCTGCCGTTCTCTCCGCGCAACCGCGCCGCCGTCCAGCGCCTCCAGAAGGAGCTCACCGAGTACGCGCGCGTGCGGCTCCGGGACTTCGTCCCCCGCTCCGCCAAGGTGATGGTGCATCCGCGGGTGCTGGCCGGCACCCCCGACGCGGCCCTGCTCGCCTACGCGAAGCGCTGCCGCGCGGACCTGATCGTGCTCGCGAACCGGGGCCACAGCCCCCTCGAGGACCTGCTGATCGGCTCCACCGCGGAGCGCGTGCTGCGCGCCACGGCGCTCCCGGTGCTGCTGGTCTCGGTGCCGCGCCCGAGCCGGAGGCGTTGAGCCCGTCCCTAGCGCTGGAGCCCGCGCAGGTACTCCACGATCACCAGCGCCGTGCCCCGGCGCGCCGCCGCCTTGTGGGCCGAGGGCGGCACGGCGGCCGCGAAGCGCTCGCCCCAGATCGGCATCTCCCGGGACCCGTGGGCGACCACGGGGTCCCGCCCGTCGATGGTGCGCAGCACCGCGGCCTGGGGGAAGGTGCCGCCGTTGCGGGCGGCGATGCGCGTGAGGTCCGGCGGGCGGGGGTCGAGCAGGAGGGCCACGGGGCCGCTGCCGTCGGCGGCGCGACCGTGGCAGGAGCCGCAGTAGCGGTGGTAGAGCTCCTCCCCCTGGAACGCGACCCGGCGGGGCTCCTCGGGCTCCTCGGAGCCGCCGGCTCCCGCGCAGCCGAGGGCCAACACCACGGCGAGACATGCCACCTTCCTCATCCCACGAGCCCTCCTCGGGTCCATCGCCCCCACCCGGGCCTTTGCACGAGGCATGCTTGCACGAGGGGTGCCAACGGGCTCCGCCCGCGGGGGTGCTTGACCTGCGTGGGTCGTGGCGCCACGATCCGAGACCGATGAGTGAACGCGAAAGCCGGGCCGCGGCCCTCGCCTTCTTCGAGTACGGCGAGCACGAGCGGAGCCGGCTTCGGAAGCTCGAGCCGATCCTCGAGAAGCACGCCGACACGCTGGTCGCGGCCTTCTACCGCCACCTGCTCTCCTTCCCCGAGACCCAGGCCCTGCTGCGCGACCCGGGGGTGAAGGAGCGGCTGCTCCAGAAGCAGCGCGCGTACCTGCTGAGCCTCGCCGGGCCGGAGATCGACGAGGCGTTCCTGGAGGAGCGCCGTCGGATCGGCGAGGTGCACGAGCGCATCGGCCTGGAGCCGCGCTGGTACCTCGGCGCCTACGCGCTCTACCTCTCCCTCATCACGCCGCTCGTCTGCGAGCACGTGGGGGCCGACGTCGAGGAGGCGGAGCAGACGGTGATCGCGCTCAACAAGCTGCTGCTGTTCGACGCCCAGGTGGCGATGCAGACCTACATCGAGCAGCGCGAGCGCCACCTCGAGTACCTGAACCGCGAGCTGGCCGAGGCGGGGCGCGCGCTGGCCCACGACCTGGAGACCCAGGGAGGCGAGCTGCGACGCGTGTCGGAGCGGGCGCGGGCCGCCGAGCGGCTGGCCTCCATCGGCACCCTCGTGGCGGGGCTCGCCCACGAGATCGGCACGCCCATGGGGGTGATCCAGGGCCACGCCAAGCTGCTCGAGTCGGCGGTGAGAGACGACGACGGTCGCTGGCGCCTCAAGACGATCCAGGAGCAGATCGCCCGCATCTCGCGCATCATCGAGAGCCTGCTCAACATGGCGCGACCGCGCCGCGAGCGGCGCATCCCGGTGGATCTGGAGGCGGTGCTGGACGGCACCCTGGCCTTTCTGAGCGAGAAGCTCGAGCGGCGCGGCATCCGGGTGGTGCGCGAGTACGCGTCCTCGGAGAGCGTGCTCGGCGACCCGGAGCGCCTGCAGCAGCTGTTCCTGAACCTGTTCATGAACGCCGCGGACGCGATGCCCGAGGGCGGCGAGCTCCGGGTGCGCCTGCAGCCCGACGAGAGCGGGGAGCTCGAGGTCCGGGTGGCGGACACCGGGAGCGGGATCGCGCCCTCCGAGGTGGCGAGCATCTTCGACCCCTTCGTCACCTCCAAGCCGGCCGGCGAGGGGAGCGGCCTGGGCCTCGCCGTGGCCCAGGGGATCGTGTCGGACCATGGTGGCGAGATCGACGTCGAGTCCCGGGAGGGGGTCGGGACCGAGTTCCGGATCCTCCTCCCGCCGGTGCCGAAGGGCGCCTAGGCGGCCCCCCGCCTGGGGCGGGCCTCCCCGCCAATCTGGGTCATTTTGCTACAAAGTGTAGAATTATGACACGGACCCGGCGCCTCTCCGGGCCTCTGGTGGCCCCTCCGAGCTGGCACGGGATCTGCTCCTGGGGACGCCATGGCCCAACAACGCCGACTACTCGTCGTTGACGACGACCTCGCGATGCGCCAGATGCTGGCCTCGCTGTTCCAGAAGGAAGGCTTCTCGGTCGAGGAGGCCGCCTCGGCGGACGACGCCCTCGAGCGGGTGGCCGATCAGGACTTCGACGTCGTGCTCTCGGACATCAAGATGCCGGGACGCTCGGGGATCGAGATGGTGGGGGAGCTGCGCCGGCTGCGGCCCAACACCCCCGTGATCCTGATGACCGCCTTCGGCAGCATCGACTCCGCCGTGAGCTCGATGCGCGCCGGCGCCTTCGACTACATCACCAAGCCCTTCGAGCCCGACGCCGTGCTGCTCACGGTGGACCGCGCCCTCGAGCGCCGGGCCCTCGAGGAGGAGAACCAGCGCCTGCGCCAGGCCGTGGACCGCACCAGCGCGCTCGGCGACCTGATCGGCGAGAGCACCGCGATGCGCGAGATCTTCGCGATGATCAAGAAGATCGCGCACAACCGCAGCTCGGTGCTCCTGACCGGCGAGAGCGGCACCGGCAAGGAGGTGGTGGCGCGGACGATCCACTACCACGGCGCCCGGGCGGACCGGCCCTTCGTCCCCATCAACTGCACCGCGATCCCCGAGGGCCTGCTGGAGAGCGAGCTGTTCGGTCACGTGCGGGGTGCGTTCACCGGCGCGGTCACGTCGAAGCGCGGCCTGTTCGAGAAGGCGGCGGGCGGGACCCTGTTCCTGGACGAGATCGGCGACATGGGGCTCGGCCTCCAGAGCAAGCTGCTGCGCGTGCTCCAGGACCGGGAGATCCGCCCGGTGGGCGGCACCCAGTCCGTCGCCGTGGACGTGCGGATCATCGCCGCCACCAACCGCGACCTCGAGCAGGAGATGCGCGAGGGGCGCTTCCGCGAGGACCTCTTCTACCGTCTGAACGTGATCCCGATCCACATCCCGCCCCTGCGCGAGCGGCCCGAGGACATCCCGGCGCTGGCGGACGCCTTCGTGCGCAAGCACAGCGAGGGCATGCGGCACTGGCTGAACCCGGCCGCCATGAAGCGCGTCACCGCCTACCCCTGGAAGGGCAACGCCCGGGAGCTCGAGAACGTGATCGAGCGGGCGCTGGCCCTGGCCGACTCCGAGGAGATCGGGCCCGAGGACCTGCCCCTGGGCGACCTCCGGGACGACGCCCAGGCCCCGGGCGGCGACGACCTGCTGCGCTCGGCGGCCCGCCGCCGCCTGCCCCTGCGTCAGGTCGAGGACTACTACATCGACGAGATCCTGCGGCTCACCGGGGGCAACAAGGTCCACGCGGCCCGCATCCTGGGCATCGACCGCAAGACCCTCTACCGGCGCGCCGAGCGCCGCGCGCGCCAGGCCCATCCCGAGGAGGAGGTGGCGGGGGCGTGAAGGAGATCCGATCCATCGTGGTTCCCGTCGACTTCTCGAGGCACTCCCTGAACGCCCTCGAGGAGGCCACCGCCCTGGCCCACCGCTTCGGGGCCCGGCTCCACATCGTGCACTCCTACGCGATCCCGATGCGCGGCGTGATGCCCTACGAGTTCGCCGTGCCCGACAGCGTCTGGGACGGCATCCGCGAGGCGTCCGAGGTGAAGCTGGCCGACCTCAAGGAGAAGGCCGAGGGCCAGGGCGTCGCGGTCTCCACCGAGGTGAGCGCCGAGCTCCCCGCGGAGGCCATCCACGCCGCCGCTCTCGCCCAGGAGGCGGACCTGATCGTGATGGGGACCCGGGGCCACACCGGGCTCAAGCACGCCCTGCTGGGCAGCGTGGCCGAGCGGACGATCCGCACGTCGCCCTGCTCGGTGCTGACGGTGAAGGACGGCGACGAATGAGCGCGCAGCCGCGGGTCCTGGTGGTGGCGGTGGACTTCTCGAAGTGCTCCGAGGCGGCGGTAGAGGCCGCCGTCTCCCTGGCGAAGACCTTCAAGGGCGTGATCCACCTGGTCCACGCCTTCGACCTGCCGGTGCCGCTCTTCAACCCCTACGCGGTCTCGGTGCCCGTCGCCTACGTGAACGAGGCCCGGGAGGCCGCCAGCCAGAAGCTCGAGGAGCTGTCCGAGAAGGTCCGGGCCGAGGGCGTCGAGGTCCACTCGCACCTCGGCGAGATCCCGGCGGCCCCCACCATCGTGCGTGTCGCCGAGGAGGTGGGGGCGGACCTCGTGCTGGTGGGCACCCGGGGGCACACCGGCGTGAAGCACGCCCTGCTGGGCAGCGTGGCCGAGCGCACCGTCCGCACCGCCCCCTGCTCCGTCCTCACCGTGAAGGACGGGGAAGACGACGCCTGAGGAGATCGCCACCCCATGACGCCCCTGGCCTGCATCGTCGTCGCCATGGACTTCTCCGAGCTCTCGGACCGGGCTCTCGACACCGCCGTGGACCTCGCCAAGGGCGCCGGCGCCGAGCTGCACCTGGTGCACGCCTTCGACGTGAAGATCCCCTTCGTGACCCCCTACGAGGTCGCGGTGCCGGACCACCTGATCACCGAGGCCCGCCAGGCCGCGGCGCGCAAGCTCGAGGAGGCCCGCCAGAAGGCCTCCGCCGCGGGAGCCGAGGCGAAGACCCATCTCGAGGACGTGCCGGCCTGGTCCGCGATCGTGAGGATCGCGGAGGAGGTGGAGGCGGATCTCGTCGTGATGGGAACGCGTGGCAACACGGGCCTGAAGCACGTGCTGCTCGGGAGCGTGGCGGAGCGCACCCTGCGCCTCGCGCCCTGCTCGGTGCTGATCGTCCGGGCCGAGGCCGACTAGGAACCCCCAACCGTCGAAGCGGAGCTGCGCGGCTCGCGCAGTCCGGAAAGCCCCCCCAGTGTCCGACTCTGCCGCGACCAGTCCGAGCGCGCTCCAGGAGGTCCGGGTCGGGGCGCAGTCCCTGGAGCGGTTCCGCGGCGTGCTGCCCGAGGAGCGCGTCGACGAGGGCCTCCGCATCGCCGAGGCGGCCCGCGAGCGCCTGGCGGGCCGCGTGGTCTGGAACGTCAACTCCACCGCCGTGGGCGGCGGCGTCGCCGAGATGCTGCGCCCGCTCCTCGCCTACACGCGCGGCGCCGGCATCAACACCCGCTGGCTGGTGATCCGGGGCGACGACGAGTTCTTCCGCATCACCAAGCGGCTCCACCATGCCCTCCACGGCTCCACGGGCGACGGCTCGCCCCTGGGTGCCGCCGAGCGCGACCACTACGAGGCGGTGCTCACGGAGAACGCCCGGGAGCTCGCCGCCGTCCTGAGCCCCGACGACGTGGTGCTGCTCCACGATCCGCAGACCGCCGGGCTCGCCTCCCACGTGGCCCGGGCCGGCGCCAAGGTGATCTGGCGCTGCCACATCGGCCACGACAGCCCGGGCGCCGAGGTGGACCACGGCTGGTCCTTCCTGGCCCCGTACCTCGAGTCGGTGCCGGTCTTCGTCTTCTCCCGCCGCGCCTACGTGCCCGGCTTCTGCGACCACGGGCGCAGCGTGGTGATCCCGCCGAGCATCGATCCCTTCTCCCCCAAGAACCAGGAGCTCGACCCGGACACGGTGCGCTCGATCCTGGTCCACGTGGGCCTCGTCGAGGGCCCGCCGCCCGACGTCCCGCCCACCTTCGAGCGCACCGACGGCTCGCCGGGGCGGGTGGGTCGCCTCGCCGACGTGCTGCGCCTGGGGCGCGCCCCCACCTGGGAGACGCCCCTGGTGGTGCAGGTCTCGCGGTGGGACGACCTGAAGGACCCGATCGGCGTCCTCGACGGCTTCGCCGCCATCGTGGACGGTCGCGCCCCCCAGGACGCCGAGCTCGTCCTGGCCGGCCCGAACGTGCACGCCGTCGCCGACGACCCCGAGGGCGCCCGCGTGTTCGACGACGTGGTCGCGGCCTGGCGGGCGCTGCCCCACGCGGTGCGCAACCGGATCCACCTGGCCTCGCTGCCCACGGCCGACGTGGACGAGAACGCCGCCATCGTGAACGCCCTCCAGCGCCACGCCACGGTGGTGGTGCAGAAGAGCCTCCACGAGGGCTTCGGCCTCACCGTCACCGAGGCCATGTGGAAGGGCCGGGCCGTGCTGGCCAGCAGCGTCGGCGGGATCCAGGACCAGATCCAGGACGGCGTCCACGGCCTGCTGCTGAAGGACCCGAGGGACCGCACCGAGTTCTCCACCGCCCTGCTCCGCGTGCTCGAGGAGCCCGCGCTGGCGAGCCGCCTGGGCGAAGCCGCCCGGGAGCGGGTGCGGGAGGAGTTCCTGGGCTTCCGCCACCTGACCGAGTACGCGCGATTGATCGAAGCCATCGACCGGGGCGACTACGCCCTCCCAGAGGAGACACCATGAAGTTCGTGCGGCCCTTCGACACCCTGACCCTGGACGACGTCGGCCTCGCCGGCGGGAAGAACGCATCGCTGGGCGAGATGATCCGGGAGCTGGGGCCGCTGGGAGTCCGGGTGCCCGACGGGTTCGCGCTCACCGCCGAGGCCTACCGCGCCGTGCTCGACGGCGCCGGGGTGCGCGACGAGCTCTCCGCCGCGCTGGCCTCCATCGTGCCGGGGGACGTGGCCAGCCTGAAGGCCGGCGCGGCCCGGGCCCGCAAGGTGGTGCGCGAGGCGCCGTTCCCCGAGACCCTGATCACGGAGATCGGCGAGGCCTACGCGAACCTCTCGAAGGCGAGCAGCGAGACCGAGACCGACGTGGCGGTGCGCTCGAGCGCCACCGCCGAGGACCTGCCCGAGGCGAGCTTCGCCGGCCAGCAGGAGACCTACCTGAACGTCCACGGCCTCCCGGCCCTGATCGAGGCCTGCCGCCGCTGCTTCGCGTCGCTCTTCACGGACCGGGCCATCGTGTACCGCGCCGAGCGCGGCTTCGAGCACGAGAAGGTCTACCTCTCCGTGGGCGTCCAGAAGATGATCCGCTCGGACCTCGCCAGCTCGGGCGTCATGTTCAGCCTCGACACCGAGACCGGCTTCGACGGCGTGGTCTTCATCACCGCCATCTACGGCCTCGGGGAGAACATCGTCCAGGGCGTCGTGAACCCCGACGAGTACCTGGTCTTCAAGAGCACCGGAGCGGAGATCTCCCGGCGCCTCGGCACCAAGGAGATCGCCATGGTGTACGACGAGGGCGGCGGCAAGCACGTGCGCAACGTCCCCGTCCCCGAGGCCCTGCGCCAGGAGTTCGTGCTGACCGCCGAGGAGGTCCGCGAGCTGGGCCGCCAGGCGATCGCCATCGAGCGCCACTACAGCGAGCGGGCCGGCGTGCCGCGCCCGATGGACATCGAGTGGGCCAAGGACGGCAAGACCCAGCAGCTCTACATCGTCCAGGCGCGGCCCGAGACCGCCCACGCGGGGCGCGACGCCGCCTGCATCGAGACCTGGTCCCTGAAGGAGCGGGGACCGGTGCTGGCGACGGGCCGCTCCGTGGGCCGACGCATCGGCTCCGGGGCGGCCAGCGTGCTGCGCAGCGTCGACGAGATCCAGCGCTTCGAGCCCGGCTCGGTGCTGGTGACGGGCATGACCGACCCGGACTGGGAGCCGATCCTGAAGACCGCCGCCGCCATCGTGACCGACCGCGGCGGCCGCACCTGCCACGCCGCCATCGTGAGCCGCGAGCTCGGCATCCCCTGCGTGATCGGCACCGACGACGCCACCCGCCAGCTGCGCGACGGCCAGGAGGTGACGGTCTCCTGCGCCGAGGGCGAGACGGGCCTGGTGCTCGAGGGCAAGCTCGACTTCGAGCGCAGCGAGGTCCGCATCGACGACGTGCCCGAGACCCGCACGCGGATCTACGTGAACCTGGGCGACCCCGAGCAGGCCTTCGCCACCTCGTTCCTGCCCGTGGACGGCGTGGGGCTGGCGCGGGAGGAGTTCATCATCACCCACTCCATCGGCGCGCACCCCATGGCCCTGGTGCATCCCGAGCGGACGGACCCCGAGACGCGCCTCGCCATCGAGCGGCTCAGCGCCGGCTACCCCGACCCCCAGGCCTTCTTCGTCGCGAAGCTCGCCGAGGGGGTGGGGCGCATCGCGGCCGCGTTCCACCCGCGGCCCGTGATCGTGCGGCTCTCGGACTTCAAGACCAACGAGTACGCCGGCCTGCTCGGCGGGCGCCACTTCGAGACCGAGGAGGAGAACCCGATGATCGGGTTCCGGGGGGCGTCGCGCTACGCCCACCCGGCCTACCGCGAGGGCTTCGCCCTCGAGTGCCAGGCCCTGCGCCGGGTGCGCGAGGAGATGGGCCTCGACAACGTCGTGGTGATGATCCCCTTCTGCCGGACCGTGGGCGAGGCCGAGCGGGTGCAGGAGGAGATGGCGCGCCACGGCCTGCGCCGCGGCGACGGCGGGCTCGAGGTGTTCGCGATGTGCGAGATCCCGGCCAACGTGCTGCTGATCGAGGACTTCGCCCGCCACTTCGACGGCTTCTCCATCGGCTCGAACGATCTGACCCAGCTCGTGCTCGGCGTCGACCGCGACTCCGAGGTGCTGGCCGAGACCTTCGACGAGCGCGATCCCGCCGTGGCCCGGGCCCTGGAGCAGGCAATCCGGGGCGCCCACGCCGCGGGGCGCCGCATCGGCATCTGCGGCCAGGCGCCGAGCGATCACCCCGAGGTGGCCGAGCGGCTGGTGAAGGCCGGGATCGACAGCCTCTCCCTGTCCCCGGACGTCGCGATCGAGACCCGGCTGCGCGTCGCGGAGCTCGAGGCGAAGAACGGCGAGGGGAGCTGACCCGTGCTCGTGAAGTGCCCGGTGTGCGGGGCGCACACGCCCCGCGACGTCGCCGTGGAGGTTCCGGCGCGCGGCGAGCCCGTGCGCTTCTGCTCGGCGCGCTGCGCCGAGGAGGGCGTGCCCGGCGAGGACGCGGCCGCGCCCCTGGCGGAGCTGCCCGCGCTGCCGCGGCGCATCGTGGTGGCGGTGGACGGCTCGGGGCCGGCCCAGCGCGCCGTGGAGCACGCGGCCAGCCTGGCGCGCGCCGCCGACGGGGAGCTCTGCCTGGTGGCCGCCGTGGACCCGCGCCTGCTGCGCGCCTTCGACCTGGTCAGCGGGGCGGCCCGGACCGTGGACCTGGGGATCGCGCCCGACGAGGTGCAGCGGCTGCTCCGGGACGACGCGGCCGCCCAGCTCGAGCGCGGCGCGCGGCTGTGCCGCGAGAGCGGCGTCAAGCACAGCACGCGGGTGGAGATGAGCCCGCCGCTGGCCGCGATCCTCGAGGCCGCCGAGGAGGCGGACCTGCTCGTCATGGGCAGCCGCGGCCTGGGCGCCATCTCGGGCGCCGTCCTCGGGAGCCTCTCCCACCGCGTGATCGCCGAGTCCCGGACCCCCGTGCTCGTCGTCCACTGACGAGCTTCATCGACGAGGAGGAACGACGATGGCCAGGAAGAGGGAAGACGAGCGCGCCGTCTCGGGCTGGGACCCGTTCCGCGAGCTCGACGTGCTCGAGGGCTGGTCCCCGCTCCGGGAGCTCGGGCTGCCGTCGCGGCTCGGTCGCCTGCTGGGCTCGCGGCCCGAGGGCGTCGGGGCGGGCTTCGCCCCCGCCGTGGACGTCTCCGAGAGTGACGCCGAGTACGTCGTCAGCGTCGAGGTGCCCGGCTGCAAGCGGGACGACGTGAGCGTCGAGGTCCACGACAACGTGCTCACGGTGAGCGGCGAGAAGCGCAGCGAGCGCGAGGAGAAGAAGGAGAAGAGCCGCTGGGTGGAGCGCAGCTACGGCCGCTTCACGCGCTCCTTCAGCCTGCCCGCGGACGCGAACGCCGACCACATCGAGGCGGCCTTCGCGGACGGCGTGCTCACGGTCAAGATCCCCAAGACCGAGCAGACCCGGCCGAAGGTCATCTCGATCCAGTCCTGACGGGTTCGCCGCCGGGCGCCCGCCGCCGGGCGCTCGGCTCGGGGCTCACGAGCCGTCGACCAGGGCGCGCAGCTCCTCGAGCTTGCGCTGCACGTCCGGCGGCAGGTGGAGGCCCGACGAGCCGCTGTAGCCCGCGAGGGTCTCCTCCTCGAGGCGCGCGTAGGCGAGCTCGGCGAAGTCCGCCTCGGGCGCCATGCGGATGGCGGTCTCGAGGTAGAACTCGCCCTCGGAGAGCCAGAAGCTGCGTCGGATGCGCGCCTCGGAGACGCCGAGCAGGTAGTAGGCCTCGGCGACCTCGTCCGACACCTCGCGGTGCTCGTTCACGAAGCGGTGCAGGATGCCCGAGGCCACGAGGTCGTAGATCAGCACGGTGCGGTCCATGGGGAACCCGCTGCGCCGGCGCGCCTCCTCGATGAGCGCGCGGCTGCGCTCGACGGCCGGACCGGCCGAGGGGTGGCGCTCCAGGTGGGTGAGGTCCGTGATCCAGGATCGGACGTTGCGCTCGAGGTAGCGGGGCAGGTCGCTGCGCGCCGAGAAGGCCTCGAGCATGTGGCGGGCGCGGGGCAGGTCGTCCTTCACGCGGATCACCAGCACCAGGTAGTCGGTGAGCAGCCCCTCGAGGTCGAGGCGGGCCGGGGTCGCGGCCGGCGAGCGCAGCATCGTCTCGTAGGTGGCCAGCGCCGTGTCGAACTGGCGCGTCGCGACCTCGAGGCGCACGCGCTCGGCGGGCTCCAGGTCCGCGACGTCCACATCCTCGAGGAGCAGCTTGCCCAGGGAGGAGGCCTCGGCGCTCGGCAGCCGCGAGTGGCAGGCGACGCAGTTCTCGGTGATCTGGTTGAGCAGGAAGCGCGCCTCGCGGTGGCGCCCCTCGCCGAAGCGCAGCGCGAGGGCGCGGCTGTCCTCGGCGAGGGAGTGGCTCAGGTAGCGGAAGCCGGCGTCGCGACCGCTGGCGTGGGCCTCGAGGCCCGCCGCGTTCTCGGCCAGGGTGTCGAGGGCGCCGGTCAGCACCTCGCGGTTGCCGGGGTCCGAGAAGCGCGAGTCGCTCAGGCCGAGGGGCAGGGCGACGCGCAGCGCCCCCAGGATCTCGGCCATGGTGGAGCGCGTCTGCTGGCGCTCCGCTTCTCGGGCGACGGTCAGGCCCGCGAAGGGGCCGTCGGCGCAGCCCACCACGAGGGCGAGGGCGACGAGGGGGCCTGTGGCGTGGGTCGCCCACCGGGCGCAGGTCGGAAGCATCGGGACTCCTTCCGGGGGGCCCGGGGAGCATCGCAACTCCTCGGCGACGGTGCGAGCGGGCCGCGTGACCCAGGCTGGGGCGCCACGCCCCAGGTTCGCCCTCGGGAGGGGCCCCGCGCCGCGGGGTGGGGCTCGGCATCCGGTCTCCCGGGCCCCGGGCGTGGCACGCTTCCTGCTCACTCGATCGGGACCACTCGATCGGGACCGTCAGGAGTCGGCACGAGGTCGGCTCCCCGACCGAAGGCACGGAGGAACCATGGCAGATCTGGCCGAGCGCTTTTCCGAGGAGATCGATCAGCTTCGCACCCTGCGCGACGAGCTGCGGGTGAAGCTCGCCCTCGGCAAGGCCGAGGTGAAGGAGCGCTGGGAGAAGCTCGAGAGCAACTGGTCCCACGTGGAGGGCAAGCTCAAGCTGCTCCGCGAGGAGTCCAAGGAGGACCTCGAGAGCGTGTCCGACGCCGCGAAGAATCTCCTGAAGGAGATCCGCGCCGGCTACGACCACCTCAAGTCCCACCTCTAGACCCGTCCCGGCCCCCGGATCTCTTCAGCCCGGGCTCGCTTCGGCCCGGGCTCGCTTCGACCCGGGCTCGCTTCGACCCGGGCTCGCTTCGACCCGGGCTCGCTTCGACCCGGGTGGGAGCCGGGGTCGTGTCGGAGGCGACGCGCCCGCCGCTTGTGCGCCGAGCGGGAACCCGCCAGAATCCGGCGTCATGCCCGAGCCCCCGCTGCGCGCCGTTCTCGAGGAGCTCCACACCCAGCTGGAGGCGTCGGAGCCCCTCGACCCGTCGCTGCGCGACGAGCTGCGCCGGGCGGTGGCGGACATCGAGTCGCACCTGGATCCCGAGGCCGAGGACCATCCGACCCTGGGAGAGCGGCTCTCGGGGCTGGTGGAGCGCTTCGAGGGCACCCACCCGCGCCTCGCCGAGGCCCTGGGCCGCGTCCTCAACGGCATCGCGGAGCTGGGGATCTAGGGGCCGTCGTCCGTCGCTAGGAGCTGGTGGCGCGCAGCACCTTGCCGAGGGGAGTCTCGGGGCCGTGGGAGGCGGCGAGGGCGTCGTCGAGGCTGAGGATGCCGACCAGCCGGTCGCGCTCGTCGACCACCGGGAGCCGCCGCACGCGCAGCCGGGACATCTCCTCGAGCGCGTCCTCCACCGAGGCCCCGGGGTGGGTCCAGGCGGCCGGGCCGCTCATCACCCGGTCGATCCGGGTGCGCCGCGGGTCGCGTCCCTCGGCCAGGCAGCGCACGGCGAGGTCGCGATCCGTGACGATGCCGAGGGGGCGTCCGAGGGCGTCCACCACGACCAGGGTCCCCAGCGCCGCGTCGCGCATGCGCTGGCCCGCCTCCTCGGCGGTCTGCTCCGGCGGTGCCGTCTCGACGTCCCGGGTGCAGATCTCTTCGACCTTCAAGGGGGGTCTCCCGTCGGTGGTGCGGGCATTGCGCGCAGCGGCCCGAGCCCCCAGGATAGGGGCGCCCGGGGGACCGTCTCCAGGGGGTCCCGGCGCGGAGGCAGCATGGCTCTGACGGCATCCGACGTGATGCAGCGCGAGGTCCGCAGCGTGGCGCCGAGCATGCCCCTCGCGGAGCTCGAGCGGGTGCTGATCCGCTCGCGGATCAGCGGCGTGCCCGTGGTCGAGGCAGGCCGCGTGGTGGGGCTCGTCTCGCGCTCGGACCTGGTGCGCAAGCTGGTGCTCGAGCGCGGCTTCGCCGAGGAGCTGGCGGAGGTCTACGACCCCCAGGACCCGGACGAGAGCGTCACGCCCGAGGAGATGGAGCGCATCGAGGACGCCATCGCGGCGCGCTGGCAGGACGCCACGGTGGCCGACGCCATGATCCGCGACTTCGTCGCCGTGGGGCCCGACGAGCCGGTGGACAAGCTGGCCCGGGTGCTGGTGGAGCGCGGCATCCACCGCGTGATCGTGCTCGAGGACGAGCGCCTCGCGGGGATCGTCTCGAGCCTCGACCTCGTGCGCCTGGTGGCCGAGGGTCGCTCGGGCTGACCCGGCCGAGCGGGACGCCGCCTACTCGGCCACCAGCCGCAGCAGGTCGGTCTCGCTGAGGATGCCCACCAGCCGTCCCCCCTGGACGACCGGAAGGCAGCCGACCCGCTTCTCGAGCAGGATGCGGGCGGCCTCGGGGATCGGCGTCTCGGGCGAGACGTGGACCGGGTCGTTGGTCATCACGTCCTTCACGACCAGCATCGCGATGACCCGGTCCTGGGCCCGCTCGCCGTAGCCGAGGGCGCGGGCCAGCGCGCTGCGGAACAGGTCGCGCTGGCTCACGATCCCCACCAGCTCCTCACCCTCGTCGTCCACCACCGGCAGGTGGCGGATGCGCTCCATCTTCATCAGCTCGTCGGCGACGCTCAGCTGGTCGTTGCGACGCAGCGTCTTCGGCTCGGGGGTCATCAGCTCCTTCACGGTTCGCGGCGCGGCCATCCGGTCCTCCCTGGGTCTCGTCGTGTCGTCGGCGCGGTCGTCCGCCCGTGGCGGCCCGAGGCGCAGAAGCGTACATCGCTCGGCACTCGTCCTCCCGCCCCCGCACCACGCGGCGGCCGGCGAGGGGACCGTGGCCCTCGGTCACCACGGTGCACTGCCCCTCCTCCCCGTCGCGCTCGTGGTAGAGCACCACCCAGTCCCGGGTGCGCCCCAGCCGGTGGGCCCGGGCGGTGTTCGAGAACAGGGCCGTGAAGGACCAGCCGTCGCGCTCGCGGTGCAGGATCGGCAGCCAGGCCTCGCCCTCGGGGTTGAAGCGGCGGGGCGCGAGCCGGCGCAGCGTGCCGGCGCGGGCCCCCGCCAGATACTCGGCGTCGACGGCCAGCAGCGTCCCCACCGAGGGTGCGCTGCCGCGCCGCTCGAGCCGGCGCCCGCGGCGCCGCCCCGCGCGCTGGAGCACGCCCCCCACGGCGTCGGCCAGGGCGCGCGTACGCCGGGCGCCGATGCCCGGGAGCGCGGCGAGCCGGCCGTCGTGGGCCGCCACCTCCAGCTCCTCGAGGGTGTCGAGGTGCAGCTCGTCGTGGATGCGGCTCGCCAGCTTGGGCCCGATCCCCGGAACGGTCGCGAACAGCGCCTCGGGGGAGACCTGGCCCTCCAGGCGGTCGAGCAACGGGCAGCGTCCGCTGTCCAGGTATTCGGCCAGCAGGCCCGCGATGCTGCGCCCGATGCCCGGCAGCGCCTCGAGGCCGCCCACGCCCTCCCGGCGGCACAGCGCCGCCAGGGGCTCGGCGTGGCCGCGCGCCGTCCCGGCGGCCCCGCGGTAGGCCCGCACGCGGAAGCCGTCGGCGTCCTGCACGGCCAGCAGGTCGGCGATGCGGTCGAGGAGATCCGCGAGCTCTTCGTTGCCCGGCGCGCCCATCGCCCTCAAGATGCGCACCCCGGCGGGCGGGGCAAGCGCGATGGCCCTCGGCGTCGAGCGCCTCCGCGTCCCGGAGTGGGACATCCCGCCTCGCTCTCGGGTCCCGGCGGCGCCCTGGTCGAGCGAGACGGGGCACGAGCCTTGCATCTTCGTCCTGGACCGCCGAGGCTGGAACTCGAGAGGAGGGCCGTCCCATGCACCGATCCGAGCTCGAACGCGTCGCGACCTGCGTGGCCTGCGGGCGCTCCGTCACCGAGGGCGTGGGGCGGGCCTACGACTTCGGCTCCGACGGCGTGCTCTGCTGGAAGTGCGCGGTGGCGCGGGGTGGGAGCTACGACGAGGGCCAGGACCGCTGGGTCGAGGCCCCCCGCATCGACGACCTCGACGTCGAGGGCTAGGGGCGGCCGGTGTACGAGTTCCTCGACTACCGGGTCGCCGACGTGATGACCGCCGCGCCGATCACGGTGCGGCCGGGCACGACCCTGGGCGAGGCCGAGGCCCTCTTCCAGGAGCACGACTTCAACGGCCTGCCCGTCGTGAACGACTCCGGCGCCCTGTGCGGCTTCCTCACCAAGCTCGACCTGCTGAAGGCGTTCCGCTTCACCGACGAGTCCCTGTTCCCGCCCTACGAGGAGCTGATGGCCCAGCCCGTGGAGGGCTTCATGAGCCGCGACGTGGCCACGGTGACGCCGCGCGCCCCCCTCACCCGCGTCCTCCAGAAGATGATCGACGCGCAGGTGAAGAGCTTCCCGGTGCTCGATGGCGAGGCCCTGGTGGGCATCGTGGCGCGCGAGGACGTGCTCGACGGCCTGCGCCGCGCGGTGTCGGGCGAGAAGGCGAGCTCGCCCTACTGAGCGCCGGCCGCTGAGCGCGACCGGAGGGCCGCCGCCACGGCGGCCTGGCCGAGCGCGAGTCCGCCGTCGCCCACCGGCGCGCGGCGCTGCACCACGAGCTCGAGGCCGGCTTCCGTCAGACGTCGGCGCAGTGCGCCCAGCAGCAGCCGGTTCTGGAGGCAGCCGCCGGCGAGCGCCACCGGCACCCCCCGCGACGCGCCGCACTCGCGGGCCGCCGCCCGCGCGGCGTCGGCGAGGCGCGCCGCGAGGCGCTCGTGGAAGCGCAGCGCGCAGCCGGCCGGCGACGCGCCCGCGGCGCGCTCCCGGACCAGTGCCGCGATCAGGTCCCGCGCCGGGATCTCCCGCGGCCGGGCTCCATCGGGCCGGCCGGGCGCGTCCCACGCGGGGGCCGGGTCCGCCCGCGTAGCGTTCGCCTCGGTGGCCTCCGCGCGCGCCGCCAGGGCCTCGAGCGCCATGGCAGCCTCGCCTTCGAAGCTCGCGCGGTCGCAGCGGTCGAGGAGCGAGGCGGCGGCGTCGAACAGGCGCCCGCAGGACGACGTGGGCGGCGCGTTGAGGCCGCGCTCGAGCATGCGCTCCACCACGGCGAGGGCCGCGGGATCCCTGCGGGCGTGCCAGGCCAGCGCCGGCTCCGCCCCGTCCGGGAAGGCGCGCGCGAGCCAGGCGGCCGCCATGCGCCAGGGCTCGCGGGCGGCGCGGTCGCCACCGGGCAGCGGCACCCGCTCCAGGTGGGCGAGGCGCTCGAAGCGCGTCGCCTCCACCCACAGCAGCTCGCCCCCCCAGACCTCGCCGTCGGCGCCGTGACCGGCCCCGTCGAGGGTGAGGGCGAGTGCGGGCGGCGGACGATCGGCATCCGTCAGGCACGCCAGCGCGTGGGCGTGGTGGTGCTGGACCGGGATCGTCTCGCAGCCGAGGCGCTCCGCGAGCTCCCGGGCGACGGCGGTGCCGTGGTAGCCGGGGTGCAGGTCGTGGGCGACCCAGCGCGGCGCCACCCCGAGGCCCGCGCCGAGCGCCAGGGCCCGCTCGGCGAGTGCGTCCATGGCGCGCTCGCTGGCCAGGTCGCCGATGTGGCCACCGAGATGGATCTCGTCTCCGGCCGCCACGGCGGGTGCGCACTTGAGATCGCCGCCCAGGGCGACGCCGGGCGGAGCGTCGCGGCCCGCCGCGGGCATGGCGAACACCCGCGGCGCGGTGCCCCGGGAGAGACGGATCGGGATCGCGCCGCCCTCCGCGCTGCGCAGCACCGGGTCGTCGCTCGGCCCGGCCACCGCCCGGTCGTGCTCGAGGAACAGGTCCGCGACCTCGCCGAGTCGCTGGCGCGCCCCGGCGTCGTCCCACTCCGTGGGCTCGCCGCTGCGGTTGGCCGACGTGAAGACCAGCGCCGGCAGCCGCGGCGCGTCGCGCCCGGGTCGCGCTCCCGGCGCGAAGAGCAGCAGCCAGTGGACCGGCGCCACGGGCAGCATCAGCCCGAGGTCGCCGCTCGCTCCCCAGACCTCGGGCGCGAGGCCCCAGGCCGCGCAGGCCTCGTCGCGACGCGGCGCCAGCAGCACGGGGCGCTCGGAGCCGGCGAGGGTCGCCTCGTCCCGGGCCGCGAGCCGTGCGAGCTCGCGCGCCCCGGCGAGATCCGGGACGAGCAGGGCGAAGGGGCGCGTCGGGCGCCGCTTGCGCTTGCGCAGGCGCGCCACGGCCTGGCTCGAGCGCGCATCGACGGCGAGGTGGAAGCCGCCGTAGCCCTTCACGGCGACGATCGCGCCGGCGGCGAGGCGCGCCGCAGCGGCCTCCACCGGATCGCCCGCAACGGGGTCGCCCGCCGGCGTCCGGGCCACGAGACGCGGGCCGCAGGCGGGGCAGGCGAGGGTCTCGGCGTGGAAGCGGCGGTCCTCGGGGCTCGCGTACTCCCGCGCGCACGCCGGGCACGGGGGAAACCCGGCGAGGCTCGTGCGCTCGCGGTCGAAGGGCAGGGCCCGGATCACCGAGGCGCGGGGACCGCAGGCCGCGCAGTGGGTGAAGGCGTAGCGGTGGCGTCGGTCTCCCGGGTCGAAGAGCTCGGCCAGACACGCGCCGCAGACGGGCTCGTCGAGGGGCATCCGACCGGTGGCCGCGGCCTCGCGGCGGCTCGCGAGGATGCGGAAGCCGGTCTCGGCGAGGGGCGCGAGCTCGCGGCGCTCGACGTCCTCGAGGCGGGCGCCCGCCGGCGGGCGCTCCCGCAGCGCGGCGAGCCAGGCCTCGATCGCCTCGCCGTCGCCCTCCAGCTCGATCCCGACGCCGTCCGGGTGGTTGCGCACGAAGCCGGCCAGGCCGAGGGCCCGGGCCTCGCGGTGCGCCCAGGGCCGGAGCCCCACCCCCTGGAGCGCGCCGCGCAGACGCAGCCCGACGCGTCGGCCTCCCGCCGGTCGGGCCATCAGCAGATCCGCGGCAGCGGCTCGCCCGGAGGCAGCACCAGCACGCGGCTGCCACCGATCGCCGTCTCGAGCACCACGCGCCCCGCGCCCGCCTCGACGCGTCCCACCCGCGCGGCGCCGCGTCCCTCGGGACGGGCGGCGAGGGCGTGCAGCGCGGCCTCCGCCTCGGCCTCGGGGACGAAGACCAGGCAGCGGCCCTCGCAGGCCAGGAAGAGCGGGTCGAGGCCGAGCAGCTCGCAGGCGGCGCGCACCGGCTCGCGCACGGGAATGGCGGACTCGTCGAGCACGATGCGGGTCCCCGAGGTCGACGCGATCTCGCACACCGCGGCGCCCACGCCGCCCCGGGTCGGGTCGCGCAGGCAGTGCACGTCGCGCACCGCGGCGAACAGGCCGGACACCAGCTCGTGGAGCGGCGCGGAGTCGCTCGCCAGCTCGCCCTCGAGCCCGATGCCCTCGCGCACCGAGAGCACGGCGACGCCGTGCTCGGCGATGGGGCCCGAGAGCAGCAGCACGTCCCCGGGCCGCACCCGGTGGGGCCCCACGTCCCGGCCCGGCGGCGCAACCCCTACCCCGGTGGTGTTGATGAACACGCCGTCCCCCTTGCCGCGCTCCACCACCTTGGTGTCGCCGGTCACGACGGGCACGCCGACGGTCCGCGCCGCGCGCCCCAGGGAGGCCACGATGCGGTCGAGCGCGGCGAGGGGCAGGCCCTCCTCGAGCACCAGGCCGCAGGTGAGTGCCCGGGGGCTCGCGCCGCACATCGCCAGGTCGTTCACGGTGCCGTGGACGGCGAGGCTCCCGAGGTCGCCGCCCGGGAACTCCGGGGGGTCCACCACGAAGGTGTCGGTGCTGATGGCGACGCGGCCCGGACCGAGGTCCAGCAGGGCCCCGTCGTGCCGGCGGTCGAGGGCCGGGTTGGCGAGGTGGGCGTGGACCCGCTCCTCGAACAGCCGCGCGCTCGCGCCGGCGCCGGCGCCGTGGGCGAGGGTGACGCGGTCGCCCTCCACGGGAAGCGGGCAGGCGAGGGCGGCGAGGCGCGCGCCCGGGGCGGTCTCGTGGCTCATGGCGCCTCCGGGCCCGGAGCCTCGCCGGAGGCCGCGGGTCGGTACTGGAAGTAGGCCGCGCAGGCGCCCTCGGCGGACACCATGGGCGCACCCAGCGGACGCTCGGGCGTGCAGTCGCGGCCGAAGGCCGGGCAGCGGTCGGGACGCAGTGCGCCGCGCAGCACCTCGCCGGCGCGGCAGGCGGCGGGCTCCGCCGCGGCGGCCGGGAGCGCGTCGGCGAAGCGCCGCTCGGCGTCGAGGGCCGCGTAGTCTCCGTGCAGCGCCAGGCCGCTGCGGGGCAGGGTGCCGATCCCGCGCCAGGGCCGGTCCACCACCTCGAACACCTCGGCGAGCAGGGCCCGGGCGTGGGGGTTGCCCTCGGGCCGCACGGCGCGCGCGTACTGGATCTCGACCCGGGCCTCGCCGGCCTCGAGCTGGCGCAGGGCGCGCAGCACGCCCTCGAGGATGTCGAGGGGCTCGAAGCCGGTGGCCACCACGGGCACGCCGTGGCGCGCCGCGATGGGCTCGTACTCCGCGGTGCCCATCACGGTGCAGACGTGGCCCGCGGCGAGGAACGCCTGCACCCGGGTCTCGGGATCGGAGAGGATGGCCTCGAGGGCGGGGGGCACGCGCACGTGGGAGACCAGCAGCGAGAAGTTCGGAAGGCCGCGCTGCCGCGCGAAGCGCGCGGCCGCCGCCACCGCGGGGGCCGTGGTCTCGAAGCCGACGGCGAGGAACACCACCTGCCGCCCGGGCAGGCGCTCGGCGAGGCGCGCGGCGTCGAGGGGCGAGTAGACGATGCGCACGTCGCCGCCCCGGGCCCGGGCGCCGAACAGGTCGCCCGCGCTGCCAGGCACCCGCAGCATGTCGCCGAAGCTGCACAGGGTGACCTCGGAGCGCAGCGCGAGGGCGAGGGCCCGGTCGAGGGTGGCGAGCGGCGTCACGCAGACCGGGCAGCCCGGCCCGTGCAGCAGGCTCACGTCGGTGCCGAGCAGGGCGTCGAGCCCGTGGGCGAGGATCGCGTGGGTCTGTCCTCCGCACACCTCCATCAGCGTCCAGGGACGCGTCGCCGTGGCGCGGATCTCCGCCGCGACGTGGTGGATCGCGGCAGGGTCGCGGTACTCGTCCACCCACTTCACGAGGGTCGTCCCCCGGGTCCCGCCAGGGCCTCGAGGGCCTCGGCCGCCACCGCCTCGTCCACCACGCGCAGCGCGAAGCCCACGTGCACCAGCACCCAGTCGCCGGGCTCGGCCTCGGGCACGAAGGAGAGGCATACCTCGCGCCGCACGCCGCCGAAGTCCACCTGGGCCAGGGCGAGGCCGGCCTCGTCCTCGGCCCGGGAGAGCACGCGACCGGGCACGGCGAGGCACATCAGCGCCGGCCTCCCGCGGCCAGCCACGCCAGCCACTCGTCCATGCCGGCGCCGCTGCGCGCCGAGACCGCGAGGGCGGGGAGGCCCGGGCGGACGCGCCGCGCCCGCTCCACGCAGCGCTCGACGTCGAAGTCGAGGTGGGGGAGCAGGTCGGTCTTCGTCACCACCAGGCAGTCGGCGGCCGCCACCATGGCGGGGTACTTCTCGGGCTTGTCGTCGCCCTCGGGCGTCGAGACCAGCAGCGCGCGCCGGCTCTCGCCGCAGGAGAAGGGCGCCGGGCAGACCAGGTTGCCGACGTTCTCGACGAACACGCGCTCCACGCCGTCGAGGTCGAGCTTCTCGAGGGCGTGGCCCACGAGGTGGGCGTCGAGGTGGCACAGCGCGCCGGTCTCGATCTGCGCGACCCGTGCGCCCCGGGTCGCGATGCGGCGCGCGTCGTGGTCCGTCGCGCAGTCGCCCTCCACCACCGCCACGCGCGCCGGCGCGTCGGGGTCCGTGGCGGCGAGGATCTCGAGGGTGCGTTCCAGGAGCGAGGTCTTGCCGCAGCCCGGGGCGCCCAGCAGGCCCACGGCCTCGATGCCGAGCCCGGCGAGCCGCTCGCGCAGGGCCCGGGCGTTCGCCTCGTTGGCGGCCAGCAGCGAGGTCTCCACCTCGACCCGGCGCGCCTCGTGGCCCGGGGCGGGGGAAGGCTCGTGGGCGTGCGCCCGGATCGGGCTCGCCGGCCCGCCGGGCTCGCCGCAGCCGCAGGTTCCACACATCAGCAGACCTCCAGGTCGCGCAGCACCAGGTCGCGTCCCGCGCTGCGCTCGATGCGGAGCTCGGCGCCGCGGGCCCGCGTGGCCTCGGCGCAGATCGGGAACGCCGAGGCCAGGGCCTCGGGGACCACGCCGGAGAGCGCTCCCACCTCGACCCGCACGGCCAGGATGCGCTCGCCGCCGGCACGCTCCAGGTGGCGCTCGGCCAGGTCGAGGAGCGAGAGGCAGAGCCGCGCCTCATGCATCGGCGCGCTCCCCGGCGAGCTCGGCCACCAAGCGGCGCAGCGCCCCGCAGGCCCGGGGCAGCGCCGCCGCCACCGCGGGCGAGAGCCCGCCCTCCCGCGCGTCGCCGGCCTCGATGCCCAGCACGCGCAGCCGGGGTCGCCGCCCCAGCGCGTCGGCCAGGGCGAGGGCCTCGCCCACGCCGAGCCCGTGGCTCGAGAGCTCGCGACGCGCCGCGAGCCGCGCCGGATCCACCTCCTGGATCCGTCCCGGCGCGCCCGCGCCGGGCAGCGCGTCGACGATCACCACCGCGTCGGCGTCGCCCAGGTCGTCGGCGAGGTCGAGCCCCGGCCGCTCCCGCACGCGCAGCTCGACGCCCTCGGGCAGGCCGCCGGCCACCGCCTCGGCCACGGCGAGCCCCACCGCGTCGTCGCCGTGGGGGCTGCCGATGCCGATCACGCGGATCCTCATCGCCGCTCGATCTCGAGGCGCAGGAAGTGGGTGGAGCACGAGATGCACGGGTCGTAGTTGCGGATCGCGGTCTCGCAGCGCCGGCGCGCGTTGTCGTCGCTGCCGCTCAGCAACTCGGGCGCCAGCTCGCGCAGGTCCTGCTCGATGCGCGCCTGGTTCTGGGAGGTGGGCGGCACGATGCGGATCTCCTCCACGTCGCCGCGCTCGTCGGTCTCGACGCGGATCACCAGCAGGCCCCGCGGCGCCTCGGTGGCGCCCCAGCCCACGCCCGCCCGCGGCTCCCAGGCCGGCCCGTCGGGGTCGCGCGGCTCCTCGTAGTCCTCCACCACCGAGAGCGCCACCTCGACGGCCTCGATCACCTCGATGCCCCGGGCGAACACGCCCGCGTAGGGATCCGTGGCGGCGAAGCGCGGGGCCAGCCGGTCGTAGGCGGCGCGCGCCGCCGGCTCCAGGCGGTCGGCGTTCAGGTGCACGCGCGCCAGGGGGCCCACCGCGTAGGGGCCGCGCTCGCGCACCCGGCACTGCAGGGCGGTCGAGTGGGGAACCTGCTCCTCCACGAAGTGCTCGTCGAAGTCGGGCGTGGCGAGGTCGAGGCCCCGGGTCGAGACGATGCGGCCCTCGTTCATCGGGTACTCCGAGGCGTGGCGCAGGGCGACCAGCTCCTGCTCGATCGGTCGCTCGGGCACGCCGAGGGACTCGATCCAGTGGAGCAGCGCCTCGGCGTCGCCGCGGGCCCGGCGCAGCGGGTCCGCGAGGGGCGCGAGCGCCTCGGGCCGGGGCGCGCGGGTGAAGCCGCCCACCTTCACGCCCACCGGGTTCACGGGGCGCCCGCCCAGCAGGGCGACGATGCGGTTGCCCAGCGCGCGCAGGCCCAGGCAGCGCTCGACCTCGGCGCGGTGCTGTCTCGCCACCTCGAAGGCGTCGTCGAGGCCCAGGTAGTCCGGCGCTGCGAGGAACACCATGTGGAGCAGGTGGCTCTCCATCCACTCGCCGGCGTAGTAGAGGCGGCGCAGCGCGCGCACCGCGGGCTCGGGCTCCACCTCGAAGATGGACTCGAGGGCGTGGACGGCGCTCATCTGGTACGCGACGGGGCAGATGCCGCAGATGCGCGCCACCAGGTCCGGCAGCTCCGTCGCGGCCCGCCCACGCAGAAAGGCCTCGAAGAAGCGCGGCGGCTCGTAGATCTCCAGGCGCACTTCGGTGACGGCGCCGTCCTCCACGGTGAGGTGCAGCGCGCCCTCGCCCTCGACCCGGGCCAGGGCCCCCACCTCGACGGTGCGCCGCTCAGTCATCGGCGGACCCTCCGGTCTCCTCGGCGCTCCGCTCCTCCGCGATGCGATCGGCCAGTGCGCGGAAGGCCGGCGCGTAGCCCGTGATGCCCCGGAAGCGCCGCTCGACGTCCCGGGGCCCGAGCCCCAGCTCGGCCAGCCGGCCCGCCAGGGACGGCGGGTTCGGGTCGTCCAGCGGTCCGAAGCAGCCGTAGCAGTCCCGGGCGAGGGAGGGGCACAGCGCGCCGCAGCCGGCCCGGGTGACCGGCCCCAGGCAGGGCGCGCCGCGCGCCACCAGCACGCAGACCCGGCCGGCGCGCTTGCACTCGTGGCAGACGCTCCCCGACGGCAGGTCCGGGGTGGTTCCGAGCAGCGCGCGCAGCAGCACCCGGCGCACCTGGAGGGGGTTGATGGGACAGCCGTGGAGCTCGTGGTCCACCTTCACGTGGTCCGCGATCGGGGTCGAAGTGGGCAGCACCGAGAGCCACTCGGGATGCGGGTACACGCGCTGCTTCCAGTCCTCGACGTCGGCGCGGTTGCGCAGGGCCTGGATGCCCCCCGCCGTCGCGCAGGCGCCGATGCTCACCAGCACCTTCGACTCCTCGCGGATGCGCCGGATGCGCGCCGCGTCGGCCGGCGTGGCGACGCTGCCCTCGACCAGGCTGAGGTCGTAGGGGCCGGGCTCCACGCGGCTCGAGGCCTCGAGGAAGTGGGCGATCTCGATCCGCCCGGCCAGGGGCAGCAGCTCGTGCTCGAGGTTCAGGAGCTGGAGCTGGCAGCCGTCGCAGGAGGCGAACTTGAACACGGCCAGCTTGAGCTTCGGCGCGGTGGCGAAGGCGGTCACTAGAGGTGCCCCGTGCGGAAGAAGCGGTCGAGCTCGCTCAGGCGGAAGATCGGCCCGTCCTTGCACACGAACTCGGGCCCGAGCTGGCAGTGGCCGCACAGCCCCACGGCGCAGCGCATGTTGCGCTCGATGGAGACGAACATCCGCTCGCGGGAGAGGCCGCGCTGCTCGAGGATGTGCGACGCGTAGCGCATCATCACCTCGGGTCCGCACATCAGGACCTGGGTGCGGATCGGGTCGAAGGCCACCTCCTCGAAGAGCTCGGTCACCACGCCGGTGCGGTCCTTCCAGGCCCGGTCGGGCTGGTCGCTGGTGAGCATCACCGTGGTGTCGGGCTCGCGGCGCCAGATCTCGAAGCGCTCGCGGTGGATCAGGTCGGCGGCCTTCTTCACGCCGTGGAGGATCGTGACGTGGCCGTAGTTGGCGCGGCGGCGGAACACGTAGTCGATGGCGCCCGAGACCGGCGCGCAGCCGAGGCCGCCGGTCACGATCAGCAGGTCCTTGAAGCGGGCGTTCTCGAGGGGCCAGCCGTTGCCGTAGGGGCCGCGCAGGCCGAGCACGTCGCCGACGCCCTTCTCCGCGATCACCCGCGTCGTGCGCCCGACGATGCGGATGGTGTGCTCGAGGGTCTCCTCCTCGGGGTCCGAGGAGATCGAGATCGCGACCTCGCCCACGCCGGGCACGTACACCATGTTGAACTGCCCGGGGCGGAAGTCGAAGAGCGGCCGGGCGGCGGGATCGCGCAGCACCATCCGGTAGGCGTGGATGTCCGGCCCGAAGGAGTGCTTCTCCACGATCTCGGCGGGGTGGGGCAGGAGCGGGTTCACGGCGCCTCCGTCCGCAGGGCCGCCACCTCCTCGGTGATGTCGATCCCCACCGGGCACCAGGTGATGCAGCGTCCGCACCCCACGCACCCCGACTCGCCGAACTGGTCGATCCAGGCCCCGAGCTTGTGCACCAGCCACTGCCGGTAGCGGTGCGCGATGTGGGGCCGGAAGTTCAGGCCGTGCACCTGGGCGTGGTCGCGGTCGAAGCAGGAGTCCCACTCGCGCACCCGCACCGCGCCGGAGCCGTCGAGGGCGGGCTCGTCGCTCTCGTCGTGGCAGAAGCAGGTCGGGCACACCGCCGTGCAGTTCCCGCAGGAGAGGCAGCGCTCGCCGGTCTCGGCCCAGCGCGGGTGCTCGAGGCGGGCGTAGAGCAGCTCCGGGAAGCCCTCGGTGTCGATGCCCCGCTCCATGCCCTCGGCACAGGCAACGAGGGCCCCGTGCTCGGCCTCGACGCGCTCGGCGCCCGCGGGCGGGAGCGAGAGGCCGTCCAGGACCTCGGCGCCCGCCGGGGTTCCCGAGCGCGCCACGAACCCGTCCTCCTGCTCGGTGAGGACGAGGTCGTGGCCCTCCCGGGCCTCGGGGCCGGTGCCGAAGGAGGTGCAGAAGCAGGTCGCGGCCGAGCGCACGCAGTTCACCGCCACGACGAGCACGTCCCGGCGCCGGGCCTCGTACCACGCGTCGGGGAAGCGGCCGCGACGGAAGATGCGGTCCTGCACGCCGAGCGCGGCGAGGTCGCAGGCGCGCACGCCGAGGAAGGCGGTGGGCGGCGTCTCCGGGAGGGTCTCGCTCGCCTCGAAGCCAGCGGCGTCGGTGCGGACCTGGAGCAGGGTCTCGCGGGGTGCGAAGAAGAAGGGCTTGAGCGCGCCCGGGCCGTTCACCACGTCGAAGACCCGGTCGCCGGTCGCGGCCTCCAGCCGGTAGCGCCCGGGTGCCTGGCTCTCGCGCAGGCCCCGGGGCAGGGCGTCGGCGGACTCGACCTCGGCGTACACCACCGCGCCGTCCCGGGGCACGGGGGCGATCACGCGGTAGCCCCGACCGCGCAGCGCGTCGATCAGCTCCTGGAGCCGGGGCCGCGCCAGGAACCGCGATGCGGAGATCCGGTTCGCTTCGTCGCCATCGGAGGGGGATCGGGGCACGTTTCCTCGCCGCGAGAAGCCCGAGATGCTGGGGCAAGGTACCCCAGCCCAGCGGCTGGATGGGGCTTCCTGCCCCTTTCAGTCCTCGTCAGGACTCCTTCTCGAGGAGCGCCACGAGGTCGAAGCTGCTGATGATCCCCACCAGCAGACCGTTCTCGGCGACCAGCACCCGGTGGACCCTCTCCCTGCGCATCAGGGCCGCGATCTCGGCGATGCGGGCGGAGGGCGACACCGCCACGCTGCCCGAGGTCATGACTTCGGAGACGCTGCGCTCGGCGAGACGGTCCTGGAAGTCCTCCAGGACGCTGCCCCAGTCCGGGCCCGAGAACTCCAGCTCGTCGCGGAAATAGCGCGTCTCGCTGGCCGCGGTGTCGTGCTCGTCCGCGGTGGCGCGGAGCAGGTCGCGGGTCGAGACCACGCCCAGCAGCCGCCCGGCGTCGTCCACCACCGGGGCCCCGTTGATCTCCTCCTCGACGAACAGGCGCTGGACGTCCAGCAGGGGGCTCTCGGGGGAGACGGTGATGACGTGGCTCTGCATCACGTCGCGGGCGGTCAGCGTCATGGGGTCCTCCTCCGGCTCGGCCGGTCGCCGCCCGGCCGGTCGCCGCCGTTGTATTGCACACCGCGTGCCAGGGGGCGGGCCGGGCTGGCACGCGGGGTGCAGCCGGCTCCCGGCGTGGAGCCCCTCGACCCGGCCATTCCCCGCGCCCTGGCGCGTCCCGAAGCCTACCCCGCCGACCCCGATGCTCGCGATGCTCGCGATGCTCGCGACGCCCCCGACGGCGGGGGGCCCGCCGGCGTCGAGGTCGTGCAGACCCACCTCTCGTGGGTGTTCCTGACCCGGCGTCGCGTCTACAAGCTGCGCAAGTCCGTGGAGCTCGGCTTCGTGGACTTCGGCGCCCGCGCCGAGCGCAACGCCGACTGCCTGCGCGAGGTGGCGCTGAACCGCCGGCTGGCTCCCGACGTGTACCTGGGCGTGGCTCCCGTGGAGCCCGCGCCCGGCGGCGGGTTCCGCGTGGGCGCGGTCGCCGAGGGCCTCGGCCCCGCCGGCGCCGAGCACTGCGTGGTGATGCGGCGCCTGCCCGACGGGCGCGACGCGCTCTCCCTGCTCGGCGCGGGCGAGCTGGGGGCGGCCCACCTGGACGCCGTGGCGGCGAAGCTCGCCCGCTTCCACGCCGCGGGCTCGCTGGGCCGGCCCGCGCCGGTCCCGCGCCAGCGCTGGCTCGAGGCCCTGCTCGCACCCGTCGAGGAGAACTTCCGCCACCTCGCGGGGCCGGGCCTCGACGCGGTGCGGGTGCAGCGGGTCGCGGACCGCGCCCGGGCGCGCTTCGAGGCCCTCGCGGACCGCTTCGACGCGCGCCGCCGCGCCGGCCGCGTGGTGGACGGCCACGGCGACGTGCACCTCCAGCACGTCTGGTTCGAGGACGGTCCCGGGGATCCGATCCTGATCGACTGCCTCGAGTTCGGCGAGGCGCTGCGCCGGGTGGACACGGCCTCGGAGGTCTCCTTCCTCGCCATGGACCTGACCTACCGGGAGCGCCCCGCGCTGGCCGAGCGGTTCCTGCGCGCCTACGCGGCGGAGGCCGACGACTTCGACCTGTACGCCGTGGTCGACTGGTTCGCGAGCTACCGCGCCGCGGTGCGCGCCAAGGTGGCGTTCCTGGCGACGACGGACGCCGCCATCGGGGCGCCCCAGCGCGAGGCGGCGGCCGCCAGCGCGCGGCGCCACCTCGAGCTCGCCGAGTCCTCCCTGGCGCCGGCCCCGGGCGCCGCCCTGGTGGTCGTGTGCGGCGCGGTGGGCACCGGAAAGAGCACCGCGGCCGCCGCCCTGGCGGACGCCCTCGGCGGGGTGGTGATCTCCTCGGACCGCACGCGCAAGCACCTCGCCGGTCTCGCGGCCGACGACCGCGCCGGCCGCGCGGGCGCGGCGCCGCAGCAGGGGATCTACGCCGAGGCGCACACCGAGGCCGTCTACGCCGGCCTGCTCGAGCGCGCGGCGCCCGTGGTGGCGTCGGGGCGCGCCGCCGTCCTGGACGCCACCCATGCGCGACGCTCCCAGCGCGCCGCCGCGGCCCGCTGGGCCGAGGAGCGCGGCGTCCCGAGCCTGCTGGTGGAGCTGCGCTGCGACCCCGAACGCACGCGCCGCCGCCTCGCCGCGCGCCAGGCGGCCGGGCGCGATCCCTCGGACGCCGGCCCCGAGCTCCTCGACTGGAGCCTGGCGCGCTTCGAGGCGACCGACGACTGGCCCGAGGCCTCCCGCCATCGGGTACGGACCGACGAGCAGGGCTGGGAGCGGGGCCTCGCGGCAATCGCCGCGACCCTCACTGCTTCTTGGCACCGAACCTGCAATCCTCTCGGCCGGGAAGCCCGCCCGGACCCCGAAGGACCCGCCCCGGAGGACGCCGATGCACCGCTCCGATGAAGCCGTCTCGACCATCATGCAGCGGGAGTTCGTGACGCTGACGCCCGAGGACCACCTCGATCTGGCCGACGACGTGATGCGCCTCGGCCGCATCCGCCACATGCCGGTGGTCGAGGACAAGCGGCTGGTGGGCATCGTCTCCCAGCGCGACCTGCTCTCGGCCTCCCTGTCGCGCATGCTCCAGTTCGAGCCCCAGCAGCGCCGCACCTTCATGAAGTCCGTCCAGGTCTCCGAGGCGATGGTCCGGGACGTGATCCACGTGGAGCCCGAGACGCCGCTCCGCGAGGTGGTCCGGCTGCTCATCCGGCACAAGATCGGCTGCATCCCGGTGGTGGACTCCACGGGAGAGCCGGTGGGTCTGGTCACCGAGGTGGACCTGCTGCGCGCCATCTACGACGTCGGGGACGCCTAGCCCCAGGGCCCCGCCGCCCCGCCCCGTTCTCCCGGCCCTGCGATACCGTCTCGCGCGAGCGCCCACGCGCCGCCTCGAGGGCCATGTCCCGCGACCGACCCAGCCCGTTCCCGACGCCGTCGCGCCTGCCGGCTCCGCCCGGAGAGGGGCGCGCACGGCTGCGCTCGGGCCTGCGCCGCCACGGCTTCGTCCCCCGACCCGCCGCGGTGCGCGAGCTGGTACGCGAGCACGGGCTGCGCTTCAGCGTCGGCAACCGGGTGGAGTTCTACGACACGGGCCGGCCGGGCCTCCAGGCCATGCTGGACGCCATCGAGGAGGCGCGGCGCAGCGTCCACCTGGAGACCTACATCCTGCGCAGCGACGCCACGGGCCGACGCTTCCTCGGCGCGCTCCTCGCCGCGGCACGCCGGGGCGCCGACGTGCGCCTGCTCTACGACGCCGTGGGCTCCCTGGGCGTCGACGAGGGCTCCCTCGCGACGCTGCGCGAGGCCGGCATCGAGGTGGTGGCGTTCAACCCGCTGGGACGCATCTATCCCGTGTGGGCGCCGCGCCGCCGGGACCACCGCAAGATCCTGCTCGTGGACGGGAGGGTCGGCTTCACGGGCGGCCTCAACATCGGCGACGAGTACTGGGGCGGGGAGGCGACGCCCTGGCGGGACACCCACGTGCGCATCGAGGGCCCGGCGGTGCGCGACCTCGAGGCGGTCTTCCTGGAGAGCTGGTTCCGCGCCGACGGCCCGGCCCCGCTGTCCTGGTACGAACTCCTCGGCCAGGCGCCCGAGGGCCTCGGCGACGTGCGCTGCGCCGTGGTGCCCGACGGTCCGGCCTACCGGCGTCGCCGGGCCCGCGACCTGGTGATCGACGGGCTCGAGCGCGCGCGCCGCCAGGTCTGGTTCGCGAGCCCCTACTTTGCTCCCGGGCGACGCGTCCTGGCCGCCCTCGAGGAGGCCGGGGAGCGCGGCGTTGCCGTGGACCTGCTCCTCGCCGGCGCCGGCCACGACCACCCGGTGCTGCGCCGCGCGGTGCGCTCGCTGCTGCCGCGCCTGCTCGACCGCGGCGTCCGCGTCCACGAGTACGAGGCCGGCATGATGCACGCCAAGGTGGCGCTCTTCGACCGGCGCTGGGCGATCGTCGGAACGTCGAACCTCGACCGCCAGAGCTTCGAGCACAGCTACGAGGTGAACCTGGTGCTCGAGGGCGGCGGCGTGACCGAGCGCCTGGGCGAGATGTTCCACGCCGACGGCGAGAAGTCCCGGCGCATCGACGTGGCGGCCCTCGAGGCCCGCGGGCCGTTCGAGCGGCTGCTCGACCGGCTCGCGAGCCTCGTGCTGCGGCTGATCTAGGGCGCGTTCCCCCGCTAGAACTCCACCGCCAGGCTGCTGGTGAAGCGCTGCTTGAAGATGCCCTTCTGGTGGCTGAAGGGCCGCTCGTAGGCCGCCGTGAAGGTGAGGTGCTCGGTGAGCGGCACGTGGGCGCCGATGGCCGCGGTGTAGAGGTCCTGGCCCGCCACGCCGCGGGAGCCGAGATTGATCACGTCGGCGCCCTCGAAGCGGCCCGTGCCCAGCAGGTTCTGGGCCGCGTTGAGGGGCACCTCGTTGTCGCTGAGGGCGACGGTCGCGTCCGACGCCAGGGGCACCAGGATCTGGCCGTCGCCCGAGTGCACCCAGGTGACGCCGCTCAGCTGCACGAAGGGCACCAGGCGCTCGTGGAGGTCGTAGCCCGCGTAGAGGTGGTAGAAGAGGCTGGCGCTCTGCTGGCCGCCGTCGAAGGGGATCTGGCTGCCGAAGCTGCCCATCAGCCGCCACGCGCCGGGCCCCCAGGCCGCCGAGATCGAGGGGATGAAGAGCCCGTCGCCGTAGCCCTGGAGGGTGTCCTCGCTGCCCGTCGGGATCTCGAAGCGGATCGCCGGGGTCACGATCAGCTTGCGCTCGTCGTCGCGGATCAGCGCGTACTTGAGCCCCGCCGCGATGTTCATGGTGCCCTGGGTGTCGTCGAGCACGCGGATGGTCTGGTTGAGCTCCGTGTTGGGCCGGTTCCAGATGTAGCCGTCCTTGGTGGCGATGAAGGCCAGCCGGTCCGTGAGGGCGACGCGCGCCTGGACCGCGAGGGCGTAGAGGTGACCGCCGTCGAAGACCGAGTTCTCCGGGAAGTCGTGCCAGATGCCGTGGGCGTGCACCCCCGTCGTGATGAACGGATCCTCGAACATGTAGGGGGCCACCACGGGCAGGTGGAAGCCGTCCCAGCGCGCCTCGCGCTCGCAGCGGAAGTCCGGGAACCAGGTCGGGCAGTCGTCGGCGGCCCGGCTCGGCGATGCGGTGAGCGTGCCGAGGGCGAGGGTCGCCACGGCCAGGACGCGCAGCAGGGAAGACGCGAACATCGGAGTCTCCTTCTTCTCGAGCGGGGGAGGCGGCGCGAGGGTGTGCAAGCGGCGTTCCGGCGTCCGCGCCGGCCCTGGCGCACCGAGAGGCGTCCAATCAGGAACGTCTGGGGCAGGGGGCCGCTCGGGGCAGCCCCAGTGGCCCCAAATCGCCCCAGCCGGGAGGGATGTCGCGATTAGCCCCAATGAGTCCAAGGCGGGGACAGGATGCCCCAGCGGACCCGGCCGGGAAGCGCCCTCGCTGCCCGATTCGCTGGCACTCAACGTGCATCAGCGTCGGCCGGCTCGCCCGGGCGAGCCGCGATGGGAGGGTTTCGTGAGCCAGTCCACTGCCGAGGGGAACGTCACCTACGACATGGCCGTGGTGCGGGGCTTTGCGCTGTCCGCACTGGTCTGGGGTCTGGTCGGCATGACGGTGGGGCTGCTGGCCGCGCTGCAGCTGGCGTGGCCGGAGCTCAACTGGGGGCCGTACCTGCACTTCGGCCGCATCCGGCCCGTGCACACCAACGCCGTGATCTTCGGGTTCACCCTGGGCGTGGTGTTCGCCGGCACCTACTACGGGATCCAGCGGCTGTGCCGGGTGCGCATGTTCTCGGACACGCTCTCGCGCATCAACCTGTGGGGCTGGAACGCCATCATCGTGGCCGCCGCCGTCACGCTCCTCACGGGCCACACCACCTCGAAGGAGTACGCCGAGCTCGAGTGGCCCATCGACATCGCCATCGCGGTGGTGTGGGTCGTCTACGCCATCAACGTGTTCGGCACCCTGGCGAGGCGCCGCGAGAAGGGCATGTACGCCGCGATCTGGTTCTGGGTCGCGACGGTCATCACCATCGCGATGCTCCACATCGTGAACAACCTGGAGATGCCCGTCTCCTGGCTCAAGTCCTACTCGCTCTA
>JANQFK010000036.1 GCA_028277885.1 Myxococcota bacterium
CGCGCACCGCCATGTCGAACGCGGCCACCATCGCGGGCCTGGCGTTCTCCAACGCCTTCGTGGGCGTGAACCACGCCCTCGCCCACGCGGTGGGGGCCCGCTTCAAGATCAGCCACGGGCGCGCCAACGGGATCTTCCTCCACCACGTGCTGCGCTACAACGCGCAGATCCCGACCAAGTTCATGCCGGCGCCGGGCTACTCCGCCTACGTGGCTCCCGAGAAGTACGCGCAGCTCGGCTGGGTGATCGGGCTGCACGGCCACGGGCCCGGCGGCCACGGCGACGCCGGCCGCTGCGAGCGCCTGTTCGCGCGCGTGGACGAGCTCCTCGACGAGGTCGGGATCCCGAAGTCCCTGGCCGAGGCCGGCGTGGACGAGAAGGAGTTCGAGGCGGCCCTGCCCCAGCTGGCGCGCAGCGCCTTCGAGGACCCGAGCATCCGCACCAACCCGCGCATGCCCCTGGTGAGCGAGCTCGTCGACCTGCTGCGGGCCGCCTACCGCGGGCGCTGACGGCGGGCGACCGGCGCCCTAGGCGCGCCCCCGGCGGCGACTCCGCAGGGCGCGGAGGGCGGGAAGCAGCGCGGCCAGCTCGAAGCCGAGGCCGCAGGCCCCGGGCGGCGGCGCCGGGAAGTGCGCGCTCCAGCCCGACACGTTCCCGGCGCGGTCCCGGGCGCGCACCCGGTAGCTCCGGTTCGGGGTCCAGGCGTCGTCGATGTAGCCGGGCCAGCCCGTGCTGCCGATGATCTCGAACCGCCCGTAGGGCTTGGCCCAGAGCACGTCGTAGCCGTTCACGCCGGAGAGGTCGTCCGCCGAGGCCGTCCAGGTGACGAAGACGCTGTCGGCGTCGATGGGGTTGATGGTGCCGCCCGTGGGAACGCTCGGCGGGGTGGTGTCGAGGGGGCCCGCCACGTTGTAGATGGCCTGGGCGGCCGCGACCACGGGGCCGGAGTCGCCGTCGGGGTCGGTGGCCACGACGTCGATCGCATACGCGCCCAGCGGCGACTGGCTCGGCGGCGTCACGAAGAAGCTGAAGTCCCGGGTCGTGCCCGGCGCCACGGTCTTGGGCGCGGTGCTGGTCCAGCCCAGGTTCCAGTCGGGGCCCGGGCTCGAGAGCGTCACGTCGTAGAGGGAGTCGAAGGCCTGGGAGACCGGGTTGAGGTTGGTGATCGAGACGCTGAAGAACTGCGTGTTCCAGGGCTGGGAGTCGATGCCGGGCGGGATCACGGCGACGTCCGGCGCGGCGGGGTGATGGGGGTCGCGGCTCACCGTCACCACCGCGCTGCTCGAGGAGATGGCGTTGGCCTCGACGGTGACGCCGTTCTCGGAGTAGACCTCGCCCGGCTCGAGCGCCGCGAGGTAGAGCGCGTCGCCGCCGGTGAGCCGGAAACCCTGGTGGACCAGCACGGCGTCGTGGGCATCGTCCCCGTACACGTCGGGGAAGCTCTGGAGCAGCTGCTCGTCGAAGCCCTCGGTGTCGCGGTAGCTCACGAAGGTGTCCACCACGCCGACGCCGGGACGCGCGCCCTTGTTCACGATGCGCACGGTCTGGAGGGCGGGGGTGCCCAGGGACTGGGGCTGGATCGTGTAGCCCGCGCTGCCCGGGGCGTCGAAGGTGGCGAGCCGGGCGCCGCCCAGCCAGCCGGCGCGGTACTTGTTCACCGCGTTCACGTGGCAGTTGAACCCGGAGCCCATCAGGCCGTCGCTCACGTCGCCGTAGGCCTGGATCGAGCCGTCGGGCTGGATCTCCGAGCCGTGGACGAAACCGAGGGTGTGGCCGAGCTCGTGGAACAGGCAGCCGAGCTCGATGCGGCTCGTCTGGGTGCACCAGCCGCGCGTGTCGTCGGCGAGCCCGGTGGTGAAGGCGTCCTTGGGGAGACCCGGGAGCTGGTAGAGGAAGCGGTCGTACTGCGACAGGTCGTAGCCCAGGTTCTCGGCCTCGGCGTCCGCCAGGGCGACCCAGTCGAGCCAGTTGAAGTCGCCGGCGTCGTAGGGCAGGTGCATCAGCACCGTGTCGCCCGTGAGGGTGACCTGGCCGAAGGACATCTCGTAGTAGATCTCCGCGAAGGAGGTGTTCCGCTCGAAGGCGAAGTGCTGGATGGTGGCCGGGCTGCTCCAGGTCGTGTTGGTGACCTGGTTGTTCTCGTAGTGGCGCAGGTCCCGGGAGAGCGGCTGGTTGCCGTCGACCAGCATGACCAGCACCCGCACCGGGCTGAAGGGGGTCAGGGGGACCTGGGCCCCGGCCGCCGTCGCCCCGAGGAGAGCGAGCGCCACCGCGAGCAGCCGGGCGAGGAGGCGCGCTGCCGTGCGGTCCCGGTCGGAGCCCCGAGGCTCCGAGGCCGAGCGGTCCGAGCCCCGAGGCTCGGAGCCCGAAGTGCGGGAGGCCCGAGAGGCCTCGTGTCGCTGCGGCATCGATCCCTCCTGGAACCGACGCAGGTGGGCCCCCAGATGCACCGGGAAGAGGCCGCGCCGCAGCGGTCCCCTTCCCACCCACCCGAGTGAAGCAATTCACATGCCTGGGATTCCCCGGAGGGGCAACCAGCGAAATCGGTGGCTTACGCGACCCTGCCGAGGACCGACCCCCACCCAGGGCAACGACGTTCCGTCACCCAGGGAAAGAGATTTCCCCCGGGTCGCTCGCGGCAGGTGGCCCCCGGCGCTGCACCCGTCGGCTGTAGGCCTCGGCGAAGAGCCAGGAGCCGAGCACCCCGGCGGCCACGATGCCCCAGGTCCGGGCGTCGATGACGGCCAGGCCCAGCAGGTCGCGCAGCCCCGGCAGCAGCACGAGGGCGGGCTGGATGGCGAAGCTCACCACCACGATCCCGTTGAGCAGCGGGTTCGGCAGGGGCCGCATCACCAGCTGGCGCGAGGGGTACACGAAGGCGAGCTGGGCGAGGGTCTCGTAGACGAACACCGCCGTCCGCGTCGCCACGCCCGCCACGCCGAGCAGCGGCAGGCCGACCAGCATGGCGAGGCCCACGCCGGCCTTCACGACGCCGGTGCCCAGCACGAAGCGGATCGAGGGCGCGTCGAACAGCGGCGCCCGGCGGGCGCGCGGGGCGCGGCGCATCACCCCGGGCGTGCGGTCGAGGCCCAGGGCCAGGGCCGGCGGTCCGTCGGCGATGACGTTGACCCAGAGCAGCTGCGCCGCGGTGAGCGGGACGAGCAGCGCGCCGGCGGGGTCGCGCAGGCCCAGCAGCCCGGCGCCCAGGGCGCCGATCGCCACCAGCAGCACCAGGGCCACGTTGGTCGAGAACAGGAAGCGGACGAAGCTCTGGATGTTCTCGAAGATGTTCCGGCCTTCCTCGATGGCGGCCACGATGGTGGCGAAGTTGTCGTCGAGGAGGACCATGTCGGCCACCTCCCGGCTCACGTCGCTGCCGCGCTGGCCCATCGCGACCCCGACGTCGGCGCGCTTCAGCGCCGGGGCGTCGTTCACGCCGTCGCCCGTCATCGCCACGGTCTCGCCGCGCTGGGCGAGGGCCTCGACCAGCGCGAGCTTGTGCTCCGGTGCGACCCGGGCGAAGACGTCCGCCTCGCCGGCGAGGGCGCGCAGCTCGTCCGGAGCCAGGGCGTCGAGCTCGGCCCCGGTGACGACGCGGCGCGCGTCCATGCCGATCATGCGGGCCACCGAGGCCGCCGTGGCCGGGTGGTCGCCCGTCACCATGAGCACGCGGATCCCGGCGGCGCGGGCGGCGACCAGCGCGTCGGGCACCTCGACCCGGGGCGGGTCCCAGAACATCACCAGGCCGAGCCAGTCGAGGTCGCGCTCCGCGGAGCCCGCGCCCGAGGCCAGCGCGAGCACCCGCAGGCCGCGCTCCGCGCCGGCGCGGGCGCGACCCTCCCAGGTAGCGCGCTCGCCCTCGTCGAGGCGGCAGCGCTCCAGCAGCACCTCGGGAGCGCCCTTCAGGTAGCTCACGGTCCGGCCCGCCTCATCGACGGTCACGCGCATGAACTTCCAGGCGCTGTCGAAGGGCCGCGCGTCCTGGCGCGGGCAGTCGCGGCGCACCTGGGTGGGGTCCACGCCCCGCTCCCGCGCATGGGTGAAGAGCCCCTGCTCGAGGGGATCGCCGGCGCCGGTGTCGGGCTCGGCGTCGCTGGCCAGCACCATGGCGCGCAGCGCCCGCTCCGGGTCGGGGCTGTCGAGCTCGCGCACCAGCATGCGGTTCTCGGTCAGGGTTCCGGTCTTGTCCGTGGCGATCACCGTCACCGAGCCGAGGGCCTCGACGGCGGCGAGCTTGCGCACCACGGCGCGCCGCTTCGACATACGCTCGACCCCCATGGCGAGGGTGAGGGCGAGCACCGCGGGAAGCCCCTCGGGCACCGCGGCCACGGCCAGCGCGACGGCCCAGATGAGCGCCTCGTCGAGGCGCGCCCAGCCCTCGGCCCAGACCCCGGCGAGGACCAGGAGCGTCGAGAGCGTCAGCACGGCGGCGGCGATCTGGTTGCCGAAGACGTCGAGGCGCCGCTCGAGGGGCGTGCGGTCGGCCCGCACGTCGGCCAGCAGGCCCGCGATCCGCCCCATGCTGCTCGCGGGACCGGTGCGCTCCACCTCGACGTAGGCCGAGCCCCGCGCGACCAGGGTGCCGGCGAACACCGGGGAGTCGGCGGCCTTCTCGACGGGCACCGACTCCCCGGTGAGCACCGACTCGTCCACCAGCAGGCCCGCCTCGCCGTCGACGCGCCCGTCGGCGGGCACGCGCCCCCCGGCCTCGATGCGCACGGCGTCGCCGGGCACGAGCTCGCGGCTCGGCACGCTCGCCAGGCGCCCGTCCCGCAGCACCCAGACCTGGGGCTCCTCGAGCTCGCGCAGCCGGGCCAGCGCGTCCTCGGCCCGGTACTCCTGCCACAGCCCCAGCCCCGCGTTGAGGAGCAGGATGGCGGCGATGGCGAGGGACTCGAAGGGGACGCCGCCGGCACCCTCGAGCAGCCAGATGCCGAGGTCCACGGCGAGGGCGAAGAGCAGCAGGTAGACGAGGGCGCTGCGGAACTGGTCGAGGAAGCGCCGCCACAGCGGAGGCGGCGGCTTCTCGGGGAGCGCGTTGGGGCCGTGCTCGGCCAGCCGCTGCAGGGCCTCGTCGCTCGAGAGCCCGGCGGCGGTGCGGGTCCCGGTCTGCGAGGCCGGTCTTCCAGGAGCTTCCATGGCTTGGGCGCCGGGATCCTAGCCGACGCGCGGGCCGCCCCGCGCCGGCTCCTCGCGTGACCGATGGCGTCGGCCCCCTATCCTCGCCGGCCATGCGCGGCGCCCCGCAGCCGGCCGGGCTCGAGCCCCACCCCTGGAACCGCGGCTTCGACTGGCCGCGCCACCCCGGCCCCTACCGCCTCCTCACGGACGAGCAGGCCCGGCACTACGACGAGCGCGGCTTCGTGCTCCTCGAGGACGCCGTGGATCCGGCGACCCTGCGCCGGGTGGTGCAGGCCATCGATCCCCTCGAGGCCAGGGCCGAGGCCTTCCTGCGCAGTCTTCCCGGCGGCCGCGCCTTCATCGCCGACGCGGCCACCATCACCTTCACGATCAACTGCGCGGCGAAGTCGCCGCTGCTGCGCGCCTTCGTCTCGGGGCCGCCCTTCCGCGACGTCGCCCACGACCTGATCGGACCCGACGTGCGCCTGTTCTGGGACCAGGCGGTCTACAAGAAGACCGAGGCGCCGCGCCCCTTCCCCTGGCACCAGGACAACGGCTACGGGTTCGTCGAGCCCCAGTGCTACCTCACCTGCTGGCTCGCCCTCGGCGACAGCAACGAGCGCAACGGCTGCCCGCGGGTGCTGCCGGGCCTGCACCGCCGGGGGACGCTGCGCCACGACCTCGAGCCCGACGGCTGGACGCTCCCCATCGACGAGCCCGGCGAGGCGGTGCCGATGCGCGCCGGCAGCCTGCTGGTCTTCTCGTCCCTCACGCCCCACACCACGGGGCCGAACCTCACCGCGAGCCCGCGCAAGGCCTACATCGTCCAGTACACGAGCGAGGACGCCGCCTACCTGCGCGGCGAGCCCGGGCAGGGCCCGCCGACCCACCGCGAGGCCGTGCGCGACCTGCCGGCGGAGCGCCAGTGGGAGGTGCTGCGGGGCGGGGAGTGAGCCCCGCCCCGCCCCGCTCGCGGTGGCCTTTGCTGACGAGCGCGCGGTCCAGCCCGCTCTGGGGGCCCAAGGGCGCCGAAGCAGGCTCGGGCGCCCGGGAAGCACACGTCGGGGCGCGGATCGCGGCCCCCGCGGCGGAGTGGTAGGGTCCGCGCAGCATGGGGGCGAGCGGACCGTTGAGAGGCCGGAGTCCGCTTGCGCGCGCCGAGGACTTCGTGCGCCGCTGGATGCGGACGGCGATCTTCGAGATGCGCCGGACGCGGCGCGTCATCGTCGACCCGAGCCAGCGGCCGGCCGGCGAGCCGCCCATCTTCCTCGTCGGGGCGCACCGCTCGGGCACCACCCTGCTGCGGCTCATCGTGGACGCCCACTCGCGGATCGCGTGCCCGCCCGAGTCGTTCTTCGTCGCCCCCCTCGAGGGGGTGCTCGGCGACGCCAAGGCGATGGAGGGCCTCACCGCCATGGGGTTCACCCGCGAGCAGGTGCTGGCGCGCCTGCGCGAGACGGCGAGCTGGTTCTTCGAGATGTACGCCGCCTCCCACGGCAAGGCGCGCTGGGCGGACAAGACGCCCTCCTACGTGGACTGCCTCGACTTCCTCGACGCCCTCTTCCCCGACGCCCGCTACGTGCTCATCTACCGCCACGGCCTCGACGTGGCCTGCTCGGAGCCGATGCCCGGCATCCGCGAGGTGCAGCCCCACATCGAGGCCTGCGGGGGCGACCGCTTCGCCGGCGCCGCCCGCTACTGGGCGACCCAGTGCGAGAAGATGCGGGCCTTCCACGCCGACCACGCCGAGCGCTGCCTCGAGCTCCGCTACGAGGCCCTGGCGACCCGGCCCGAGGCCGAGGCCCGGCGGCTGTTCGCGTTCCTCGGCGAGAGCTGGGAGCCGGAGGTGCTGCGCTTCCACGAGAAGGAGCACGACCAGTGGCTCGGGCTCCAGGACGGCACCGCGGCGCTCAGCCGGGGCTTCGAGCCGCGGATCGGCACCTTTCGCGCGCAGCCCGCCGAGGTGATCGAGCGCATGCGGGCCGAGGCCGGCCCCACCCTCGAGCGCCTGGGCTACAGCGCGGATCCCCACGAGGCCTCCCAGCGACGGTGAGAGCGGGGACGGCCGACGTCAGCGGGGCAGGCGGGGTGGGCGGAGTCAGCGGGGTCGACGGGGCGGGCGGTCCGTGATGGGGTCGCTCGGCGAGCTCCTGCGCCGTCTGCGGGGCCCCGGCAGCGGCGCGCTCCTCGCCCGCGGCACGGCGGCCTTCCTGTCGATCCATCTGCTGGGCCTCGCGGCGGGCTTCGCGGCCAGCGTGGCGATCGCCCGGGTGCTCGGCGCCGAGCGCTACGGCGTCTACGTCCTCGCGCTGGCCTGGATCGCGGTGCTGCGGCTGCCCTGCCAGGGGGGCTTCGCGACGGGCGCCATCCGCTTCGTGGCGGCGCTGCGCGCCACCGAGGAGTGGGGCCTGATGCGGGGCTTCCTGCGCACGAGCCGGCGCTACGTGGTGGTGGCCTCGCTGGCGGTGGGCGGCGCGGCGGCGGCGGGGGTCGCCGCGGCCGGTGAGCGCATCTCTCCGGAGCTGGCCGCGACGCTCCTCGTGGGCTGCGCCTCCCTGCCCTTCTTCGCGCTCCTCGAGCTGTGGAGCTCCACGCTGCGCGGCTTCCTGCGCGTGGCCTCGTCCCAGCTCCCGATCCGGCTGGTGCAGCCCCTGCTCCTGGTCGCCTTCGTGGTGGCGTGGCACGCGTCCTCGGCGCCGCCGCTCGACGCGCCGCGGGTGGCGGGCCTGAACCTGGCGTCCGGGGCCCTGGCGGCGCTCCTGGCCGGGCTCTCGCTGCTGCGCGCGATCCCGCCGCCGGCCCGGGCCGCGGCGGTGCGCACGCGGCGCCGGGAGTGGGCGCGCACGGCGGCGCCGCTGCTCCTGATCGCCTCCCTGCACCTGGTGATGGAGCGCACCGACGTGCTGCTGCTGGGCTTCCTGCGCGGCCCTCTCGAGGCGGGCCTGTACGCGCCGGCCAGCCGCCTGGCCGCCCTCATCGCGCTGGGCCTCGTCGCCGTGAACGCCTGGGTGGGGCCGATGATCTCGGCCCTCCACGCCCGGGGCGAGCTGGGCGAGCTCCAGCTCCTGGTGCGGCGCGGCGCCCGGGCCATCGCGCTCCTCACCCTGCCCGCGGCGGTCGGCGTCGTCGTGCTGGGCCGCCCGCTGCTCGGCCTGTTCGGCGCCGAGTTCGTGGCCGCCCATCCCGCCCTGGTGATCCTCGTCCTCGGCTCCGTCGCGAACGCGCTCACGGGCTCCGTCGGCATCCTGATGACGATGACGGGGCGCCAGGATGCGGCGGCGGGGGTGCTGCTGCTGTGGGCGGGCCTGAACCTCGGGCTGAACCTCGTCCTGATCCCCCGCTACGGGATCGTCGGAGCGGCGATCTCGAGCGCCGTCACGACGGCGGGCTGGAACGTCCACCTGGCCGTGATCGTGTGGCGCTCCCTGGGGCTGCGCACCACGGCGCTGTGAGGCGGCTCAGCGGCGCGTCCGGCGGCGGCGGGCGAGGAGCCAGAGCGGGGCCAGCAACGCCAGCTCGGGCCCGGCCCCGCAGCCGACGGGGGCGGCCTCCCGGTAGCCGAAGGTCGTCGTGCACTGCGGGTCCGCCAGGTCGGTGAGACCGTCGCCGTCGTTGTCCACGCCGTCCCCGCAGACGCGCAGCAGGTCGACGACCCAGCTCTGGATGCGGCCGTTGCCGTAGTCGCTCACGTGCAGCACGCCCTGGCGCCCGATGCTGACGCCGTGGGGCGAGATGAGCTGGCCCTCCTCGTTGCCCGGCTCACCGAAGTCCCCGACCACCGTCCCCGCCGTGTCGAAGACCTGGATGCGGTGGTTCCCGGTGTCGGCCACGAAGATCCAGCCCGCGTCGCTCACGTCGAGGGTGCTCTGGCCGTTGACCTTGAGCTGGCCCGGCCCGCTGCCGAAGCCCCCCCACTCGTCCACGGCATCGACCCCTTCCGCGGGCAGGGTGGGACCGTCGATGGCGAACTTCAGCACCTTGTCGGTCTCGGACTCCAGCACGTAGAGGAACCCGTCGTGCACCGCCAGGCCCGAGGGCCCGTCGACGACCTTGATCTCGTGGAGCAGGGTGCCGTCGAGCTGGCGCACCTCCACCCGGTCCCGGAAGAAGTTCGAGACGAAGACGCGGCCGGTGGCGTCCTCGATGGCGCCTCCGGAGAAGTAGGTGAACAGGGTCTCGTCCTCGATCAGCCAGCCCGACAGGAAGTCGCCGTCGGCGTCGAAGCGCTGGGCCTCGTAGCCGCGGGGATCGCCCTCGTACTGGGTGGCGCCGGTGAGGATCCAGACGTCTCCGGCCCCGTCCACCGCGACCGCGTTCCGGAAGGACGGGATCAGGCCCTCGGGCGGGACCCCGCCACCCACCAGCAGGCGCGCGGGCTCTCCCCACTCGCCCAGGAAGTCGCCCTGCCAGGAGAAGTGCTTGATGCGGAACTGGAGGCCGGCGAAGACGTAGACGTCGCCCGTCTGCCGGGAGGCCGCGATGCCGAGGGGCTTCCAGAGCACCGTGCCGTCGCGCTGCCGGTCGCCCCAGCTGTCCTGATGGACGAAGTCGGCGTCGAACTTGTCCACGCGCTGGGAGTAGGCGGCGGCGACGAACACGTCCCCGGTGGTGGTGTTGGCCGCGATCCCGCGCGGGTGGAAGGGCCCGTTGGCGACGTCGTGGGGCCCCTGGAAGGTGTCGAGGTACTGCCCCGTCGGGCTCCACACCGAGACCCGCTCGCCGTCGGCGTCGGCGGCGAGGACGTTGCCGTCCCGGTCCACGGCGATCTCGCGGATCCAGCGGAACTCGTCGGGGCTCTGGCAGCCGCAGGCGCCGGTGTGGGCCCAGCGGTTCTGGAAGTTGCCGAGCTCGTCGAAGCGCTGGATCGCGTCGTTGGTGGCGTCGGAGGTGAAGACGTGTCGGCTCACCGGATCGAACGCGATGCCGCCGGGGCTGCCGACGATGCCGGAGAACTCGCCGTCCCCGCTCCCCGGGCTGCCCCACTCGCGGAGGAAGTTGCCGGCGGCGTCGAGCTGCTGGACGCGCGCGTTGCCGACGTCCATCACGTAGAGGTTGCCCGTGGCGGAGTCCACCGCGACGTCGTGGGGGAAGCGGAACTGCCCGGGGCCGTCCCCGCTGGCGCCGATCTCCTGGAGCAGGGTGCCGTCGGGCGCGAAGCGCAGGATCCGGTCGGTGACGACGGCGACGTAGACCTCCCCCGTGGTGGCGTTCGCGTCCACGCCGCGGCAGTTCGGGCACGACCACATGGCGAGGAAGTTCCCGTCGCGGTCGAAGCGGCGCAGGTCGACGGGATCGGTCACGTAGACGTCCCCGCTGCCCGAGTCGACGCCGATCCCCGAGACGTACTCGAACACGTCGGGCCCCGGGAAGCGCCGCTCGCCGAACGCCCACAGGAACTGGGCCTCGAGGGCGGGGGCGGGGGCGGCCGGGAGCAGCAGCAGGGCGCAGAGCGGCGCCAGGAGGAGCGGGGGGAAGCTTCTCGACATCCGCGGGAAGGCTAGCTGAGCGAGCCCTTCGGGCTCGCCGCAGCGTCGGAGGCCGACCCCCCGGGCCGGCAGGCTAGGGCGGAGCCCCGCCTCCCGCGTCGAGCCTGCGCAGCCGCCCCAGGGCCTCGTCGGCCTCGGGCTGGAGCGGCGGCAGGGAGCCGTCGGCGAACCAGCCGAGACGGCTCAGCTCGAGGGAGGTCGGTGCGACCCGGGCGACCTGGGCGGCGCCGAGGGCCGCGTCGAAGACGAACTCGATGTGGCGCTGGCGTCCCTGCACGTAGCTCGCCCGGGGCGCGTCGAAGGCGAGGTCCAGACCGATCTCCTCCCGGAGCTCGCGACGGACGGCGTCGCCCGGCTGCTCGTCGCGGCGCAGGAAGCCCCCGGGCAGCCCCCAGCCGAGCCGGTAGCGGGGCTTCACGAGCAGGATGCGGCCGCGCGGATCGCGCACCCGGCAGACGCAGCCGGCGGTGAACGAGCCTCGCAGCAGCCGGGCCGCGCTCCGGATCGCCGCCACCCCCGCGCGCTCCGCACCGCGGAGCGCGAGCGGCGGCGCGGATCGGGGTGCTTCCTCCATGGATCGACGGCTCCCGTCGCGGGGCGCGGGGCCCCGTGAGCCCCGCGCCGTTGGGCCGGTAGGATGGTGTAGAGTGGAGGCTCCGGCATCAGGGGGGTCCGGAGGCGCGAACCCTTGCCGCTCCGCCGCTCCAACCTCTCCCTCCGCTGCGTCCTCGTCCGCTCCGCGCTCGCCCTCTCGGTCCTGGCGCCCCTCGCCGGTCCGCGCGCCGGCGCCCAGGAGCTGCTCTACGTCACCGAGGGCAACCGGCTGCGGCGCATCGACGTGGACACCATCGACCGGCCTCCCCTCGCGGGCGACGTGCTGGTGCGCAACGCCAGCGAGGGCGAGGACGGCCCCGCCGGCGCCGAGGGCCGCGACGTGAACGGGCTGGTGTGCCGCTTCCCGGACGGGAGCGGACGCTTCCTGCTGGGCGAGGACACCGGCCAGAGGAACGGCGTGCCGCCGGGCTGGGGAATCTTCTCGGCCGACGGCGTCCAGGTGGGCAAGCTCGCCGCCACCGGGTTCGTGCCCCAGCCCGAGCCCTTCGGCTGCGCGTTCGACGCCGAGGGCCGGCTCTTCACCACCGAGATCGGCGATCCCTTCACCACCAACGGCCAGCTGGTCCAGTGGTTCCCGCCCTACGAGGGCTTCCCCGGCGCGCCGGGCAGCTACCCCAACGGCGAGTTCAGCACGAACCACTGCAAGCTCTCGGTCTCCATCGGCGCCGCCTCGGGCGTGGCGGTGGCGCCCGACGGCTCGCTGCTCGTGGCCTCGCCCCGGGAGGGCTCGGTGGCCCGGTTCTCGGGCGCCTTCCCCACCGGTCCGGACGCGGCCGGCGGCTGCGGCCGGGACGACGGCGGCACCCCGGCCGCCCCGCTCGTCGACGCGGGGCGCATCCAGCGCGAGATCTTCATCCAGCACCCCTCGGTGCCGACGCCCTCGGGAATCACGCGCGGCCCCAACGGGAACTGGTTCGTCTCGAGCGTGCTGTTCGGCACCATCGCGGAGTTCGACCCCTCCGGCGCCTGGGTGCGGACCGTCATGGAGCCGCCCGAGGGCGTGCCGCCCATCGAGCTCCCCGCCTCGGTGGGGCACCCCCAGTCCGTCGCCTTCGACTCCGGCGGCACCCTCTACTACTCGGACCTCGACCTGCGCGGCTCGCTGCTGTTCCCGGACACGGGGCCCAACGGCTCGGTGCGCCGGATCCGCTTCGACGCCAGCGGCGCGCCGCTGCCGCCGGAGAGGATCCGCGACGGGCTCTCCTTCCCCGACGGCGTGGCCGTGCTGGGGGGCGACCTCGAGCCGACGGAGTGGCGCAGCTACGGCGGCGGCCCGCGGCGCCTGTTCTTCAACCCCGAGGAGTCGACCCTCACCCCGGAGAACGTCGCCCGCCTCACCACGCGCTGGGAGTTCTTCACCGGGGCCATCGTGACGGCCACGCCGAGCGTCGCCACCGTGGACGTTCCCGGCGAGGGGCGCACCCAGGTGGTCTACTTCCAGTCCTGGGACGACCACGTCTACGCGGTGCGGCTGCGCGACGGCTCGGAGCTGTGGAGCTTCCGGACCGACACCCAGCCCGGCGCGAACTTCCCCAACGCCGCCTCGGTGGACGTGAGCGCGGTGGACGGCCGCGACACCGTACTGATCGGCGCCGGCGAGACCTTCTACGCCCTCGACGCGGTGATCGGCGAGGAGATCTGGCGCTTCGCGGCGGGGACGGGCTGCCGCGACGAGCAGGGCCAGCCGCCGGGCTCGTGCAGCCAGGAGACCGAGCGCAACCAGATCGAGTCCTCGGCGATCGTGGCCGACGGCAAGGTCTTCTTCGGCATGGACGTGAATGACAACGTGAGCGGAACCGGCGGTTTCTTCGCCCTCGACGTGCGCACCGGCCACCTGGCCTGGTTCTTCGACCTCCAGTCCGGCCAGACCTGCCGCCCGGACCCCGGCGACGCCGTCACCCGCTTCGACGCCTACCACACCGAGGAGGAGCTGGGCCTGCCCGCCGGCTTCTCGGCGACGCGGGCGGGCTGCGACTTCCCGCGCCGGCGCACCGGCTGCGGCAACGTCTGGTCCTCGCCCGCCCACGACGCCGGGCGCGGCTGGCTGTTCGTGGCGTCCAGCAACTGCGACACCGACGCCGACCCGGCCACGCCCCAGCCCACCATCTCGGACCCGCCCACCATGCCGCCCTTCGACGAGGCGATCTTCGCCCTCGACACCGACGGCAACCCGATCTGGCGCTGGCGCCCCCGGGAGGTGGACCCCTTCGACCTCGCCTTCGGCGCCGTGCCGAGCCTGTTCTCCATCGAGATCGACGGCCGGCTCGTCGACGTGGTCGGCGTGGGCAACAAGGACGGCACCTACTACGTGCTCGACCGCGACGGCGTGAACGAGGCGAGCGGCCTGCGCTGGGACGACCCCGACCCCTCGGCGCTGCCCTACTGGACCCGCAACCTCGTCCCCGGCGGCTCCGCGGGCGGCATCATCGGCAGCTCGGCGGTGGACGAGGCCGCCCGGCGCCTCTACGTGGGGACGGCTCCCGGCTTCGACCCCACCCAGCCCCAGCGGCCGACGGTCCACGCCCTCGACCTCGACACCGGCGCGGTGCTGTGGACCCACGACCTCGCCGAGGGCTTCGACTCCTTCGGCACCTTCTCGCCCACCACCGGGGTCCCGGGGCTGGCGTTCACCGGGAGCGTGCCCTTCAACCGGCTGCGCGCCTTCGACGCGGGCTCGGGGGAGCTCGTCTACTCCGACTTCGTGGGCTCGGTGCTCTCGCTGACCGCCGCCATCGCGTCGGGCCCCACCGTGGTGGACGGCACCGTCCTGGTGGGCGTGGGGATCGGCGCGCGCTTCGGCGACCCCAACGACCCCGGCGAGCAGACCTCCCGGGTGGCCTCGCCCCTGGTGGCGCTCTGCGTGCCCGGCACCCGGGGCTGCGGCGAGTGCGACGACGGCATCGACAACGACGAGGACGGCTTCACCGACCACGGCGGCGACCCGGGCTGCGAGGACGCGGCCGACCCCTCGGAGCGCTCGGACTCCATCGCCTGCGACAACGGCGCCGACGACGACGGCGACGGCCTGGCCGACGAGCGCGACCCCGGCTGCGCGGTCCCCCACGCCCCGCGCGAGGACCCGGAGTGCGACGACGGGCTCGACAACGACGGCGACGGCCTCTTCGACTTCGACGACCCGGTGTGCCGCAGCGACTGGCCCTACCGGGAGTCTCCGGCCTGCGGCCTGGGCTTCGAGGGAGCTCCGGTCCTCGCGCTGCTGCTCGGGCTCGCACGGCGCCGGCGGCGCGCCGCGGGCTGAGGCCGCGCTTCGGTGCCACGCCCCCCGGTCTGTGCGACGCTTCCGGACGGGAGGCGGCCATGGAGTACCCCCGCGACCGCACGCTCCGCTGGCGCACCGAGAGCGAGGACCACCGCCTCGCGCTGGCGCTGCGCGCTCCGGCGGCTCCGCTGCGGAGCTGGGTGCGGGGCTACTGCCTGTACGACGAGGGCCGCGCCCGGCCCGGACGCCACGACCACCTGCCCCACCGCGACGTCACCTTGATCATCAACGCCGGCGGCGCCTTCGCGGTTCGGGACCCGGGCGGCGGACGCCAGCGCTTCGCCGTGGGCGAGGGGTTCCTGGCCGGGCTGCACGCGGCGCCGGCGCGCACCGACTCGGGGCCGCGCCAGCGCGGCGTGGAGGTGAAGCTCACGCCACTCGGGGCCCACCGGCTGCTGGGTGGCCTCCCCATGCAGGAGGTCTCGAACCGGGTGCTCGGCCTGGACGCGCTGCTCGGGGCCGCCGGCCGCGAGCTGGGGGCGCGCCTGGCCGGGACGCGCGGCTCCGAGGAGCCCTTCGCGCTGCTCGACGACTTCTTCGCCCCGCGCATCCTGGACGGCCCCGCCGAGGTGGGCGGGGAGCTGCGCCAGGCCTGGCGCTGGCTCGACGAGAGCCACGGCCGCGTCCGCGTCGGCGAGATCGCGGCGCGACTCGGCTGGAGCCGAAAGCGGCTGGTGGCGGAGTTCCGCCGGTGCATCGGCATGACGCCCAAGACGCTGGCGCGGGTGCTGCGCTTCGACCGCACCATGCAGGCCCTGCGCTCGGGCCGCGGGGTCCGGTGGTCCGAGCTCGCCCTCGCCGGCGGCTACCACGACCAGGCCCACCTGAGCCGCGAGATCCGGGAGCTCGCGGGCGCCACGCCGGCCGAGATCGCGCGGCGCTCGCTGCCCGAGTCCGGGGGCGTGGTGTCGGCCTGAGGGGGAACATTTCTACAAGACGTGGGAGCCGGCCGGGAGCACCTTGAGGACCCACGCCACGGCTCCCTCGGGGGCCGAGAGATCCAGGAGGAGACCATGTCCGCACCCAAGGACACCACCGCGACCATCATCCCCGGGCTCCGCTACCAGGACGCCCCCAAGGCGATCGACTGGCTGTGCCGCGCCTTCGGCTTCGAGAAGGGTCTGGTCGTGCCGGGCGAGGGCGACACCATCGCCCACGCCCAGCTCACCTTCGGCAACGGCATGATCATGCTGGGCTCCGCCGGCACCCACGGTGGCGGCTTCGACGAGGTGGTGGGCACGCCCAGCCAGGCCGGCGGCATCTCCACCGAGCCGGTCTACGTCGTCGTCGAGGACCCGGACGCCCACTACGAGAAGGCCCGCGCCGCGGGCGCCGAGATCGTGCTCGACATCGTGGACCAGGACTACGGCGGGCGGGGCTACACCTGCCGCGACCCCGAGGGCCACGTCTGGAGCTTCGGCAACTACGATCCATGGGCGGGGTAGGCACCGCGGCCCGGGGCGCCGGGCCCCCGGAGAGGGACTGGCTGCTGCGCCTGGGCCGGGGCTCGCCCCTCGGCGCCCTCGGCCTGGGCCTGGGCGCCCTCGTCCTGTTCCTGGCCGTCTTCGCGCTCTGGAACGGCGTGGGCTCGTCCCTCGCCTACTGGCGCCACGCCGACGGCTCCCTGAACGGCGAGCAGCTCTTCCTCGAGGTCGTGAACGCGGTGCTGTTCGGCTACGCGCTCGGCGCCTACGCGGTGGCGCGGCGCGGTGCCGCCGAGGATCTCGAGCGGCTGGCCCCCGTCCTCGACGGCCGGGAGGACGACTCCCCGGCGCGCTGCTGGATCCTGCGCTCGCCGCGCTGGCTCCTCCCGGCCGCGCTGGCCATCGGGGTGCTCGGCGGGCTCGTCATGGTCAACGACCCGCGCGTCTGGGACGGGGAGCCGCGGCCCGCCCTCCCCGACCCCACGCTCCTGTGGGTCTTCCTGCGCAACTTCCTGCTGAGCTCGGCGAGCTCCCTCCTGTTCCTCACCGACGTCCGGCTCACCCGCGGCTTCGCGCGCCTGGGCGCCGACCACGCCGTGGTGGACCTGCTCGACATGCGGCGCTTCGACCCCTTCGTGCGCAAGGGCCAGCGCAGCGTGGTGATCGCCATCGTGTACTCGTCCCTGCTCTCGATCTTCTGGGTGCGGGGCTCGGCGGCCAGCCTGAACGTGCCGATCCTGGTGCTGATCGCCGGGCTCGCCACCGCCGCCTTCCTACTGCCGCTCTCGGGGGTGCGGCAGCGCATCGTCGCCGCCAAGCGCGCCGAGCTCGCGCGGGTCAACGAGGCGATCCGCGGCGAGCGCGCCGACGTCCTCGACCCGCCTGCAGACGCCGCTCCGGGTCCGCGCCTCGCCAACCTGATCGCCTACCGCGGCCTCGTGGAGGGCGTGCACGAGTGGCCGGTGAGCGCCCCGGCGCTGCTGCGCTTCGGCTTCTTCCTGCTCCTCGGCCTGGGCTCCTGGCTGGGCGCCGCGCTGGTCGAGCGGATGCTGGAGTCCGTGCTCGGCTGAGTTGCGCTCGGCGCCCCGGCCGCTACCCCCTCGTCCCCATGGCGAGGAGCGGCTTTCCGGGCGCACCGGCCCTTCTCATCACCATCGACACCGAGGGCGACGACCTCTGGTCGGGCCCGGCCGAGGTGACGACGCGCAACGCCCGCCACCTGCCGCGCTTCCAGGCGCTGTGCGAGCGCCACGCGCTCCCCCCCACCTACCTGACCGACCACGAGATGGCGCGGGACCCGGCCTTCCAGGAGCTGGCCCGGGACGCCCTGGCCCGGGGCCGCGCCGAGATCGGCATGCACCTCCACGCCTGGAACACGCCGCCCCTGGCGCCCCTCGCCGGGAGCGTCAGCCCCTCGGGCGCCTACCTGATCGAGTACCCGGAGCCGGTGCTGCGCGAGAAGGTGAAGGCCATGACGGGGCTGCTGGAGCAGACCTTCGCCACCCCGGTGCGCAGCCACCGGGCCGGGCGCTGGGCCCTCGACGCGCGCTACGCCCGGGCGCTCCTCGACCACGGCTACCGGGTGGACAGCTCGGTGACCCCCCACGTCTCGTGGCAGGGCTCGCCCGGCGCGACCCGGGGCGGCGCCGACTACCGCGGCTTCCCCGAGCGACCGTACCTCCTGGACCCCGAGCGCATCCACCGCGCGGGCGACTCGCGGCTCCTCGAGGTCCCGATGACGATCCGTCCCCACGGCCCGGCGGCGGTGCGCCGCGCCCTCGACTCGATCGGGCCCCCGCCCCTCTGGAAGCGGGCCCTGCGCCGCTTCGTGCGGCCGGTGCGCTGGCTGCGTCCCAACGGCCGCAACCTGCGCGACCTCCTCGCGCTGGCCGACGAGTGCGCGGACGCGGGCGAGCCCTGCGCGGTCTTCATGCTCCACTCCTCGGAGCTGATGCCGGGGGGCAGCCCGACCTTCCGCAGCGCCGCCTCCATCGAGCGGCTCTACGCGCACCTCGAGGCGCTGTTCGCCCACGTGTCCGGCCGCTTCGCGGGCCGCACGCTCTCGGCCTTCCACGACGAGCACGTCCCGCGGCTGCGCGCCGAGCGCGCCCGCGGGCCGGCGCCCGACGCGCCTAGCCGGCGACCTCGCCGAACAGACGGGACAGCAGCACCGCGAGCGTGAGCAGCGCGAACAGCGCCACGAACACCGCGATGCCGCGGCGCGCGCTCTCCCGGGCCTGGTCCTCGCGCCACCAGGCCCGCGGCCGTATGCCCTTCCACAGGAAGGTCAGCATCGCGGCCAGGGTGAGGGCGGTGACGTTCGCGGCCACCAGCAGCAGGCCGCCGAGGGCCTCGCGCACCAGCCCCTCCCCGAGCAGCAGGCCGCTCGCCACCGTGGGGGGCAGCAGCGCCACCGCGACCATCACGCCGACCAGGTAGGCGGGGGCTCCGGTGGTGTAGGCCAGGGTGCCCGCGGCGCCCGCGGCCAGGGCGAGGAGCAGGTCCCCGTAGCCGAAGCCCGTGCGCGACGCGATCTCCGGGATGTCGAGGCGCACCTCGACCCCGACCCCCATCAGCAGCGCCGTCCCGTAGGCGGCAACGAGGCCCAGCGCCGCGCTCTTCGCGGCCTCGCGCAGCAGCACGAAGTCGCCCAGGGTGAAGGCGAGCGCCACCCCGATGTTCGGGCCCAGCAGCGGCGCCACCACCATGGCGCCGATCACCGCCGCCGTGTTGTTGGTGCTGAGGCCGATGGCGGCCACGGTGGCGGAGAGCACCGTGAGGGCCAGGAAGGTCGGGGAGAAGCGCGCCCCGGCGCTCACGCTGGCGTAGACCTCCTCCCGGCTCACCGCCTCGGCGGACTCCGCCTGGGCGCGGCCCGCCGCCGACGCGCTCGCCACGGGACGCGGCGCCACCGCGTCGAGGGGAAGCACCAGCACCCGGAAGCCCGCCGAGTTGGCGAGGCGCTCGTGGAGCAGGTCGATGGCGGCCCCGGTGCGCCCCGCCCCGAGCACGGCGATCACCTGGGTGCCCAGCGGGCCGCCGGGCTCCTTCCAGACCGTCTCGGCGCCGACCTCGGCGAGCGCGCGCTCGGCCTCCTCGCACACGTCCTCGGGAACCTGGGCCTCGAGCAGCCGAAGGGCCATGGCGTCTCCCCCCTCTCGCGGCGCGCGGCTCGCGCGCGGGCGCGATCCTAGCGGGAGGCGCGGCGGCCGCGCCCCGCGGACGGGCCGGGCTCAGCGATCGAGGGAGAGCCAGAGGCGCAGCAGGTGGCGCCGGCGCTCGGGCTCGGGGAAGTCCGCGTAGGCGGTGCGGGCGTGGAGGATGGCGTGGTTCGAGATCAGCTGGACGTCGCCGGGCTCGAACTGCATGTCGAGCCGCAGCTCCGGCGAGTTCGCGATGGCCTCGTAGAGGTCGAGGAGGGTGCGCTCGTCGTCGCTGAAGGGCGGGACGTCGGCGTGGCGCGCCGCCGAGCGGAAGTAGTCGCTGTGGTAGAAGGTGCGCAGCCGGCCCCCGGCGAAGCGGCAGGGCGGCACCGGGATCCAGGCGCGACGGGTCTCGCCCTGCTCGTCGCGGACGTCGAGGCAGAAGGGCTCGTAGAGCCGCGGGGCGAGGTCCGGCCGCCGGGCCAGCAGCTCGTTGTAGACCGAGACCGAGCTGACGATGCGACTGGCGCCCCCGGAGCGCGGCACGCGCAGGCACAGCAGCCCCACCGCGTCGGCGAGGTCGCAGTGGAAGCGGATGTCGCCGGCGGTGCGGTAGCGGCGCACGTTGGGGTTGTCGGCCTCGTCGCCGGTGTCGGTCACGTGGCCGAGGAGCTCGCCCGCCGGGTTCTGGGCGCCCGGGGTGCCGAGGTGCTGGCCCAGACCCCAGAAGGCCCGCGCGGCGTCGGCGTCGCCCCAGCGCTCCACCGGGAGCCCCCGGGCCAGCAGGAAGCCGCGCCCCTCGCGCAGCTCGCGGGCCCAGCCCGCGAGGACGGGCCCGAGGGAGGGGAGCGGGAAGTCGTCGCGCCCGATCTCCCCGAGCTCCCGGCCCCGCACCGCCGCGAGGGCCTTCTCGATCTCGGCGAGCTGGGCCGGGGCGAGCTCGACGATCCAGTCGCGGCTCCCGCGCAGCTCCTCGCCGCGCCAGGCCGCGGGCCCTTCGATGGGCTCGCGCCGCACCGCCTCGTGGTCGCGGCGGAAGTAGTGGAGCGCCTGGGCGGCGAAGCTCCGGAAGGCCTCGGCTGCGGGGGCGGGCTCCGCCATGGCGACAGGGTAGCGACGTACGCCCGCTAGCGGTCGGCAGCCCTCGCGTCCGCGCCCCGGCCCGGCAGCCACACGCTCCAGGTGAGGAGCGCCCACTGCACCACGCCGAAGAGCTGGCCGCTCACCTTGAGCGAGCCGCGCAGGCTGCGGCAGCCGAGGTGCTCGGGCGCCTGGGCGAGGCACCACCAGGTGCGCACCAGGCCCGTCACCGCGAGCACGTGGAAGGCGACCAGGAGCGCGAGCCCGAGGGCCACCAGGCGGAGCCGGCGGGCCGGGGCCACCGGGGTGGCGGCCAGCAGCGCCGGCACCAGCGCGAGGTTCAGGTAGATGAGCGCCAGCGCGCCCGGCCGCATGCCGTAGAGGAAGTCGCGCGAGCCCGCCGCGCCCCCGCCCGGGGAGCGCCAGACGTGCCAGCCCCCGTCGGGCAGCAGCTCCACCTGCAGGAGCGGCGCGAAGGCGGGGAGCAGCAGGTTCGCGCCGCCGATCACCAGGGACTGGTAGGCCGGCAGCACGAGGGGGTAGAGCGCCAGGCAGACCGGGAAGGCGAGCGCGAAGTGGAGCGCGAAGCGGAGGATCCTACGCCGGTCGGGGCTCATGGGTCCGCGCTTCCCGGCGACGCGCGGTCCAGGCAGGGACGGTCGCGGCCCAGAGCAGCCACAGCAGCAGGGTCAGGAACACCATCAGGGACTGCCACACCAGCAGGTGGGCGGTCTCGAAGGCCGCCTCCCACCAGTGGCCCAGGTAGAAGAGGCTCACGAGGCGCACCAGGTTGAGGAGCACCAGCGCCGGCATGCCGAGGACGAGCCCGAGGAGCTTGGGCCGCCAGCCCGTGGGGTAGGCGAGCACCGCCGCCACCCACATCGCGATGGGGAGCGCGGCGGTGCACTCGAAGATGATCTCCGCGGTGAAGACCGACGAGCGCACCACGCTGCCGTAGGCCCGGCCCTCGGCGCCGAGCAGCCACAGGGCGCCGGCGGTGAGCTGGGCGTTGGCCCGGGTGGCGAGCTCGCGCAGGGCGGGCCCGCCCGTCTCGAGGGCGAGCTGGTACGCGATCAGGACGGCGAAGAAGACCGCCCAGGCGCGCAGCAGCCCCGCTGCCGGGGCCGCCGAGCCTCGACGGCCCAACTCAGCCCTTCTCGAGCTCTTCGTCGATGAGCCGCTTGAAGGCCGCGAAGGGCTGCGCGCCCGAGAGGAAGCGGCCGTTGATGAAGAAGCCCGGCGTTCCCCGCACCAGCAGCCTGGCCGCCTCCGAGGTGTCGTCCTGGATCTTCTTCTTCACCGCCGGGTCCGACACGTCCTTGTCGAACTGGGCCAGGTCGAGGCCCAGCTCCTCGGCGTAGCTGCGGTACTTCTCGGGGCTCATCTCGCGCTGGTTGGCGAAGATCTTGTCGTGCATCTCCCAGAACTTGCCCTGGCGGTGGGCCGCCACCGAGGCGGCGTGGGCCGCCGGGGCCTTCGGGTGGATGCTGAGCGGCAGGTGCTTGAACACGATCCGCACCTTGTCGCCGTACTCGTCCTCGATCTGCTTCAGGGTCGGCGTCACCCGGCCGCAGAACGGGCACTGGAAGTCGCTGAACTCGACGATCTGGATCGGAGCGGACTCCGGACCGCCGCGGGACGGCGAGCCGGCGGTGTTGACCTCGTAGCGCTTGCTCGGGTCCGGGCGATCCGGACGGGCCGCCTGGCGCGTCGGCGCGGCGGGGGCCGCCGCGCTGGGCAGCCCCTCGACGGTGTCGCGCATCTGCGCGAGCTCGGCGCTCACCGCCTCGAGGGGAGCGCGGATCAGCAGCGCGCCGCCGACCACGGCGCCACCGAGGATGAGTGCGGCGATGATCAGGGGGACGCCGACTCCTTGGGCGTTGTCTTCGTTCTTGGCCACGGGGTTCACCTCGCTTCCGACGGAAAAAAGCCGAACCGGCAGGGTAGCGCCAACCGGGTCCGCCTCGCTCGTGAAGACCCAATTGGCCGGATTCGTTGACGCTTCGTCACCGGATGGCGTCGGCGTGAAGGCCGGACGCCCGCCCGCGCCCACGCAGCCCCCGAGGGGCGCACCCCCCGGAACGGGCGCGTGGGGCTGGGACTTCGGGTGAAACCCCGGCTCTCTCTTCTTGAACTTGCGGTCGGTTTGCCGCCTAATGGGGGGAAACCGGTGCGGGGTCGTCGGGCCCCGGCAGCTGCAGAACCCGTTGCTGAACCAAGAAGGAGAGACTTGGGGATGGACCGGACGCGACTCGTGGGCTTCGGCCCGGACCTCGGCCTCTTCCAGCGGCTGCTCCTCGTGCTCGCCGTATGCGGGCTCGGCCTCTCCCTCGCCGACGGCGCCTCGGCCCAGACCGCCTGCGCGGCGGCGCTCCGCACCCAGCCCGACATCGGCCAGACGCCTCCGGGCGACGTCCTCGACCCGGGCGAGATCGTCACCTTCACCGTCGAGATCCTCAACTCCTGCACCGTCGGCGGCAACTTCAACTTCGTCGACGCCGAGATCCGCGGCACCACCTCGGTCACCCTCGCGTGCGCCGACGCCGAGCCCTGCACCACTCCCCTCGCGGGCATCTTCACCAACGTCGTCTGCTCGCCCTCCTCGGACGTGGTCTGCAACGTCCAGCCCGACGGCAACGAGATCCTGCTCACCTTCAACGGCGACCCCGACGGCGACGGCGTCTTCGACTCGAAGTTCCTCCCCGACTTCACGAGCGGCTTCACCCTGCTCGCCACCATCACCGCCGAGGTGGTCCCGGGCCAGCAGGTCACGAGCCCGGCCAACGGCATGTTCAACGCCGACGGCTCCACCGGCTCCGGCGACGTCTTCGTGCGCCTCGAGGGTGGCGACGTCGAGGGCGCGGGCACCGGCAGCGCCCCGCTCTTCTACCCCGCGCTCTGCCGCGTCGAGATCGACAAGAGCGTGAACGCCAACGGCGACGGCATCAGCTTCGTCGACGTCGCGGACTTCTGCGACGAGGCGGCGGGGACCTGCCGCTTCGACGGCGCGACCCCCTGCGCGGACGACCTCGACTGCCGCTCCGCCGTGCCGGGCGTGGGCTGGGCCGACGAGGGCCTCACCTACGTCATCGACGTGGAGAACCGCGGCGAGGTCGAGGTCGAGTGCACCCTGACCGACCCGACCCTCGACTTCACGACGCCCGTCTTCCTGGTGCCCGACGGCACGGACAGCTTCACCGTCACCCAGGACTCCCTCGGCGCACCGCTGCTCTGCACGCCCCCCGGCGTGGACAACACCGCCAACGTGATGTGCACCTGCGCGGGCAACCCCGACTTCCAGGTGGTCAACGAGGACTCGGCCGCCGTCGAGTGCCAGACGCCCAGCGACCCGCTCATCACCAAGGAGTGCCTGCCCGTCGTCGGGACGCCGGACCCCTTCGACTTCAACTTCGAGATCAACGTCACCAACGACTCGCCCGACGCCACCCTGGTGAACTGCCGCGTGGACGACTTCCTGGTGCCCGGCAACTGCCCCACGGTGCCCGTGGGCACGCCGCTCTCCGGCGACCTGAGCCCCGCGACCCTGGCTCCCGGGCAGAGCGGCTCGATCAGCTTCCCCGGCCAGATCGTGAACGACGCCTCGTGCAACGTCGCCGAGGTGACCTGCGAGGTGTTCGACCCGACCACGGGCCAGCCCGTGCCGGGCAAGACCGTGACCCAGAGCGCCGACGACCCCTGCCGCATCTGCAACGTGGCCTTCGACAAGCGCGTGGACGGCGGCGCGGGCTTCCTGGACGTGCGCGACGTGGACGACCCGGGCAACGGGACCACCCAGGAGGCGGTGAGCTGGGAGGGCGACGAGGTCGTCTACGCCTACGTGGTCGAGAACACCGGCAACGTGACCATCGAGTGCACCATCGACGACGACGTGCTCGGCCCCATCGCGGGCCCCTTCCAGGTGGGCCCGTCCCTCACGGCGACCTTCGACGACACCCAGCTCGGGACCTTCACCTGCGGCGAGACCCTCGGCAACGGCAACACCGTGATCGGCCAGAACATCGGCAGCCTGGTGTGCAGCTGTCTGGAGGACGGGCAGCCCACGGGTGAGGTGCGCATGCTCCAGGACGCGGCGAGCCTGGCCTGCGAGCCGCCGCCCCTGCGCGTGGTGAAGACCTGCGACGAGCAGCTCCCCGACGGCACCAGCCCGATCACCATCGAGATCTTCAACGACAGCGGCACGACGACCCTCGCGAACTGCCAGGTGGCGGACCTGCTCGCCCCGGACTGCGACCGCACGCCGGGCCAGATCCCGGACGTCGGCACCAACTCCTCCACCAGCGTGAGCTGCGTGGCCCAGGACCTGCCCCAGAGCCAGGTGAACGACGTCACCGTGACCTGCGACCTCGTGGGCTTCGACAAGCCCGTGCAGCAGGTGGCGAGCGACCTCTGCGAGGTCCCGCCCGTGATCGAGCTCGAGAAGCAGGTCCAGGACGCCGGCGGCACCTTCGTGGACGCCGACGACCTCGGCAGCGCGCCGATCTTCGACTTCCCGAGCGGCGCCGTCTACCGCCTCATCGTCCGCAACGTCGGCGGCGACCCGGTCACCAACGTGCGCATCGACGATGCCACCCTCGGGATCGTGGACCAGCTCGTGCCCGGCACCATCGCGCCGGGCGGCGAGCTGGTGATCGACGCGGGCCAGATCCCCGGCCTGAGCGTGGCCACGCGCTGCGACCAGGCCGGCGTGTTCGAGAACGTCGCCACGGCCAACGCGGACTCCGAGATCACCGGCCTGCCCGCGGCCCCGGCCCAGGACCCGGCCACCATCCGGTGCCTCGAAGGGCCCGCGATCGAGCTCGAGAAGCAGATCTTCGACCCCTCCCTCGGCGACTTCGTGGACGCCGACGACGCCGGCAGCGCCCCGGTGGTGGACTTCCCGAGCGGCGCGGTCTACCGGCTGATCGTCCGCAACGTCGGGACCGTGGACGTCACCAACGTCGTGGTGAACGACCCGACGCTGGGGATCGCGAACGCCGCGGTGCCCGGCACCATCGCCCCCGGCGGCGAGCTCGTCATCGACGCCGGGCAGGTCCCGGGCCTCACGGCGGCGACCCGCTGCGACCAGGCCGGCACCTTCCTGAACACCGCCAGCGCCGACGCCGACTCGGCGTTGACCGGCTCCCCGGCCCCCACGGCCACGGATCCCGCGAACCTGCGCTGCGTCGGTCCGCCGGTGATCGAGCTCGAGAAGCAGGTCCGGGACGCCGGCGGCAGCTTCGTGGACGCCGACGACCCCGGCAGCGCGCCGGTCTTCGACTTCCCGAGCGGCGCCGTCTACCGCCTGATCGTCCGCAACACCGGCCCCGTGGCGGTGACCGACATCGTGGTCGACGACCCGACCCTGGGGATCGCGAGCGTCGCCGTGGCCGGCAGCATCGCGCCGGGCGGCGAGCTGGTGATCGGTGCGGGCACCATCCCGGCGCTGTCCGTCGCGACGCGCTGCGACCAGGCGGGAACCTTCCTCAACACGGCCAGCGCCGACGCCAACTCGGCCGAGACCGGCACGGCGGCGCCCACCGTCGACGACCCGGCCAACGTGCGCTGCGTCGAGACGCCCCAGATCGAGCTCGAGAAGCAGATCTTCGACACCGCCCTCGGCGACTTCGTCGACGCCGACACCGCGCTCACGGGCCCGGTGGTCGAGCCCCCGAGCGGCGCCACCTACCGCCTGATCGTGCGGAACGTGGGCAGCGTGCCCGTCACCGACATCGTCGTGAACGATCCCACCCTGGGCATCACCAACGTCGGCGTGGCGGGCAGCATCGCGCCCGGCGGCGAGCTGGTGATCGACTCCGGCACGATCGGCGCCCTCACGGTGCCGACCCGCTGCGACCAGGCGGGCCTGTTCGAGAACGTGGCCCAGGTGGACGCCAGCTCCGCCGAGACCGGCACCCCGGCGGCGCCGGCCACGGACCCCGCCAACCTGCGCTGCGTCGACGGCCCGATGATCGAGCTGGAGAAGCAGATCCAGGACGCCACGGGCACCTTCGTGGACGCCGACGACGCCGGCAGCGCGCCCGTCTTCGACCTCCCGAGCGGCGCCGTCTACCGCCTGATCGTCCGCAACATCGGGAACGTCGGCGTGACCGACGTGGTGGTGAACGACCCGACCCTGGGGATCACCAACGTCGCGGTGCCCGGCAGCATCGCGCCCGGCGGGGAGCTGGTGATCGGCTCCGGCACGATCGGCGCCCTCACGGTGCCGACCCGCTGCGACCAGGCCGGCGTGTTCCTCAACACCGCCAGCGCCGATGCCAACTCCACGGAGACCGGCAGCCCGGCCCCGACCGCCACGGACCCGGCCAACCTGCGCTGCGTCGAGCCCCCGAGCATCGAGCTCGAGAAGCAGATCCAGGACGCCACGGGCACCTTCGTGGATGCCGACGACGCCGGCAGCGCGCCCGTCTTCGACTTCCCGAGCGGCGCCGTCTACCGCCTCATCGTCCGCAACACGGGCGCCGTCGCCGTGACCGACGTGGTGGTCAACGACCCGACCCTGGGGATCACCAACGTCGCCGTGCCCGGCAGCATCGCGCCCGGCGGCGAGCTGGTGATCGGCTCCGGCACGATCGGCGCCCTCACGGTGCCGATCCGCTGCGACCAGGCCGGCGTGTTCCTCAACACCGCCAGCGCCGACGCCAGCTCCGTCGAGACCGGCACCCCGGCCCCCACGGCGACCGACCCGGCCAACCTGCGCTGCATCGAGCCCCCGAGCATCGAGCTCGAGAAGCAG
>JANQFK010000062.1 GCA_028277885.1 Myxococcota bacterium
CGTCCTGGAAGCCGATGCCGTCGTTGTAGCCGTCGCTGTAGACCGTCATGGCACCGAGGATCGAGTGGGCCAGGTCGAGGGTCCATTGCTCGCCCGCCACGCCGACGACGTCGAAGTCCACCTGGTAGGAGGCCGTGGCGACGCTGGAGGCGTCGTTGGTGGTGCAGCCGGCGTCCGCGCCCAGCATGCCGCGCAGGTTGGCGCGGATGCCGGTGGTGGACGGCTGGTTGGAGACGCGGTGCCGCCACTCGCGCAGCCAGCAGCCTCCGCTCTGGCGGAAGTCGCCGGAGCTGAGGTCGGTGACCACCACGTTCTGGAGCGTGGTGGTGGGCGTCTGGTTCAGGTCGGCGAAGAGCGAGAGGAAGCCGCCGGGCAGGCGCTCCACCTCCAGGATGCCGAGCTGCAGGCCGAGGAACTCGGGGATCGGCAGCTCGCCCAGCGCCCCCGCCAGGGCCGGCAGGAAGGAGGGCAGGACGTTCTCCAGGGTGGTGATCGCGGCCGACTCGTTGGTGTCCAGCGGGTTCTCGATGAGGGTGATGTCGATCTCGTTCGAGGTCACCGTGCCGAGGGTGAAGGCGAGGGCTCCCTCGGGCGTGAGCGAGAGGTCGACGCCCACCTGGACGTCGACCTCGAGGGTGGCCACGTCGAGGGGGATGCCGGGCACCTTGATGTCGATGGTGAGCGCGCCCATGAGCAGCTCGGCCAGCTCCCCGTTCGGTCCCGGGTTGCCACTGAAGACCGGCGCCAGCTTGGGCCGCACCTCGATCACCGCCGGCTCGCTCCAGTCGTAGGGGTTGAGCTCGGGGATGAACAGCCGCAGCACGCCGACGGTGAGCGGCGTCGGGTTGCCCAGCAGCTGGATCTCGGTGACGTCGGTGCGCAGCAGGCCGCTCTCCACCTGGGCCTTGAGGAGCTGGTTCATCATGGTGCTCGAGAGCCCGATGCCGATCCCGTAGGGCAGGCCGCCCACGGGCGTGGTGGCGGGGAAGGTCGGCGGGGTCTCGGCGACCGTGTAGGAGTGGGTCAGGTCCGGTGCGCTCGGGTCCGGGACGTCCACGGTGATGCCGGCGTCGGTCAGCAGGGTGAGGCCCGTCGCGTCCTCGGTGATGGAGTCGATGGGGGCGTCGAGGACCACGCCCAGGGCCTCGCCGGCGGGCCCGGCGATGGAGACGTCGGCGAGGGCCGTCTCGACGGCGTCGGCCAGCGGCGAGTCCAGGGGCCCGGCGCCGTCGGGGTCGTTCAGGCTCGAGGCGAAGCCGTCGGCCACCAGGCTCTCGAGGGACGAGGGCGTGAGGATGGCGTTCAGGATGTCGCCGATGATCGGGTCGTCGCAGATGCCCGAGATGAACTCGGACTGGAAGCCGCTCAGCGACATGGAGACGGGGCTGGTGAGGTTGACGTCCACGAAGGAGGGGTCCGTGGCGTCCGGAGCGAGGTCGAGGGAGCCGGAGATCGTCGCCGTCGCCGTCTCGATCTCGAGGCCGCAGGTGAGGTCCACGGCGACGAGATCCTGGAAGTTGAGGTCCACCTCGACGTAGAGGTCGTTGATGATGATGTCGGCGTCGAGACTGCCGGCCGGGTTGGGGCTGGCGTCGAGACCGAAGGAGCTGAAGCCCACCTCGGAGACGTGCACCTGGTAGAACCACGCGCAGCCGCCGAAGATCGTGATGCAGTCGTCCACCACGGGGTTCTGGCCCGCGATGAGCCCGCCCACGTCGAGGGAGTCGCCCGAGAGGGACTCCACGATGGGGGTGAACTGCTGGAGGCCCGCCTCGGCGATGCGCATCGACAGGCTGTCCGGGGAGGTGACGCCGTCGGCCACGTAGCTCGAGCTCACGCCGTCGCCCACCACGAGGGTCACGCGCCGGCGCGCGAACTTCCCGTCCTTGCCGTCGAGCTCCGCGATGATCGGGTTGAAGACCTGGTTCGGGTCGAGGGGGACGACGAGCGAGAAGTTCCCTCCGCTCAGGGGCTTCACGCTCACGCCGTTCACCGTGACGTCGTGGACCTGGGAGTTCTTGTAGTTGGTGTGGCCCGTGACGAGCACCGTGCCGTCGTTGGTGAAGTCGCCGTCCGTCGGCGTGTCGATCTCGAACACGAGGGTCGGCGGGTAGGGCGGGATCCCCCGGCGGCGGCCGGCCTCGGCCGGCTCGAGGCCCGCGAGGGCGACGACGGCGACGAGGAGCGGAAGGGCGGCGAGGGTCCGGCCATGGCGAGGGCGCGCGACGGTGCGATGCATCGAGGCTCTCCGATCGGATGAGGATGTGGCTGGGGATCGTGTGTGCCGGGAAGGGAACGGCCAAGATTGAAACAGGTTTCAAAACAGAAGAAAAGCCCCAGATGGCCCAAAATGGACGCTGAACGGCGTTTTTTCGACTCCCGTGGGGACGCTCAGCGGTAGTCGTGCGAGCGGGGAAGCGCCTGGCCGAGGGGAAGCGGCCTCAGATCGCGGACGCGGAGGTGGATGACGCCCTCCTCGCACTGGATCGGCCCGGCGATCTCGAGCAGCGGCGACACGTGGAGCGAGGCGCGGAAGCGCTGGAACTGGCGCGGGGTGAGGACCGCGTTGGCGGTGCCCGTCTCGTCCTCCAGGGTGAGGAAGCAGAAGCCCTTCGCCGAGACCGGCCGCTGGCGGACGATCACGTGGCCGGCGATCCGCACGAAGCGCCCGTTCTCCACCCCGCGCAGCTCCCGGGCCGAGAGCAGGCCGCGGCGGCGCAGGCCGTCGCGCAGGTGGGTCATCACCTGGGGGCCCGTGGTGAGACCGCTGGCGCGGTAGTCGGCCAGGGTGGTCTCGAGGGGCGTCATCTCCGGCAGCGGCGAGGCCGACGCCGGTGCCGCGACCCCCGCGAACAGCGAGCGCCGGTCGCGCTCCACCGCCGCCACCTGCCAGAGCGCCGAGCGGCGGCTGCCCCCGGCGGCGTCGAGGCCGGCCAGGGCGCTGGACTCGGCGAGGGCGTCGAGCTCGTGGCGCGCGAGGGCGACGCGCGCGGCCAGGTCCGCCACGTCGGCGAAGGCGGCCCGCCGCCGCTCGTCCTCGATGGCGTGGCCCGTCTCGGCGCGCAGCCCGCGCACGTACCTCAGCCCGACCCGGACCGCGGGGCCCGGGGCTTCTGGACTTCGCTCGCCTTCGGCAGGGCTTCCTGAACTTCGCTCGCCTTCGGCGAGCTGCGCGCACCGTCCGCCTCCGGCGGGCCGTGCTTGCGGGGGGAGAGGGTCGGGTCCGGGTTGCTCAACGGAGGGGGCTGGGGTGCGGGGCTCGAGGGTGCACTTGCAGCTGGAGGCGGTGACGTCCACGGGGCGGACCTCGACGCCGTGGCGTTGGGCGTCCTTCACCAGGGTGGCGGGGTTGTAGAAGCCCATGGGCCAGGCGTTCAGCAGGCCGGCCAGGAAGGCGGCGGGGTGGTGGGCCTTGAGCCAGGCCGACGCGTAGGCGATCAGCGCGAAGGAGGCCGAGTGGGACTCCGGGAAGCCGTAGAGCGCGAAGGACTGGATGCCGCGCACCACCTCCTCCTGGGCCTCGCCGAGGATGCCGCGCGCCTCCATGCCGGCGCGCAGCCGGCCCTCGATGCGCTGCATCTTCTCCGTGGAGCGCTTGAACCCCATGGCGCGGCGCAGCTCCTCGGCCTCGCCGGCGCCGAAGCCCGCCGCCACCATGGCGATGCGCAGCAGCTGCTCCTGGAACAGCGGCACGCCCAGGGTGCGCTTCAGGATGGGCTCGAGGGCCGGGTGGGGGTAGGAGACGGGCTCGCGGCCGGCGCGGCGGTTCAGGTACGGGTGCACCATCTGGCCCACGATCGGGCCGGGCCGGATGATCGCGATCTCCACCACCAGGTCGTAGAAGGTGCGCGGCTTGAGCCGGGGCAGGGTGGCCATCTGGGCGCGGCTCTCGATCTGGAACACCCCGACGGTGTCGGCCCGCTGGATCATCGCGTAGGTCTTCGGGTCGTCCCGGGGCAGGTGGGCGAGGTCGACCTCCACGCCCTCGTGCTCGCGGATCATGGGGATCGCCTCCTCCAGGGCGTTCAGCATGCCGAGGCCGAGGAGATCGATCTTGATGATCCCGAGGTCCGCGCAGTCGTCCTTGTCCCACTGCACCACGCTGCGCCCGGGCATGGCGGCGGGCTCGATGGGCACCACCTCGTCGAGGCGCCCGGCGGCGATCACCAGGCCTCCGGTGTGCTGGCCCAGGTGGCGGGGCAGCCCGCGCACCTGATCCACCAGGTCGAGGAGCAGCGCGATGCGCGGCGCCTCCGGATCCACCCCGGCCTGGCGCAGGGTGGCGTTCAGCTCGTCGAGGTCCTCGCGGTAGTCGAAGCTCGAGAGCAGCTTCGAGAGCCGGTCCACGGCGTCCTCCGCCATGCCCAGCACCTTGCCCATCTCGCGCACCGCCGAGCGCGTGCGGTAGCTGATCACCGTGGCCGTCATGCCCGCGCCGTGGGGCCCGTACTTCTCGTAGACGTACTGGATGACCTTCTCCCGCGGGTCGCCCGAGGGCAGGTCGAGGTCGATGTCGGGCCACTCGCCGCGCTCCTCGGAGAGGAAGCGCTCGAAGAGCAGCTCCATCCCGACCGGATCCACCGCGGTGATGGAGAGCGCGTAGCAGACCGCGCTGTTGGCCGCGGAGCCGCGGCCCTGGACGAGGATGCCGCTCTCCCGGGCGAAGCGCGCGATGTCGTGGACGATGAGGAAGTAGCCCGGCAGGTCGAGCTTCTCGATCAGCGCGAGCTCGTGCTCGAGCTGGGCGCGCACCCGGGGCGGGAGCCGCTCGCCGTAGCGCGTGCGCGCGCCCTCGAAGGTGAGCCTGCGCAGCCAGGAGGCCTGGCACTCGCCCCGGGGCACCGGGAAGGTCGGGAAGCGGTAGCCGAGGTCCTCGAGGGCGAAGCTGCAGCGCTCGGCGATCTCGCGGGTGGCGCGCAGCCAGGCGGGCCGGTCGGCGAAGCGCTCCGCCATCTCCCGGGGCGTGCGCAGGTGGTGCTCTCCGTTGGGCAGCAGCTTGCGGCCCGCCCGGTCGAGGGCCGTCTTCTCGGCCAGGCAGGTGAAGGCGTCGAGGACGCGGCGGCCTTCGGGGCGCGCGAAGCGCACGTCGCCGCTCGCCACCACCGGTACCCCGGCGGACTCGGCGAGGGCCACCGCGAAGCGGCTCTCGGCCTCGCCGCGCCGGTCGCCGCAGCGCGCGACGTCCACCCACAGGCGGGCGCCGAACACCCCGGCGGCCCGGTCGAGCCCGGCCCGGGTGAGCGCGCCCGTGCCGCGCACCAGGGCCACCAGGCCCTCGGCGTGGGCCTCGAGGTCCTCCCAGCGCGCCCATGCCTCGCCCTTGGGCGCGCGGCCCTGGGCCACGGTGAGCAGCCGCGCGAGGTTCCGGTAGCCCCGGCGCGACTCGACCAGCAGCAGCAGGGGCGGCCCCGGCTCCTCGAGGCCGAGCTCCGCCCCCACCAGGGCGCGCAGGCCCGCGCGCCGGGCGGCCTGGTGGAAGCGCGGCACGCCGTAGAGGCCGTCCCGGTCGGCCAGGGCCAGGGCCGAATGCCCCAGCTCGGCGGCGCGGTCCGCGAGGTCCTCGGGGTTGGAGGCGCCCTCCAGAAAGGAGAAGGCGCTGCGGCAGCGCAGCTCGACGTAGTCCGCGGGGTCCGACGGGGGCGCCATGAGGCGTTCGATTTTCGTTTTTTATTCGCCTCGGGTCAATGGGTATTCTATGGTCGTGAGCACCCCCCATTCTGGTGTCGTGCTGGTCGTGGACGACGAGCCCACGCTGCTCCAGCTCATGACCCGCGTGCTGCGCCGGGCCGGCTACGAGGTGCGCACCGCGGGCGACGGCGACGAGGCCATCACCGCCTTCGACGCCAGCGAGCGGCCCGTGGGCGCCGTGCTGGTGGACCTGCGCATGCGGCCCCAGGGCGGCGCCGCGATCCTGAACGCGCTGCTTGAGCGCAGCCCGGATCTCGGCGTGGTCGTCACCAGCGGCTCGTCCCTCGACCCCGAGACCCGCGAGATGCTGGCGCGTCACCGCGGCGAGTTCGTGCGCAAGCCCTTCGCCCCGGACAGCCTGCTGCGCGCCGTGGCTGCGGTGCTCGAGCGGGGCCCCGCCGAAGACGACTGACGCGCCCCGTCGCGCGCCTCAGTCGATGCCGAAGCCCGAGCCGTCCGGGTAGACGTCGTTGCTGCGGTACGCGAAGAAGAACACGCTGTAGACGTCGAAGCGCGTGTGCTGCACCAGCGGGTCGCTCTCGAAGCGGTGGCTGCCTTCGCCGTCGTGGGCCGTGGAGCGCAGCTTCACCCAGCCGTGCTGACGCACCGCCTTGAAGAAGGGGATGCTCGGCGTGGTGACGCCGAAGGGCGTCGGCAGCGACGGGATGCCGAACTCGGCCTCGCGGAACACGGTCCCGAGCATGCCTACGAGCAGCTCGAAGCGGAGCTCGGCCTCGGCGGGCTCGACGATGCGCGCGCCCAGGGCCCGGGCCCTCGCCTCGGCGACGGCCCGCAGGTAGTCCGCGTCGGCGCCGACGAGCGAGACCGTCGCGATCGAGATGCGGCGCCCGGAGAGCTCGGGCCAGGCGAGGTCGGCGACGGCCCGCTCCACCGCCTCGCTCACCAGCAGCTGCTCCGTCGCCGTGCGCGGCGTGTGGCTCACCTGGCGCACGGCGACGCACCCGAGCTGGGGCCAGGCCAGCAGCAGCCCGCCCAGCACGAGGGCCGCCCCGGGCACGAGTCGGGCGGGCGGCGCTCCGCGGCTCAATGGGCGCGCCCGCCGCCCTCGGCCAGGGCCTCGGCCTCGGCCACCAGGTCCTCGAGCAGCGCGAGGCCGCCGTCCCAGAACGCCGGGTCGGTGATGTCCAGGCCCACGCGGCTCACCAGGGTGGGGGGCGCCTGGGAGCCGCCGGCGGCGAGCAGCTCGAGGTAGCGCGGCACGAAGGCGTCGCCTTCCTCGTCGTAGCGCCGCACCAGCGCCAGCACGAGCAGCTCCCCGAACGAGTAGGCGTAGCAGTAGAAGGGCGAGTGGATGAAGTGCGGGATGTAGAGCCACCACCAGCGGTAGTCGTCGGTCAGCTCGACCGAGTCGCCGAACATGGGGCGGTTCGCGTCCATCCACAGCGCGTTCATGCGCTCGAGCGGCAGCTCCCCCTCCTCGCGCCGCGCGGCGTGGAGCATCTGCTCGAAGCGGGTCATGGCGACCTGGCGGAACACGGTCGCGAAGGCGTCCTCGAGCTTCCCGCACACCAGGGCGAGGCGCACCGTGGGGTCGCTCTCCTCGCGCAGCAGCCGGCGGAAGACCAGCATCTCTCCGAAGACGCTCGCCGTCTCGGCGGTGGTGAGCGGCGTGTTCTGCTCGAACAGCCCGCGCTCCCGGGAGAGCCACTGGTGCACGCCGTGGCCGAGCTCGTGGGCCACGGTCATCACGTCCCGCAGCTGTCCGGTGTAGTTGAGCATCACGTAGGGGTGTACGCCCGGCACCGTCGAGGCGCTGAAGGCGCCGCCGCGCTTGCCCGGCCGCAGCTCGGCGTCGATCCAGCGGCGGTCGAAGAACTGCGCGGCGATCTCCGCCATGCGCGGGGCGAAGTCCGCGTAGGCGCCGAGCACCAGCTCCCGGGCGGCGTCGAAGCTGCGGGTGCCCTCGGGCTCGGCCAGGGGCGCGTAGCGGTCCCACTCGTAGAGGTGGTCGAGGCCCAGCAGCCGGCGCTTCAGCCGGTAGTAGCGGGCCACCAGCCCGTAGCGGCCCACGCAGGCGTCCATCAGCGCGCGCACCGAGGCGCCGTCGATCTCGTTGGCGAGGTTGCGCGAGTCCATCGGGTCGGCGTAGCGGCGCAGCCGGTCCTGCATCGCCTTGTCCTGGACGAGGGTGTTGAACAGGAAGCCCAGGGTGCGGGAGTGCCGCTCGAGGCCCTCGGTGAGCCCGCGCGAGGCCGCGCGCCGCGTGTCGCGATCCGCGTCGTAGAGGAGCGAGAGGGCCTCCTCCTCGGAGAGCTCCTTGGGGCCGCTCTCGAGCTCCACGCGGAACTTCGCCGCGCCGAGGATCTCGTCGAAGAGCCGGGAGAAGGCGCGGCTGCCGGTGTTGGCGGTCTCCTCGAGGAGCTTCTCCTCGGGCTCGCTCAGCACGTGGGGGCGGTAGCGGCGCAGCGACTCGAGCAGGTGGCGTCGCCCGGCGAGGGCGGGGTCCTCGGTGAGCGCGCGGGCCGCCTCGTCTTCGAGCGCGACCCACTCGAGCTCGAAGAACACCAGCTCGTTGCGGATCTCCGTGCCGCGCTCCTGCACGTGCTGGAGCAACGCGCCGTGGCGCGGTGCGCTGGTGTCGGCGGCGAACAGCAGCCCCGCGTAGGCGCTGGCCCGCCAGGCGGGCTCCTGGAGCGCCTCGTAGGCGTCGACCGCGCGCGCGAGCTCCGCGGCGTCGAGGGAGCCGAGCTTCCCCCGGTACTCCGCCGCGAAGGCGCGCGCCTGCCCGACGCAGCGCTCGAGGTCGGCGTCGATGGCCGGATCGTCGGGGCCGGCGTAGAGGTCCGAGAGGTCCCAGCGGACGCCGGCGGCGGGCCCGGCGTCGAAGGCTTCGGTGGAGTCGGGCGCGGCGGGCTCGGTGGGTTCGGCGGAGGTCTCTGACATGGCGCGGAAGTTACCGCGCCCCTAGCTTCTCTCCACCAGGAATCTCCCTCGATGAGCCCGCCCGGCGCACGAGACACGTCGCGCAGCATCCTGCACGCCGACATGGACGCCTTCTACGCGTCCGTGGAGCAGCGGGACCGTCCCGAGCTGCGCGGGCGGCCGGTGATGGTGGGCGGCTCGGGCCCCCGCGGCGTGGTCTCGGCCGCGAGCTACGAGGCGCGGGAGTTCGGCGTGCACTCCGCGATGCCGGGCTTCGAGGCGCGCCGGCGTTGTCCCCACGGCGTCTTCCTGCGTGGCGACATGGCGAAGTACTCCCGCGAGTCGAAGCGCGTGTTCGCCATCTTCCGCCGCTTCACCCCCGCGGTGGAGGGGCTCTCCCTCGACGAGGCGTTCCTCGACCTGACCGGCACCGAGCGCCTGCTGGGCCCCGCCCGGGAGGTGGGCGAGCGGCTGCGCCGCACGGTGCGCGAGGAGTGCGACCTGCCGATCTCGGTCGGGATCGCGCCCGTGAAGATGGTGGCGAAGATCGCCAGCGCCGACGCCAAGCCCGACGGCCTGAGGGAGGTGTCGCCCGGCGAGCTGCGAGCCTTCCTCGACCCGCTGCCCGTGGGGCGCATCTGGGGCGTCGGGCCCGTGGCCCGCGAGCGCCTCGAGGCCCTGGGCTTCCGGCGCGTGGGCGACCTGGCGCGCGCCGAGCCGGCGCGGCTGCGCGAGTGCCTCGGGGACTGGGGCGTCTCCCTCGGCGCGCTGGCCCGGGGCGAGGACCTGCGCGAGGTGTCGTCCTTCCGCGAGGCCGTGGGGATGAGCGAGGAGAACACCTTCGGCTGCGACGTCTCCGAGCGCGAGGTCCTCGAGGCCGCCGCCATCACCCACGCCGAGGCGGTGGCGCGGCGGCTGCGGCGCAGCGGAAGGCGCGCGCGCACCGTGGTGCTGAAGCTCAAGCTCGCGCACCGCGTGCGCGAGGGCCCGCGCGGCCATCCGCTGCTGACGCGACGCACGACGCTGCACCACCCCACCGACGACGGCGAGGTGCTGGCGCGGGCCGCCCGGGCCCTGCTGGCGGCCGAGCGCCTCGCGCAGCCGGTGCGCCTGCTCGGCGTCGGAGTCACCAACCTCGAGGACGCCGACGGGGTCGCCCAGCTCGACCTGTTCCCGACGGCGGCGCCGCGGCGGGATCGCCTGAACCGCGCCCTCGACGCCATCGCGGAGCGCTTCGGCGCCGACGCGGTGGTGCGCGGGGCCCGGGGCGCCGCCCGGCGCGCGGCCCTCACGACCCAGATCAAGACTGGCGACGATTGAACGCGGGTTTTTCCCCCGGCGTGACGATTCGTCGCTGCCTTTTCTCGACGATCCCGACACGTTTCGATGTTCAGCGGCTACGTGAGGGTTACATTCTCGCACGTCGCGGGCCGTGCCTGGAGGGGGGTGATGGGTCGCATCCGCGAATCCCGCGAGGATCTCCTCGCGGAGGTGGAGGAGCTCCGCCGGCGCAACGCCGAGCTGAGGGCCGGCTACGAGACCGGCCTGCGCATGCTCCTCGAGCAGCTCCCGGTGGTCTTCTGGACCACCGACCTCGAGCCGCGCTGCACCAGCTGTCTGGGCGGGGCGCTCAAGCAGCTGGGCCTCGACGCCAACCAGGTGGTGGGGACCTCGCTGTACGAGTACTACGGAACCGAGGACGCCGAGGTCCCGCCGATCCAGGCGCACCACCGCGCGCTGCGGGGCGCCTCCCAGAGCTACGAGTTCACCTTCCAGGGCGTGACCGCCGAGTGCCACGTCGAGCCGCTCTTCGACGACGACCACGAGATCGTCGGCGTGATCGGCATCGGGCTCGACGTGACCCAGCGCGCCCGGGCGGAGGCGGACCGGGAGCGGCTGCTGGGGGAGCTGCGCGAGGCGCTCGCCTCGCGGCGTCCGCTGGGCGAGATCGTGAAGATCTGCGCCCACTGCAAGTGCATCCAGGATGCGGACGGCCATTGGATCCTGCTCGAGCGCTTCCTCGGTGAGCGGACCGACGCCCGCTTCAACCACGGGCTGTGCCCGAGCTGCGTGCACGCCTCGCACTCGTTCTGAGCCGACCCTGGCCGAGCGATCCCCCGGGCTCGCTTCGCGGCGGAAGCCGACCCGTCCCGGGTCGTCCTCCTAGTCGTAGACGGCGTCGATCTCCCAGCGGCCGCCGATGCGGTCGAGGCGCAGGCGGCACAGCGTGCCGTCGCTCGTCCACACGTCGAAGTGGTCGAGGGCGAAGCGCTCCTCCGCGGACCACCAGGCGCCGGTGCTGCGCCAGGGACCCGAGACCGCCGTCACCCGCCCGTTGGCCACGGCGCTGCGCAGCGAGACGGGCCGCCCGGCCACGACCCGCACCTCGGCGGCCACCGGCGGGCGCAGCGCCCGCAGCGAGAGCTCGCCGGCCCCGGGGCGCCGGGGCTCCACGGGTGCCACCGAGGCCGGTGCGAACGCCGCCACCGCCCAGGCGTCGGGGCGATGGCTGTCGGCGAGGGCGGGGGCACCCACGCGACCGGGCCCGCACAGGGCCTCGAGCTCCGCGACGGTGCGCGCCAGCAGCGCCGGTGCGGGGCCCGCCGGACGGAACAGGTCGAGCTGGTCGGCGCGCAGGGGGCGCCCCTCGGTGGCCAGCGCGACCCCCTCGATGGCGGCGCCGGGTGGACGCGCCTCGAGGGAGAGGCACAGCAGGCGCAGCAGCACGCGCACGTCGCCGGTGGGCGCCGCCACCCCCACGCGCCGGGCGTCGCGTCCGCCGCCGTCGAGGGCGAGGCGCAGGTCGAGGTCGCCGCAGCCGAGGCCGCGGCAGGCGAGGCGCTCGCCCAGCCGCGACAGCAGGCCGCGCAGCACGAAGGCCAGCGGCTCGAGGTGCTCGAGCGGATGCTCGAGGTCGAGGGCCTCCTCGCAGCGCGTCGAGGCGGGAGCCGCGGGCAGGGGAGGGCGGGAGGCGCCCCGGGCGAGGTCCAGGAGCTCGCGCGCGCCGGCGCCGAGACGCGTGAGCAGCGCGCTCCGCGGCAGGCGCGCCAGCTCGCCGATGCGCCGGATGCCGAAGCGCGTCAGGGCCTCGGCGAGGGGCGGGGCGGGATCGAGCAGGTCGATGGGCAGCGGCGCGAGGTAGGCGGCGTCCTGGTGGACGATCTCGACGTTGGGGCGCGGGTCGCTGGCGGGCGGGGTGTCTTCGTCGCGGAGTTGTTTGTCTTCTTTTCGGGCTTGGGTGGCCTGGCGAGCGGGGTTGCGTCCTTTCTGGACTCCGCTCCGGCGCCCGGCTTGCCGGGCGCCGTCGCTGCGCGCCCGCACGCTGTCGCGTGCGGGCTTGCCGCGGGCCAGCTTGCGCGCGGCAATATGCGCCGTGGGGCGGGAGCCGGCGATGGCGACGACGGGGGGGAGGCCGAGGCGGGTGGCGCGGGCTTCGAGGGCGGCGGCCAGGCCGGCCTCGCTCCGGAACAGGGAGCCCGTGCCCGTGGCGTCCAGGAAGACCACGGCCTCGGCGGCGTAGAGGCCGGCGCTGGGAGGCGCGGCCTCGACCCGCGGCGAGGCCGAGAGCGCCACGTCGAGCAGCGCCGCGCGCGCGGCGCGCTCGAGGGAAGGCGAGGCGACGCGCACCCGCAGCTCCGCACAGGCCGCCCGGGCCTGCACCGTCGTGGTGAAGGGCCGCACCCCGCGCCGCGCCGCCTCGGGCGAGACCGAGAGGATCTCGGCCCGGGGCCCCGGACCCGTCGCGATGGCGACCGCCTGCTCGGCGAGCTCGGGCTGCGCCCGCAGCGCCGCCGCCAGCGGCAGATCCGGGACCAGGAGACAAGCAATTCGGCTACCCGCCACGAGACGAAGGGCCCCGCGACGACCCCGGGTGCCCCGTAGCCAGAATCTCGAAGTCCTCCACCGAGAGCCCCGCGACGAAGCGAGTGCGATCCGGCGGAGCCGGGCCGCACGAGCCCATGCAACCGACTAGGAACATCTCCGCATGCAAGCGCCTGCCGGGCGCGCGCAGCGAGCCGAAGGCGAGCGAAGTCCAGAAGGCTTGGGCCACCGCACGGGGACGCGGGAGAGCTGGGGGCCGAGGCGGTTGCGCACGATGTGGACCTCTCCTTCCAGGCCCTCGAGCAGGGGCGGGGTGCCGGTGAAGCGGGGGCGCAGGGTACCGGTCTCGACGGCGAGGTCCGCGCAGGCGCCGACGCAGCGCCGGTCTCCGAGCACGACCAGCGCGGTGCCGGCGGCGCGGGCGGCCTTGCGCAGGCGGGGCCAGACGGCGGGGGTGCGCTCCAGGTGGCCCCGCCTTGCGTCGCGGGGCCGGGGGCGCGCGGTGCGGGCGGGCGCCTCGCCGGCCAGATCGAGCAGCACCAGGCCGAAGCCGTTCGCCAGCAGCAGGTGCTCCACGCTGCGCAGGGCGGCGCGTCGCTCCGGCGCGCGCACCCACAGCACGCGCTCGAGCCGCGTCCCGGCGGCGTGGGCGGAGCCGGGATCGAAGGCGTCGGCGACCTCCACCAGCGCGGCCACCTCGCCGGCCGCGGTGGCGCGGGCCAGCAGTGCGTGGCCCAGTGAGGTCCGGCCGCCGCAGACCGGCCCCGTGATCTCGCTCAGGCGTCCGCGCGGGAAGCCGCCGCCGAGCAGGCGGTCCAGCTCGCGAAGCCCGGTGGGCCAGGGCCGGGCTGCGGCCTCGGGCTCCACCCCGCCCCCGCGGCGCAGCTGCCCGCCCAGGTCGCGGAGCAGCTCCTCGACCGGGGTTCCGGGCTCCGCAGTCCGAGGCTCCGGAGTCCGGGACTCCGGAGTGCGACAGGCAGGAGCGTCGAGGCGCGCCGCCGCCGCGGGGCGCCGAGGGATGGGGACCATTCGTCGATTTTCGTCTTTTGTTCGCCTCCCGTCAACCCGAAAGGGAGAAATCCCGTCAACCCGAAAGGGAGGGAGGGGCCGCCGGCCCGGAGGCCGACCCCGGCCGGGTCGGCTTCCGCCGCGAAGCGAGCCCGAAGGGCTCGCCCAGCCCGCTGCGACTCCGCTTCGCGGAATCTTCCCGTCGCCGGCTGACCCTCTCGGGTCGGCCTCCTAGACTCGACCCATGCGCTTCCTCCACACCATGCTCCGCGTCAAGGACCTCGACGAGTCGATCCGCTTCTACTGCGACCACTTCGGGATGCGGCTCCTCCGCAAGAGCGACTATCCCGAGGGCCGGTTCACCCTGGCCTTCGTGGGCTACGGCGACGAGAAGGACCACACCGTCCTCGAGTTCACCTACAACTACGGCCAGTCGGACTACGACCTCGGCGATGCCTTCGGCCACGTCGCCCTCGGGGTCGACGACATCCACGGCGTCTGCGACCGGCTGCGCGCCGAGGGCGTGCGCATCACTCGCGAGCCGGGCCCCATGAAGCACGGCAAGACCGTGATCGCCTTCGTGGAGGACCCGAACGGCTACAAGGTCGAGCTGATCGAGCGGGCCGGCTAGCTGAGCGAGCCCTTCGGGCTCGCTTTGCGGCGGAAGCCGACCCATCCTGGGTCGGCCTCCCAGGAGGCTGACCCGAGAGGGTCAGCCGACGACGGGAGAGATTCCGCGAAGCGGAATCGCAGCTAGCGGGGCCCGTCGGCGGGGCTGGCGGGGCGCTCGAGGATCCTCACCCGCCGGCCCTCGACCACGAGGCGTCCCTCGGCGTAGAGCCGGACCGCCTCGGGCACCAGGCGGCGCTCCGCCTCCTGCACCCGGGCGGCGAGGCTCGCGACGTCGTCGTCCTCGCGGACGGGGACGGCCTCCTGGAGGATGATCGGGCCGTTGTCGTACTCGTCGTCGGCGAAGTGCACCGTGGCCCCGCTCACCCGGCAGCCCTGGGCGAGCACGGCCTCGTGGACCCGGCTGCCGTAGAAGCCCCGGCCCGAGAAGGCCGGGATCAGCGCCGGGTGGACGTTGAGCACCCGGCCCGGGTAGCCGCGGATCTGGAAGGGCGAGAGGAAGCCCAGCAGCGCCACCAGCTCGGCGCCGTGCTTCTCGAGCTCGACGTGGAGGCGGTCGTTGAACTCGCCGACGTCGGGGTGCCGCTTCCTCGGGACGGCCACCGCCGGGATCCCGCGGCGCCGCGCCCGCTCGAGGCCGCCCGCGGACTCCTTGGACGCGATCACCACCACGACCTCGGCGGGGACCTCGCCGGCGTCGATCCGCTCGCACAGGTTCTCGAGGCTGGTGCCCTCGCCCGAGAGCAGCACGCCGACGCGCACGGGGCGCCCGCTCACGTGGCGTGCAGGTTCTCGTGCACGCGGCGCGTCGCCGGCGAGCGGTTCAGCGTGTAGAAGTGGATGCCCGGCGCGCCACCCTGCACGAGGTCGCGGCACTGGGCCGTGGCCCACTCGACGCCCACGTCGAGGCTGCGCTCGGCGTCCTCGCCGGCCGCGGCGAGATCGGCCTCGAGGCGCGCGGGCACCTTCGACCCCGGCGAGAGCACCATGCAGCGCCGCAGGTTGGCGAGGCTCACCATCGGCATGATGCCGGGCACCACCGGCACCTCGATCCCCGCGGCGCGCACGCGCTCGAGGAAGCTCCAGTAGTCGTCGTCGTCCAGGAAGAGCTGGGTGATGAGGAACTCGACCCCCGCGTCGACCTTGCGCTTGAGGTTGTCGACGTCCTCGGCGAGCGTGGTGGCCTCGGGGTGCTTCTCCGGGTAGCAGGCGCCGCCGATGCAGAAGCCGAAGCGCTCCTTCACGAAGGCGGCGAGCTCGTTGGCATGGTGGAATCCGCCGGGGACGGGGCGCCAGTCGGGCTGGTCCCGGGGCGGGTCGCCGCGCAGGGCGAGGACGTTCTCGATGCCCGCGTCGGCCATGGAGCCGAGGGTCTCTTCCAGCTCCTCGCGGCGCGTGCCCGTGCAGACCACGTGGGCCATGGCGGTGATGCCGAGATCGCGCTGGATGCGGATCACCAGGTCGGCGGTCTTGCGGCGCGTGGAGCCCGCGGCGCCGCAGGTGACGGAGACGAAGCCCGGGTCGAGCCGCTTGAGCTCCCCGATCGTCCGGTACAGGTTGCGGTAGCCGGCCTCGGTCTTCGGCGGGAAGAACTCGAAGGAGTAGACCGGCTCCCCGCGCTGGAACAGCTCCGCGATGCGCATCCGACGATACTACCCCCGTGCGGGCATTGACGCCCACCGCGTGCACCGCCAGACTTCGCCTTCATGCCCATCCTCGTGACCGGCTCGGTGGCGATCGACCACATCATGGTGTTTCGCGGTCGCTTCAAGGACGTGATCCTCCCCGACCGGCTCCACGTCCTGAACGTCGCCTTCCACGTGCCCGAGCTGAAGCGCACCTGGGGCGGCTGCGCGGCGAACATCGCCTACAACCTGCGGCTCGTCGGCGAGGAGCCGCGGCTGCTCGCCACCGTGGGAGGCGACTTCGGCGCCTACGCGGAGTGGCTCGATCGCAACGGCATCCGCCGGGACTGGCTGCGGGTGCTCGAGAACGAGTCCACGGCCGGCGCCTACATCACCACGGACCTCGACGACAACCAGATCATCGGCTTCCACCCGGGTGCCATGGACCGCGCCCACGAGGCGCCGGTCTCCGACGTGGGCGAGCCCTACGAGCTGGGGATCGTCTCGCCCAACGGAAAGCAGGCCATGATCGAGCACGCCCGCGCGCTGAAGCAGCGCGGCGTACCCGCGGTGGTGGACCCGGGCCAGGGCCTGCCGATCCTCGAGCGCGAGGAGCTGGTGGAGATGATCGAGGGCGCCGACACCTACGTAGTGAACGACTACGAGTGGTCCCTCACCCTGGAGAAGACCGGCCTCGACGAGGACGCGGTGGCGAGCCGGGTGGGCACCCTGGTGGTGACACTCGGAGACCAGGGCTGCCGGATCCGCGCGGGCGGCGAGCGGCTGGAGGTGCCGGCGGTGCCCGCCAGCGAGGTGGTGGACCCGACGGGCTGCGGCGACGCCTGGCGCGCCGGCTACCTGGCCGGACGCAGCCGCGGCCGCTCCCTCGAGACCTGCGCCCGCATGGGGAGCCTGCTCGGCAGCCTCGCCGTGGCCCGCAGTGGAACGCAGAGCGTCGAGATCGACCCCTCCGGATTCGGCGCCCTCTACGAGGGAACCTACGGCGCCGCTCCCTGATGCTGCCCGAGCGCAAGGGGCCGGCGGGAAAGCGGGACCTGGTCTGGTTCCTGATCGCGGCCGCCCTGCCCGTGCCCTGGGTGGCGGCCCACGCCCTCGGCGGCCTCGGCCTCCAGCACGAGGGCATCGCGGCGCTCTCCGGCTTCGCCATCCTCGGCGCCGCCTTCCTGCTCTCCTGGTCCATGGAGCTGGCCGAGCGCGACATCCCCCAGAGCCTGGCCCTGCTGGTGCTGGCCCTGGTGAGCGTGCTGCCCGAGTACGCGGTGGACCTGCACTTCGCCATCACCGCGGCCTCGGACCCCACCTACGCCCCCTACGCGATCGCCAACATGACCGGCGCCAACCGGCTGCTGATCGGCCTGGGCTGGGCCGCGGTGGTGCTGATCGCCTGCAGGAAGACCGGCGAGTCCCAGCTCCGCATCGATCCCCAGCACCGCCTCGAGGTGCGCTTCCTGATCCTCGCCACGCTCTGGTCGGTGCTGATCCCGCTGGACGGCTACCTCGGGCTCTTCGACGCCGCCGTGCTGCTGCTGCTCTTCGCCGCCTACGTGGCCTCGGCGATGCGCGGCGAGTCCCACGACTCGGACCTGATGGGCCCGGCGGCGCTCGTGGACCTCGAGTTCCAGGACCTGGGCCGCCGGGTGTGGGCCCTGCTGTTCTTCGTCTACGGCGGCTACGCGATCTGGGTCTCGGCCGAGCCCTTCGCCGAGGGCCTGGTCCACATCGGTCGCAACTACGCGATCGACGAGTTCCTGCTGGTGCAGTGGCTCGCGCCCCTGGCCTCGGAGTCGCCGGAGTTCATCGTCGCCATCCTGTTCGCCCTGCGCATGCGCGGCTCCCTCGGCCTCGGCGCATTGATCTCCTCGAAGGTGAACCAGTGGACGCTGCTGGTGGGCGCGCTGCCCGTGGCCTTCGTGGCCGCCGGGGGCGGCTGGCGCGGGCTGCCCCTCGACGGCCGCCAGACCGAGGAGCTGCTCCTGACCTCCGCCCAGTCCCTGCTGGCCGCGCTCCTGATCTGCAACCTGTGGTTCCGCCGCGTCGAGGCCGTGATGATCGCGGCGCTGTTCGCGGTGCAGCTCGTGTTCCCGAGCACCGAGGTGCGCATCGCCTTCGCGGTGCTCTACGTCGCCATCTTCCTCGGCCTCATGATCCACTCGCCGGAGCGCCGCCACGGGTTCCTCTCCTACCTGAGCCTGCGCGGCCACCGCCAGGAGGGCCCGCCCGGCCTGCCCGAGTCGTGAGCGCCGCCGCCGACGGGGTCGACGCCCTGGTGGTCGGCGCCGGCGTCGTGGGCCTCGCCTGTGCGGCCGCGCTGGCCCGCCGCGGGCGCTCGGTCTGGATCCTCGAGCGCCGCGAGGCGCCGGCGCGCGAGACCACCAGCCGCAACAGCCAGGTCGTCCACGCCGGCATCTACTATCCACCGGGCTCGCTCAAGGCGGAGCTGTGCGTCGAGGGACGCGAGCTCCTCTACGAGCGCTGCGCCCGGCTGCGGGTGCCCCACCGGGTCACGGGCAAGCTCATCGTCGCCGCCGCCGGCGACGACGAGGCCGAGCTGGAGGCGCTCCGGAGCCGCGGCCTCGGCAACGGCGCGCCGGGTCTCGAGCTGCTGGACGCCGCCGCCGTGGCGCGCCTCGAGCCCGCGGTCTCGGCCCGCGCGGCGCTGCTCTCGCCGCGCACCGGGATCGTGGACTCCCACGCCTACGCGGACTCGTTCCTGGCCGAGGCCGAGGCTCACGGCGCGCGCCTGTTTCCGCGCACCGAGGCCACGTCGGTCGAGCGCTGCGCCGCCGGCTACCGCGTCGAGGCCCGGGGCCCCGCGGGCCGGCGGGAGAGCGCCGTGGCGGCCACGGTGGTGAACGCCGCGGGCCTGGCCGCGGATCGCGTCGCCGCCGCCGCGGGCCTCGACGTCGAGCGCCTCGGCTACCGTCTGCATCCCTGCAAGGGCGACTACTTCTGCGTGGCCCCGGCCGCGGGCCTGCGCTTCGACCGGCTCGTCTACCCGCTGCCGGTGCGGAGCGGCCTCGGCGTGCACGTCACCCTCGACCTCGCCGGGCGCATCCGGCTCGGACCCGACGCCGAGTACGTGGAGCGCATCGACTACGCGGTCGCGCCCGGCAAGGCCGAGGCCTTCGCGAGGGCGGCGGCGCGCTACCTGCCCGGGCTGCGCGCCGCGTGGCTGACCCCGGACCAGGCGGGCATCCGGCCGAAGCGGGCCGGGCCGGGCGACGGGTTTCGCGACTTCGTGGTGCGCGAGGAGTCGGGCGAGGGCCGGCCCGGGCTGGTGAGCCTGGTCGGCATCGAGTCGCCGGGCCTCACCGCGGCCGCCGCCATCGCCGAGCGGGTCGCGCGCCTGCTGGCCTGAGCTCAGTCCGCGAGCCAGACCACCGCGGCGGAGGCGTTGTCGCCCGAACCGTTGCGGCGCTGGGCCGCGAGGGCGGTCTCGACCACCCCGCGCGCGGTCTCCCGGGCGCGCAGGGCCGCCGGGGCCGCGTCCGCCTTCTCCACCACCTCGGCCACGGCGGCCTCGGGGTCGGCCACGCCGATGCCCGTCTCCGAGAGCCCGTCGGTCGCGAGCACCAGCGCGCGGGTGTCGCCGAGCTCCCGGTGCCCGATGCAGCACTTGCCGGCCAGGCTCTCCGGGGTCTCCGGCGCGTGGCCGAGGAAGGCCGTCTTGCCGTCCTCCGCCTCGTAGCGGCCGAGGTCCTCGACGCCCACAGGCCTCGCCTGGAAGATGTGGCTGTCGCCGATGGCGGCGTGGAGCAGCAGGTCGCGACCGGGGAGCGCGAGGGCCAGGGCGAGGGTGGTGCGGGCGCCCTGCTTCTCGGTGTTGGTGAGCTCGCGGAGGATCTGCTCGTTGGCGTCGCACAGCACCGCCAGCACGTGGCGCTCCCAGCTGCGGGCGTCGACCTCGCCCTGGTCGGTCCAGTGGCCGGCGGGGTGGGCGGAGAGGTGGTCGAGGGCGACCTCGGCCGCCTCGAAGCCCCGGTGCCCGTCGGCCACCGCCACCAGCAGTCCCGCCTCGCCGTAGGCGAAGAGCGCCGCGTCCTCGTTGGGATCGCGATGGGGGTAGGCCTTCTCGCGGCCCCCGATCGAGATCGCGATGGCGGCGGGGCCCTCGGCCACGGTGTCCACCGCGCCCAGCTGGAGGTGCTCGCGGCCCCGGAACAGCGCGCTCTTCATCGGGCTCCGCCGCGGATCGCGTCGCCCGCTCCGCCGCAGGTCCCGCCGGCGAGGGCGTTGTCGGCGAAGCGGTGCGCCTCCACCGGGCGTCCGCCGATCAGGTGCTGCTGGATGATCTCCTCCAGCACGTCCGGCGTGCAGCCCCGGTACCAGGTGCCCTCGGGATACACCACGGCGATGGGTCCCTCGCAGCAGATGCGCAGGCAGCTGGCCTGGCTGCGGTAGACGCCTCCCTCGGCGTCGGACAGGCCCAGCTCGCGCAGCCGCTGCTTCAGGAACTTCCAGGACTCCTTGGCGGCCTCGCCCGGTGCGCAGTCGCCGTGGGTGCACAGGAAGATGTGGCGCCGGGCGCTGTCCAGGCGCAGCACCTTCACGATGCGCTCGAGGTCGGCGGCGGACATGGGAGACGCGTAGTATAACGACTCGTTCCGGAGGAGTGACGCGGTGAGCCGGGTCGAGGCGGTGCTGATCGGGTGCGGCAATCGCGGCCGCCACACCTACGGCGCGTGGGCGCGTGCGAACCCCGAGCGACTCGGGATCGTGGCCCTGGCCGAGCCCGACGCCGAGCGGCGCGCCGCGACGGCGGCGGAGCACGGGATCCCGCCGGAGCGGGCCTTCGCCGACGCGGGAGAGCTGCTGGCCGGCGCGCGCCTCGCGCCCGTCGCCATCGTGGCCACCGGCGACACCGAGCACGTCGAGCCCGCCCTGGCCGCGGTGGAGCGGGGCTACCACGTGCTGCTCGAGAAGCCCATTGCGCCGGATCCGGCCGACTGCCTGCGCGTGGTGGAGGCGGCGGAGCGCCGCGGGCGCATCCTCCAGATCGGCCACGTGCTCCGCTACACGCCGTTCTACGCCCGGGTGCACGAGATCCTCGACCGCGGCGAGCTGGGCGACCTCGTCACCATCGACATGAAGGAGCACGTCGCCTACTGGCACGCCACCCACTCCTACGTGCGGGGGAAGTTCCGCAACCGCGCCCTGGCGGCCCCGCTGGTGCTGGCCAAGACCTGCCACGACCTCGACCTGCTGGCCTGGTTCGCCGGCCGTCCCGCGCGGCGGCTCGCGTCCTTCGGGTCGCTCTCCCACTTCGGGCCCGCGTCGGCGCCCCCGGGCGCGCCCGAGCGCTGCCACCAGGGCTGCCCCGTGCAGGCCGGCTGCCCCCACGACGCCGAGGCCTTCTACCTCGGGGCGGACGAGAACCTGGCCCGCTTCTGGCCCTGGAGCGACGTCGCCGCGGAGCCGGCCCGGGAGGCGCGCCGGCGCGCGCTCGCCGAGGGCCCCTACGGCCGCTGCGTCTACCGCTGCGACAACGACGTGGTGGACCGCCAGGTGATCGCCCTCGAGTTCGAGGCCGGCCTCACCGCCAGCTTCACGGTGCACGGGCTCGCCTCGGAGGAGAAGCGCACGCTGCGCATCAGCGGCAGCCGCGGCGAGCTGCGCGGCGTGCTCCACGACGGCCTGCTCGAGGTGAGCCGCCACGGCGAGCTCGGCGTGCGCCGCGAGGAGCTGCCCCCGGCCCACCCGATCGGCCACTACGGGGGCGACGACGGCCTGCTCGACCACTTCACCGAGGTCGCGGCGCGGGGCGCCGCCGCGGAGGTGCGCGCCTCGGGGCGGGTCTCCCTGGAGAGCCACTGGATCGGCTTCGCGGCCGAGGAGGCCCGGGAGACCGGGCGCGTGGTGGACCTCGACGCCTTCCGCAGCCGGGCCGAGGCCGAGGCGAGGCGCCGCGAGGCCGACGAGCCCGGCGGAGCGGGCGGGTAGAATGCCGCCATGACGGCCCCCCACGACGCGCCCGGCCCCGCACCCGGCGAGGCGCCCGAGCCCGCCCGCCTGGTTCGCGCCCTGGGCCACGAGGTCGGCAACCTGCTGGCCGCGATCCGGCTCACGGCCCACCTGCTCGGCACCGAGGCGGCGCGCGTCGGCGTCGCGGAGGCGGTGCGCGGCGAGGCCGCCGACATCGAGATGAGCGCGGCGCGGGCCGGTGCGCTGCTCGCCCACCTGCGCCCGCTCCTCGCCCGCGGCCGGGACGCCGACCGCTCCCGGCTCCCGGCCCGGGAGCTGCTCTCCGGCGTCGCCGCCGCCCTCGAGGAGCACGGCGCGCGGGTCGAGCTCCACGCCGCCGACGACCTCCCGGAGCTGCGCGTCGACGCCGACGCGCTGCACCACGTGCTGGTGATGCTGGTGCTGGGGGCCCTCGAGCGCACGCGGCCCGCCGGCGTGGTGCGGATCGCCGCGAGCCGCCGCGGCGGGGAGCTGGTGCTCTGCCTGCGGGACGAGTCCGAGGCGGACGCTGCGGCGGCCCCGGAGGCGCCGACCGGGCGCGCCCTCGACCTGGGCATCGCCGAGGTCGTGCTGGGCCGCGACGAGGGCCGCCTCCAGGCGGGCGCGGACGGGCCGGGCAGCCGGGTCGAGATCGTGCTGCCCGGCGCAGGCTCCGGGAGCTAGCGCCCGGCAAGGGCCCGGGAGCCGGCGCTCAGGCCGCCTTGCGCAGGCCCGTGGGGCGCCTCGTGCCGCCCTCCACCACCGAGGCCGGCGGCTCGCGCAGGTCCCACACCAGGCCCACGGCCGCGAGCGCGCGCAGGATGTAGTAGGTGACGTCGATCTCCCACCAGCGGAAGCCGTTGCGCGCCGAGGCCATGTAGTAGTGGTGGTTGTTGTGCCAGCCCTCGCCGAAGGTGAGCAGCGCGAGGAGCAGGTTGTTGCGGCTGTCGTCGCCGGTCTCGTAGCGGCGCGTGCCCCAGACGTGGGCCAGGGAGTTGATGCAGTAGGTGGCGTGCCACAGCAGCACGGTGGAGACCGAGTAGCCCCAGACCATGCCCGTGAAGCCGCCGATCAGCCAGCACACGAAGGCGAGGGAGAGCGGCGGCAGGAAGTGCCACTCGTTCAGCCAGCGCAGCTCCGGGTACTTCGCGAAGTCCTTGATCAGGTCGTTCGGGGTGCCGCCCCAGCGCGGATCGAACACCCAGCCCTGGTGGGCGTACCAGAACCCGTCCCGGGGCGAGTGCACGTCGCCGGGGCCGTCGGAGTAGCGGTGGTGGCGGCGGTGGGTGCCGGCCCACCACAGCGGCCCCTTCTGGGTCGCCATGGCGCCGATCCACGCCAGCACGAACTGGAACACGCGGCTGGTGCGGTAGCCGCGGTGGGCGAAGTAGCGGTGGTAGACGCCGGTGATGCCGAACACGCGCAGCGCGTAGGTGGCGGCGCACAGCCCCACCGCCCAGGCCGGCGCTCCCACCCACAGCACGAACAGCACGCTGGCGTGGATGCCCCAGTAGATGCTGCGCGAGAGCAGCGCGGTGCGGGTGAGCCAGCCGTCGCTGGTGGTGAAGTCGTGGCCCTCGTTCCCGTGAGACGCGTCGACGTGGCTGGCCATGATGAGAGCGTTCCTCCGCTACGGGCGAGGGCAGGCTAGCCGCCGCATCGGCGGACGCGGTCTTCGGACTGTGAAACTTGTGTCAATCGCCCCCCGCGCGGGCCGTGAACCCATCCAGGACGGGCACTTGCGCCGCCAGGGGGCGCCGGGGACACTCCCGCCTCCACCGCTGGAGGACGGTCCCGTAGCCCTCGAAGCCCCGCCCCCCGCCGCCCCCGCGCGAGCCCCCGCCGCCGGCCTCAACCCCGCCGAGCGGGAGGCCTGGGAGCGCGACGGCTTCTTCCTGCGCGAGGCGGTCTTCGGTCCCCAGGAGGTGGGCGCCCTGGCGGCGGCCGCGGAGCGGGTGGTGGCCCGGGCCGCTGAAGGGGCGCCGCACGGCGAGGCCTACGCGATCGACGGCAACCGCTACGTCGAGGCGGCGGGGTCGACGGTGCAGTACGAGCACCGGCCCGGCACCCGGACGCTGCGGGTGGTGGAGCCCTTCCACCACCTGGACCCGCTCTTCTCGGAGCTCGTCGACGACCCGCGCATCGTCGAGCCCATGTGCGACCTGGTCGGCAGCGAGCGGGTGGCGCTCTTCACCGACAAGCTCAACCTGAAGCGCCCCCGGGAGGGCTCGCGCTTCCGCTGGCACCAGGACTCCCCGTACTGGAACCACGTCTGCGGCCACGTGGACCGGCTCCCCAACGTGATGCTGGCCCTCGACGACGCGAGCCGGGCGAACGGCTGCCTGCGCGTGATCCGCGGCAGCCACGTGGACGGGCTGCTGCCGGGCTGCGAAGGGGAGGGGACCCTGGGGCCGCTCTTCACCCACCCGGACCACGTCCGCGAGGAGGACCAGGTGCCCGCGGAGATGCCCGCCGGGAGCCTGCTCTTCTTCAGCCCCCACACGATCCACGGCTCGGAGCCCAACGAGACCGGTCTACCGCGCCGCGCCCTGGTGCTCACCTACCAGCCCGCCGGGCACCCGATGTTCAAGGTGCCCCGGGTGCGCGACGCCGGGCCCCGCGCCGACCGCGCCCGCTAGCCCCAGTCGGCCTCGGAGGCCTCGCGGAAGGCGGCGAGCAGCTCCGGATGGCTGCGCGTGACGGGGAACTGGGGGAACTCCGCCACCACGTTGTCCGGCGGGCAGAACAGGATGCCCGCGTCGGCCTCGGAGAGCATGCTGGTGTCGTTGTAGGAGTCGCCCGCCGCGACCACGCGGAAGTTGAGCTCGTGGAACGCCTTCACGGCGCGGCGCTTGGGGTCGGCCTGGCGCAGCCGGTAGTCGGTGATGCGCCCGCCCTCCACCTCCAGCCGGTGGCAGAGCAGGGTGGGATGGCCGAGCTGGCGCATCAGCGGCATGCCGAACTCGTAGAAGGTGTCCGAGAGGATCACCACCTGCATGTGCTCCCGGAGCCCGTCCAGGAACTCGCGGGCGCCGGGGAGCGGCCCCATCTCGGCGATGACCTTCTGGATCTCCGGCAGGCCCAGGCCTTCGCGCTCGAGGATGTCCAGCCGATACCGCATGAGCACGTCGTAGTCGGGCTCGTCCCGGGTGGTCCGGCGCAGGGCTTCGATCCCGGTACGCTCGGCCACGTTGATCCAGATTTCGGGGACCAGCACCCCTTCGAGATCGAGGCAGGCGATTTCCATGGCTCCGGAGCATAACCCCCCGCACCCGCAGCGAAATGGCGTCGGGTCCGGGGGGTTCGATAGTCTCCCTCCGATGGCCCCCTGTCTCGTAGAGGCCCTCCGGGCCGGGGGCCGCGGATCCCCGCCCCTCCGGCCCCGGCCGGGGCGCCCGGGGCGGTCCCTCCGCCGGCTCGCCCTCGGCCTCGGGCTGGCCCTGGCCCTGCCGGCCCTCGGCTGCGGCGGCGCCGAGGAGGCCGGGAACGGCCCGAGCGAGGCCACCACGGTGGACATCGTGGGCGTGGCGCCGGAGCTGCTGCGCAACGTCGTGAAGATCCCGGGCCAGCTCACCGCCGAGATGACGGTGGAGATCGTGCCCGAGATCGAGGGGGTGGTGGAGACCATCGAGTTCCGCGAGGGCCAGCCCGTCGAGAAGGGCCAGGTGCTGCTGCGGCTGCGCGACCAGGAGCAGCGAGCCCGGCTGCGCGAGGCCGAGGCCGAGCGGCGGCTGGCGGCGGCGGTCTACCGCCGCACCAAGAGCCTGGCCCGGCGCGACGTCTCCTCCGAGGCCCAGCTCGAGCGCGCCGCGGCGGAGCTCGAGGTGGCGCGCTCCCGGGTCGAGGCCGCCCAGGTGGAGCTCGACCGCACCCTGATCCGCGCCCCCTTCGACGGGGTGATGGGCGACCTGGTGGTCGCCTTCGGCGACCGGGTCACGCCGGACGACGAGCTGGTGCGCATCGACGCCATCGACCGGCTCCAGCTCGTCTTCACCCTGCCCGAGGGCGCCGTGGGCCAGGTGCAGCCCGGGATCCCGGTCTCGATCAAGGTGGCCCCCTACCCGGAGCGCCGCTTCGAGGGGGAGGTCTACTTCGTCTCCCCGACCCTCGACGAGGCGGCGCGGCGCCTGCTCATCAAGGCCTGGATGCCCAACGCCGACCACGCCCTGCGCCCCGGCCTGTTCGCCCAGATCGAGGCCGAGATCGAGCGCCGCGAGGACGCCCTGCTGGTGCCCGAGTCGGCGCTCCTCTACGCCATGGACGGGACCTTCGTGTGGCGCGTGGACGCCGACGACCGCGCCCACCGCGTCCCGGTCACGGTGGGGCTGCGCGACGGCTCCCGGGTGGAGATCGTGGAGGGCCTGGCCGCCGGCGACCGGGTGGTGGCGACCGGGGTGCACAAGGTCGACCCCGGAGGCCGGGTGCGGGTGCCGGACGCGCCCGGGGCCGGCCAGCCGCTGAAGGCCGCCGAGGAGGGCGAGGAGGGCGAGGAGGCCGCCCTCGAGTCGCGCGCCGACCCCGGGGAGCGGGGCCTCGAGTCGTGAGGCTCTCCGAGGTCTGCATCGAGCGGCCCGTGCTCGCCACGGTGATGTCCCTGGTGATCGTGCTGTTCGGCACCCTGGCGCTGACGCGCCTCGCCAACCGCGACCTGCCCGACGTGGACCCGCCGGTGGTCTCGGTCACCACCATCTTCCCCGGCGCGGCGCCGGAGGTGGTGGAGACCTCGGTCACCCAGCCCCTGGAGGACCAGCTGATCGGCATCGAGGCGGTGAAGCACGTCACCTCCGAGAGCCGCGAGCAGGTCTCGCTGATCAGCGTCGAGTTCGAGCTCGACCGCGACCTCGAGGCCGCGGCGAACGACGTGCGCGACCGCGTGGCTCGCTCGCGCAGCGAGCTGCCCGACGAGGTCGAGGAGCCCATCGTCGCCAAGCGCGACTCCGACGCCAGCCCGATCATGTGGCTGGGCTTCTCGGGCCGGAACTACAGCCAGATCGAGCTCTCCCAGATCGTCGAGACCCAGGTCCAGGACCGCCTGGCGAAGCTGACCGGCGTCTCCGACGTGCTGGTGAGCGGCGAGCGCCGCTACTCGATGCGGGTCTGGATCGACAACGACCGGCTCACCGCCCGCGACCTCAGCATCGCGGACGTCACCGACGCGCTGCGGCGGGAGAACGTCGACATCCCCTCGGGCCGGCTGGAGAGCACGGACCGCGAGTACACGGTGCGCAGCCTGGGCGAGCTGCGCACCGTCGAGGGCTACGAGAGCCTGATCGTGGCCACGGTGAACGGCGAGGCCGTGCGCCTGCGCGACGTGGCCCGGGTGGAGGTGGGCCCCGAGGACGAGCGCAAGATCGTGCGCTTCAACCAGCAGCCCGCCATCGGGCTCGGCGTGGTGAAGCAGTCGAAGGCCAACACCCTCGACGTGGCCGACCGCATCAAGCAGGAGCTGCGCAGCATCGAGGGGGACCTCCCGCCCGGGGTCCGCATCGAGATCGCCTTCAACTCCGCGGAGTTCATCCGCGACTCGATCCGCGACGTCTCGCGCACCATCTTCGAGGCCATCATCCTCGTGGTGCTGGTGATCTACCTGTTCCTGCGCAGCGCCCGGGCCACGGTGATCCCCGCCGTGGCGATCCCGGTCTCCATCGTCGGCGCCTTCGCGATCCTCTACTTCCTCGGCTTCACCATCAACACGCTCACGCTGATGGGGGTGACGCTCGCCATCGGGCTGGTGGTGGACGACGCCATCGTGGTGCTCGAGAACGTGACGCGCTGGATCGAGAAGGGCACCGCGCCCATGGAGGCGGCCCGCCAGGGCATGCGCGAGATCTCCTTCGCCGTGGTGGCGGCGACCATCTCGGCGGTGGCGGTCTTCGCGCCGCTCACCTTCCTGCGCGACACCACCGGCCGGCTGTTCCGGGAGTTCGCGGTCACGGTGGCGGCGGCGCTGCTGATCTCGGGCTTCGTGGCGCTCACGCTCTCGCCGGCCCTGGCCGGCCGGGTGATGCGCCGCGCGCGGGCCGAGACCGGCGTGAAGGCCCGGCTCTCGGCGGCCCTCGAGTCGATCTCCCGGGGCTACGCGCGCTGGCTGGCCCCGGCCCTGCGGCACCCCGGCCGGGTCGCGGGCCTGGCCGCCCTGTGGGTCGGCCTCGGCGTCGGGCTCTACGTCTTCGCGATCGACGAGGAGCTGATGCCCTCCGCGGACCGCGGCTTCGTGATGGCCCGGGTGACCGCGCCCGAGGGCAGCACCATCGAGTACACGGACCGCTACCAGCGCCAGGCCGAGACCGTGGTGGCGGCCCAGCCCGAGGTGCGGCGCATCTTCTCGGTGGTTCCCGTCGGGATCGGCGCGCCGGGCGTGGTGAACGAGGGCTTCATGTTCATCAGCCTGAAGCCCCGGGCCGAGCGCGAGGGCTCGGACCGCGACGTGATGAAGGCCATGCGCGAGGGCTTCGAGGAGATCCCCGGCGTCGAAGCCCACGCCATCCCGCCCTCGCCGATCCGGGGCTTCGGCAGCGACGTGGAGCTGGTGCTCCAGGGCCCCGAGGTGCGCGAGCTGGCCCGCTACGGCGAGGAGATCGAGCGGCGCCTCGCCGCGGTGCCGGGTCTGGTGAACGCGCGCAGCAACCTGTTCCTCAACAAGCCCCAGCTCGAGGTGGAGATCGACCGCGACCGCGCCAGCGACCTCGGCGTCTCGGTGCGCGACATCGCGACCACGCTCCAGATCCTGCTGGGCGGCATGGACCTCTCGACCTTCAAGCTCCAGGGCGAGACCTACGACGTGGTGGCCCAGCTGCCCCGGCGGGACCGCTCCCGGGCCTCGGACCTGCTGGGCCTCTACGTGCGCGGCCGCGGCGACCGCCTGGTGCCGCTGGCCTCGGTGGTGGACGCCCGGGAGACCGTGGCGCCCCGGGCGCTGCCCCACTTCGACCGGCGTCGCGCGGTCACGATCTCGGCCAACAGCCCGGGCCTCGCCCAGGGCGAGGCCCTGAGCAAGGCGCGCGCCATCGCCGAGGAGGTGGTGGCCGGTGCCCCGGGCTACCGGGTCACGTTCTCGGGCGAGGCCGAGCGCTTCTTCGAGGCCAGCAACGCGCTGGCCTTCGCCTACGCGCTCGCCATCCTGGTGGTCTACCTGGTGCTCGCCGCCCAGTTCGAGAGCTTCGTGCACCCCTTCACCATCCTGGTGGCCGTGGCGCTCTCCTTCACCGGCGCGCTGCTCGCCCTGGTGGTGGTGGGAGAGCTCCAGCAGCTCGGCGGGGGCTCGCCCCAGACCCTGAACCTCTACAGCAAGATCGGCCTGGTGATGCTGATCGGGCTGGTCACCAAGAACTCGATCCTGATCGTCGAGTTCGCGAACCAGCTCCGGGAGCGCGGCGTCGAGCTCGGCGAGGCCATCCGCGAGTCGGCCCGCACCCGGCTGCGCCCGATCCTGATGACGGCGCTGGCCACCATGGTGGGCATCCTCCCCATCGCGCTCGGCCGCGGCGCCGGCGGCGAGATGCGCGCGCCGCTCGGCATCGCGGTGGTGGGCGGCATGCTGTTCTCCACCCTGCTCACGATCTTCGTCGTTCCCGCCACCTACCTCTCCATCGAGCGCCTGCGCGAGCGGATCGGCCGCCGGGCCGAGACGGCCGAGGTCGAGACCCCCACGGAACAAGCTCCCCCGGTGACGGCCAGCTAGCGCCTCGTGGACTGGATCGAGGCGACACTGCTGGGCTTCGTGCAGGGGCTCACCGAGTTCCTGCCCGTGTCGAGCTCCGGCCACCTCGTGATGGCCGAGCGCCTGCTGGGCGTCCACACCGAGGGCGTGCTGTTCGAGGTGATCGTCCACGTCGGCACGCTGGTGGCCGTGCTGTGCTTCTACCGCCACCGCGTGCTGGCGCTGGTGCGCGGCACCCTCTCGGGCGGCCAGGACGCCTGGCGCTACGTGGGCAAGCTGGGCCTCACCGTGCTGCCGGGCGCCGTCGCGGCCTTCACCGCCCGCGACTTCCTCGAGAGCCTGTTCGACCGCCCCGCCGTCACGGGCTTCGCGCTCCTCGCCACCGGCGTCATCCTGTGGACGACGCGCCGCACCCTCGGCGCCGCCACCCGGGACGAGCCCCGCTGGATCGACGCCCTGGTGATCGGCTGCGCCCAGGTGCTCGCCATCGTGCCCGGCATCTCGCGCAGCGGCACCACGGTGGCGTGCGCGCTGGCCCTCGGCGTGGCCCCGCTCGCCGCCGCCGAGTTCTCCTTCCTGATGTCGCTCCCCGCCATCGCGGGCGCGGCGCTGCTCCAGATCCCCGACGCCCAGGCGGTGGGGGGCGACGGCCGGGCGACCCTCCTCGTCGGCGGCGCCATGGCGGCGGTCTCGGGCCTCGGAGCGCTCTGGCTCTTCGTCCGCGTGCTCCAGCAGCGGACCTTCCACCAGTTCGCCTGGTACACCTGGGCCGCGGGGGCGGTGTTCCTGGCGTGGCTGTGGCGGGCGGGCGCCGGCCCCTGACGCCACTTGGGGCCGCACGCTTGCGTGCCCCGTCGCCGCTGTGTTCCAATTCGCGACGATTCCCTGGGCTGACGCTCCTCGGATCGATCGGCGGACGGGCCATGGCGGACATCTTCATCAGCTACAAGCGCGAGGAGCGCGCCTCGGCATCCGAACTCGCGACCGCGCTGGCCGAGGAAGGCTGGTCGGTCTGGTGGGATCTCGAGCTGGTGGGCGGCGAGCGCTTCGACGACAAGATCGAGGAGGAGCTGAACGCTGCGGGGGCCGTCGTCGTTCTGTGGTCCCTACGATCCGTCGTTTCCGACTTCGTGAAGGACGAAGCGACACGCGCCCTCAAGCTCGAGACACTCGTGCCAGCGAGGATCGAGCTCGTCGACCCGCCGCTCCGCTTCGATCGGCTCGACACGATCGATCTGATCGGATGGAACGGAGACAGGAATCACGCCGGCTACAGAAGACTTCGTGCCACTCTCGTCAAGAGGCTCGGTGAGCCTCCGGCAAAGGCGCAGGACGTCGTGTCCGGATCGGAGGCGACAGATGACGCGCTGGCCGCCCAGGAGACGGAGCCCGACGCCGAGCGTCGGGCCTCCGAGGCGGTAGTCGAAGCCGCGGAAGCCCAACGGCTGCCGCTGGAAGAGGCCGTGTCCCCACCACGAGCCGAAGCGGCTCCCCGCGAGAGACGCACCCAGGTGCTGGTCCCCATGGGTGCGGTGGTGGTCTTGCTGCTGGTTGCCGCCCTTCTCTACTTCTTGCCTGCCGGGACCTCGCGCGATTCTCCGGAAGCCGTGCCCGAGCAGGTCGTGCTCGTTGGTCCCCTCTCGGATACCGGCGCCGAGCGCGTGGTCAGGGACTACCTGGCGAACGAGCTCGCCGTGCTGGGCGATCCGTCACTCTCGACGGCCGAGGCGCACGCACGCCTGCTGGAGCTGGCCAGTGCGTTCTTCGACTACGAGACGATGGCGCGTCTGACGGTCGCTCGAGGCTGGAGGGGCTTCGATGAAGACCAGCGCAACCGGTTCTTGGAGCAGTTCAGGCGGTCTCTCACGAGCCGGCGTGGAGACCCCGTCGAGCAATACCAAGCCGTTGCCGCGGAGGTCCGGCCGGCGAACCCGGAGCTACGGGGGGATCTGACGGTGCCTGTCGAGCTCCTCGGTGTCGGTGCTGCCGAGCCGATCGAAATCAGGTATCGGCTCCGGGGCGACGCGGGCTCCTGGCGAGCGATCGACCGAATCGTCGCGGGAGCGAGCTTCACCACGCTGACGCGCGCGCGCTTCTCGAAGATCCTGGAACGCGGCGGGCCGGAGGCACTCATCGACCACGTGCGCGAGATCAACGAGAACCTCGCCGCAGAAGCGATCTCGCCATGAGGCGACGGGCGCCAGCCGTTGACGAGCCCTACGGCTCCAGGATCGGGTGCAGCTGCTGGGCCGGCGGGGTCTCGCGGAGCTTCTTCAGCGCCCGGGCCTCGAGCTGGCGGACGCGCTCCCGGGAGAGGCCGAGGCTCTGGCCGATCTGCTCCAGGGTGTGCTCCTCCTCGCCGCCCAGGCCGTAGCGCAGGCGCAGGATGAGCTGCTCGCGGTCCGACAGGCTCCCGATCAGGTGGCCGACGCCGACGCGGATGCGGTCGTCGTCGATGCCGCCGTCGGGGATCACCGAGGCGGGGTCCGAGACGAAGTCCTCGAGGCGCTTCTCGGTGCCCGCCACCGACGACTCCAGCGAGATGGCCTCGCGGGAGAGCCGGTCGAGGGCCTCGAGAGCCTCGCGCTCCGTGCCCAGGGCCGGGGCCAGCTCCGCGGGCGTCGGCTCGCGGCCGAGCTTGCCCGTGAGCTCCGCCTTCACGCGCTGGCTGCGCTGCAGCCGGTCGTGGACGTGGGAGGGCAGGCGGATGGTGCGCGAGTGGTTCTGGATCGCGCGCACCAGGGCCTGGCGGATCCACCACACCGCGTAGGTGGAGAACTTGAAGCCGCGGCGGTGGTCGAACTTCTCCACCGCGCGGATCAGGCCCAGGTTGCCCTCCTGGATCAGGTCCGGGAAGGAGAGGCCCAGGTTGCGGTAGTCCTTGGCGATGGCGACCACGAGCTTCAGGTTGTGCTCGATGAAGCGGTTCTTCACCAGGGACATGCGGTCGTGGGCGTCCTCGATGCGGCCGACGGCCTCGAGGAGGTCGTCCTTGGTGAGGCCGCAGTCCTGCTCGAGCTCCTTCAGGCGGCGGGTGCCGCGGCGGGCGCGGCGCAGGTCGCGCGCGAGGGCGAGGGCGCGCTCGCGCAGCTCGGCGAGCACCGCCAGGGAGAGGTGCATGGCCTCCATGTCGCGCACGATGGCGGCGTCGACCCGGGCCAGGGCGGTGCGGGTGCCGCGCTTGCCCACCATCCCGTCGCGGCGCTTCAGGTGGCGGCGCAGCCGCTGGACCGCGCGCTCCACCCGGGTGGCGATGTCGCTGGTGTCCTCTTCGCCGACGGCCTCGGAGAGCTTGGCCCCGGTGTGGGAGAGGGCGCGCAGCCGGTCCCAGCGGTCGACGACCCGCTGGGCGGAGGTGGGCAGCGCGTAGATGGCGCCGCGCAGCTCGGCGGTGGCGGCCTCCAGCTCCTTGGCCAGGACCACCTCCTCCTCGCGCTTCAGGGTCCGGGTGCCCCCGATCTCCTGGAAGTAGGACTCCAGGGGGCGGCGCTCGCGCGCGGCGTCCAGGTCCTCGGCGGGGAGCACCGCTCCCCGGGTGGACCCGGCACGACGCGCATTGCCGCGGGTGGCTGCCTGGTAGCGTTCCTCGAACTTCACCGACTACCTCGTTCCCTCGATTCGTGAGGCTCGTCCCGGCCCGTCCGGTGCTCCGGCACCCCCGTAGGGATCCCGCCGGAAGGCCTCTGGTTTCGAACCCCTGTTTGCCGGGCGCGCTCGGTCGACTCCGCTTCGTCCCGAGGCCCAGAGGGCCCCGTTGTGGCCCCGAGTCACGCCTCTTCGGCGGTCTCGCCGGCCCTGGGGGACGCGAGCTGCATGCTCGGTGCGCGCCCGGGCCGAGGCAGATTCGGGGGGTACTCCGCGGAGAAAGCATCTTCTTACGTCTGGAGAGCTTTTTCCAGCATTTTTTCGACTCGCGGATCAGCGGTCCGCTGGGAATGCCCCGAGGGGGACCATCGGACGGAAGGATCCAAGGGATTGTAGAACGTCGTTTGCCTCTGATCGTCGCAGGCCCGTCCCCGCCGGGTGGGATGGCCCACATCCCGGGCCGGGGGCCTCAGAGCTGGAAGGGCCAGAGCCAGGGGATGACGAGCAGGGCGACCGCGGCCGAGAGCAGGTCGAGGGGCAGGCCCGCCCGCAGGAAGTCCGTGAAGCGGTAGCCCCCGGGCCCGTAGACGATCAGGTGGGTCTGGTAGGTGACCGGGTTGGCGAACGCGCAGGCCGCCGCGATGGTGGCCGCGATGACGAAGCCCCGGGGCTCGGCGCCCACCTGGCCCGCGGCCGCCACCGCGATGGGGAACATGATCGCCACCGCGGCCGCGTGGTGGAGCAGCTCCGAGAGGACCAGGGTCGCGACGTAGACGACGGCCAGGGTGGCGAGGGGGCCGGCCCCCCCGGCGGTTCCCACCAGCAGGCTGGCCACGCTCTCGGCGGCTCCGGTCTTCTCCATGGCCCGGGCGATGCCGAGCCCGGCGCCGATCACGATCAGGACCCGCCAGTCCACGGAGCGGTAGGCGGCCGGCCCCGTGATGCAGCGGCTGGCGATCAGCGCCCCGCCGGCCAGGAAGGCGCCGATGTAGATCGGCATCACGCCCGTGGCGGCGGCCAGCACCATGCCGGCGAGGATCAGCATGGCGAAGGTGGCGCGATCGGCGCGCGCCGGGCCCTCGGTGGCGACCTCGCTCACCAGGTAGAAGTCCGGGCTGTCGCCGTGGGTGCGCAGGAAGTGGGGGGCGGCCTGGAGCAGCAGGGTGTCGCCGGGGCGCAGCACGATCTCGCCCACCTTGCCCCCCACGCGCTCGCCGTTGCGGTGCACCGCGATCACGGCGGCGTCGTAGACGCTGCGGAAGTTGGCGTCGCGCACGCTGCGGCTCACCAGGGGCGAGGAGCGCGACACCACCGCCTCCACCAGGTTCCGGCCCACCAGCGCGTCGTCGGCCTCCTCGTCCTCGGTGAGCGGCACCAGCCCGGGGATGCGCTGGAGGTCGACGATGGTGTCGACGACGCCGGCGAAGACGAGCCGGTCGCCCGCGGCGAGCACCTGGTCCGGCGCCACCGGCGTGATCAGGTGGCCGGCGCGGTCCACCTCCACCAGGAACAGCCCCGGCAGCTGGCGCAGCCCCGCCTCCTCGACGCTCTGCCCGATCAGCCGGCAGCCGGGCTCGATCCGCATGGCGGTGACGTACTCGCGCCGGTGAGCGCCCAGGTACTGGGCGGGGTCCTCGCGGCGCGGCAGCCAGCGCGGCGCGACGAACACCAGGTAGAGCAGGCCCACGACCATGAGCGGCAGCCCCACGCCGGCGAGCTCGAAGAAGCCGAGGCCCTCGGGGTCCAGGCCGGACTCCCGGAGCAGGCCGTCGGTGGTGAGGTTCACGCTGGTGCCGATCAGCGTGGTGACGCTGCCCAGGATGGTCGCGTAGGAGAGCGGGATCAGCAGGCGGCTCGGCGCCACGGCGTGGCGGCGCGCCCACTCGATCACCGTGGGCGTCATCATCGCCACGATGGGGGCGTTGTTGAGGAACGCCGAGGAGACGGCGAGGGGCGGGCACATGCGCGCCAGCGCCGAGAGCTCGCTGCGCGCACGGCCGAACACGCGGGCCACGATGGCCTCGATGGCGCCGGTGGCGCGCAGCCCCGCCGAGACCACGAACAGCGCCGCGATGGCGGCGACGGCCGGGCTCGCGAAGCCGCGGAACGTCTCCTCGGGCGTCAGGATCCCCACCGCGGCCAGGGTGAAGAGGCCCGCGCCGATCACCAGGTCGGGCGCGGCGACGCCGCGGACGAGCCCGGCGACCATCACGCCGAGCACGACGAGGGTGAACCCGCCCTGCCAGTCCATGGGCGCGGCACCATACCCGGATCCCGGAGGATCCGCGACACTCGGGCGCCATGGCGAGCCCCGGCGAACCCGAAGCCCCCGCGTACAGCGAGCGGCGCTTCTACCAGCAGGAGTTCAGCGGCCGCACCCTGGGCTTCGCGCTGGCGGAGCCGGGCGCCGCGGACCCGGCGCTGCTCGCGCCCGCGCTCGACGCCCTCGCCGAGGGCGGCGCGCGGTCCCTGGTGTTCGCGGGGGAGCGGGCTCCGCTCGAGAAGGCGGGCCTCGAGAGCCTCCTCGACGCCGGCGCCGAGCGGCTCGAGGGCGAGGTCTGGCGGCGGCTGCGCGAGCGCGGCCGAGTCGGCGTCGCGGTGGGGACGCGGACGGTCTTCGCCAGCGCCTGCCGGCATCTCGCCGTGCGCCTCGGCCTCGGCAAGCTGGTCTGGATCGACGCGGGGCAGGGGCTGCGCCGCGAGAGCGGGGAGCGCGTCTCGTTCCTCGACCTCGAGGACCTGCGCCGGCTGCTCGGGCGCGAGGGCGCGCTGGCCGCCGACCCGCGCGCCGCGCTGTGGCGCCAGGTCGAGGCGCTCCTCGAGGCCGGCGTGGCCGCGGTGAACGTCTGCGACCTCGCGGGCGTGGAGGATGAGCTCTTCACCTACGCGGGCTCGGGCACGCTCTTCACCCGGGAGCGCTACGTCTCGGTGCGTCGCCTGGGCGTCGACGACTACGACGCCGCCCACGACCTGCTGCGCCGCGGCATGGAGGAGGGCTACCTGGCGCCGCGCACCCCGGACCAGATCGACGAGGTGCTCGCCAGCGGCTTCGGCGCCTTCGTCGAGGGCCACCACCTGGCGGGCATCGGCACCCTGCTGGCGCGCCCCGGCGGCCGGATCGGCGAGATCGCCTCGCTCTACACCATCACGCGCTTCCTGGGCGAGGGCGTCGGCGGCCACCTGGTGGCCTTCGCGGTGGAGCGCGCCCGGGCCCTGGACCTCGCCTCGGTGTTCGCCTGCACGACCTCGGAGCGGGTGGGCAGCTTCTTCGAGCGCCAGGGCTTCCGCCAGGTGCCGCCCGAGCGCATCCCGGCCGAGAAGTGGCGCTCCTACGACCCCGAGCGCCGGCCCCGGGTGCGCTGCTACCTCTTCGATCGTCCCTGAATCCGCGAGGTCCGGATCCCGGCATGCGCACCGCCCTCGCCCCCGCGCTCCTCGCCGCCGCGATCGGGCTCGCCGCCGCGGCGGCGGCGGGGGATGCCCTCGAGACCAGGATCCTGGCGGCGGTGGACCGCGTGATCGCCGAGCGCCACTACGAGGCGTCCCACGTCGACCGCGCCGACATCGTGGCCCAGGCGCGCCGGCTCTCCGAGGCCGCTCCGGGCCGGGAGCTGGCGCCGGAGTGGATCGCCGCCCAGGTGGACCGGTCCTACTGGGCGTCCCTGGGCGGCCCCGGGGCGGTCCACGATCCGCGCGCGGTGTACCGGCTGCCCTTCGACATCCGGATCCCCCGCCTGATGATCCAGGGCGTCGGCGGCGAGCGCAGCCACCGCTCCAAGGCGGACTACCACGCCTTCGACTTCGTGATGCCCATCGGCACGCTCGTGTACGCGTCCCGGCCGGGGCGGGTCGTTCGCTGCATCGACGGCTTCGAGCGCGGCGGACCGAGCGAGGCGCACAGCCCCACCGCCAACCTGGTGGCGGTCCGGCATCCCGACGGGACCCTCGGCCTCTACGTCCACCTCTCCCCGGGCCTCGCCGTGAAGGAGGGGCAGCGCGTGAAGCGCGGCGAGCTGCTCGGTCAAAGCGGCAACACCGGCTACACGAGCGGCCCCCACCTCCACTTCGTGGTGCGCAGCGTCGACGCCTCGGGCGCGATGCGCTCCATCCCGGTCGAGTTCGGAGGCGGGCGCCGCCGCTTCCTCCCGGAGCCCGGCCAGTACTACGGATCCCCGCCGCCGCCGAACCGGACGCTCCGCGTCTACGCCGACGGCCGGCGCGTCGATGCCAAGGCCGGTCTCCTCCCCACCCGCCGCGGAGCCGCCTTCCGGCTCCGCGCCGAGCTCGTGCTCCCCTCGGGCGAGGTCCGCGACGTCACGCAGCACCCCGACACCGTGTTCGCCTCCATGACCCCCTGGAGCGTCACCGTCGAGGAGAACGGCCGCGTGACCGCCGCCCCCGGCGAGGGCTTCGACCTCGACGAGCTGCCCCCCGAGCTCGCCGCCCTCGCCACCATCGCCATCCTCCACGGCCGCGCCGCCACCCCCGACCGCGGCCTCGCCCGCATCGAGCTCAAGATCACCGACTGACCCCGCCCCCGCGCCGCCCCGCATCCACGCCCCGCTTCCCCCGCGACGACGACGCGTGCAACGACGAAGCGAGCCCGCTCGGGTGAAGCGCAAGACGATGCTGAGGCCACGGGAACGTGACGCGCGCAAAGGCGATGCGGGCGCGGGCAGAGCCCGCGCCCGCGAGCCCGCCCGGAAGCCCGAACGTGCACCGACGCAAGCGCCCGAGTGGGCGCGCGCAGCGCGGCCCGCCTCCGGCGGGCCCGCGCGAAGTCCAGCAGACCGGGCGGGAGGTGGACTGTAAGCCGGGTTCTGTCTCGTGCCCGGGTCACCCCGGACGCGGAGAGGATCATTCGTCTAGGCACCGCATTGCTGCGGCGCTCGAGCGCTCTCACCCGGACGTCGGCGCCGGAGCGCGCGGACGGGCCATCCGCAGCGACGTCCCTATTCGAGCTTGCTCCAGGAGGGGTTTGCCCCGCCGCCGGTCACCCGGCCGTCGCGCGTGGGCTCTTACCCCACGATTTCACCCTTGCCTGTGCCTCCCCCGCGCGTCCTCTCGAACGCGCGGGATCGCGGGCCATCGGCGGTGTGGTTTCTGCGGCACTTTCCCTCGGGTCGCCCCGGGTCGCCGTTAGCGACCTCCCTGCCCTGTGGAGCCCGGACTTTCCTCCCACGGGCGGTGGTTGCCCGTCGGCGATCCTCCGTCCACCTCCCGCCACCTCGGGAAGGCTAAGGACGGCGCCGGGGTGCGCAAGTGGCGGCGCGCCTACGGCGCCAGGGGGATCGGGACCGAGACCGCCAGCGGTCGGTAGATCCGCATGTCCTCGAGGAGCCGCCGCGGGAAGCCGAGGGGGCCGGGCTCGGCCGGGACCACGTTGCAGACGTAGGTGAGCAGGGCCCTTCCGGGTCGGGAGAACTGCTCGTGGGCCTTGGCGGCGTAGCAGAAGGTTCCGTCGGCGGGTCCCGCTCGCCGGGGGGCGAGCTCCGGGAACCGGAACAGCACCTCGGGCTCGGACCACGGGCCGGCCAGGTCGCGGGCGCTGCGCACGAGCACGCGGTCCGAGGGCCCCTCGGCTCCGGGCTCGAAGGTCGGGTGGCCGTAGACGGCGAGCCAGCGCCCGAGCCGGGGGTCGTGGTGGACGCTCATCTCGGAGGCGGAGTCGTCCATCAGGATCCGCAGGTCGTCCGCCCCCAGGCCGGGCCTCCAGCGCCCGTCGGCAGCCAGGTACTCCACGTCGCCGGTGAGGTCGCGGCCCGGCCCGTCGAGGCTCGGGAGGGCGAGGCGCGCCAGGCCCCGGGGATGGCTCACGCCGCCGCGGTCCAGGAAGGTGAACAGGTAGAGGTGGCCCCCGTGGACCACCAGGCTGCTCGCCGGGAGGACGGCCCCGCTGCTCGACAGCCGACGCATCTCGATCTCCCAGTCCGGTGGGGGCGCGCCCGGGTTCGCGACGCGGGCGAGGCGCACGCCGTCGAAGCGGAAGGGCAGGCCGAGGGGGCCGCGGGGCGGGCTGCTCCGCACCTCGAGGAGCGCGACGTGGAGGGCTCCGCGCACGAAGCCGTCGAAGGGCCAGAGCCAGGTGTCCGGCTCGTCGCTCGCGAAGAGGGCGGCGGGCGCGCCGTCGTCGCCCGTGCCCCAGTGGTACGCCAGCTCGAAGCGGCCGCTCGGGCCGCACTCGGAGATCGCGACCGAGTTGTGGACGAAGCGGGCCCCGCGCCGGTCGCCGTCGCCCGCGCTCCCGACGAAGGTGTCGCCGAAGAGCCAGAGGCTGCGGCGACCGGCCAGCGGGACCGAGTAGGCCGCGTCTCCTCCGAGCCAGCCCTGGGCGTAGGGGAAGGCCGGGACGCACCCGGCCGAGCGTCCGTGGACGGCGTCGGCATGGGGAGCGCGCAGCCCCGGCGCGCTGCAGGCGGCGGCGACGACCCAGAGCAGGACCCCGGGCAGGGGCCGGAGGCGAGGGCGCGGGCGGGGCACGGCGGCGCGAGGGTAGACGGGGTGGGCGGTCCGGGGCTAGCTTGCGCCGCCGTGCGAGCCGTCCTCATCGACCAGCCCGGCGACGAGAGCGTCATGAAGGTGGGCGAGGCGCCGGAGCCGGAGCTCGGCCCCGGCGACCTGCGCATCCGCGTCGCCGCGGCCGGTGTGAACCGGGCCGACCTGCTCCAGCGCCAGGGCCTCTACCCGCCGCCGCCGGGCGCGTCGCCCCTGCTGGGCCTCGAGTGTGCGGGCGAGGTCGTCGAGGTGGGGAGCGCGGTGTCGGGCTGGCGCCCGGGCGAGCGCGCCATGGCGCTGCTGGCCGGCGGCGGCTACGCGGAGCAGGTGGTGGTGGACGCCGGCAGCGCGCTGCGGGTGCCCGAAGCCCTCTCCTTCGAGCAGGCCGCGGCGGTGCCCGAGGTGTTCCTCACCGTCTTCCTGAACGTCTTCCAGCTGGCGGCGCTGCCCGACGGCGGCGGCCTGCTGGTCCATGGCGGGGGCAGCGGCATCGGGACCGCCGCCATCCAGCTCGCGAAGGCGGCGTCGGCCCGGGTGATCGTCACCGCCGGCTCGGCGGAGAAGTGCGAGCGCTGCCTCGCCCTCGGCGCCGACGTGGCGGTGAACTACCGCGACGAGGACTTCCTCGAGGCGGTGAAGAAGGCGACCGACGGGCGCGGCGTGGACGTGGTGCTCGACTCGATCGGCGCCCCCTATCTCGAGGCGAACCTGAAGTCCCTCGCCGTGGGCGGGCGGCTCGTGCTGATCGGCCTGATGGGCGGCGCCAAGGCCGAGATCGGCCTCGGCCTGCTGCTCGCGAAGCGGCTCTCGGTGATCGGCTCGACGCTGCGGGCCCGGCCCGCGGAGGAGAAGGCCGCCATCGTGCGCGGCTTCGAGGAGCGCTTCGCGGCCCACCTCGCCGACGGTCGGATCGCACCGGTGGTCGACCGCGTCGTGCCCCTCGACGCCGCGGGCGACGCCCACCGCGCCATGAAGGCGAGCGAGCACTTCGGCAAGATCGTGCTGCGAGTCTCCTGAGGGTCGGCTAGTCTCCGCCGCCACCCGAGACGGAGGAGCCCGCCATGGCGGTCCAGCGCACGCTCTGCATCGTGAAGCCCGACGCCGTCGAGAAGAACGTGGTGGGAGAGATCCTGCGCCGCGTCGAGACCGACGGGCTCGAGATCCTCGCCCTCAAGATGACCCGCCTCACCGACCAGCAGGCCCAGGGCTTCTACGCCGTCCACAGGGAGCGGCCCTTCTTCAAGGACCTGGTCGCCTTCATGACCTCGGGCCCCATCGCGCTGGCCGTGCTCGAGGGCGACGACGCCATCGCGCGCTGGCGCAACCTGATGGGCCCGACCAACTCGAGCGAGGCGCCCGCCGGCACGATCCGCGGAGACCTCGGCACCGACATCGAGCGCAACGCGGTGCACGGCTCCGACGCGCCGGAGACGGCGGCGGTCGAGATCCCGTACTTCTTCAACGCGACGGAGATCACGGCGCCCGTGGAGGCGCTGGCGGGCTGAGGCGCGGAGCGGCGCCGGCGGGCGGCGCGGAGCCTGGATCAGGCGTAGGCGCGGGCCATCAGGAAGAGCAGGCCCACGTACAGGACCGTCAGCCAGACGGTCTGGCTCTTCAGCGCTCGGGTCACGCGCATCCTCCGGAGCCTCCGCGGCCCGGGCCGGGCACGGCGGCATGCTCTCTGTTTCGAACGAACCCCCCAGGACTTGAGGGGTTAGCACTTCGGTCCCTCGGGGTTCGTGACGGAGATCACGCTTCCTCGGCGTGTGCCGCCCACCCCCGGTGTGCCGCCCACCCCCGGAGTGGGACTCCGGGTCAGCCCTCGAAGTTCGGGCTGCGCTTCTCGCGGGCGGCGGCGAGCCCCTCGGCGAGGTCGTCGCTCTCGTAGCAGAGCGACTGCTGCTCGGCCTCGAAGCCGAGCTGGTCCCCGAGATCGGCGTGGAGGGAGCGCGCCAGGGCCTGCCGGGCCCCGCGCACCGCCAGGGGGGCGGCGGCGGCGATCTGCTCGGCGAGGTCGAGGGCGTGGGGCAGCACGCGCTCGCGGTCCACGGCCTGGTTCACCAGGCCCATGGCCGCGGCCTCCTCGCCCTCGACCACGCGTCCGGTGAGCAGCAGGTCGGCGGCCCGGGCCGGCCCGACCAGCCGCGGCAGGGTCCAGGTCGCCCCCATGCCGGGGTGGATGCCCAGGCGGGTGAAGTTGAGGCCGAGCTTGGCGTCCCGCGCCGCGACGCGCAGGTCGCAGGCAAGGGCGACGCAGAGCCCCGCCCCGATGGCGGCGCCGTTCAGCGCGGCGACGCTCGGGCAGGGCAGGTCGCGGACCGCCAGGTAGAGGCGGTAGAAGCCCTCCATGAAGCCGCGGTTGCGCTCCCGCACCGCGCCGCCGGGGCTCTCCCGACCCTCCCGGGCCAGCTTCTCGATCATCGCGAGGTCGCCGCCCGCGGAGAACGCCCGCCCGGCCCCCGTGAGCACCACGGCCCGCACGCCGGCGGCCCCCGACAGCTCCCCGACCTTGGCCGACAGGGCCCGCCCCATCGCCTCGGTCATCGCGTTCAGCCGCTCCGGATCGTTGAACCGAAGCACCACGACCCGCCCCCGCCGCTCCTCCTGGATCAGCTCCTCCGCCATGCCCGCCACCGTCGCCGAGCCTGGGCGTTCGAGCAACCCCTGCCCGTGCGGGCAGCGGAGTCCGGTCGGCGGCGGACGCGCACTGGAAGGAGGCTCGCAGCAGTCGCCCCGAAGCACCGAGACGGCGAGACCCCGCGCCTGGCCGCGCGGAGAGCGCGGCCGAGCGCGCCGCAGGCGCGCGATCGCTCCCAGCCCGCGCCGCCTCCGGACGCAAGCCGGCCCTAGGCCGGCGCGCAGCGGCGCGCGAACCGCGCCGCGAAGTACACAAGGCCCGACCTCCGGGAAGGGCTCCGCCCAGAGGGGCGGAACCCTTCCCGGCTTTCAGTCGGCGCTGCGGCGGAGGAAGGCGGGAGTGGTCTCGGTGTCGTCTTCTTCCGCTTCGCGGCTGCGGCGGCGCATGAAGGCCGGGACGTCGAGCTCGTCCTCCTCGAAGGGCGAGACGATCTCGGTGTGGCGCGCCCCCTCCTCGGGGCCCGCCACGATCGGCTCTGGCTCCGGGGCGGGAGACGGAGCGAGCCCGGCGTGCTCGATGGCGACCGGCACGGGCTCGGGGACCGGGTCGGGCTCCGGGCGCAGCTGCCAGACGTTGGGTGCCGGCCCGGGGCGCGGCGCGGCGTCGCCGCGGGGCATGGCTTCGCCGCGGCGGGGCTGGCGATCCCGTCCGTCGTCGAGGCCCGTGGCGATCACGGTCACCCGCAGCTCGCCCTCGGGTACCTGGTCGTCGATCACCGCGCCGAAGATGATGTTGGCATCCTCGTGGGCGGCCTCCTGCACCAGCGTCGAGGCCTCGTTGACCTCGAACAGGGTCATGTCCGGACCGCCGGTGATGTTGATGAGCACGCCCCGGGCGCCGTCGATGGAGACGTCCTCGAGGAGCGGGCTCGAGATCGCCGCGTGGGCGGCGTCGCTCGCGCGGGCCTCGCCCGTCGCCACGCCGGTGCCCATCAGCGCCATGCCCATCTCGTTCATGATCGTGCGCACGTCGGCGAAGTCGAGGTTGATGAGGCCGTGCACCGTGATCAGGTCCGAGATGCCCCGGACCGCGTTGAAGAGCACGTCGTCGGCCAGCTTGAAGGCGTCGGTGATCGCCTTGTCCTTGCCCGCCAGCGCCAGCAGCCGGTTGTTGGGGATCGTGATGAGCGTGTCCACCACGCGGTGGAGCTCGTCCATGCCGTGCTCGGCGTGGCGCGCCCGCACGCGACCCTCGAACCCGAAGGGCTTGGTCACCACCGCGACGGTGAGGGCCCCCACCTCGCGGGCCGCCTCGGCGATCACCGGCGCGGCGCCGGTGCCCGTGCCGCCGCCGAGGCCGCAGGTGACGAACACCATGTCCGAGCCGGCCAGCAGGTCGCGCAGCCGCTCGCGGTCCTCGAGGGCCGCCGCCCGACCGCGGTCGGGGTTGGCGCCGCAGCCGAGGCCGCGGGTCAGGCCCGTGCCGAGCTGGACCTTCTGCGGTGCGAGGTTGTGCTCGAGTGCCTGGGCGTCCGTGTTGATCGACACGAACTCCACGCCCCCCAGACCCTCGCGGATCATGGTGTTGAGGACGTTGCCGCCGCCGCCGCCCACGCCGATCACCTTGATCTTGGCCTGGAGCGGTCCGCCCTCGTCGAACTCGAGCAGATCGCCCGTGTCCTCGGGCCCGACCTCGAGCAGGTCGATCTCGTCCTGCTTCGAGCCCCGATTTCGCTGCCGCCGCGCGTCGCGCGGATCCGTCTTCCTGGACGCCATGCCTCACCCCCCGGTGTGCTCGCCCGACCCCGCGGGATCCTAACAGGTTTCGTCAGGATCCGCGCGGGCTTGGCATCATTTTCTGCGAGTCCGGCGGCCCCCCGCCGCCGGCCCCCGGCCGGCCCGCGCCGGCCGCTGGCGCGGGCCCCGGGTCGCCCCCCGTCCGCGGGCGGCCCGGGGCCGCGCCGCTCAGTCCAGCTCGCCGTAGAACCAGTCGCGCATGCGCTGCTTCACCCGCCGGAAGATCGAGTCGTCCCGGATCCGGAAGCGGCTCGCCGCGTGGCGCCCGCGGCCCTGGCTCGCGCCGTAGAGCACGAGGCCGACACCCGTCGCGTACATGGGGCTGCGCACCACGTCCTGCAGCCCGCCCACGTGGGCCGGGATGCCGCGGCGCACCGGGGCCTCGAAGATCTCCTCGCAGAGCTCCGCGATCCCGTCCAGCGCCGAGCAGCCGCCGGTCAGCACCACGCCGGAGGGGATCCGGTCCTCGAGGCCCGCCTTCACCAGCTCCTGGCGGGCGAGGGAGAGCACCTCGTCCACCCGCGGCTCCACCACCTCGCACAGGATCTTGCGCGAGACCTCCCGGGGCCGCCGGCCGCCCACGCTCGGCACCGTGATGACGTCGTCGCTGCCGAGGAAGCGCGCCGACGCCGCGCCGAAGCGCTTCTTGATGCGCTCCGCCTCGTCGAAGGGCGTGCGCAGCCCCACCGCGATGTCGTTGGTCAGGTGGTAGCCGCCCAGGCCCAGCACCGAGGTGTTCTTGATCGAGCCGTCGGCGAACACCGCGATGTCGGTGGTGCCGCCGCCGATGTCGATCAGGCACACGCCCAGGTCGCGCTCGTCGTCGGCCAGCACCGCCTCGGCCGAGGCCAGGGGCTCCAGCACGATGTCCACCACGTTGAGGCCCGCCTTGTTGGCGCACTTCACGATGTTCTGGGCGCTGGTGACCGCCGCCGTCACGATGTGGATCTTCGCCTCGAGGCGGACCCCGCTCATGCCCAGGGGCTCGCGGATCCCGTCCTGGTCGTCGATCACGTACTCCTGGGGGATCACGTGGATGACCTCGCGGTCCATCGGGATCGCCACCGCCTTGGCGGCGTCGATCACCCGGCGCACGTCGTTCTCCGAGACCTCGCGGTCCTTCACCGCCACGATGCCGTGGGAGTTGAAGCCGTTGATGTGGCCGCCCGCGATGCCGGCGTACACCGAGCTGATCTCGCAGTCGGCCATCAGCTCCGCCTCTTCCACGGCGCGCTTGATGGACTCGACGGTGGAGTCGATGTCCACCACCACGCCCTTGCGCAGCCCCCGCGACGGATGGGTACCGATTCCCACCACGTCCACCCCGTTCTCGGTCCGCTCTGCGACGATGGCGCAGATCTTCGTGGTGCCGATGTCGAGACCGACGATCAGCTCGTCCTTGCGTGACATGTCCTCACCCCCCTTTGGTGATCGGGCCCGCGGCGTCAGCCGGCGGGCCCGGCTCCGGACGCGGACGCGCCTCCGCGCGTCCCCGTCGCCGCGTCCCCCGTCCGGGACGCGTCGCTCCGGAGAACGGCTCGCTCTCCGAAGCGCAGATCGATCTCGGAGGCCTCGGCGACCTCCGGAAGGCCGGCGTCGAGCAGCCGGGCGAGACGGCCGAGCTTCGCCTCGAGCTCGCCGCCGCCGAGCCACACGCTGGCGTCGCTCCCCGCCAGGCGCAGCCGCGGCAGCTCGCGCAGGTCGCCGCCGCCGAGCTGCACCTCGCGCAGCCCGGCGATGCCGTGGTCGCGGGTGGCCCCGGCGATGCGGACCCCCTGGGCGAGCAGCGGGTGCGGCTCCGGGGCGTCGCCCTCCGGCGCGGCCAGGGCCTCGGCCTCGCCCCAGGCGATGCTCGGGTAGCTCCCGCCCGCGGCGGCGTCGGCCACGGGGGCGAAGGCCACGCCCTCGACGTCGATCCACCAGCGGCTCTCGCCGCGTCCGTCCGCCTCGCGGAAGACCGCGGTGGCGACGGGCTCGCGCTCGGTCACCGAGACCACGAGGCCGCCGGGCGGGAAGGCGGCCACCCGGGCCCGGGCGATCCAGGGGTGGGCCTCGATGCGCCGGGCCAGGTCCGCGGCGTCGACGTCGTCGAAGCGCGCCGCCGGCTCGAGGCCGGCGGCGGCCGCGACCTCGGCGGGCGTGAGGCGCCGGGCGCCCAGCACCGCCAGCTCGCGCACCCGGACGGCCTCGGGGTAGACGGCGCCCACCGCCAGGCCCGCGAGGCGCGGCCCGGCGCTGGCGCCGAGGCCGAGCGCACCGGCGAAGAGGAGCGCGCCGGCGAGATTCCGCCGGCGCCGCGCCCGCAGGCGCTGGCGCCGCCGGCGCCGGCTCTCGGGACGTCGCGTCATGCGGCCTCCCGGCCGAGGACCCGCACCTCGGTCTCGAGGTGGACCCGGCTGCGCCGCGCCACCTCGCCGCGGGCGCGCTCGATCAGCGCGAGCACGTCGGCCGCCGTGGCGTCGCCGCGGTTCACGATGAAGTTGGCGTGGACCTCCGAGATCTGGGCCCCGCCCACGCGCGCGCCCTTCAGCCCCGCCGCCTCGATGAGCCGCCCGGCGAAGTCGCCGCGCGGGTTCTTGAACACCGAGCCGCAGGAGGGCCGGTCGAGGGGCTGGCTGCCCGCGCGCTTCGCCAGGTGGCGGTCGATCTCGGCCTCCACCCGGTCGCGGCCGCCGGGGCGCACGGCGAGCAGGGCCGAGAGGATCACCGAGCCGGGCGCCAGCCCGCGCAGCGCGCGGTACTCGAAGCGCAGCCGGCGGCGCCCCAGGTGGCTGCGCCGGGCGCCCGTGGGACTCAGCACCTCGACCTCGCGCACCACGTCCTTGGCCTCGCGCTGGGGCACGCCCGCGTTCATGGCGACCCAGCCGCCCACGGTGCCCGGGATGCCGGCGCCGAACTCGAGGCCCGCCAGCCCGCGCTCACGGCAGAAGCGCGTGAGGGTGGTGTGGGTGACGCCGGCCTCGGCGCGCAGGAAGCCTCCCGGCCGCTCCTCGAGGCGGCGGAAGGCCGAGAGCCGGATTGCCACGCCGTCGAGGCCGCCGTCGCGCACGATGGTGTTGAAGCCGTTGCCGAGCACGGTGTGGGGGATGCGGCGGCGCGCGCAGGCGCGCAGCAGGGCCGCCAGCGCCCACCGGTCCGGCGGCGTGGCCACGGCGTCGGCGGGGCCGCCCACGCGCAGGGAGGTGAAGCGCGCCGTGGGCACGTCGAAGCGCAGGGCGTCGCCTGCCACCTCCGAGAGCGCGTTGCGGTCCGGGCCCGACATCAACGCGCGAGCTCCTCCAGGGCTGCGACCAGGCGCGGCGCCAGGCTGGAGACGTTCCCGGCCCCCATCACCAGCACCAGGTCGCCCTCGCGCAGCTCCGGCGCGAGCTCCTCCACCACCCGCTCGAGGTCCGGGACGAAGCGCACCGAGCGGTGGCCGTGGGCCTCGATGGCGGCGGCCAGGGCGGCGCTCTCCACGTTCGGGATCTTCTCCTCGCCCGCCGCGTAGATCTCGGTGAGCCAGAGCGCGTCGGAGTCGTGGAACGCGGTGGCGAAGGACTCGAACAGGTCCCGGGTGCGCGTGTAGCGGTGGGGCTGGAACACGGCCACGATGCGGCCGGCGTGGAGCTCCCGGGCGGCCGCCAGGGTGGCGCGGATCTCGGTGGGGTGGTGGCCGTAGTCGTCCACCACGCGCACCCCCGCCGCGCTGCCCACGGTCTCGAAGCGCCGCTCCACGCCGCCGAAGGACTCGAGGGCCTCGGCCGCGGTGGCGAAGGGCACGTCGAGCTCGAGGGCCACGCACAGTGCGGCCAGTGCGTTCTGGACGTTGTGGCGGCCGGGGAGCGGCAGGTGCAGCGCGCCCAGGCGCTCGCCCCGGCGCCGCACGTGGAAGCGCACGCCCCAGTGGAGCGCCTCGGGGTTGGCCGCCACCAGGTCGGCCTGGGCCGAGAACCCGTAGGTCACGATGCGGCGGGAGAGCCGCGGCAGGATCGCCTGGACGCCCGGGTCGTCGAGGCACGCCACGGTGAGGCCCCAGAAGGGCACCCGGTTGGCGAAGTCCGCGAAGCCCGCGTGGATCGCCTCCAGGCTGCCCCAGTGGTCGAGGTGCTCCGCCTCGACGTTGGTGACCACGGCGATCACGGGCTGCAGGCGGAGGAAGGAGCCGTCGCTCTCGTCGGCCTCGGCCACCAGGAAGTCGCCGCGGCCGAGTCGCATGCCGCCGCTGGCGCCGCGCACCCGGCCGCCGATCACCGCCGTGGGGTCGAGGCCGGCGGCGTCGAGCACGTGGGCCACCAGGGAGGTCGTGGTCGTCTTGCCGTGGGCTCCCGCGACCGCGATGCCCTCCTTCATGCGCATGATCTCGGCGAGCATCTCCGCCCGCGGGATCACCGGGATGCCGCGCTGGATGGCCTCGCGGATCTCCGGGTTGCTGGCGCGCACCGCCGACGAGACCACCACCACGTCGGCGTCCTCCACGTGGCCGGCGTCGTGGCCCACCGCCACCGCGAGGCCGCGATCGCGCAGCCGCGCGAGGACCGCCCCCTCGCGCAGGTCGGAGCCGCTCACGCGGCAGCCGAGATCGTGGAGCAGCTCGGCCAGGCCGCTCATCCCGACCCCGCCGATGCCCACGAAGTGGGCGCGGCGCACGCGCCGCAGCATCGGATTCATCCGTTCCCTCCCCCCTCGGCGCGGATCCTCGCCGACGCCGCGCGATCGCGCGATCCCCCCAGGCCGCGGCAGGCGTCGAGGATCGCCTCGGCGGCGTCGGGCCGCGCCGTCTCGGCGGCGCGCTCGCCCATCTCGACCAGCCGCTTCGGGTCGCGCCCGAGCTCCTCGATGGCGGCGGCCAGCCGGGGCGCGAGCTCTTCCGGTCCTTCCAGCACCCGGGCGGCGCCGAGGGCCTCGAGCACGCGGGCGTTGGCGGCCTGCTCGCCGCCGCCCACGTGGGCGAGGGGGACCAGGATCGAGGCCCGGCCGGCCAGCCCCAGCTCGGCGACGGTGAGGGCGCCGGCGCGGCACACCACCAGGTCCGCCCAGCGGTAGCGCGCCGCCATGTCCCGCTCGAAGGCCACCACCTCGGCCGCGACCCCGGCCTGGGCGTAGCTGCGGGCCACGCGCTCGCGGTCCGCCCCGCCGGTCTGGTGCACGACGGCGAGCCGGCTGCGGTCGAGGCGGGTGAGCGCCTCGAGCATGGCGTCGTTGATCTGCCGTGCCCCCTGGCTGCCGCCGAAGACGAACAGCCGCAGGGGCGGCGCGGGCTCCCGGCGCGGCGCGCCGGGCTCGAAGGCCTCCACCAGGGAGCGGCGCAGGGGCAGGCCGGTGACGCGCACGCGCGGGTCGCCGGCGCCGCGGCCGAGCCGCGCCGCGGCGGGCTCGAAGCCCACGAACAGCAGCGAGGCGAAGCGGGCCATGGCCCGGTTGGCCAGCCCGGGGACCGCGTTGGCCTCGAGGAGCGCCATGGGGATGCCGCACAGGCGCGCCGCCAGGGCGCCGGGCACCGCCGCGTAGCCGCCCACGGCGATCAGGCGGTCGGCGCCGAACTCCCGCAGCACCTTGCGGGCGGCGAGGGTCGAGCCGGCCAGCGCGAGCGCGCTGCGGGCCCGCCCGAGCAGCCCCTGGCCGATCACCGGCCGCGCGTCGAGGGCGACCAGCTCGAAGCCGGCGTCGGGCACCAGCCGCGTCTCGAGGCCGCGCTGCGCCCCGAGGAACAGGACCGCCTCCCCGGCCTCGCGCAGGCGCTCGGCCAGGGCCAGGGCGGGCATCACGTGGCCCCCGGTGCCGCCGCCGGCGAGCACCCAGCGCAGGCCGCCGCCCGCCGCGCTCACTTCGCCCTCCGCGCGGAGGCCGCGCGGCGGCCCGGCGTGCCACCGCCGCGCACCTCGTGGGCGGGATCGCGGGCCACGCACAGCAGCCCGCCCACGGCGAGGCAGCACACCAGCAGCGAGGTCCGGCCGTAGGACAGGAAGGGCAGGGTGAGGCCCTTGGTGGGCAGCAGCCCCATCACCACCGCGGCGTTGAGGGCCGCGGGCGCGACCAGCAGCAGCGTGAGGCCGAAGGCGAGCAGCATGGAGAAGCGGCGCCGGGCCGCCAGCGCGATGCGCACGCCGGCCACCAGCAGCACCGCGAAGGCGGCCAGCACCACCAGCACGCCCACCAGGCCGAGCTCCTCGGCCACCACCGAGAGCACGAAGTCCGTGTGGGCCTCGGGCAGGTAGTGGAGCTTCTGGCGGCTGTAGCCCCAGCCCACGCCCGTCGCGCCCCCGCGGCCGAAGGCCACGAACGACTGCACGAGCTGGAAGCCCTGGTCGCGCGCCGTCTCCCAGGGCTCGAGGAAGCCCGTCCAGCGCCGCCACGCGTAGGGCCGCAGCGCCACGTAGGCGGCGACGCCGCCGGCGGCGAGCAGGGTGGGGCCGAGCAGCCAGCGCAGCCGGGCGCCCGAGGCGAACAGCAGCGCGCCCACCAGGCCCACGGCGAGCACCGCGTTGCCGAGGTCGGGCTGGAGCACGAGCAGCGCGGCGGGCACGACGCCGAGGGCGAGGGCGACGCCGAAGCGGCGCCCCGAGAGCGGCGCGCGCCCGTCGCGGCGCGCCACCACGGCCGCCACCGCGACCACCCCCGCGAGCTTCGCCACCTCGGCGGGCTGGAACGCGGTGCCGAGGCCCGGCAGCGCGAGCCAGCGGCGCGCGCCGTTCACCTCGTTGCCGAGCCACAGCGTGAGCGCCAGCGTCACCACGGCGAGGCCCCAGAGCGGCAGGGCGAGCACGTGCCAGGCACGCAGCGGCAGCCGGGCGGCGCCGGCGGCGAGCAGTCCGCCCGCCGCGAGGGCGCCCAGGTGGCGCAGGAAGTGGGGCGGGACGCGGGCGTCGAGGGCCAGTGGCGCCGTGGTGCTGTAGCTCATCACCGCGCCCAGGCCGGCCAGCACCAGCACGGCGCCCAGCAGCCAGTGGTCCGGCGGCACGCCGGCGGTGGCGGGACGGGTCGCCGCGCTCACGCCCGGCCCTCCTCGGCTCCCTGGGCTCCCTCTGCGCCCGGCAGGGCGGCCACCGCCTGCTGGAAGCGCCGGCCGCGCTCCTCGAAGCCCGAGAACTGGTCGAAGCTCGCGCAGGCGGGCGAGAGCAGCACCACGTCGCCGGGCTCCGCGAGCTCGGCGGCCCGCGCCACCGCGGCCTCGAGGCTCGCCATCCCCTCGGTGGACACGCGGGGCCGCAGCGCCGCCGCGATCTTCTCCGCCGCCTCGCCGATCAGCAGCGCGTGGCGCACGCGCCCCGCCGCCGTCTCGGCGAGGGCGTCGAAGGAGAGCCCCTTGTCGCGTCCGCCGGCGATCCAGATCACCGGGGCATCCTGGACCGTGAGGGCGCGCGCCGCCGCGCCGGGGTTGGTGGCCTTGGAGTCGTCCAGCCAGGTCGCCCCGCCGGGCCCGGCGACGCGCTGCATGCGGTGGGGGAGGGGCGCGAAGTCGGCGAGGGCGCCGAGGGCCCGGCCGGGATCGGCGCCGCTCGCGTGGGCGGCGAGCAGGGCGGCGAGCAGGTTCTCGGGGCCGACCTGGCGCGCGGGCTCCGGGTCCACGGGATAGCGCTGCCAGCGCTCGTCGCGGGCCAGCACGATGGCGCCGGCATCCCACCAGGCGCCGTTCGGGACCGGCGCCGCGCGCCGGAACAGCCAGCGCCGGGCGCGGGCCCCGGCGGTGGCGCCGAGCGCCACGGCATCGTCGCCGTTCACCACCGCGTGGTCCGACGGCTGCTGGTTGGCGAACAGCCGCCCCTTGGTGGCGGCGTAGACCTCGAGGCTGCCGTGGCGGTCGAGGTGGTCCTCGGTCACGTTGAGCAGCACGGCGACCCGCGGCCGCAGGGACTCGACGGCCTCGAGCTGGAAGGAGGAGACCTCGAGCACGGCCACGTCGAGGGGCTGGCCCACGAGGTCGAGGGCCGGCTCGCCCAGGTTGCCCGCGGCCCGCGCGCGCAGGCCCGCGGCGCGCAGCATGGCCTCCACGAGCCGCACCGTGGTGGACTTGCCGTTGGTGCCCGTCACCGCGACCACCGGGACCGAGAGCGCACGCGCCGCCAGCTCCACGTCGCCCCACACGCGCCGCGCGCCGCCCGCGTAGCGCTCCCGCGGCACCCCCGGGCTCGGCACCACGAGGTCGAAGTCCGCCGGGTCCGCCACCTCGGGGAGCGCACCCCGCCGCACCTCGACGGCGGCGGGCAGGTCCCCGGCCGGGGCGTCGGCGCGCTCGTCGACGGCCAGCACCCGGGCGCCGTGGGCGGCGCAGTAGGCCGCGGCGCTGCGTCCGGAGACGCCCAGGCCGAGCACGAGCACGCGCTTGCCGTCGAGTTCGTGGGTCGCCTCGGCCATCAGCGCAGCTTCAGCGACGAGACGGACACGATGGCCAGGATGATCGAGATGATCCAGAAGCGCACCACGATCTTCTGCTCCGCCCAGCCCATCTCCTCGAAGTGGTGGTGGATCGGCGCCATGCGGAACACCCGCCGGCCGGTCAGCTTGAACGAGGCCACCTGGATCATCACCGAGAGCGTCTCGACCACGAAGATCCCGCCCACCACGGCGAGCAGGATCTCCTGGCGGATCACCACCGCGATGGCGCCCAGGGCGCCGCCGAGGGCGAGGGAGCCGACGTCGCCCATGAAGAGCTGGGCCGGGTAGGTGTTGAACCACAGGAAGCCCAGGCCGCCGCCCACCAGCGCGCCGCAGAAGATGGTGAGCTCCCCGCTGCCGGGCACGTGCTTCACGGCCAGGTAGTCGGCGAAGCCGGCGTGGCCGGCGATGTAGCAGAGGCCCAGGAAGGTGCCGGCGGCGATCATCACGGGGCCGATGGCGAGGCCGTCGAGGCCGTCGGTGAGGTTCACCGCGTTGCTGGCCGCGACGATCACCATGGCGGCCAGGGGCACGTAGAACCAGCCCAGGTTCGGCGTGAAGTTCTTGAAGAACGGCACCGCGAGCTCCTTGTCGAAGCTCGGGTCGGTGTAGATCAGCCAGGCCACGCCGAAGGCGAGCACGAACTGCCACAGCAGCTTGGTGCGGGCGCGGATGCCGTCGCTCTTCTGGCTGCGCACCTTGCGGTAGTCGTCCAGGAAGCCCAGCAGCCCGTAGCCGATGGTGAGGCCCAGCACGATCCACACGCCGCGGTTGTCGAGGCGCGTCCAGAGCAGCACCGAGACGGCCAGGGCGAGCAGGATCAGCAGCCCGCCCATGGTGGGCGTGCCCTCCTTCTCCTGGTGGTCCGGTCCGATCTCCCGGATCGGCTGGCCCACGCGCAGGCGCCCCAGGGCGCGGATCAGCGGCGGACCGAGCACGAAGGAGAGGAACAGCGCCGTCAGGGTGGCGGCCCCGGTCCGGAAGGTGATGTAGCCGAACACGTTGAAGGCGCCGATCCGGTCCGCCAGGGGATAGAGCAGGTGGTAGAGCATCAGTCCCCCTCGCAGAGGGCGGCGACGACGCGTTCCATCTGCATCGAGCGCGAGCCCTTCACCAGCACGTGGTCCCGAGCGCCGAGCCCCTCGCGGGCGGCGGCCGCCGCCGCCTCGTGGTCCGCCGCCACGCGGACGCGCTCCGCCGGCAGCCCCGCCTCCCGCGCGCTGCGGGCCGCCGCCTCGGCGTGGCCGCCGAGCAGGACGAGGCGGTCGAGGCCGAGCTCCGCGGCGAGCCGGCCCGCCGCCGCGTGGGCGTCGGCGGCGTCGTCGCCGAGCTCCCCCATGTCGCCGAGCACCGCCACCGCGCGCCCCGCGCCGCGCAGCCCGGCCAGGGCGCGCAGCGCCGACTCGAGGGACTGGGGGTTGGCGTTGTAGGTGTCGTTCACCACCACGCTGCCCGCGGGCCCGGCGACGGGCTCCATGCGCCCCGGCACCGGGCGGTGGCTCGCGAGCCCCTCGGCGATGGCGTCGAGGTCCGCGCCCGCCGCCGCGGCGGCGGCCGCCGCCGCCAGGGCGTTCGCGACCGTGGGCTCGCCGAGCCCCGCCACGTGCACGGCGCGGCGGCCCGGCGGGCCCACCAGGGCGAGGTCGAAGCCGTCGCCCGCGCGGGCGACGTCCTCGGCGCGCCAGTCGGCCTCGGGGCCGAGCCCGAAGTGCACCACCCGCGCCGGGGTCCGGCTCGCCTGGGCCATCACCCGGGCGTCGTCGGCGTTCAGCACCGCCGTGGCGCTCGCCTCGAGGGCGGCGACGAGGTCGCCCTTCTCGGTGGCGATCGCCTCCCGGGAGCCCAGGAACTCGATGTGGGCCGTGCCCACGTTGGTGATCACGCCCACCGTGGGCCGCGCGATGCGCGCGAGGGGCGCGATCTCGCCGCGGTGGTTCATGCCGATCTCGACCACGAGGGCGACGTGGTGGGGCTCGCGCTCGAGCAGCGTGAGGGGCAGCCCGAACTGGTTGTTCAGGTTGCCGCGGGTCTTGAGGCAGGGCCCGGTGCGCGCCAGGATCGCGGCGCACATCTCCTTGGTGGTGGTCTTGCCGTTGCTCCCGGTGATCGCCACCACCGGCCCGTCGAAGCCCGCCCGGTGGCCGGCGGCGAGGTCGCCGAGGGCGCGCGTCGTGTCCGCGACCTCGAGCACGGCCAGGTCCTCGCCCGCCGAGGCCGGCAGCGTGCGGCCGCGCTCCACCACGAGGCCGCCGCAGCCCGCGGCGAGCGCCCGCTCGAGGAAGTCGTGGGCGTCGAAGCTCGGCCCGCGGATCGCGAAGAAGAGCTCGCCCGCCTTGAGGGTGCGCGTGTCCGTGGAGACCCCCTCGAAGCGCACGGCCAGGTCGCCGCGCACCCCGTCGGCGCCCATCCAGGTCGCGGCCTCGGCGGCGCGGAAGGCCACGCTCATCGGCTGCGCCCCTCGAGTGCCCGCCGGGCCTCGCGGCGGTCGTCGAAGGGGAGCTTCTCCCGCCCGATGATCTGGTAGTCCTCGTGTCCCTTGCCCGCGATCACCACCGTGTCGCCGGGGCCGGCGATGGAGATGGCGAGCTGGATCGCCTCGCGCCGGTCCACCAGGGACACGTAGGCGGAGTCGGTGGCGTCGAGGGCCTCGGGCGCGACCCGGCGCAGCTTCGAGAGGCCGGTCTCCACGTCGGCGAGGATCGCCGCGGGGTCCTCGGTGCGCGGGTTGTCGCTGGTCGCCACGGCGCGGTCCGAGACGCGCGCCACGGCCTCGGCCATGAGCGGGCGCTTGCCGCGGTCGCGGTCGCCGCCGCAGCCGAACACGGTGATGAGGCGCCCCCCCGCCAGCGGCCGCAGCGTGCGCAGCAGCTTCTCCACCGCGTCCGGCGTGTGGGCGTAGTCGACGAGGACCGTGGGCGCCTGGGGGCCGCCGGCGTCCACGCGCTCGACGCGACCCGGCACCTGGGGGCAGTCCGCGATGCCGGCGCGGATCACGTCGGGGGCCACGCCGAGGGCCAGGGCCGCGCCCGCGGCCACCAGGGCGTTCTCGACGTTGAAGTCGCCGACCAGCGGGATCGAGAGGGGGAGGGCCGTGCCGTCGGGGAGCCGCACCCGCGCCTCGGTCCCGTCGAGCCGCACCTCGGACTCCTCGACGCGCAGCTCGGCGTCGGCCCCGGGCTCGCGCGAGACGCGCAGGATGCGCGCGCCCGACTCGCCCGCCGCCTCGAGGAAGCCCGGCGCGGAGGGGTCGTCCACGTTCACCACGGCGCTGCCGCCCGCGCCGAGGTGGGCGCGGAACAGCTGCTGCTTCGAGCCGCGGTAGGCCTCCATGGTGTCGTGGAAGTCGAGGTGGTCCTGGGTCACGTTGGTGAACGCCGCCACCGCGAAGGGGCAGCCCGCCACCCGGCCCAGGGCCAGCCCGTGGGACGAGACCTCCATGGCCACCACGTCCACGCCCGCGGTGCGCATGGCGCGCAGGGTGCGCTGGAGATCGAGGCTCTCGGGCGTGGTGTTGACGGCGCGCTCGCGGTGGCCGGGAAAGCGCGTCTCGAGGGTCCCGATGAGGCCCGGGGTGCGGCCGTCCGCGGCCAGGATCGACTCGATCAGGATCGTGGTGCTGGTCTTGCCGTTGGTGCCCGTGACCCCGACCAGCTGGAGCTCCCGGGCCGGCTCGCCGTAGAAGCGCGCGGCCAGCGGGGCCAGCGCGCGGCGGGTGTCGGGCACGCGGGCGACCGCGACGGAGGCGGCATCGACGCCCTCGGGCGGCGCCTCGACGAGGAGCGCCACGGCGCCGAGCCCGACCGCCTGGGCGAGGTAGTCGTGGCCGTCGGCGAGGGACCCGCGCAGCGCGACGAAGAGGTCTCCCGGCGACACGGCGCGGGAGTCGTAGGTGATGCCTCCGATGGGGGGATCGCCGGCCGGGCCCGGGGCCTGCACCGGGGCGGGCAGCGCGGCGAGGAGGTCGGAGAGCCGGATCATCCCTCGTCTCCCCCGCCCTCGAAGCGCAGCTGGAGCGGCCCGCCCCCCACCGCCACGACGCTGCCCGGCGCCGGCTGCTGGGCCACGGCGCGCCCGCGTCCCACCATCTCGACCTCGAGGGCGTGCTCGCGGGTGATGCGAGCCACCTCGGCGGGACGCAGGCCCCGGAAGTCCGGCAGCAGCAGCCGGTCGCCGAGGCGCACGATCTCCACGCTGCGGTCCACGGGCTCCGGCGCGGGCGGCTCGACTCGCTCGGGCGCGGGCGGCGCCGGCGCCTCCGCGCTCGGCCTCGCCCGGGGATCGGGCTTCGCGTTCGGCGCCGGCTGCGCCTGCGCGGTGCGCTCGGGCTCGGGGCTCGCCGCGGGCTCGGGCCGGGCCGGGGGCTCCGCCGCCTCGGCCACGCGCACCGGGCGCAGCGGGGGAAGGGTCGGCGCCGTGGCGATGCCGAGACGCGCGAGCTGGGCTGCTGCCACCCGGGCGAAGACCGGTGCCGCCACCGCTCCCCCCGTATGCACCCCACCCTGGGGCTCGTCGATCACGACCACGATGGCGAGGCGCGGGTCGTCCGCCGGGACCACCCCGGCGAACCAGGCAAGGTAGCGCTCCGTCGAGTACGCCCCCGTCCCGGGGTCGAGCTTCTGGGCGGTCCCGGTCTTGCCCGCGACGCGCACGCCGCGCAGCGCGGCGCGCCGCCCGGTGCCCTCGGGCCCCGCCGCCTCCTCGAGCATGGCGAGGACCGTGCGCGCGACCTCGGGAGCCACCGCGGCCCGGGGCGCCGCGGCGACGACGGGCTGCCAGTCGCCGTCGGCCGTGCGGCGCTCCGAGACGAGGCGCGGGGTGCGCAGGCGTCCCTCGTCGGCGAGGGCCGCGAAGGCGGCCGCCATCTGGAGCGGCGTCACGCCCAGGCCCTGGCCGAAGGCCACGTTGGCGTGGTCGATGGGTCGCCAGCGCTTCGCCGGCCGCAGCAGGCCGGCCGACTCCTCGGGAAAGCCGCTGCCCGTGGGCGATCCGAAGCCGAAGCGGCGCAGCGCCGCGTGGTGGGCCTCGGCGCCGAGCCGGAAGCCGATCTTCGCCGCGGCCACGTTGCTCGACTCGCGCAGCACGCCGGTCACGTCGAGCCGATCCTCGGGGTGCAGGTCGCGGACCGAGCGCCCCCCCACGCGCAGGATCCCCTCCTCGCAGTCGATCACCTCGGACGCGTCCAGCACGCCGGCCTCCAGCGCGCTCGCGACCAGCACGGGCTTCAGGGTCGAGCCGGGCTCGACGGCGTCGAGCAGGGTCCGCGAGCGCGTCTCCCGGTAGGGAACCCGCCGGAAGTCGTTCGGGTCGAAGCCGGGGCGCTCGGCGAGGGCCAGGATCTCGCCGCTGCGCGGGTCGAGGGAGACCACGCTGCCGCCGAGGGCGCCGGTCGCCTCCACGGCCTCGGCGAGCAGGCGCTCGGCGTCGCCCTGGAAGGCGGCGTCCAGGGTGAGGGTGATCTCGCCGCCGGCGGCGCGCCGCGGGTCGGCGCCGTTCTGGATGAGCAGGCGACGGTGCGCGTCGCGCTCGGCGGCGAGGCGCTGGGCGCGACCCCGCAGCCAGCCGTCCTCCTGCTGCTCGATGCCCCGGACGCCGGTGCCGTCGATGTTGGAGAAGCCGAGCACCGGGCCGGCCACGGAGCCCAGGGGATAGGCGCGGCGCGGCTCCTCCACGACTCCCACCCCGGCCAGCCCGAGGGCGCGCACCGCCTCGGCGCGCTCCTGGTCGACCCAGCGCGCGAGGTAGACGAAGGCGGAGCGGCGGGAGAGGCGCGCCTCGAGGCGAGCGGCGGGAACCTCCAGCACGCCGGCGAGGGCGCGGGCCGCGGCGCGGGCGTCGGCGACCTGGAGCGGCGCCGCGTAGACCGAGGGAGCCGGCACGCTCAGCGCGAGCGGCCGGCGGTTGCGGTCCAGGATGGAGCCGCGCGCGGCGGTCATGCGCCGCACCGCGACGATCTGGTCCTCGCCCTGGTCGGCGCCGCGCCGGTCCATCAGGGTGAGCTGGGCGGCGCGGCCCGCCAGCACCACGAACACGAGCCCGAGCGCCCAGGCGGCGACGCGCACGCGGCGCGCGACGCTGGCGCGCTCGGGCGACCTCACGGTCGGTCCTCGCCCGGGGGCGCCGCGGGCGCCCCGTCACCGGTCGTGCCGGGATCGAGCCGGATCACGCGCTCGGGGAGCGCGAAGCCGCGCTCCTCGGCCAGGGCGCGCAGGCGCAGCGGGTCGCGCAGCCGCGCCACCTCGACCTCCAGGGCGCGGCGGCGCTCGAGGAGGGCCTCCTCCTCGGAGAGCGCCTCGCCGAGCGCGTAGCGCAGTCGGAAGATCTCGAGCCGCATCGACGACAGCACCAGCGCCGCCGCCAGCGCGACGCCCAGGGCCACCGCCAGGGGGCGGCGCCGCGGGGCCGGCGCCCGGCGCTCCTCGCCGCGCCGGCTCACGAGGCCAGCCGCTCCGCGGCGCGCAGCCGCGCCGAGCGCGCCCGGGGATTGCGCGCCACCTCCTCGGGGCTCGGCACGATGGGCCGCTTCGTCACGCGGCGCAGGGTCGGGACCTGGCCGCAGCGGCACTCGGGCAGGCCCGGCGGGCACACGCAGCCGCGCTCGCGGTCGCGGAAGCACTGCTTCACGCGTCGGTCCTCGAGGGAGTGGTAGGCGAGCACGACCAGGCGCCCGCCCGGCGCCAGCCGGCTCACCGCCGCCTCGAGGCCCTCCTCGAGGGCGGCGAGCTCGTCGTTCACCGCGATGCGCAGGGCCTGGAAGACCCGCGTCGCCGGATGGTGGCGCCGGCCGCGCCCGACCCCGGTCTCCTCGACCAGCGCGACCAGGTCCGCGGCGGTGCGCAGGGGCCGCTCCTCGCGCGCCGCCACGATGGCGGCCGCCAGGCGCCGAGCTCCCGGCAGCTCCCCGTAGCGGCGCAGCCAGTCGGCGAGCTCCGCCTCGGACGCCGTCGCGAGCCGCTCCGCGGCGTCGCGCTCGAGGCCGGGGTCCATGCGCATGTCGAGGGGCGTCTCCCGGGCCGTGTCCGCGGCGAAGCGGAAGCCGCGCTCCGCCGCGTCGAGCTGGAGCGAGGAGACGCCGAGGTCGAGCAGCACCCCGTCGACCCGCTCGATGCCGAGCTCGTCGAGCACGCGGTCGAGTCGCCGGAAGGAGGAGGGCACCAGGGTCACGCGTTCTCCGAAGCTCGCGAGCCGCTCCCCCGCTCGCTCGAGGGCGGCGGGGTCCACGTCCAGTCCGATCAGGAGCCCGTCGGGCGCCGTCGCGCGCAGGATCGCCTCGGCGTGGCCGCCGAGACCGACGGTGCCGTCCACCACCCGGGCGCCGGGACGCAGGGCCAGGAGCCGAGTCGCGTCGTCGAGAAGGACCGGCTCGTGGCTCGATCGGGTCACCATGGCCGGGAAGGGGAGGCGAGGGCGGGAAGGGACCGATCGGAGGAGATCGGGGTGCTCCGGAGCGCCGCGCGGGCGAATCGACAACCGCCCCCCAACAGTCGCCGCGCCGCCACTGCGGGCGCTCCGGAGACACCCCATCCTCTCACCCGGAGGTCATCATGCCTCCGGCCCCCCATCTCATGAACGCCTACAACCCTGCTTCCGCCGCGACGGAGGCGATCTCGTGCGCCTGGTTCCGCAGGCGCTCCATCTCGCCGTCGAAGCGGGCCTTGTCCCAGATCTCGATCCGCGAGCCGACGCCCGCGATGGTGATCTCCCGCTCGAGCCCACCGTGCTCGCGCAGGTGCGGCGGGATCAGGATGCGTCCCTGGCCGTCCAGGCCGCACTCCTCCGCGCCGGAGACCAGCATGCGTCGCACGGCCTGGACCTCGGGCTTCATGTTCGACATTCTCGCCAGCGCGGCCTCGACCTCGAGCCAGTGCGCGTTGGAGTAGAGGCCGAGGGCGCGGCAATCGACCAGGGCCGCGAGCACCGGCGGCGCGTCGCCGTCGGCCTGGAGCTCGGTCCTGAATCCCGCGGGGATACTCACTCGACCCTTCGCATCCATCGTGTGGTGAAAACGCCCACGTGCCATCGGCGGCTGGTCTCACTCGATTCGACGGTGGGACGGGACTCGGTGCCCTTGGTGCCCTCTCTGGGGCCGGTTTGACACTGCATCCCACTCATCCCCACCTCGTGCCCTGGTATACCCCCGGCCGTTCGCAATTGCAACAGCCAAATCTACGAAAAGTTTGATCTTTTTTTTGGACCGCGAGACCCCAACATGTGGGGGTCTGCGGGGGGCTGACGCACCAGATGGGGAGGTGGAGCCCGGGAGGGCCCGGGCGGGTCGGTCCGTCAGGCGGCGCCGAGATCCGGCACGCGGGCGCCGTGGACCGCGGCCGCGGCCCCCACCACCTGGCGCAGGGTGCTCCCAGGCGGCGCCTCGACGGTGGGGGGAAGTGGGGGAAGCTCGGGCGCGAGCAGCACGCCGAGCAGCGCCTCGGTTCCCTCGGCCAGGCCGGAGAGCGCGTAGCCGCCCTCGAGCACGCATGCGAGCCGTCCTTCGCACAGCTCGTCGGCGAGGGCGCGCGTGAGCGTCGCGAGGGCGGCGAAGCCCGCGCCGCTCACCTGCATCGACGCGATGGGGTCGTCGCGGTGCGCGTCGAAGCCGCAGGACACCAGGATGATCTGCGGGCGGAACGCGCGGGCCACGGGCACCAGGACGCGCTGGAAGCAGCCCACGTACTCCGCGTCGCCGCAGCCCGCCGGCAGCGGGACGTTCACCGTCGCGCCCTCGCCCCTGCCGCGCCCCGCCTCGCCGGCGGCACCGGTGCCCGGGTAGAAGGGGTACTGGTGCGTGGAGAAGAACAGCACCGACGGATCGCTCTCGAAGCTGTGCTGGGTGCCGTTGCCGTGGTGCACGTCCCAGTCGATCACCAGGATGCGCTCGACGCCCTCCTGCTCCTGGAGCGCGCGGGCCGCGATGGCGACGTTGTTGAACAGGCAGAAGCCCATGGGCCGCACGGCCTCGGCGTGGTGGCCCGGCGGTCGCACCGCCGCGAGGCCGGCGTGCAGCTCTCCGCGCGCCACGGCGCGCACCAGCTCCACGGCGCCCCCGGCGGCGAGCCGCGCCACCTCGAGGCTGCGCGGCGAGACGTAGGTGTCCGGGTCGAGGTGGGCCGGCGCCGCCGCCACCGCCTCCACCACGTGGGCCAGGTGGCCGTCGCCGTGCACGCGCAGGATCTCGTCGTCCTCGGCGGGCCGCGGCGGCACGGCGGTGAGCGCGTCGCCGTGTCGCTCCACCACCGCGCCCACGGCGGCGAAGCGGTCGGGTCGCTCGGGGTGGCCCGGGGGGGACTCGTGGGCGAGGTAGCGCGGGTCTGCGACGACGCCCACGGAGCGCGTTACCTTCATCGCCGCCGAGGGTATCCGACGAGCCGGAGGATTCCGAGCCGGCGGCTGCGGACGCTGGATCCCGAGGGAGGTGGGGGCGTTGGCACCGCGCACCGTGGCGATCACCGGGCTCGCGACCTTCGTGGGCCGGCGGCTCACCGAGCGGCTGCGCGAGAGCCACCCGAACCTCCAGCTCGTCGGCGTGGACCGCCGCAAGCCCTACTCCCTCGACCTCTCGGTCCGCTACCACGAGGTGGACCTCACCGATCCCACCGCGGACTCGCGCCTGGCCGAGGCCTTCGAGAAGGAGGGCGTGGAGGCGGTGGTGCACGCCGCCTTCCGCCGCACCCCGACCCCGGACCTCGAGACCGACCACGAGCTCGAGACCATCGGCAGCCTGCACGTGCTGAACGCCTGCGCGGCGACGCGGGTGCGCCGCGTGGTCCTCGCCTCGACCTCGATGCTCTACGGGCCCTGGCCCGACAACCCGAACTTCCTGACCGAGGAGCACCCGCTGCGCGGCCACCCGCGCGCCCACTGCATCAACAACCGGGTCGAGGTGGAGGAGATCGTGGCGCGCTGGAGCGCGCGGCACCCCGAGGCCGAGGTGACCGTGCTGCGGCCCTGCTGGGTGATGGGGCCGCGCCACGTGGACTCGGTGGTGAGCTACTTCGAGCCCCCGGTGGTTCCGACGCTGCTCGGCTACGACCCGCTGCTCCAGTTCGTCCACGAGGAGGACTGCCTGCGCGTCTTCGAGCAGGCGGTGATGGAGAGCCATCCCGGCGTCTTCAACGTCGTGGGCCGCGGCGTGCTGCCGCTCTCCACGGTGCTGCGCACCGCGGGCAAGCGCGCGCTGCCCGTGCCCGCGGCGATCCTCTACCGCCTGCGCGCCATCCCCTCCCAGGCCCAGACCGGCGACCCGCCCGAGGCCTTCTTCGACTACCTCCGCTACCTGTGGACCGCCGCCGGCGAGAAGGGCTGGGACGCCTTCGGCGAGCCGCTCTACTCCACCCGCGAGGCGTGGGCGTCCTTCGTGTCGTCGCGCCGCATGCGGCGCTACCGCTAGGTGGCGACGCGAGAGGACCCATGAGCCGACCCCCCGAGCTCGAGCCCCGCGAGTCCGAAGCCGAGCCGCGCGAGGCCGACGTCCTGACCGAGGCCCTGGGCGAGCTGCGCCGCGCCATCCTCGCCCGGCTGCCCGGCGGCGCCGCGGCCCGGGCCGCGGCGGAGGACGCGAGCATCGACTGGTTCGCGTTGTTCGACGAGCTGCGCCATCGGCTGAACAGCTTCGGCATGGACGAGCGCACCGGCGAGGTGGACGAGTTCGGCATGGACGAGCTCGCCGTGCGCCGGGCCGAGCCGCTTCTCGAGTTCCTGCGGCGGCGCTACTGGCGCGTCGAGGTGACCGGGCTCGAGGAGGTCTCCTCCACGGGGCCGGTGCTGTTCGTCGCCAACCGCTCGGGGCTGCTGCCCTGGGACGGCCTGATGCTCTCGCACCTGGTGGCGGCCGCCCATCCCGAGGGCGCGCGACCGCGCTTCCTGGTGGCAGACTGGCTGATCACGCTGCCCTTCGTGCAGCCCTTCCTGGCGCGCCTCGGCGGCGTGCGCGCCTGCCGCGAGAACGCCGAGCGCCTGCTCGGCTCCGGCCACTCGGTGGTCGCCTTTCCGGAGGGCGCGAAGGGCGCCGCCAAGGTGTTCCGCGAGCGCTACCGCCTGCAGCGCTTCGGGCGCGGCGGCGTGGTGAGCCTCGCCATCGAGGCCGGCGTGCCCGTGGTGCCCGTCGCGGTGGTGGGCGCCGAGGAGGTGCACCCGATCCTGTTCAAGCTCGAGAGCGTGGCGCGGGGCTTCGGGCTGCCGTTCCTGCCCGTGACGCCCACCTTCCCGATGCTCGGGCCGCTCGGCGCCGTGCCCCTGCCGTCGCGCTGGTCGGTGCGCTTCGGCGCCCCCCTCGACGCCGGCGCCTTCGACCACGACGCCGCCCGGGACGAGCTGTTGATCTCGCGTCTCACCGAGGAGATCCGCCAGCAGATCCAGGCCATGCTCGACGTCGAGCTGCGCGCCCGGGAGTCGGTCTTCGCCTAGGAGGCTGACCCGAGAGGGTCGGCCGACGACGCGAGAGATCCCGCGAAGCGGATCGCAGCCAGCTGAGCGAGCCCTTCGGGCTCGCTTTGCGGCGGAAGCCGACCCATCCTGGGTCGGCCGCCTAGGGCGCCTCGGGCGGTGGAGGCGAGAGCTCCGTCGCCAGGGGCTCGCTGCGGGGCTTGGAGCGGTCCTGCTCGAGGCGCTCCAGGGCCTTCGCGACGCGGTCGAGGCGCTCGTTCAGCGCCTCGACGTCGGCGCGCCGCGGCAGGTCGAGGACCTTGAAGACGCGCTCGAGGGTGCGCTGCACCAGGCGATCGAGGTCCGGCGGCGTGAAGGCGATCCAGTCGCCGCGCTCGCCGGCCTCGCGATCCCGGGGCCGCAGCACCCGGCGCAGGCGGCCCTGGATCTCCTCGATCCCGCCGCTGGCGTCGTCCACGCTGCGCCGCAGGGCGCTGTAGAGCGCGTCGCCGCCCTTCTGGAACAGGCCCGAGAGCAGGTTGCCCGGCACCTCGCGGTTGGCCCGCTCGGTGTCGACCAGGATCTGCGAGAGGGTGATGGACGTGATGTCCTCGCCCGTCTCGTTGTCGATCACGCGAACCTCTTCGTCCTGCTCCAGCAGCTCGGCGATGCCCTTGAGGGTGATGTACCGGCTGGTCTGGGTGTTGTAGAGCTTGCGGTTCGCGTAGCGCTTGATGAGGACCGCCATGGGGGACACAGACTAGCGACCGTGCCGCGCTGCGTCATCCCTCGACGGAGACCCGCTGCAGCCGGGTCTTGCGGGGCTTTCGCCGCTCCACCGGTCGCTCGCCGGGGGTCGCGGTCGGGGCCGGTTGACGCGGTGCGCGCACGCCGAGCTCCCAGAGGATCTCGCGCAGGCCGAGGAAGGCGCGCAGCACGGCGCGGGCCTCCGGGTCCTCCTGGGCGCGCCGCTCCCAGCGCGCGATCTCGCCCTCGAGGGCGTCGAGCACGCCGGCCACCAGCTCCGCCCCCGAGGCGCCGGCGTCCTCGGCGAGCAGCCGCGCCACGGCCTCGAGGCCGCCGGCCAGGGGCGGCAGCGTCTCGGAGCCCGGCGTGCCCGTGGCGGCCAGGCTCGCGGCGTCGAGCAGCGCGCCGAGGGCGGCCGTGGCCTCGGCGCCCGCGGCGCGGGCGTGGCGGCGGGCCCGGGCCAGGGCCTCGGCGGGCGTCTCCGCCGCGCCTCCCGCGCGATCCCGGCGGTCACTCGGATCCATCAGGGGGTCTCCCGCTCGGCCTCGCCGAGCACCAGGGAAGCGACGTGGGCGAGCCCGTCCAGATCGTGCACGTCGCGATCGAGCAGCGGAACGCAGCGCCAGAAGTAGCCCGAAGCCCGCGCGCGTTCACGCAGCGGAGCCACGTTCTCGGCGTCGCGCTCGACGAGGGCCGCGTAGCCGCGCAGCGCCGCGCGCGTGGCCTCGGCGGCGGCGCGCGCATCGAAGCCCGCGCCCTCGCTGAGCGCGAAGGCCTCGGCGAGCTTCTCGAGCGCCGCCGCGTCGGCTCCGTCGCCGGGCTCCAGCCCGGCGTCGGGCCACAGGTGCATGCGGTTCACCACGATGCCCGCCACCCCGGCGCGGCCCGACTCGAGCCGCTCGAGGAAGCTCTCGGCGTGGCGCACCGACTCGCGCGCGGGCCCGGCGGCCAGCAGGAAGGCGGTCTCGGGCCCGAAGAGCAGCGCCTGCACCCTGTGGGCGCGGTCGCGGAAGCCCTCGGACATGCCCTCGAAGGCGAGCAGGAACTCCGAGATGTCCTGGAGGAAGCCCACGCCCGACACCTTCTCGAGGGTGCGCAGGACGCGCTGGGCGCCACGCTGGAACAGCCGGAACCCCATGCGGCCGGCCGCGAAGGCGGGGTGCAGCAGCAGCTGCACGACGCGGCTGTCGAGGAAGCCGAGCAGCCGCTCCGGGGCCTCGAGGAAGTCGAGGGCGTGCTGCGAGGGCGGCGTGTCGAGCACGATCAGGTCGAAGTCCTTCTGCTCGGCCAGCTCGTAGACCTTCTCCATGGCGGAGTACTCGGCGCTCCCCGCCAGCGCGTCGGAGACGTGCTGGTAGATCGGGTTGCCCAGGATGCGGTCCCGGGCCTCGGGGCTCTCGGCGAAGCGCTCGACCAGGTCGTCGAAGGTGCGCTTCATGTCGAGCATCATGGCCGAGAGCTCGCCTTCGGGCGGCACGCCGAGGCGGTCGAGCACGTCGCGGGGCAGGGTCTGGGGCTCGTTGCCGAGCTCGCGGATCCCGAGGGCGTCGGCGAGCCGCTTGGCGGGGTCGATGGTGAGCACGAGCACGCGGCGGCCGCGCCGCGCCGCCGACAGGCCCAGTGCGGCGGAGATCGTGGTCTTGCCGACGCCGCCGGTGCCCACGCACACCAGCACGCGGCGCGAGTCGAGGAGCACGTGGGGCGCGGGAGCCGGCGTCACGCCGCCTCCGCCGCGGCGGGCTCGAGGAGCGCCGTGCCGAGCCGGTCGAGGTCCTCGGGTCCGCGGACGCCCTGGGGGAGCAGGGGGAGCGTGCAGATCGGCAGCCCGGTCCAGGCCTCGATCGCGCCGACGTAGTGGGCGTTGAGCCGATGGCGGGAGCGCAGGTGGGCGGCGCAGCGGGCGAGGGTGCGGGGCCCCGGCAGCCCCGGGACGTGCAGCTCCGCCGGCAGGCGGGCCAGTCGCTCGTCGAGATCCTCGAGCCCGGGCGGGAAGGGCGGAGGCGTCACGGCGTTCACCACCACCCGGTCCACCGCGACCCCCACCTCCTCGCGCAGGCGCTGCACCAGCTCGGCGGTCTCCCGCGCCGGCAGCTCCTCGGCGAGGGCCACGGGCAGCAGCAGGGTCGAGTCGGGATCGGTGATCATCTGCTGGACCAGGGAGGCGTTGCGCCGCAGCGGGCCCGCCCGCACCGCCGACGAGACCACCCGCGGCACGTCGAGGAAGGTGAGGCCGTGGCCCGTGGCGGGCGCGTCCACGAGGAGCAGGTCGAACTCCGGCGCTCCGCCGGGCCGGCGGCCCTGGGCCATGTGCCACACCTTTCCCAGGGTGATGAGCTCGCGCCAGCCCGGCGCCGCCTCCATGAGCTGGCGGAAGCCCGGGTTCCGCAGCACCCGGCTCACCAGGCCGCGGACCGGGAGCTGGAGGCTCAGGTACTCGGCGAGGGCCTCGAAGGGATCGATGCGCATGGCGGTCAGCCCGGGCTGGAGCTCCCGGCCCGCGTAGCCCACGGGAGGCGTCGCCGGGTCCAGGAGGCGCGGGACGTGCTCCTCGCGGCCCGTCTCGGCCACCAGCACCCGCCTGCCCGCCTGGGCGGCCGCGCGCGCCAGGGCCGCCACCACGCTCGTCTTCCCGGTGCCGCCCTTGCCCGTCACGATCACCAGGCGGCGCTCGAGGAGGCCGCGGCGGGGCAGGGGCAGGGGCAAGCGGGTCTCCGTCCCCGCGGGCGCCGCCCCTCTCAAGCGGGGTCGCCACGCGTCCGAAACGACCGTAGACGGCCGGGTTCCCTCGGAAACTAGCGTAGGAACGAGGTCCCAGGGCAAGCCACGGAGAGCTCTCGGGTGGTCATCGCCTGCAGCCAGTGCCAGACGCGCTTCCACGTCGCCGACGAACGCATCCCGGCGGACGGCATCAAGGTCCGCTGCTCGCGCTGCAAGCACTCCTTCTTCGTGCGGGCGCCGGGGGCGTCGCCCGACGAGGCGGTCCACGCCGTCGCGGAGCGCGCTGCCGAGTCGCCGGCGCCCGAGCCGAGCCTCGACCTGGCCGGCAACACCGCGCCGCCGGAGGAAGAGGAGGAGGACTGGCAGTTCGCCATCGACCCGCCGAGCGCTGCCGCCTCCCGCGCGCCGGAGCCCGAGCCCGCCGAGGCCGAGAAGCCCGCGCCGAAGGCCGCCACGGACCCGGGGATCGCGAACGGGCTGGGCCTGGGCGAGCGCAAGCGCGGGAGCAGCCCGCTGCCGGAGCCCGAGACCTCGTCCCTCGCCGACCTCTCGAACCCCGAGAGCTGGGATCTCCTGGGCGGCGACGCCGGCGCGCGCGCCGACGACGCCGGCGAGCCGATCCCCGAGGTGACGGCCGAGCCCGAGACCGAAGCCGGCCTCGACGACGCCGAGGACTGGCCCGCCGATCCGAGCCGGCCCGCGCCGGCCGGCCCCGTCGCGATCGAGGAGGAGGAGGGCTGGGAGGAGACGCCCTACCTCGACGAGCCCGACGACGTGCGGCGCTCCATGCGTCCGCCGCGGCGGAGCGCGCTCCCCGCCCTCGGCGTCGCCTTCCAGGCGGCCGGCTGGCTCGCCCTCGTGACGCTGCTCGCCCTGGTGGTGCGCGGCGCCTCGCTCGGGGACCGCTCCGCCTCGCGGATCGCCCCGCCCGTGGCCCTCGCGGGCCTCGAGGCCCGCAACGTGCAAGGCCGCGTGGTCGAGAACGCGGCGGCCGGTCCGCTGCTGGTGGTGACCGGCAGCCTCGCCAACCCGACCCCGACGCCGCTGGCCCCGGAGCGGGCGGTGCGCGTGGTGCTGCTCGACGACGACTCGCGCTCGCTCCCGGCCTCGGCCCTCGCCGGCCTGCCCCTCGACCCGGTGCGACTGCGCGTGGAGGACCCGGACGCCCTGCGCGCCGAGCTCGAGGTGTCGGCCGCGCACCTGGCGCGGCGTCGCGTGGGCGCGGGCGAGGTCGTGCCCTTCCAGGCCCTGTTCGCCGCGGCGGACCCGAGGGCCTCGGCGTTCCGCCTCGAGGAGGCGCCCGCGCCGGCGCTGCCGGCTCCGCCCGTGGCCGTGCCCGCGGAGGAGGTCCTCGACGCTGCCGCGGAGGCCGGCGGGCGGGCTCCCTCCGACTCCGCCGGGTCGGGTGCGGGGCCCGGCGAGGCTTCCGGCACCCGGGGCTGAGCCTCAGTCGCCCTCGGGAACCTCCTTGGGCGACTCCTTCTTGGGCGTGACGTCGATCTCGTCCTTGCCCGACATGCCCGAGCGGAAGTTCTTGATGGCCTGCCCGAGGCCCGAGCCGATCTCGGGCAGCCGCCGGGCGCCGAACAGCAGCACCAGGATGCCGAGGATGACGAGCAGCTCCGGGACGCCGAGTCCGAACATGGGCACTCCCCGAACATGGACACTCCCCGAACATCGACACTCCGACGAGGACGGGAGGGCCGAGGTGAAAGGGTCGCGTCTCGCGCGGGAGCGGTCAAGGCTCGCCGCTGCGTGTAGACTGCGCCTCCATGCCGATCTTCAAGGCCTACGACATCCGCGGCGTCGTGCCCGACGAGCTCGACGTCGACGCCGCGCGGCGCATCGGGCGCGGAGTTGCGCGCTACCTGCTGGACGCAGCCGGTGGGCAGGGCGAGATCGCGGTGGGCTGGGACGCTCGCGAGAGCTCGCCCTCCCTGCGCGACGCCCTGCTCGACGGCATCGCGGCCGAGGGCGCCGGCAGCGTGACCCTGGGCGCGGTCTCGACCCCGATCCTCTACTTCGCCGTGGATCATCTCGGGCTGGCGGGCGGCGTGATGGTGACGGCCTCCCACAACCCGTCCCAGTACAACGGCTTCAAGGTCTGCGGTCCCCACGCCGTGCCGATCGGCGAGGCGAGCGGGCTGCGCGACATCGAGCGCCTCGCGGGCGACACCGGCCGACCGGAGGCGCCGGTCCGCGGCGGCCGGCGCGAGGCCGCGGTGGTGGACGCCTACGTCGACCACCTGCTTCGGGGGCTCGAGGGGCCGGCGCCGCTGCGCGTCGCCATCGACTGCGGCAACGGCATGGCTGCGGTGGGGCTCGAGCCGCTGCTCGAGCGACTGCCCCTCGAGGTGGAGCGGCTCTACTTCGAGCCCGACTGCACCTTCCCCAACCACCCCGCGGATCCCCTCAAGGTGGAGAACCTCGCCGACCTGCGCGCCGCGGTGACGAAGGCGGGTTGCGACTTCGGCGTGGCCTTCGACGGCGACGCCGACCGTGCCTGCTTCGTGGACCCGTCCGGCGAGCCCGTGGCCTCGGACCTGGTGACCGCGCTGCTGGCCCGGGCCCAGCTGCGGCGCCAGCCCGGCGCGCGGGTGCTCTACGACCTGCGCTCGAGCCGCGCCACCGCCGAGGACATCGAGGCGGCCGGGGGCGTCGCGGAGATGTGTCGGGTGGGCCACTCCTTCATCAAGGCCCAGATGCGCGAGAGCGGCGCGATCTTCGCCGGCGAGCTCTCGGGCCACTTCTACTTCCGCTTCTCCGACACCCTGGTGGCGGACGACGGCCTCGCGGCCTTCCTCGCCCTGGTCGACGTGCTCTCCCAGGAGCGCAAGCCGCTCTCGGAGCTCGTCGCGCCGCTGCGCCGCTACGCGACCAGCGGCGAGATCAGCAAGCCCGTGGCGGACCCGCCCGGCTTCCTGGCCCGCATCGAGGCGGAGCACGCCGGCGCGCCCGAGGTGCTCAAGCTCGACGGCCTGCTGGTGCGCTACCCGGACTGGTGGTTCAACCTGCGCGCGTCGAACACCGAGCCCGTGGTGCGGCTCAACCTCGAGGCCGACTCCGAGGCGCGCATGCGCAGCGAGCGCGATCGCCTGCTCGCCGCCATGGAGGCGGCCGGCTAGGAAGGCCGACCCGGGATGGGTCGGCTTCCGCCGCAAAGCGAGGCCGAAGAGCTCGCTCAGCCCGCTCCGCGGCGTCGGCCGCCCCGCGCCGGGGCGTCCTCCCGGATCAGGACGCGTCTTCCGCGGCCTTCAGCTCGCGCTCGATCAGGCGCTCGAAGTCCTCGAAGGGCCGCGCGCCCGAGAGCCGCACGCCGTTCACGAAGAAGGCGGGCGTTCCCTGCACCCCGAGCCGCTGGCCGGCCTCCAGGTCGTTCTGCACCACCTCGCTCACGCGGCCCTCGTCGAGGCAGCTGCCGAAGCGCTCGGCGTCGAGTCCCAGCTCCGCCGCGTAGCGGCGCAGCGCCTCGGCATCGAGGGCCGGGGACTTCTCGAAGAGCATGGCGTGGTACTCCCAGAAGCGCCCCTGCTCGTCGGCGCAGCTCGCGGCCTCGGCGGCGCCCTTCGCCTGGGCGTGGAAGCCCAGCGGGAAGTGGCGGTACACGAAGCGCACCTGCTCGGGGTAGCGCTCGAGGATCTGCTTCACGACGGGCTCGGCGCGCTTGCAGTACGGACACTCGTAGTCGCTGAACTCCACGATGGTGATCGGCGCGCCGTCGGGGCCGAGGCCCGGTCCCACGGCCTCGACGTCGAAGCGCGGCGCCTCCAGGGCGATCTCGACGCCGGCGGACTCGCGCAGCCGGGCGATGAGGGCGCGCTGTCCCTGGGCCTTCTTCTGCTGCTCGAGCAGCCCGCGGATGCGCTCCTCCACCTCCTCGAAGGAGCGGCCCGCCATGCGGGCCGCGTTGGCGTCGTAGAACTCCCGCACCTCGGCGTCGCCGATCGCGACCTCGCCGCTGCTCTCGGCCAGCAGCTCCTCGGCGGAGAGGCCGCGCGCCTCGGTCTCGGCCTCGAGCAGCCGCTCGTCGATCATGCGCTGGAGGGACTGGAGGCGCAGCTCGTGGAGCTCGTTCTTGATGCGGTCGTCGAGTTCCGCGACCGTGATCGGGTCCCCGGCGACGTAGGCCGCGACGGCCTCCGCGGCGGCGGGGGAGCCGGCCGCGGCCGGGCCTTCCGCAGGGCCGGGTCCGCAGGCGGGGACGAGGGCGAGCCCCAGCGCTCCCAGGGACGCGACGATGGCAGGCGACGGCATGACGGCTCCTCCTTCGGGGTCCGGACCCGCGGGACCCGCGACCGGTAGCACAGCGCCGTGGGCGGGTCCCCGCGCCGGAGCGCGCCGCCGCCGGGCCCGGGGGCGGCCGTGGTGACGCGCGTCGCCGACGCCGTCGGCCTGCCCTTCGAGGCCCTGGGTCTGCTGTGGCGGGAGCGCCGGCTGTGGGGGCCGGCGGGCGTTCCCTTCGTGCTCTCCCTGCTGGCCGTCGGCGGCGCCCTCGCGGTCGTGGTGGGGGGCGCGGAGGAGATCCGCGCCGCGCTCTCCCCGTGGCTCCCCACGGTGACGGCGGGCGCCTGGTACACCTGGCTCTGGGTGGGTCCGGCCCGGGCCCTGCTGTGGCTCGCCGAGCAGCTGCTCTTCCTCGCCGCCGCCGCCGTGGTGCTGGTGGCCGCGCTGCTCGTCGCGAGCCTGCTCGCCTCTCCCTTCCACGACCTGCTGGCGCGGCGCGTGGAGGAGATCGAGACGGGAGCCGTGGTCGAGGCCGAGGGGGACGGCCTCGCGGGCGCGGTCCGCGAGGGGCTGCGCGCACTGGGGCAGGAGGCGCGGCGGCTCGTCTTCTTCGCGCTGGCCCTCGGCGCCGTGGCGCTGCTCTGGCTGGTGCCCGGCGGCCAGCTCCTGGCGCCGCCGGCCATGACCCTGCTGGCCGTGTTCTTCCTGCCCCTCGAGTACGCGAGCTACACCCTCGACCGCCGCCGGCTCTCCTTCCGCGAGAAGCGCGCGTGGCTGCTCGCGAACCGCGGCGCGACCCTGGGCTACGGCGGTGCCGCCTTCCTGGTCTGCGCGGTGCCGGGCCTGAACCTGCTCGCCATGCCGGTGCTGGTCGTGGGCGGCACGCTCCTCGCCCTGCGCAATCCGCCGGGCGCCGGGGCGCACGCGTCGTCCTAGGCGGCGGCTCGCGTCCGCCGAGACTCGCCGGCCTGGCTGAGCGAGCCCTTCGGGCTCGCTTTGCGGCGGAAGCCGACCCATCCTGGGTCGGCCTCCTAGATCGCGAGGCGCTCCGCCAGGAACTTCCACATGGGCTCGAGGCCGTCGTCGTCGGCGTCGAGCCGCTGCACCTGCTTCGGCTCCCCCGCCGCCTCGTGGAGCGCCTCGGCACCGGGCTCCGCGGGCCGGGGGTCCACGAACAGCACGGGGCGCGGGGAGAGGCGCGCCACGTGGGCGATGGGGTCCACCGCCACCGGCCCCACCCCGCCGCGGCCCCGCGCCAGGGCGACGGCGCGGATCCGGGGCTCCTCGGCGCAGAAGGGCGCGCCCACGATGCTCCCCAGGCCGAAGCCCGCGAAGCCCACCCGCGAGGCGTCGATGGACTCGTGGGCGGTGAGGGCCTCGACGCTGCGACGCAGGTCGCTCACGGCCTGGCGCACGAAGTCGATCCACAGCTCGGCGTCGAACGACTCGAGCACCGCCGCGCCGTCGAGGAGCGCCAGGAAGCGCCGACTCAGCTTCGCGCTGGCGCGCTCGCCGTGGAGCGGCAGGTCCACGGCGGCCACCGCGGCGCCGCGCCCCGCCCAGGCGGCGAACAGCGCGTCCGTCGCGGTCGAGTCCTTGGAGCCGCCCAGGTCGTGGGCGGTGATCACCAGCGGGAAGGGGATCGGCCCGGTGGGAAGCTGGAGCCGGCCGGGCACCCGGTCGCCGCGGCTGGTGAGCTCGAAGCGCACCTGGGCCGCGGCCTCGAAGGGCCGGGGCTCCTCGTGGGAGAGCACCTGGAAGGAGAGGGGCTCGCTCGGGTCGAGCGCAAACGGGGCGGGCGGCTTCACGCCGCCATTCTAACGCGCGAGCAGGGCCTTCCGCGCCCGGTACAGGTGGGACTTCACCGAGTCCTCGCTCTTGTCGAGAGCCTCGGCGATCTCCTGGATCGAGCGGTCCTGGAGGTGGTGCAGCTGGAAGAGCAGGCGCTGCTCCGGCGTCAGGTCCTGCCGGATGGCCGTCTCCATGCGCTGCATGGTCTCGTTGCACTCGTAGGCCTCGTGCGGATTCGGGTCGCGGCTCACGGCGCCGGGAAGGTTGGCGTTGTCCGGCTCGGTCTCGGGCAACGGAACCATGTCGTGTCGCTTCTTCTTGTAGCGGCCGGCGATGGTCCGGCGGGTCAACCCGAACAGCCAGGCGGCGAAGGGCGCCTCGCCCCGGAAGCCGTGGATCGACGAGAAGACGTTGACGAAGACCTCTTGCACGGTCTCCTCGGCGTCCGCCCGGCTCGCCATCCGCTTGGAGACGAAGCTGTAGACCCGAGGGAAGTAGCGCTCGTACAAGATCTCGAAGGAGGCGCGGTCTCCCGTGCGCAAGCGGTCGATCAGCTCGGCGTCGGAGAGCGGCTCCGGAAGCGCAGCATTCGCAGCAGCCATGGTTCCCTTCCCTGGCGCACCGGCACGCCGGCGCACGTCCCATCCCCCATTGTGGTAGTGACGAGGTCGGGCGACGGGGTGTCAAAAAATGTCACCGATCGACGAAAAAAGTTGCCGGCTGCCGAAAAGAGGCACCCCGCGGGGCCTCCCGCCCGCTCAGAACGCTCCTGAGGGCGCCTCGGAGCCCGCCTCGCCGAGGTCGTCCTCCTCGAGCCCCGTCCGGAAGACCGACTCCAGGGCCGGGGCCCAGGCGTCGGGGCCGGGCTCGGCGGGCCCCACGGGCTCGAGCTCCACGGCCCAGCCCGTCGCGGTGCGGCGGGCGCGGTAGACGGCCGGCTCGATCGGCGCTCCCCCCAGGCCCTGGGCGGCGGCCAGCACCCGCGGATCGAGCCGCGGGGCCAGCAGCAGGGCGCGCACCCCGCGGCCGGGATCCAGGCCGAGCCCGGGAGCGAGCTGCCGCCAGTCGGCGAGGCGGGGCTCGAGCCAGGCGCGCTGGGCGAGGGCGTCGGTGAAGCGGGCGAGGTCGTCGCCCTCGGCGGCCACGCAAACCACGACGACGCCGCCCCGCTCGTCCCGGGCGACGAGGTCGATGCGGGCGTCGAGGCCCAGCACCCGCTCGGCCACCACGCTGAGCGGCGGGTCGAGCTCCACGAGCGCCTCGCCGATGGCGCGCAGCAGGGCGGAGCGGGGCGGTCGGGGTGCGCGGCTCTCAGCCACGGGCGTCCTCCGCGGCGTCCTCCAGCAGGAGCCTCGCCACGTCGCGCACCGCCCGGGCGCCGCGGGACTGGGGATGGGCCAGCCCGATGGGACGCAGGTTCACGATGGCGCGGTAGACGTCGAGGTCGTCGAGGAGCAGGCCGTAGCTGAGCAGGCCGCGCCCGAGGTTCTGCTCCGCGGCGGCGGCGAGGCGCCCGAAGGCCTGGCGCGCGTCGTCGATGCTGGCGACGCCGTGGATCGTGACCCCGACGCGGGCCTCGGGGGCGCCGCGCACCAGGCTCTCCACCAGGCGGTAGGTCGCCTGGAGCTCGCGGGGGTCGGGCGTGGTGAAGAGCAGGGACCAGCGCGGCAGCTCCCGGGCGGGCGGGGCGAGCCAGTCGACGGGAACGCAGAGCAGCGCCAGCCCCGGCTTCCCGCGTCCCCAGCCCCGCGACTCGCCGAGCTCCCGGGCGGTGGCGGCGAGCTCCTCGAGGCCGCGCGCCCCGCACAGCACGAGCTCGGTCCCGAGCGGCCCCACCCCCGGCGCGGGCCACAGGGATTCGGCGTCCACCCCGCGCGGCGCGATCACCGTGGCCGACGCCCCGGTGCGCGCCACCTCCACGGCCAGGTTCCAGACGAAGGCCGCGCGCACCACGTCGCGCGGGTCGAGGGGGACGGCGAGCCAGGGCGGATCGGCGCGGGGCGTGAGGGGCTCCCGGGGCGCGGGCTCTTCGCCGTCGGCGCCGTCGAGGAAGTAGTGCAGGACGTCGCCGAGCTCGCGCGCCAAACGGGGGGCTCCTTCCAGCCGATTCTCGGAGCGGCGGGTCGCGGGACCCGCGCGCTCAGCTCACCACGAGGACCGAGTTCTTTCCGCCCACGGGTCCCGCCACGGAGCGCGGGTTGTCCGGGTCCGAGCGCCACTCCCCGTCCACCACGTAGCGGTACTGGTAGGTGCCCGGGGCGAGGTGCAGCACCTTGCGCCACACGCGGGCCGGCCCGTCGGAGTCGACCCGGGACTGCACCCCCTTGTCGGGCACCCAGCCGTTGAAGTCCCCGGCGATGCGCACGTCCGCGGCCCGCGGGTCGCGGAACTCGACCACCACCTCCCGGGTGTGGATCGGACCGGCTTCGGGAGCCATCGCGGCGGGCCGCAGCGGTGCGTCGATCGCGTCGGCGTCGGCGCCGAGGGCGGTCACCTCGACGGCGAGGGCGGCGTAGTCCACGGCTCCGTTGGCGGAGCGGGCGAAGCGGATGATGGGGAGACCGCGGCGCGCGGCCTCGCGCAGCTTCACGTTGGCGCGGATCACGGTGTCGAAGCACAGGTCGCCGAAGAGCTTGCGGATCTCCGCCAGGGTCTCCCGGGCGTAGCGGGTGCGCCCGTCGTACAGGGTCGGCAGGATCCGCACGGTGAGCTCGTGCCCGATGCGGTTGGCGAGCAGCGCGATGGTCTCGAGCAGCTTCTGCACGCCGTCGATGGCGAAGAAGCTCGTCTCGAGGGGGACGATCACCTCGCGGGCCGCGCGCAGGGCGTTGAAGGTCAGGATCCCGACGTTCGGCGGGCAGTCGATCAGCGCGTAGTCGTAGCGGTCGGCCACGGTCTCGAGGGCGCCGGCGAGGCGCTCGGTGCGGGTGTCGGCCCGCTCGCCGGCGAGCCTCTGCTCGAGGGCGGAGAGCACGATGCCCGACGGCGCCACGTGGAGGCCCTCGCGCACCTCCTGGATCACCGGGCCCAGGCGCGCGTCGCCGCCGGGCTCCGCGAGCACCTCGTAGAGGTTCTCGTCGAGGGCCTCGGGCTCGAGGCCCAGGGCCAGCGTGGCGTGGGCCTGGGGATCGATGTCCACCACCAGCACCCGGGCTCCTTCGGCCTCGAGGCAGCCCGCGAGGTTCACGGTGGTGGTGGTCTTCCCGCAGCCACCCTTCTGGTTGACGATCGCGATGGTTCGCATGGCGTCCGATCCCTCCCGCTCCCGCGCCGTCCGGTTCGGGAGCGTTCCGTCGGCGGCTCCTGCCGCCGGGGGGTCGGGGGAACGCCAGCGCAGCGATCCGGGCTCCACCCGTGCCCGGACCTGCCCTCCCAGCTAGCCGGCCCGGGCGCGGGCCGGCGAGGAGGGCGCGGCGCGCGGTGCGTTGCGGTCCGCGCCCTCGCTCCGACGGAAGGCCGCGACCTCCCGCTCGAAGCGCGCCACCTCGAAGACCCACTCCTGACCGGTCACGGCCTCGAAGGCGCCTTCCCCGTGCATCACCAGCACCACGTCGCCGGTCGCGACCAGCACGAGCTCGGCGAGCGGGTGATCCACCTGGGGAAGCGTCCGCCGGAGCGCCTGGATGCTCCGCCGGATCCGCTGCACCGAGACGCCGGCCTCGAGCAGCCGCTTGGCGGCCTTCAGGGCCACCAGATCGCGAAAGGTGTAGCGGTGGTGGCCACCCGGGGTCTGGCAGGAAGGCCGCACCAGGTCGGTGCGCGCCCAGTACTGGAGCTGGCGCCGCGAGATGCCCAGCATCTGGGCGACCTCGCCGCTGCGGTAGCGATCCCCGTCGTGGCCCGTGGCCGTGGTCAAGTCGACGACCCCCCCTGTGCCGTCGCGCTGGAAGCTAGAACCGTGTTCTCCATCGAGTCAACCCAAATCGATGCGAATTTGTCGCAATTACGGGCTTCTGACCCCGGATCGCGGGGATTTCCCCTTACGGGAACGACCTCGCCGACCCCGGGACCGTGGGGTAGCCTGGCCTCGTGACCAGGGGGGAGCCGCGTCCCAAGCAGCCCTCGCGGCCCGAGGGGGCCGATGGGCGGCTGTGGGTCGAGGACGAGGCCGGCCGCCGCCCCTTCATGCGCGGCATCCTGATCCACTCCCTGATGGCCCGGGGCTTCGACTTCCAGGAGGCCTACCAGGTCGCGGTGGCGGTGCGGAAGCGCCTGCGGGGAGAGGCGGTGGTGGGCCGCAAGGAGATCGTCGCCGCCATCGAGGCCGTCGCCGACCCCGACGCGCTGCGCGAGGCCCGGGTCGAGGCGCGCCAGCCGCCCCAGATCCAGGTCAAGGGCTCGTCCGGCGAGCTGCCCTTCTCGAAGGGCTTCCTCAGCCAGTCGCTGCTGGCCGCCGCCATCGAGCCGAGCGACGCCTTCGACGTGGCGCGCGAGATCGAGGGGGAGCTGCTGCGCCGCGAGCAGCGCGCCATCGATCGCCACGAGCTGCGCGGCGTCGCCTACCAGACCCTGCACCAGCGCCTGGGTCCCAAGGTGGCCGAGCGCTACCTGGCCTGGCGCCGCTACCAGGAGCCCGAGCGCCCCGTGATCCTGCTGCTCGGCGGCGCCACGGGGGTGGGCAAGACCGCCCTCGCCCTCGAGGTGGGGCACCGCCTCGGCGTGGCCCGGGTGATCTCCACCGACGCGATCCGCCAGGTGATGCGCATCATGCTCTCGCCGGACCTGGTGCCCGCCATCCACGCCTCGTCCTTCGACGCCCACCGCGCCGTGGGCGACCCGGCCAGCGCGCCCGGCGCGGACCCCGTGATCGGTGGCTTCAGCTCCCAGGCCGACATCGTCTCCGTCGGCGTCCGCGCCATGATCGACCGCGCCGTGGCGGAGAACCAGAACCTGATCCTGGACGGCGTCTCGGTGGTGCCCGGCTCCATCGACCTCGAGGCCTACCGCGACAAGGCGGACCTGATCTTCCTGCTGGTCGCGGTCCTCGACCTCTCGAAGATCGCCGACCGCTTCGCGACCCGGGGGCGCGCCGCCAAGGAGCGCCCGCCCCACCGCTACCTCGAGAACCTCGAGTCCATCGGCCGCATCCAGAACCACCTGCTCGAGCTCGCCGAGCAGCACGACGTGCCCATCGTGGAGAACGACGACTTCGACCTCTCGGTGCTCTCGATCATCCGGCACGTGACCGAGACCCTGCGCAAGAAGGACCCGATGGATGTGGCCGACCTGTTCTAGCCCGCGGATCGGAGCGCTCCTGGCGGCGCTGCTCCTGCTCGGCTGCGGAACCATCAGCATCGACCAGGAGCGGGCCCTCGGCGACGAGTTCTCCCGTGAGATCCGGCGCGAGATCACCTTCTTCCGCGACGAGATGGTGGAGAGCTACGTCGAGCAGATCGGTCGCGCCATCGTCGACTCGGCGGGCGCCCAGCCCTTCCCCTACAGCTTCTACGTCATCGAGGACCCGGAGATCAACGCCTTCGCGGCGCCCGCCGGCCACATCTACATCAACACGGGCATCCTGTTGAACGCGCGCAACGTCTCCGAGGTGGCCGGCGTGATGGCCCACGAGGTGGGCCACGTCGCCATGCGCCACGTGGCCCAGAACTACAATCGCCGCCGCAACACGGGCATCGCCCACCAGGCGGCCGTGCTGGTGACCGGCATCCTGGCCGGCGGCAACTGGGCGGGCGCCGCCAACGTGCTCGGCGGGCTGGGGGCCATGTCCTACCTCAACACCTTCACCCGGGACGCCGAGCGCGAGGCCGACGCCTTCGCGGTGGAGGTGCTGCCCAAGGCGGGCTTCCACCCGAACGGCCTGGTGACCTTCTTCTCCACCCTGAAGAACCAGGGCGGCGGCGGCAACGTGCCGGCCTTCCTGTCGAGCCACCCGACCACCGACGAGCGCATCGAGAGCGTGCGGCAGATGATCGCCGCCGCGAATCTGCCGCGCGACCTGCTGCGCAACGACGGCGGCCGCTTCGAGATCATCCAGCACCGCGTGCGCATGCGGACCGGAACGGCGCCGCGCTAGCCGCGCCCGGAGAGCCCATGACCCCGAGCCCCCCTCCCGCCCGCACCCTCGGCGAGCTGCGCGCCTCGGGCTGGCACTCGCGCCCGGTGCGCGAGGAGCTGCGCGCGAACCTGCTCGAGCGCCTGCGCCGCGGCGAGGCGCTCTTCCCCGGCATCCTGGGCTACGACGACAGCGTGGTCCCGGCGGTCGAGAACGCGCTGCTGTGCGGCCACGACCTGATCTTCCTGGGGGAGCGCGGCCAGGCGAAGTCCCGCATGATCCGCGCCCTCGCCGAGCTCCTCGACCCCTGGCTGCCCGTCGTGGCGGGCAGCGAGATCCACGACGACCCCCTGGCCCCGGTGTCCGCCGAGGCCCGGCGCGCCGTGGCGGAGCACGGGGACGCCACCGAGATCGCCTGGATCCCGCGGGAGGAGCGCTACGTCGAGAAGCTCGCCACCCCCGACGTCTCCATCGGGGACCTGATCGGCGACGTCGACCCGGTGAAGGTGGCCCAGGGACGCTCCCTCGCCGACGAGACCACCATCCACTTCGGCCTGCTGCCCCGCACCAACCGCGGGATCTTCTGCATCAACGAGCTGCCCGACCTGACGGAGAAGGTGCAGGTGGGCCTGTTCAACGTGATGCAGGAGCGCGACGTCCAGGTGAAGGGCTACCGGGTGCGGCTGCCCCTCGACGTGTTCGTGGTCGCCAGCGCGAACCCCGAGGACTACACCAGCCGCGGCCGCATCATCACGCCCCTGAAGGACCGCTACGCCGCGCAGATCCGCACCCACTATCCGCGCACCCGGGAGCTCGAGCTGGCCGTGGTGCGCCAGGAGGCGCGCCTGCCCGCCGCGCCCGGCGTCGCGGTGCACGTGCCCGCCTTCATGGAGGACCTGGTGGGGGAGCTCACCCTCCAGGCGCGCAGCAGCCCCGACGTGAACCAGACCTCGGGCGTGTCGGTGCGCATGTCCATCGCCAACCACGAGACCCTCGTCGCCAACGCGGTGCGCCGGGCCCTGCGCCGGGGCGAGAGCGAGGCGGTGCCCCGGATCAGCGACCTGGAGGCGCTGGTCACCTCCACCGCCGGCAAGCTCGAGCTCGAGTACGCCGGGAGCGATCGCAGCGACGACGAGATCGTGACCGACCTGATGAAGCGCGCGACCCGCAGCGTGTTCGACGCGCGGGTGCCGCTCGAAGGCGTGGCCTCGGTGGTGGAGTCGTTCCAGCAGGGCTGGGCGGTGGAGGTCTCCGCCGACCTGCCCGCCGAGGAGTACCTCGAGGGGCTCGACGAGATCCGCGGCCTGCGCGAGGCCGCCGCCCACCTGGCCGGCGGTGACTCGGCGCCGCGCCTGGCCTCGGCGATCGAGTTCATCCTGGAGGGGCTGCACCTGTCGAACCGGCTCAACAAGCGCGCCTCGGACGGCGCCGCCCGCTACGGGCCGGCGTGAGCCGCTCCCCGTGAAGGTCTGGCGCTACAGCCGCTGGGACGACACCCAGGAGCGCTTCTCCCTGGACCCGCGCCAGGCCCTCGACGCCCTCTCGGACCTGCTGATGGAGGGCCTCGACGTCGACGAGGCGCTCCGCTGGATGCGCGAGCACGGCTTCGAGCTGGCCGGGCAGGACATGCGCGTGATGGGGACCCGGGAGCTCATGGAGGAGCTGCGCCGGGAGGCCGAGGCGCTCTACGAGCGCTACCGGCTCGACGCGGCCACCCGCGAGCTGGCGGAGCGCCTGGAGTCGATCCTCGACCGCGAGGAGCGCGCCCAGCGGCGCGACCACGGGCTCGAGTCCGAGCGCTGCAACGAGTTCCTGGCGCGGCGCCACGCCGAGGGCGGCGAGGCCGAGCCGCTCTCCCGCCGCGTCGAGCGCTTCCGCGACCACGAGTTCGCCGACGCCGAGGCCGGCGCGGGGTTCGCGGAGCTGCTCGAGGAGCTCGATCGCCTGCGCGCCCTCGAGGAGTTCCAGCGCAGCCACGGCGAGCGCTTCCGGGGGCCCGAGTCCGCCGACTACGAGACCGCCCAGGAGATCCGCGAGCGCATCGAGGCCCTGGAGCAGCTCGGCCGCGACCTCGCCGAGGGGAACCTGCGCTCGCTCTCGCCCGAGGAGCTCGCCCAGCTGCTCTCCGAGGAGGGCGTGCGCTCCTTCGTGCTGCTGCGCGACCTCGAGGACCGCCTCACCGGCGCCGGCCTGCTGCGCCCCGGCGAGGGGGGCCTCGAGCTCACGCCGCGGGCGATCCGCCGGGTGGGCGAGCAGGCCCTGGCGGCGGTCTACGGCCGCCTGCGCCAGGGGCGCCGCGGCGCCCACGAGGTCGCCGAGCGCGGCGTCTCCACGCCGCGCCCCGACGAGACCCGGCCCTTCGTCTTCGGCGACCCCCTCGACCTCGATCCGGTGCGCACGGTGCTGAACGGGGTGCGGCGCAGCGCCCTCGCGGAGCCGCGGCCGGGCTCCGGGAGCGGCTTCCCGGTGCCCCTCGAGGTGGAGGACTTCGCGATCCGGGAGCGGGACTTCGGCACCGAGACCACCACGGTGCTGCTCCTCGACATGAGCTGGTCGATGTCCTGGGCGGGGCGCTTCGCGGCGGCCAAGCGTGTCGCCCTCGCCCTGGACCACCTGATCCGCACCCGCTTCCCCCGGGACGCCTTCTTCGTGGTGGGCTTCTCGACCCGGGCGCGGGAGCTCTCGGTGCGCGAGCTGCCGCTGGCCACCTGGGACATGGGCGACCCGTTCACCAACCTCCAGGACGGGCTCCTGGTCGCCGAGCGCCTGATCGCGCAGCACCCCTGCGCGAGCCCCCAGGTGCTGGTGGTGACCGACGGGCAGCCCACCGCCTACAAGGCCGGAGGCGAGCTCCACGTGGAGTGGCCCATGGGCTTCGGCGGCGTGTCGCCCCACGCCGTGGCCGAGACCCTCAAGACCGTGCGCCGCATCACCCGCCGCGGCGTCACCATCAACACCTTCATGCTCGACGACGCACCGGAGCTGGTGGGCTTCGTCGAGCGCATGACCGAGATCAACCGGGGCCGCGCCTTCTACAGCACCCCCGGTCGCCTGGGCGACTTCCTGATGGTGGACTTCGTGTCCCGGCGGCGGGCGGCCTCGCGCCGATGAGGGCACCCCTGGCGCGTGGGCCCGGCGTGCGGCGGCTGCGCGTCGGCGCCGGTGCGCTCGGGCGGCGCACGGCGGCGCGCTTCGCGCTGCCCGCCCGCGCCGGCTTCTGGCTGCGCCTCGACCTGAGCGCGCCCGTCGAGGAGCTGCCCTCGCCGCGCTTCGGCGCGCGCCCCGCGCTGCCCCTGGTCCACGTGCTCGGCGCCCTCGAGCACGCCGCCTCGGATCCCCAGGTGGACGGCGTGCTGGTGCGCTTCGGCGGTCGCGTCCCCGGCCTCGCCGCCGCCCAGGCCCTGGGTCGCGCACTCGCCTCCTGCGCGGAGAAGCGGCCCGTGGTGGGCTGGGGCGAGCGGCTCTCCACCGCCGACCTGGTGGCGGCCAGCGGCGCGAGCCGCCTGCTGCTGCCCGAGGCGGGCTCCGTGGCCCTGGTCGGGCTGCGCCTCGAGACCTGGTTCGCCAAGGGGCTGCTCGAGCGCGTCGGGGTGCGGCCGAGCGTGGTGCGCGTGGGCGACTTCAAGAGCGCCGGCGAGACCTTCACCCGCGAGGCCATGTCGCCCGAGCAGCGCGAGCAGCTGGAGGCCCTGCTCGACGACCGCTTCGAGGCGCTGGTCTCGGCGATCGCGGCGGGCCGCGGGCTCGATGCCGCGGAGGTGCGGGAGCTCGTGGACCGGGGGCCCTTCGGCGCCCGCGCCGCCGTCGAGGCCGGCCTCGCCGACGCCTGCCTCCACGCCGACGAGCTCGAGGCGGAGCTCGAGCGGCTGGCGCCGCCCCGGGGCGGCGGGCGCGTGCGCGCCGTGGACGCGGCGCCCTACCACGCCCTGCGCGTCGCCACCGCGGGCTGGCGGCCCTTCGGCGGGCCGCCCTCGCGCATCGCCTACGTGGTCGCCGAGGGCTCGGTGCACGGCGGCGGCGGCCTGCGCGGCATGGCGGCGGATCCCTACCGCCGGCTCCTCGCCCAGCTGGCCAGCAGCCCCGAGGTGCGCGGCGTGGTGCTGCGCGTCGACAGTCCCGGCGGCGACGCGGTCGCGTCCGACGCCATCTGGCGGGCGGTCCAGCAGCTGCGCCGGGAGAAGCCGGTGGTGGCGTCCTTCGGCGAGGTCGCGGCGTCGGGCGGCTACTACGTCGCCGCCGGCGCGGACCGCGTGCTCGCCGAGCCCGCCACCATCACCGGCTCGATCGGCGTGGTGGGCGGCAAGCTCGACCTCTCCGGCCTCTACGAGCGCCTCGGCCTCGCCAAGGACGGCGTCGAGCGCGGTGCCCGGGCCGGCCTCACCTCGGAGACCCGGGGCTTCACGCCCGAGGAGCGCCGCGCCGTGCGCGACGAGATGAAGAGCCTCTACGCGCTGTTCCTCGACCGCGTCGAGGCGGGGCGCGGCGTCGAGCGGGAGCGGCTCGAGCGGCTCGCCCGGGGACGGGTGTGGAGCGGCGCCCAGGCCCACCGCCATGGGCTCGTGGACGCCCTGGGTGGCCCCCTCGAGGCGCTGCGCGAGGTGCGCCGCCTGGCCGGGCTGCACCCGTCGGAGCCCGCGCCCGTGGATCTCCTGCCCGCCCTGCCGCGCTTCCCGGCGCTCGGCATGCTGCTCCCGGGCCGCTCCCGCCGCGTCGCGGACGGAGGGCTGCCGGGCTTCCGCTAGTCTCGGACCTCCCCCGGAGGTGCGCGGTGGCGCGCAAGCTCAAGTACGACATCCCGGGCCCCGACCGGCGCGTGTCCCCGGACGAGGTGCGCGAGAAGGGCTGGCCGGCGCTGTTCGCGCCGGACCTCGCCGCGCCGCTGCGCCTCGCGGTCGAGATCGGCTTCGGCCGCGGCGAGTTCCTGCTGCACCTCGCCGAGTCGCGGCCCGGCCTCGCCCACGTCGGGGTCGAGGTGTCGTTCAAGCGCGTGCTCAAGATGGCGCGGCGCCTGGCCCGCACGGAGCTCGGCAACGTGCGCCTGGTCGAGGCCACGGGCGAGGAGGTGGTGCGGGACCTGCTGGCCGAGGGCTCGGTGCAGGAGTTCTGGATCAACTTCCCGGACCCCTGGCCCAAGAAGCGCCACCACCGGCGCCGCCTCGTGCAGCCGCCGCTGGTGGCCCGGCTGGCCGACCGGCTCGTGCCCGGCGGCGAGCTCCACGTGGCCACGGACCACGCCGACTACGCCGAGGCCATCGACGAGGCGCTGGCCGGGGAGCCGCGCCTCGAGAACGCCCTGGCCCCGGAGCGCTTCCTGCGCGACGTGCCCGGGCGACTCCCCACCGCCTACGAGCTCGAGTGGCGCAGGGAGGGCAGGGCGCTCCACTTCTGGACCTACCGCCGGCGATGAGCGACCCGCGCCCCAACCTGAAGGACTTCTCGCCCGGCGCGCTGCGCGAGCGCCTGGCCCGGGACGGCCTGCCCGCCTACCGCGCCGACCAGGTCGCCGGCTGGCTCTACGGCCGCGGGGTGGAGGATCCCCGCGCCATGACGGACCTCGACCGCGGGCTGCGAGAGCGGCTCGCCGAGGAGTGGACGACGCGCGCCCTCGAGGTGGTGTCGGTGGAGCGCTCCACCGACGGCACCACGAAGGCCGCCCTGCGCACCGGCGACGGCGCCGTGCTCGAGGCCGTGCTGATCCCCGAGGAGGAGCGCACCACGCTGTGCGTCTCCACCCAGGTGGGCTGCCCCCTGGCCTGCTCGTTCTGCGCCACCGGGGCCCTGGGCTTCACGCGCAACCTCTCCACCGCGGAGATCGTCGACCAGGTCTGCCGCATGCGCGAGGTGCTGGCCGGCTCCGGGGGGGCGGTGCGCGACGTCACCAACGTCGTCTACATGGGGATGGGCGAGCCGCTGCTGAACCTCCCCGCCGTGGTCGAGTCGGTCCGCACCCTGCAGCATCCCAAGGGCTTCGGCTTCGCGCCCCGGCGCGTCACGGTCTCCACCGCCGGCCTGGTGCCGAAGATCCCCGTGCTGCTCGAGCAGGTTCCGGTGAACCTCGCGGTCTCGCTCCACGCCACCACCGACGCGGTGCGCGACGAGCTCGTGCCGCTCAACGCGCGCTTCCCGCTGGCCGTGCTGCTCGACGCCCTGCGCGAGCTGCCGGGCCTCTCGCGGCGCCGGCCGGTCTTCTTCGAGTACACGCTCCTCGCCGGGGTGAACGACTCGGTCGCCGACGCGCGCCGCCTCGCGAAGCTGCTCCACGGCCTCCCCTCGAAGGTGAACGTCATCCCCATGAACCCCCACCCGGACGCCGCCTACGCGCCCCCGGCGGACGAGGTGGTGGACCGCTTCCTCGGCGCCCTGGCGCGCCACGGCGTCACCGTGACCCTGCGCCGCAGTCGTGGGGCCGACATCGACGCCGCCTGCGGACAGCTCGCCGCCCGGGAGCCCGGATCAAGGCGTGCCGCCCACCGGCCGAAGAGTCCCGAGCAGCCATGCTCTACGCGATCGGCGACATCCACGGGGAGCTGCGCAAGCTCGAGGCCCTGATCGAGCGGCTCGACCTCGCCCCGGACGACCGCCTGGTGTTCCTGGGCGACTACGTGGACCGGGGGCCCGACTCCTTCGGCGTGGTGGAGCGCCTGATCGAGCTGGGCGAGGCCTATCCCTGCACGTTCCTGGTCGGAAACCACGAGTCCATGTTCCTGGACTTCCTGGGCTGGTCCGGCAGCGCCTGGTTCGGCGGCGACGCCTTCCTGATGAACGGGGGCGACCGCACCCTGGCGAGCTACGGCTACTTCGACCGGGAGGATCCCTCGAAGCCCTTCGAGCTGCCCGACAAGCACCGCCGCTTCTTCGAGCGCCTGGTCCCCTACGCGCTGGACGGCGACTACCTGTTCGTGCACGCCGGGCTGGGCCGCAAGGCCCTCGAGTCCGGCGACCTCCACTACGCCCTGCGCCGCTCGCGCATGCAGGACCTGCTCTGGAACCGCACCACCATCGACCTGCCCCACCAGCTCGGGGTCACGATCGTCTACGGCCACACGCCGCGCTCCGACTTCGGGGTGCGCTGGAACGAGCCCTTCAGCATCGGCGTGGACACCGGAGCCGCCTACGGCGGACCGCTCACCGCGATCCGTCTGCCCGACGAGACGGTCTTCCAGGTGGGCGCCGACGAGCTCGAGGTCGATCCCTAGCCCGACCCGGAGTCCGACCCGCGCCGGGTCGGCCGCCTAGGAGCGCTTCTCGAGGCGCGGGATGGTGACGCGCTGGCCCGCCCGCAGCTGGGCGAAGTCCACGCCGGGGTTGTAGGCGAGGAGCAGCCAGGCGGGCACGCCCTCGCGCCCATTGGAGAGCGCCCAGAGGGTGTCGCCGCGGCGCAGCACGTACTCGCGGGTTCCCGCGATCTGCCAGTCGCCGTAGAAGCGCGACTGCAGGTCGCGGTGGTGGGCCCGGCGGCGCTCCTCGAAGCCCGCGGCCCCGACCCGGGAGAGGTCCAGGCGCAGCTCCTGGCCGAGGCGCAGGCGGCGCGAGGACTTGATGCCGTTGAGCCGGCGCAGGGAGCTCGCGGTGGTGTCGAGCCACTCGGCGTAGTGGCCGAGGGTCTCGTCGGGCTGCACGCGGATCGTGCTGCCCGAGACCGCGTAGCGCTCGCTGGTGTGGGGCCGGGGCACGCTGGCCGGGGCCGCGGGCGGAGCCGGGGCCGTCGCGGTCGCCGTCGCGGCGGGAGCGGGCGTCGGCGTGGGCTTCGCGGCGGGCGGCGGGGCGGGCGCCCTGGCGGGCTTCGGCTCGGGCGCCCTGGCGGGCGCGGGCTTCGCCGCCTTCGCCGCGGTGGGGGCCGGAGCGGACGCGGCCGCCTTCGCGACCTGCGCGGGCCGGCTCCCCGCCGGCAGGTAGAGGCGCTGGCCCACCTGGATGCGGTGCCGGCTGCGCAGCTCGTTCAGCTCCAGGATGGCGCGCTGGCTCACGCCGAAGCGCCGTGCGATGCCGTCGAGGGTGTCGCCCTTGCGCACGGTGTAGACGCCGGGCCGCACGTGCTCGGCGCTGCCCGAGCCGCCGGGGATGCGCAGCACCTGCCCGACCCGGATGTGGTTGCGGTTGCGCAGCCGGTTGGCCGCCGCGAGGTCGCTCTGGCTCACGCCGAAGCGGCGCGCGATCTCGGCGAGGTTGTCGCCGCGCCGCACCTTGTAGAGGCCGTTGGCGGGGATCGCCTCGCGGATCGGGGTCGCCTTGACGATGTTCCTGGGCTTGCGCGCCCCGCTCTTCGCCTTGGGGGCGGGCTTGGGCTTGGCCTGGGCCACGCTGCGCGGCGCCTTGCCCGGGATCTCCAGGACCTGGCCCACGTGGATGCGGTGGCGGTTGCGCAGGCCGTTGGCCCGGGCCAGGGTCGACTCCCGCACGCCGAAGCGGCGCGCGATCTTGGAGAGGGTGTCGCCGCGGCGCACCCGGTAGGTGCGGTCCCGGACCTGCTGGGTGAAGCGCTCGGAGGCGGGCACGCTGGCCAGCACCACCTCGGGGGCCCTGGTGCCGCCCGGGGGCAGGCGCAGCCCGTAGGAGCTCGGCACGAGCTTCTGACCCTTCCAGACCGAGCTCAGCAGCGCCGGGTTGTGCTCCCGCAGCACGTCGAGGGAGAGCCCGAAGCTGCGCGCCAGGGTGGTGGCCTTGAAGTAGTCGTCGAGCACGACGATGGTCGGCTGCTCGGGCAGGTCCTTCGTGATGGGGCCGAACCAGCGCTCCGGGTTCGTCTCCACGTCGAGGGCCGCCAGGAACTCGGTGTAGAAGTTCTGGGACGCGAAGCCGAAGCTGCGGCTGCGGTACTTCTCGACGATGACGGACATGTCCCGGGTGCCGAGCTTCCGCACCGCGCGCCGCATGCCCGCGGCGCCGTGGTTGTAGGAGGTGATGGCGAGGGGCCAGGTCCCGGTGGAGTCGTAGTTCTGCTTCAGCAGCCGCGCCGCCGCCACGGTGGCGAGGAAGGGGTCGCGGCGCTCGTCCACCACGTGGTCCACGCGCATGAAGCGGCGGCCCGTGGAGCGGGTGAACTGCCAGATCCCCGAGGCGCCGGCGTGGGACACCGCCTTGGGGTTGTAGGAGGACTCGACGTGGGGCAGCGCCACGAGCTCCGCGGGCAGCCCGCGCTCGCGCAGCACCTGGCGGATGTAGTCCTCCCAGCGGCCCATGCGCACCAGGCCGGCGCGGAACTTGTCCGCCTGGCCGAGCTGGAAGCGGATCCGCTTCGAGGCCCGCTGCAGGGTGGCGTTGCTGACGCCCGGCGGGAACATCGCGCGCACGCGCTGCTCCTCGCTGGAGAGCCCGCTGCGCTTGCCCGTGGCGAGCTTGCGCAGGATCGCCTTGTAGCGGTCGCGCACCGCGTCGATGCGGCGCTCGCGCGCCCGGGAGGAGAGGCCCGGCGGCAGCGAGATGCGCTCGTACACCACACCCAGGTTGCCGGTGTCGTGGATCAGGCCGCCCGAGGTGTCCACCTCGGTGTAGATGCGGGTCCAGAAGACCACGCGGGGCTCGAGGGCGGCGGGGCGCGGGAAGAGCGACGGGTCCGCTCCCGCCTGGACGGCGGCCAGGAGGACGAGAAGGAGCCCGACGGGGACGAGGATGCGACGCAGCATGGTCGGGTGATTCATCGGCGGAACCGGTCGGGACCTGATCCGCCACAGGGGGTGCGGGGGTGGGTCGTTTTCCCTCCGTGTGAGTGGCCCCGTGGGCTGGCCCGGTTACTTGCGCCGCCCCTTCCGGCGGTCGCGCTTGGCCTGCTTGCGCTTGCGCTTCTGTTGCTTGTGGCTGCCCCGGGAGCGGGCCTGGCTGCGGCCGCCCCCGCCCCCCATCCCGGGGGCGCCGAGCAGGGCCGAGGGGTCGAGCCCGCCGGCGCCCGCCGCCGAGAGGTTCCCCATGCCGGGGATCCGCATCCCGCCGCCGCCCCCGCCCAGGTTGGCCATCAGGTCGCGCATCTGGCCGAAGCGCTTGACGAGGTCGTGGACCTCCTTGGCGCGGCGCCCGCAGCCACCGGCGATGCGCTGGGCGCGGCTCTTGTCGATCACCTCGGGCCGGGCGCGCTCGTGGCGCGTCATGGACTGGATCATGGACTCGACCTTGGTGAGCTCGCGCTCGTCCACCTGGTCCGCCATGGAGCCGAACATGGGCATGCGGGCGAAGACCTCGCGCAGGGGGCCCATCTTCTGGATGGTGCGCAGCTGCTTCAGCAGGTCGTCCATGCCGAACTGGCCCTTCAGGATGCGCTCGGCGTCCTCCTCGGCCTCCTTCTCGTCGACCACGGCCTCGAAGTCGCGCACCAGGCCGACCACGTCGCCCATGCCGAGGATCCGCGAGGCGAGGCCCTCGGGCCGGAAGGGCTCCAGGCGGTCGAGCGCCTCGCCGGTGCCGATGAACTTGATGGGCACGCCGGTCACGGCCTTGACCGCGAGGGCGGCGCCGCCGCGGCCGTCGCCGTCGAGCTTGGTGAGCACCAGGCCGTCGAGCTTCAGGCGCTCGGAGAAGGCCTGGGCGACGTTCACGGCGTCGCGGCCCATGAGCGAGTCGCACACCAGCACCGTGTTGGCGGGCGACACCGAGCTGGAGATCTCCTCGAGCTCCGCCATCAGCTCGTCGTCCACGGCCAGGCGGCCGGCGGTGTCGTAGACGATGGCGTTCAGGCCGGCGTCGCGGGCGCGATCCGTCGCGGCCCGGCAGATCGCGACCGGGGAGTCGCCCGGGGCGCCGACGTGCACCGGGACGTCGATGCGCTGGCCGAGCTGCTGGAGCTGGAGCACCGCGGCGGGGCGCTGGACGTCGGCGGCCACGAGCAGCGGCCGCATCCCCTCGCGCACCAGGTGGCGGGCCAGCTTCGCCGCCACGGTGGTCTTGCCGACGCCCTGGAGGCCCACCAGCATCACCGAGGTGACGCCGCGGGGGCCGCGCGCCAGGGACGGGTCGACCGGCCCCATCAGCGCGCTCAGCTCCTGCTCGCAGATCCCCACGAAGTGCTGGCCCGGCGTGGCCTTGTGGACCCGGCCCGAGGCGTCGCGCACCCGGGTCGTGACCTTCTCCCCGAGGGCGCGCTCCTTCACCCGCGCCAGGAAGTCCTTGGTGACCTTGAAGTCGACGTCCGCCTCGAGCAGCGACATCCGGACGTCGCGCAGGGCCTCGTCGATGTTGTCTTCGGACAGGGAGCGCACGCCCTGGAGGCGCTCTCGCGCGCTCTGGAAGCCGCGGGTCAGGGTCTCGAGCATGGCCCCTCCGGCGTCGCCCGGTGGATCCCGGCGACTCCCGAAGACGGAACGCGGGGGTCTGCGGGAAGGGCGGCGAGGATAGGCGACGGATGCGGCACGGGCACGGACCGAGCCCGGGGACGCCCCCGGCTGTGGTATACGGAACGGCGCGCCCGCGGGGCCCGGGACGGAGGGGTTCCGGGGCCGCGGCGCACCCGCGCGAAGCCGGGAGGAGCGATGCCGGTCCAGGTCGAGGCGCAGATCACGGGCAACGTCTGGAAGATCGAGAAGGCGGTGGGGGACGAGGTGGCCGAGGAGGAGGTGATCCTCATCCTCGAGTCCATGAAGATGGAGATCCCGGTGGAGGCGCCGTGCGCGGGGCGGGTCGCCGAGATCCGGGTCGCCGAGGGCGACAGCGTCGAGGAGGGCGCGGTCCTGGCGGTGATCGAATGACGGGGACCCCGTGAGCCGGGGAGCGCCACCACGGTGGGGTCGGGGCTCAAGGTCCGCCCGCTCCGGCGGGGGGAGCGAGAGCCCGCCCTCGCGCTGCTCTCCCGGGACCCGGCCTCGAACCTGATCCTGGTGGACGCGGTGCTGCGCCTGGGCCAGTCGCCGGTGCCCGGGGAGATGCGCACTCGGGTCCTCGCCGCCTGGGCCGAGGGCGAGCTCGAGGCCCTGGCCTCGGTGCAGCCCGCCATCGCGATCTCGGCGGGCGCCCCCGACGAGGCGGTGGAGGCGCTGGTTCCCCACCTCGCCGGCGGCGTCACCGGGCTGGTGAAGACCCGGGAGGACGAGGCCGCGCGCATCTGGGAGCGGGTGCGCTCCCACGGGCGCCGGGCCCTGCTCGACCGGACCGAGATCGCGTTCGCGGTGCAGCCCGGCGAGGCGCGCCTGGTGGATCCGCCGCCGGGCACGCGCACCCGGGGCGCCGTCCCCGAGGACCTCGACGCGCTGGTGGAGGCGGCGCGCGCCAGCCTCCGCGAGGAGGACCGCCCGGACCCCTTCGAGGGCGACGTCGAGGGGTTCCGGCGCTGGGTCGCGGGCCGTCTGGGACGCGCCCAGGTGCTGGAGTACGAGGGAGCGCCGCGCTTCGCGGGCTACGCCGACGTGCGCGCCGCACAGGGCTGGCTGCTCCAGGGCGTCTACACCTGGCCCGACTTCCGGCGCCGGGGCTTCGCCGCGGCGGGCGTCTCCTCCCTGTGCCGCGCGGCCTTCGCCGAGCGGGCGGACCACGTGCAGCTGGCGGTGGTCGAAGGGAACGTGGCGGGCGAGGCTCTCTACTCGTCCCTCGGGTTTCGGGCGTTCGAGCGGCTGCGGACCATCTTGTTCACGTAGCGGCGCGGTGCCGGCATCCGAGTCCGGTCGGCGGCGGCGGGTGTGTCTCCGCGAATGGCTCGCGCGGGCGATCCGGCTCCGGGTGCCGTGAGGGTGACGTGCTCGTCGCGATGCCTTGCCGCCGGCGTTGGCGCTGC
>JANQFK010000063.1 GCA_028277885.1 Myxococcota bacterium
GCAGCGCCAACGCCGGCGGCAAGGCATCGCGACGAGCACGTCACCCTCACGGCACCCGGAGCCGGATCGCCCGCGCGAGCCATTCGCGGAGACACACCCCCCGCCGCCGACCGGACTCGGATGCCTGCACCGAGAGCCGCTACCGCGTCAGCGAGTCGATCACCTTCCAGAGCTCGGGGATCCCCGCCCCGGTCTCGGCCGAGGTGGCGACGACGTCGTCGGGTTCGAGACCGAAGGCTTCGCGGAGAGAGCGCGCGCGCTCGGCTCGGCGCATGGGCTTGAGCTTGTCGACCTTGGTGAGGGCGACGACGGTGGGGACGCCGCGTTGGGCGAGCCAGTCGAGGAGCTCCGTCTCGTCGTCGGTGGGGTCGCGGCGCAGGTCCTGGAGCAGGATCGCGAGGCGGAGCGGGCCGCGGGCGCCGAGGTAGCCCTCGACCAGGGTGCGCCAGCCGCGGCGCTCCGCCTTCGACACCTTCGCCCAGCCGTAGCCGGGCAGGTCCACCAGGCGCAGGGCGCGCTTCTCGTCCTCGACGCGGTAGACGTGGAGCAGGCGCGTCTTGCCCGGGGTCGAGCTGGTGCGCGCCAGGCGCTTCCGGCCCGCCAGGCGGTTCAGCAGGCTCGACTTGCCCACGTTGGAGCGGCCCAGGAAGGCCACCTCGGGAGCGCCCGGCTCGGGGAGGTCGGCCACCCGGGCGGCGGTCGCCTCGAGGGCCGCCTCGCGGACCCTCACGCGAGCGCGCCGGCGAGGCGCTCGAGGGCCTCGCCGATCGTCTCCTCCGACGCCGCGTAGCAGAAGCGCAGGAAGCCCTCGGCCTCGGGGCCGAAGTCGATGCCCGGGCAGGTGGCCACGTGGACGCTCTCCAGCAGCTCGTTCGCGAGGCGCAGGGAGTCCGCGCCGAAGCGCCGCGCGTCGGCGAGCACGTAGAAGGCGCCCCGGGGCGGCACGGGCACGCCGAAGCCGAGCTTGCGCAGGCCCTCCACCAGCAGGCCGCGGCGGCGCTCGTAGGCGGCCCGCATCTCGCGCACCGTGGCCTCGCCCTCGCGCAGGGCCGCGATGCCGGCCCGCTGCACGAAGTCGTTGGCGGAGATGAACAGGTTCTGCTGCAACACCTGGAGGCCGCGCACCGCGTCGGGCGGAGCGATCGCGTAGCCGAGGCGGAAGCCCGTCATCGCGTAGCGCTTCGAGAAGCCGTCGAACACGAAGGCGTGGTCGGTCACCTCGAGGGCCGAGGTGGCGTGGGCGCCGTCGTAGACGAGGCCGTCGTAGATCTCGTCGGAGAGGATGGGCAGGCCCAGCTCGGCGAGGGCGGCGAGGTCCTCGGCGCTCTGCACCGCACCCGTGGGGTTCGCGGGCGAGGCCACCACCAGGGCGCGGGTGCGGGGCGTGGTGGCGGCGCGCACCCGCTCGGCGTGGAGCCGGAAGCCGTCCTCGGGGTCGCAGCGCACCGGCACCGGGACGCCGCCGCAGAAGCGGATGAAGTTCGGGTAGCAGGGGTAGTGGGGCGCGGCGACGATCACCTCGTCGCCGGGGTTCACCAGCAGGGAGAAGACCAGCAGCATGGCGGGCGACGTGCCGTTGGTCACGATCACCCGGCCGGGGTCCACCGATACGCCCGTGCGGCGGGCCTTGTCCTCGGCGATGGCGGCACGCAGGTCGTCGACGCCGCGGCTGTCCGTGTAGTGGGTGTGGCCCCCGGCGAGGGCCGCCTCGACGGCCGCCGAGGCGGCGCGGGGCGGGGCGAAGTCGGGCTCCCCGATCTCCAGGTGGAGCACCCGGGCCCCCTGCTTCTCGAGGGCGAAGGCCCGCTCCATCACCTCCATGGCGAGGAAGGGACGGATCTCGGCGACGCGGTCGGCCAGGCGCACGCTCACGGGGGCGGAGTAGCCCCGCACCCTCCCGGTGTCAAGCGAGACGAGCGAGCAACCTTTTGATTTCATGGAGGTTTCGGGCTCGGACGGTTTGACCCGGAAGGCCCGAGTGGATAGGGTTCCAGCGTGTCGAAGGGAGTCCAGATCGCGTTGGGAGCCGCCGCGGTGGCGGTGCTGCTCGGCTGGTTCGCCTGGGCCCAGGTCGAGGAGGGGAGCTTCCAGTACTTCCAGACCCTGGAGGAGTTCCAGGCCGCCGGCGAGACCGGACGCGCCGTGCGGGTGCACGGCTACGTGGCGACGGGCTCGATCGAGCGCGACGTGACGGGCAAGCAGGTCCGCTTCCGGGTCCAGAGCGAGCCCCCCCACGCCGCGGGCGAGGCGGCCAACACGCTACCCGTCGTGTACGCGAGCCTCGAGACGCCGGACCTCTTCAAGGACGGCGCCGAGGTGGTGGTGGAGGGCCGCCTGGAGGGCGCGGGTGGCGTCTTCCACGCCTCGAACCTGCTGGCCAAGTGCCCGTCGAAGTTCGAGGCGGCCGCCGCCGAGGCCGAGGCCGAAGCGGCGACGCTCTGAGCGCGCTCCCCGGCGCAGGCTCCCTTCCGCACACCCGAAGCCGCGCTCTCCGGAACTGACGAGGAGTCCCCCGTGTCCGATCTCGGTCACTACGCGTTGCGACTGCTGCTGCTGCTGGCGGCGCTCGGCACCGCCATCGGCGTCTACGCCGGGGTCGCCCGGCGTGAGGACTTCACCCGGGCCGCCGAGCGCAGCGTGCTCGCCGCCTTCGGCCTGGCGAGCCTCGCCATCGGCATCCTGTTCGCGGCCTTCCTGGGCAACGACTTCAGCCTCTCCTACGTGGCCGCCCACTCGGCGCGCGGCATGGACACGCCCTACCGCGTCGCCGCGCTGTGGGGCGGCCAGGCCGGCTCGCTGCTGCTCTGGCTCTGGATGCTCACCGCCTACGCGGCCGCCACCGTTTGGGTGACGCGGCGCGCGAACCGCACCCTGATGCCCTGGGTTTGCGCCGTGCTCCTGGCGAACTGCGTCTTCTTCGCGGTGATGCTGAACTTCGTCAGCAACCCCTTCGACAAGCTGCCTCCGGACCAGGTGCTCTCCGACGGCAACGGGCTGAACCCCCTGCTCCAGCACCCGGTGATGATGATCCACCCGCTGATGCTCTACACCGGCCTGGTGGGCTTCGCGGTGCCCTTCGCCTTCGGCCTCGCCGCCCTGGTGACCGGCGAGCTCGGCACCGCCTGGCTGCGCACCACCCGGCGCTGGACCCTCTTCGCCTGGTTCTTCCTCTCCATCGGCATCCTGCTCGGCGGACGCTGGGCCTACGAGGTGCTGGGCTGGGGCGGCTACTGGGCCTGGGACCCGGTGGAGAACGCGTCCTTCATGCCCTGGCTCGCCGCCACCGCCTACCTGCACTCGGTGATGATCCAGGAGAAGCGCGACATGCTGCGCATCTGGAACCTGGCGCTGGTGGGCCTCACCTACACGCTGTGCCTGTTCGGCACCATGCTCACCCGCAGCGGCCTCGTGCAGTCCGTGCACGCCTTCGCCCAGACCGAGATCTTCGGGATCCTGTTCCTGGGCTACGTGCTGGCGACCGGCGGCAGCTTCGCCGCGGCCCTGCTCTGGCGCCGCAACGAGCTGCGCAGCCCCAACCGGCTCGAGTCCGTGGTGTCGCGGGAGTCGGGCTTCCTGGTCAACAACTGGCTCTTCATGGGCATCCTGGCCATCGTCTTCTGGGGCACGCTGTTCCCCAAGGTCTCGGACTGGCTCACGGGCCGCGAGATCCTGATCGGCCCTGCCTTCTTCAACGCGCTCTCCGCGCCCCTCGCGCTGGCGCTGCTCCTCCTCACCGGGGTGGGGCCGCTGATCGCCTGGCGCAAGGCGTCCTGGAAGAGCCTGCGGCGCCAGTTCGTGTGGCCCACGCTGGCCGGCCTCGCCACCTGCGCGGCGGTGGGGGTGGCCCTCGGCGGGCGCGTCGGCTTCTACCCGCTGGTGACCTGGAGCCTGTCGGGCTTCGTCGTCGTCGCCATCGGCCAGGAGTACGCCCGGGCGATCCGCGCGCGCATGCGCCGCGGCGAGGGCCCCGTGCAGGCCCTGGGCGTGCTGCTGCGCCGCAACCAGCGCCGCTACGGCGGCTACGTGGTGCACCTCGGGGTGGTCTTCATCCTGGTCGGGATCGCGGGCGCGGCCTTCAACGAGGAGCGCCTCGAGAACCTCTCGCCCGGCGGCAGCGTCGAGATGAACGGCTACCGCCTCGAGTACCTGACGGCGCGACCGATCCCCGAGCAGCACTACGGCGGCGCCCAGGCGCGGCTCGCCCTCTACGAGGACGGCGAGCCCGTGGGCGTGATGGCGCCGGAGAAGCGCATGTACTGGCTGGAGCAGCAGCCCGCCTCGATCCCGTCGGTCTACTCGACCCTGGGCGAGGATCTCTACGTGATCCTCACCGCCCTCGAGCCCGACGGCTCCGCCACCCTCAAGGTCTACCGGAACCCGCTGGTGAACTGGATCTGGATCGGGGGCTGGACCTTCGTGCTCGGGACCCTCGCCATCATGTGGCCCCACCCCCAACGCGGCCGGGCGGAGCGCGCGGCATGAGCCGCCGCGGCGCCGCCCGGGTGCTCGCCCGGTGGCTGATCGGCCTCGGGCTGCTCACCGGCACGGCCTCCCTCGCCCAGGCGCCCGCGCCGCCGGCGGCTCCTCCGGACGTTCCCTCGGGCCCGGCCAGCATCCGCGGCCAGGTCGTGCACCCGACCCGGCCCGAGGCGACGGGCGGCGTGGAGCTGCTGCTCTACGCGCTCTCGGCCTCGGGGCAGCCCGGGCTGCGCGCGGGCCGCAGCACGCCCGACGGCAGCTTCGTCTTCGAGGGCCTCTCCGCCGCCCAGGACGTCGCCTACCTGGTGGGCGCGCGCTTCGAGGGCGTGCCCTACCCCGGCGCCCGCATCCGCTTCGCGCCGGGCGAGACCCTGCGCGAGGTGGAGGTCCGCGTCGCCGACGTCACCCGCGACCCCTCCGCCCTCGTGCTCGACGAGCTCCGCCTGCGCCTCGACTTCCTGGGCGGCTCGCTCAACGTGACCGAGACCCTGTCGGTCCGGAACCCGGGCCCGCGCACCGTCTACGTGCCCGCCGAGGCGCGCGCCGGGGCGCGCCCCGGCGTGGAGATGCGCCTGCCCGAGGGCGCCGGCGACTTCCGCACACCCCTCGGCATCCCGCCCGAGGGCCTGGTGCGGGAGGCCGGGGTGCTGCGCTGGTTCGGACCGGTCTTCGCCGGGCCCCAGGACCTCGAGTACGCCTACGGGGTCCCCGCCGGCGCCGGCGAGCTGGTGCTCTCCCGCGAGATCGCGACGGCGCCGCACCGCCTCGTGGTGCTCGCCGCCGCGTCGGGGCCCCAGCCCGAGGCGCCGGGCCTCGTGGACGCCGGCGAGACCGAGATCGACGGACGTCCCTACCGACGCTACGAGGGACCGGCGCCGCGCCGCCGGCTCGCGCTCTCGCTGCCCGTGCCGCCGGCGAGCCGCGACGCCTCGCGGGTCTCGCGCGCCGAGGCGCGGGTGATCCTCGACCTCGACGCCGCGGTGGTGCGCGTGCGCGAGGAGCACGTCGTCGAGGTGACCGGGGACGAGCGGGTGGTCGCCGCACCGGGCGCGCGGCTGGTCCACGTGCCCGTGCCCGAGGGCGCGCGGCAGCTGCGCTTCTCCGCCGACGCCTCGAGCCTCGGGCTGGTGGCGGACCCGTCGGGCGGGCTCTCGCTGCTCGGGCCCCTGCCTCCGGGCGAGAGCACGCTCTCGCTCCAGTACGAGCTCGACGCGGGCGAGAGCTTCGGGCGGCGCTTCGGCGCCGCGGTGCCGCTGGTCTCGATCTACGTGGCCGACACCGGCGACCTGCTCCTCGAGTCGGACCGCCTGCACCGGCGCCGGCCGGTGCGCACGCCGGACCGCACCTACGCCCACCTCGAGGCCTTCGAGGTGGGCGCCGAGGAGCAGGTGCGGCTCTCGGTCCGCACCCTGCCCCGGCGCGCCTCGCTCTCGCAGCGCGCGAGCCTGCTGGTCTTCGCGGTGCTGAGCGTCGGGGTGATCGGCGCCGTGGTGGCGCCGCTGCGCCGCTCGTCCGGCGCTCCCGCCGTCCCGGAGGGCGAAGGCGAGAGCGCCGCCCGCCGCGAGCGCGACGCGCTCTACGCCGCGCTCCACGACCTCGAGCACGACCACGAGACCGACAAGATCGAGGACGAGGACTACGCCGCCATGCGCGACGAGATGCGCGCCCGGGCGGTCGCACTGCTGCGCGCGGAGAAGGAGTCCGCCCAGGCGCGACGGGACGCTCCGCCCGCGAGCGTCGAGCCGACCTGCGCGCGCTGCGGAGCCGAGGTGCGGCCCGAGGACCGCTTCTGCGCGAGCTGCGGCGCTCCCCTGGCCGCGCCGCCGGAGAGCGAGGCGCGCGCATGAGCCCGCCGGCCATCGTGGCCCGCGGACTCGAGAAGCGCTTCGGTGCGGCGGTGGCCCTGCGGCCCCTCGACCTCGAGGTGGCGGCCGGCGAGCTGGTCGTGGTGCTGGGTCCCAACGGCGCCGGCAAGACCACCCTGCTGCGCATGCTCGCCGGGCTCTCCCGGCCGAGCGCGGGGCACCTCGAGGTGGGGGCCGACGGGAGCGGTGGCGATCGCCGTGCGCGCCGCCGCGGGGTGGGCCTCGTCGCCCACGCGAGCCTGCTCTACCCCGCCCTCACCGCCCGGGAGAACCTGGTGCTGGCGGGCCGCCTGTTCGGCGTGCCCGACGCCGAGGGCCGTGCCGACGCCCTGCTCGCCGAGGCCGAGCTCGAGGCCTGCGCCTCCCAGCGGGCCGGCGCGCTCTCCCGGGGCCTCGCCCAGCGCGTCGCCATCGCCCGGGCGCTGGTCCACGACCCGCCGATCCTGCTGCTCGACGAGCCCTTCTCGGGCCTGGACCCCCGGGCCGCCGAGGCCCTCGAGGCCCGGCTCGCGGGGCTGCACCGCGCGGGCCGCACCATCGTCGCCTCCACCCACGACCTCGAGCGCGCGGCCTCCCTGGCCGACCGAGCGCTCCTGCTGGTGCGTGGCTTCGCGGCGCTGCTGCCCCGGGAGGTCGCGCGCAGCCGCGCCGCCCTCGAGGAGCGCTACCGCAACGGGCTCGCCTCGCCGCCGCGCCTCGCCGTGGGGGTCCGACCGTGAACCTGATGTGGGCGGTGCTGTGGAAGGACCTGCTGATCGAGTGGCGCAGCCGCGACCGCGTGCTCGCCATGGGGGTGTTCGCCCTGCTGGTGGTGGTGATCTTCCACTTCGCGGCCCCGGCCGGGCCCGCGGCGGGCGGTGAGGCCACCCGCGAGCACCTGCCCGGCCTGCTCTGGGTCGCCTACGTGTTCGCCGCCATCCTCGGGCTGAACCGCGCCTTCGCGCTCGAGCTCGAGAACGAGGCGCTGTCGGGCCTGGCCCTGGCGCCGGGGGAGCGGGGCTGGATCTACCTCGGCAAGGCGGCGGCGAGCCTGGTGCTGCTGGTGGCGGTCCAGGCCCTCGCCGCGCTGGCCTTCGCCCTCGCCTTCGACCTCGACCTGGTGCCCGTGCTGCTCCCCTTCTCCGGCATCGCACTGCTGGGCGCGCTGGGGCTCGCCTCCATCGGCACGCTGTTCTCGGCGGTCGCGGTGCGGACCAGCTACCGCGAGGTGATGCTGCCGCTGCTGCTGCTGCCGCTGCTGGTGCCGGTGCTGCTCGGCGCCGTGCGGGCCACCCACGGGCTGCTCGCCGAGGGCACGGTGCCCGCCGACGCGCTGCGCCTGCTGGCGGTGACCGACGCCGTGTTTCTGATAGTCTCGTTCCTGGGCTTCGAGTACGTCCTCGACGAATGAGCACCCCTCCCCCGACCCTCTCCACGGAGGCCCCGGAAGACGGCCTCGAGCGTCTCGCCCGCCGGGCCGTGGCGCCCACGGGCTGGCTGCTGCTCGCCTGCGCGATCGTATGGGGGCTGCTGGTGGTGCAGGCGCCCGAGGACGCCGTGCAGGGGATCGTGCAGAAGATCCTCTACGTGCATCCGCCCTGCGCCTTCGCGGCCTACCTGGGCTTCTTCCTCACCGCCCTGGGCGGCGCCGTCTACCTGGCCCGGCGGGATCCCGCCTGGGACCGCTTCGCCATCTCGGCGGCCGAGGTCGGCGTGCTGTTCTGCGCCCTGCTCCTCGCGACCGGGCCGATCTGGGGCAAGGGAACCTGGGGGCGCTGGTGGACCTGGGACCTGCGCCTCACCCTCTCCCTGCTGCTCTTCCTGGTCTACGTCGCCTACCTGCTGCTGCGCAGCTTCACCGAGGGCGACGAGCGCACCGCCCGCTTCGCCGCGGTCTACGGCATCGCCGGCCTGGCGGTGATCCCGCTCAACTACTTCGCCATCGACCTCGCCGGCGGCCGCGCCCTCCATCCCGAGAACCTGGGCGGCGACAGCCTCGGCGAGGGGATGGGCTGGCCCTTCCTGGCGGGCGTGGTCACCTGCCTGGTGGCCTTCGGGCACCTCTTCGCGCGCCGGCTGGAGGTGGCCGGGCTGCGCGACCGCCGGGCCCGGGAGGCGGCCGAGGCGGCCGCCGCGGCGGGGGAGCCGGCGTGGGATACGTAGTCGCCGCCTACGCGGTCGTGGTCGGGGGTGTGCTGATTTACGGCGCTCAGCTCGCCCGTGAACGCAACGCCCTGCGGAGGGCCCTCGCCAAGTCCCCGCCAACCGGGGGGAATCGAGATGCCGGTTGACAATAATGTGGCGGCGGAAGTATAAGCATCACCAGCCCGTACATCGCGGCGGTTGTTCGACTTTTTCCGAATTCTGGTGCTTTTCCCCACCCCTGTGAGGGGTGTTGCGCGTGCGGCCCGGCTCGGCGAGGTGGTAGGCTGGAATTGTGACGGAACTGCGAATGAAATTGCGCGGCTGGCGGTCTGCGGGCGGTCGGGTGGAAGCCGGCTTCTACTCTAGGGTGCGGGAGTTCCCCTGCGCCGGGGCTCGGGGCCGGGGCAGCTGAGAGGCAGCTAGAGGGTCGAAACGTACGGAACCACGTCGCGGTGCCCCCCCACACGCCGCATGGCACGGGGCTTGCCATGGGAACCCCCCAGGCCGGGACTGCGACCCACGAGGCGCAAGGTAGCCAGGCCGGGAGGCGAACCAACGACATGGCGAGCATGAAGCGTGGCGTCGGGTACTGCGAGAACACCGAGTGCGAGGACTACGCCAAGGGCGTATTCCTCCTCAACCACGGCGACACCTTCTACTGCCCGCGTTGTCGGCAGCTCGGCAAGGTGGAGAAGGAGCGTGGCTTCTACACCGGCAACTCGGACATCTTCAAGGAGGTCCGCGTCGAGTACAACTTCGATCCGATCAACGGCGTCTACCGCGAGATCGCGATCGTGCGCGACGAGAGCCTGTGGGGCCGCAACAACGTCTACACCCTGCAGTCGCCCCTGATCAAGACCGAGAAGCGGGCCCTCAAGGTCGCCGAGGCCATCCTGGCCAACCTGAACCGCTACCGCGGCCTGCTCAACGGCGACGAGATCCCCCGCACCACCGAGATCATCCTCTCCTTCGACGATCCCTTCGAGGAGTTCATCCGCAAGGTCCGCCAGCTCGGCAAGGAGCTCGAGCAGAGCGGCCTCCGCGAGGTCGGCCGCTAGCCGGTCTGCGCGGCGGAAGGCCGCGCGCCCCTCGCTAGCTCCCGGGCCCCTCGCCCCCGGCGACGTCCCCGCCGCCCGCCCGGTCGTCGCTCAGGCGCATGCGCAGGTCGATGCGCGCGCCCGCCCAGATCGCGGCGATCCCCTGGTGCTCGTCCCGGCGCACCACCTCCGCGTCCGTCGCGAGGACGTCCTCGAGGGGACGGCGGAACCAGGGGAACAGCGTGTCCGGCAGCCGTGCGGGGTCCCACCACGCCACCCGCGGCGTCTCCTTGCTGGTGCGGAGCCGTCCGCCGCGAGCCCGGCACGCGAACACCCGGGCGAGGTGCGGGTGGAAGCCCGTGCGCCGGTACTCGCCGCGGAGCCCCTCGACCTCGACCTCGAGGCCCGTCTCCTCGCGGATCTCGCGAACCAGCGCCGCCTCGTGCTCCTCGCCGGGCATCACGTGGCCGCCGGGAAGCTCCCAGCCCCGCAGGTCCACCCGCACCACCAGCAGGACCCGGCCCCGCTCCCGGACCACGCCCTGGACGACCACCGGCAGCGCCTCGGCGCCGGTGGGGCGCTGGAGGAGCCCGCGGCGGGCGTGCACCCAGTAGTCCGGAAGCGCCCGGAGCAGGCGCCTCAGCACTCCGGGCACCGGGTCAGCCCACGATCTTGTTGAGCGGGTACTCGACGATGCCGGTGGCACCGGCCTCCACCAGGTCCGGGAGCAGGCTGCGGACCACGCGCTCCTCCACCACGGTGTTGAGCGCGATCCAGCTCTCGTCGGCCAGGGTGGAGATGGTGGGCGTGCTGAGGGCGGGGAGCAGCTCGATCACCCGATCGAGGCGGTCGCGGGGCACGTTCATCATCAGGCCCACGCGCCCGGCGGCCGCGATGGCGCCGCGCAGCATCAGCGTGATGCGCTCGAGCTTGCCGCGCTTCCAGGGGTCGGCCCAGGACGCGCGGTTGGCCACCAGCCGGGGCGTGCTCTCGAGCACGGTGTCGAGGACGCGCAGGTTGTTGGCGCGGATGCTCGAGCCGGTCTCCGAGACGTCCACGATGGCGTCGGCCAGCACCGGCGGCTTCACCTCGGTGGCGCCGTAGGAGAACTCCACCTCGGCCTTCACGCCTTGGGCCTCCAGGTAGCGGCGCGTCAGCCCCACGGCCTCGGTGGCGATGCGCTTGCCCTGGAGGTCGCCCACCTCGCGGATCTCGGACCCCTCCTTCACGGCGAGCAGCCAGCGCACGGTGCGGTAGTTGGGCCAGGGCGCGGCGAGGTCGGCGATCTCCTCGACGTCGGCCCCGTTCTCGAGCACCCAGTCGATGCCCGTGATGCCCGCGTCGAGCACGCCCTGCTCCGCGTAGCGGGCCATCTCCTGGGCCCGGATCAGGATGCACTCGATCTCCGGGTCGTCGATGTTGGGGTAGTAGGAGCGCGACGGGAAGTCGATCGCGTAGCCGGCCCGCTCGAAGAGCCGGGCCGTGGTGTCCTGGAGGCTGCCCTTGGGCAGCCCCAGGCGCAGGCGCCGGGGCTCGTCTCCGCTCACCGGCCGTACACCTCGGCGGGGTCGAAGACCTGCTCGCCGACGTCCACCCAGCGGTCGGCGTCGAGCTTCCACGAGAAGCAGCTGCGCTTGCCCGTGTGGCACGCGGCGCGGCCGCGCTGCTCGACGCGCAGCAGCACCGCGTCGCCGTCGCAGTCCACGTACACGCCCTTCACGACCTGCACGTTCCCGCTCTCCTCGCCCTTGTGCCAGAGGCGGTCGCGGGACGTGCTCCAGTAGACCACCTGCCCCGTCTCGAGGGTCTTGCGGAAGGACGCCTCGTTCATGAAGGCGGTCATCAGGACCTCGCCCGTGGCTTCGTCCTGCGCGATGGCCATCACGACGCCACCGCGCTTCTCGAAATCGAGGCGCTCGAGGGGGTCCATGGGAGGGCGGAAGCTACCCCCCGCGAAGGGTGGCCGCCAGCCGCTCGTGGAGCGCCGGCAGCTCGGCTTCCGCCGGGCCGCGGCGCACCACCCGCTCCCGCCGGGCCTCTCCGGCGCCGTCGAGGGCGAGCACGCCGCGACGCACGAGCAGGTCCACCGCGTTGCGGTAGGTGACCGGGTTCCAGGCCTCGCGGCGCTGCACCTCGCCGAGCAGGCGCGTGCGCTCGAAGTGCTCCTTCGCGGCCTGCTCGAGCTGCTTCGAGGTCACGCCGTCCTCGGCGGCCAGCACGGCGGAGAAGGTGACGTAGTAGGACTCGAGCATGCTGCGGGTCTGCTCGCCCAGGAACGCGAAGTAGCTGCGCCCCTTCTCGGTCACCTCGAGGCGGTCGTCGCCCGGGCGCTCGAGGACGCCGATGCGCTCGAAGTAGTCGAGGAAGGCGTCGAAGTGGGCCGCCAGCACCAGGCCCTTGGGGGCGAAGAACTCCGAGTAGAAGAAGTCGAGCCAGAAGCCCACCTCCTCGCGCAGCTCGGCCACGCTCGTCCCGCGCAGCAGCCGCCGGGCCATCAGGCTGGGGGCGAAGAGGAAGTGGAGCAGCACGTTCCGGTACACGTCGAGGGCACGCCGGCGCGACTCCTCGAAGTAGAGGATCTCGCCGCGCGGATCGGGGGTGGTGGAGAGGATCTGGTCGCGCAGTAGGGAGGCGATGGAGTCGGTGAACTCGCCCTCGTCGGCCACCAGGGCCGGGGTCATGCGCACGTCCTGCAGGCGCAGCAGGTCCATCACCTCTCGCATGCGCCGGGTGAGGTCGGCGCGGAACATGCCCCGGTGGGGCTCGCCCAGCAGCGCGCAGGCCGCCACCGAGGTGGCGTTGGCCACCATCGCCCAGTTGATCCGCTCGACGATGCGGTTGCCGAGGGTCTCGACGATGCGGCGCCGCTCCTCCTGCTCCTCATCGCCGCCGCCCTCGGCGAGGAACAGCTCCCGGCGGTCGGTGAGCTCGTCCGAGAGGGCCAGGGGCTCCCCGAAGTTCACGTGCACGCTGCCGAAGCGGCGGCGCAGGAACTTGCGCGCCCGCAGCAGCCCGAGGGTGCTCTCGCTCTGCTTCTGGCCGCCCTCGAGCTCGTCCACCATGGCGCCCTCCTCGACGAGGCGCTCGTAGGTGAGGGCGATGGGGACGAAGAAGACGTCGCTGCGCCCGCTGCGCGCGAAGGCCTCGAGGTTCCAGGCCACCATGCCGAGGCGCGGCGCCAGGGTCTTGCCGGTGCGCGAGCGCCCGCCCTCGATGAAGAACTCCTGGGTGAACCCCTCCTTCACGAGGTAGGAGAGGTAGTGGCGGAAGATCTCCTTGTAGAGCGGGTCGTCGAAGGAGCGGCGCAGGAAGAAGGCGCCCACCCGCCGGAACACGAAGCCGAAGGGGCCGAAGCCCATGTTCTCCCGGGCCGCGATGTGCGGCGGCACCAGGTAGCTGTGATAGAAGAGCCACGAGATGATGAGGAAGTCGAAGTAGGAGCGGTGGCTGGGGACCAGGACCACGGGGTGGCGCTTGGCGCACTCCGCCACCTTGTCGATCCCCATGGCGTCGATGGACTGGAACATGCGCCGAAAGACGAAGGTCAGGACCACGTTCACGATGGCGAAGAACGTGGAGTTCATGTTGGCGGCGATCTCGCGGAACATCTTCTCCGCCTGGACCCGCGCCGCCTCGATGCTGACCTTGCGCTCCCGGGCGCGCTCCTCCACCGCCCGGACCACCTCGGGCTGGCCGAGCACCAGCTCCTGGACCTTGTGGCGCGGCCGCAGGATCGGGCCCTCCACGGCGCGCTCCTCGCGGTAGAGGAACAGCAGGATCGCCCGGCGCACCTTGCGCACCAGCGCGCGCTGCCCTTCGTGGCGCCGCTCGGCCACGAACTGGGCGAGGTCGATGGGCTCGCCCACGTGGATGGCGAGGTCGCGGTAGGCGATCAGGAAGGACGAGACCTTGGCGATGTCCGAGGGCCGCGTCGGGGTTCCGTAGGTGAGGTTGAGGAAGCGCCGGCTGGTGCGCGGCCCCTTGCTCCAGAACAGCGCGATGGGGACCAGGTGGACCGGCCGGCCGCCGTTCCAGACGCCGCGCACCGTCTCGGCCAGCAGGTCTAGCTCCTGGCGCCCCTGCTCCACCGCCGCGCGGCGCCCGCGCAGCCAGTTGCGAAGCCGGGCGGTGCGCAGGAACAGGAACATCGACTCGCCGGCCTCCATCAGCAACCGGGCGCGCTCGCGATCGGGGTCGCTGTGGGTCTCCGCGGCCTGGCGGCGGCCGGCGAGCCAGGCGCGCGCCGCGGCGAGGAACGGCCGGTAGTAGAAGAAGCGGATGCCGTTGGCGAAGCCCGAGAGCCGCAGCCCCTCCCGGGCCAGCAGGGTGTTGAGCAGGAAGTAGTCGAGCCGGCTCGCGTAGCGCATCACGTACACCACCGAGCCCGTCTCCTCGAGCTCGCGCAGGCGCGCCACGGTGGCGTCGTCGAGATCGAAGTGTCGGAACCAGCGCTTCGCGAACCAGCGGAACAGGAAGTTGAAGCGCGGCGTCATCGCCGAGATGGGATCGGCGACGTCGGCGGAAGCGGTGCGGACCGGATCGGTCGCAGACGAGACGTCCGGCATCGTGGCTGGGTGTACCACTTGGCCGGAGGGGCAGCAACGCGTTCCCTGGGGGCTCGGTGCGCCTGGAAGCGCCCTCACTCGGGCAGCAGGATCTCGTCGAGCCGGGCCGCGATCTCGTCGGGGTGCCAGAGCCCGCCTTCCTCGGTCTTCGTCGAGCCCGGCGCCGTCACGACCTTCATCTCGGCGATGCGCCCGCCGCCGACGAAGAACGTCCGGTTGGTGAGCTCCTTGGCGAGGTCGCTGGCCAGGAAGACCACCAGCGGCGCGATGTGGGCGGGATCCATCTTCCCGGCGAAGGACTCGTCCTGGAACATCGCCAGGTCCTCGGTGAGGCGCGTCGTCGCGACGGGCGCCAGGGCGAAGGCGCGGATGCCGTAGCGCTGTCCCTCGAGGGCGAGGCAGCGGGTGAAGCCGGCGATGCCCGCCTTGGCGGCGCCGTAGTTGCACTGCCCGAAGTTCCCGTTGAGCCCCGAGGTCGACGACGTGTTGATGATCACGCCGCCCTCGCCCCGCTCCTTCATGTGGAGGAAGGCGGGCTGGGTCACGCAGTAGGTCCCCTTCAGGTGGACGGCGACCACCACGTCCCACTGGTCCTCGGTCATCTTGGCCAGGGTCTTGTCGCGCAGGATGCCGGCGTTGTTGACCAGCACGTCGAGCTTGCCGAAGCGGTCGACGGCGGTCTGCACGATGCGCTGGCCGCCCTCCACGGTGGCGACGTCGTCGTAGCTCGGCGCGGCCTCGCCGCCGGCCTTCTCGATCTCCTCGACCACCTGGTCCGCCATCGCCTTGCCGCTGCCCGCGCCGTCCCGGGCCCCGCCCAGGTCGTTCACCACCACCCGGGCCCCTTCCCGAGCCAGCGCCAACGCATGCTCCCGCCCGATCCCCCCGCCGGCTCCCGTAACGACCGCAACCTTCCCATCGAGCAGACCCATGACGAACCCTCCTATCGCCCCCACAAAGAGGCGAGACTCTATACCGTCCCCCCGCCCCGCGCCGCTGCCCATCGAACCCGCGAACAGCACGCGCCCGGCGGCGGCGGGGGGTGTGGCGCAGCGAACTCAAGCGCAGCGCCAACGCCGGCGGCAAGGCATCGCGACGAGCACGTCACCCTCACGGCACCC
>JANQFK010000072.1 GCA_028277885.1 Myxococcota bacterium
GGCGCTCCATCGTGAACCAGCGCGAGATCGGCGTGGACACCCAGAGCTTCGCCGCCGCCCTGCGCGCCGCGCTGCGCCAGGACCCGGACGTGATCCTGGAGGGCGAGATGCGCGACTTCGAGACCATCGAGACGGCCATCACCGCCGCCGAGACCGGCCACCTCGTGATGAGCACGCTCCACACCCTCGACGCCACGGAGACCATCAACCGGATCATCTCCGTGTTCCCGCCCTACCAGCAGAAGCAGGTGCGGCTCCAGCTCGCCTCGATCCTGAAGGCGGTGGTCTCCCAGCGCCTGGTGCCGCGCGCCGACGGCAAGGGCCGCGTGCCCGCTCTCGAGGTCATGGTCTCCACGGCGCGCATCCGCGAGTGCATCGGCGACAAGGAGCGCACCAAGGAGCTCCCCGACGCCATCGCCAAGGGCTTCACCACCTACGGCATGCAGACCTTCGACCAGTCCCTGATGCAGCTCGTCAAGCAGGAGCTCGTCACCTACGAGGAGGCGCTCAAGCACGTCTCCAACCCCGACGACTTCGCGCTGCGCTTCCGCGGCATCGCCTCGACCTCCGACGCCACCTGGGACGACTTCGACAAGGACGAAGAGAAGAAGGCCGAGGAGACGAAGGGCGCCGGCGATGCGGGCAGCTCCTCTTCCGGGGATCCGGACTTCATCGAGCGGTTCTAGCTCGGCTCCTTTCGCGTAGATCCGAGTGGGCCCGGGGACGGCGGGGGGTGGACTCCGCGAATGGCTCGCGCGGGCGGTCCGGCTCCGGGTGCCGTGAGGGTGGTGTGCTCGTCCTGGGGCCTTGCCGCTGGCGGGAGCGCTGCGCTTGAGTTCGCTGCGCCCACCCCCCGCCGCCCCCGGGCCCGCGCGCGCACCTGCTTCGCGTGGCTCTTCGACTCGTTGCTCTGGAAACACTTTCGCAAGGGTTCCAGCGCCCCCTCGGTCCGTGTGGGAATGGATGGTGGGCTCGGGGCTGCGTGGTTCGCGTGGCTCGGAGCCGGAGACGGGGCGGGGTGGAATGCGGAGAACTCGAGCGGAGCGCCCCACGCGTTGGCGGCTCCCGTGTCAGGACGGCGAGCCGGTGCGGCCGTTACCGAGCTCCTGAGCCGGGAGCGCGAGCCATTCGGAGCAGGCCACCCCGCCCCGTCTCCGGCGTCGCCACTAGGCTCTCCAACCCCACGGGCTACCCTCCGGCCACCCCCCGCGCGCCCCTGTGTGGGCGGGGGAAAAGCCCTATCTTCGGGGACTTAGGAGGGGGTCGGGGAGTCATGAGCCAGGGCAGGCCGGCGCGGGAGGTTCGGGAGGCGTTCCTGCGCTTCTTCGAGGAGCGCGGGCACCGGCGTGTGGCGAGCGCTCCGCTGATCCCCGAGTCGGACCCCACGCTGCTGTTCGTGAACGCCGGCATGGTGCCCTTCAAGCGGGTCTTCACCGGCGAGGAGGCGCGGGACTACAAGCGCGCGGCCTCCTCCCAGAAGTGCATGCGCGTCTCGGGCAAGCACAACGACCTCGAGAACGTCGGGCGCACGCCGCGGCACCTCACCTTCTTCGAGATGCTCGGGAACTTCTCCTTCGGCGACTACTTCAAGCAGGAGGCCATCGCGTTCGCGTGGGAGCTGGTGACCGGGCCCTTCGGGCTGCCCGCCGACCGGCTCGTGGTGAGCGTGTTCCGCGAGGACGACGAGGCCCACCGCATCTGGGAGCGGGAGATCGGCATCCCGGGGGACAGGATCTTCCGCCTCGACGAGGCCGAGAACTTCTGGTCCATGGGCGACACGGGGCCCTGCGGGCCCTGCACCGAGATCCACTGGGACCACGGGCCCGTGGAGGGCTTCGCCGAGGACGATCCCTCCTCGGACTCGGGCCGCTACCTCGAGATCTGGAACCTGGTCTTCATGCAGTTCGACCGGGACGCCAGCGGGGAGAAGAAGCCCCTGCCGAAGCCCTGCGTCGACACCGGCGCCGGGCTCGAGCGCACCACCGCGGTGATCCAGGGCGTGGAGCGGGTCTACGACACCGACCTGTTCGCCCCGATCCTGGCCCGGGCCCAGGACCTCTCGGGGGTCGCCCTCGGCGACGACCCGGAGCAGGACGTCTCGCTGCGCGTGGTGGCGGACCACGCCCGGGCGATCTCGTTCCTGATCGGCGACGGGGTGCTGCCGGGCAACGAGGGGCGCGGCTACGTGCTGCGCCGCATCCTGCGCCGGGCGGCGCGCCACGGCGTGCTGCTGGGTCTCGAGCAGCCGTTCCTGCACGCGGTGGCCGACGCGGTGATCGACGAGATGGGCGCCGCCTACCCGGAGCTGGTGGAGCGGCGCGCCTTCGTGACCGACCGCGTGCGCCGCGAGGAGGAGCGCTTCCTGGAGACCCTCTCGAAGGGCCTGGCGCTCCTCGAGGACGAGATCCAGGAGAGCAAGGAGCGCGGCGCCCCGGCGCTGGCCGGCGACGTCGCGTTCCGCCTCTACGACACCTACGGGTTCCCCCTCGACCTCACCGAGGACATCCTGCGCGGCCACGGCCTGGGCGTCGACCAGGCGGGCTTCGACGCCGCCATGGGGGTGCAGCGCGAGCGCTCCCGGGAGGCCTGGAAGGGCAGCGGCGACGCCGCCCTGGGCGCCGGCTACGCGGCGCTGGCCGCGGAGCAGAGCTCGTGCTTCGAGGGCTACGACACCCTCGAGCTCGAGTCGCGGGTCACGGGCCTGCTGCGCGCGGGCGAGACCGCCGAGAGCGCCGAGGCCGGCGACGAGGTGGAGGTGGTGTGCGGCCAGACGCCCTTCTACCCGGAGGGCGGCGGCCAGGTGGGCGACCGCGGCACGATCCGCACCGCGGGCGGTCTGGTCGAGGTGGAGGAGGCGACGAAGCCCGTGGGCGAGCTGATCGTGCACCGCGGCAAGGTGGCCGAGGGGCGCGTCGCGGTGGGCGAGGAGGCGGAGCTGCGCGTGGACGCGGCGGCCCGGGCCGCCACGGTGCGCAACCACTCGGGCACCCACCTGCTCCACGCGGCGCTGCGCCAGGTGCTGGGCCCCCAGGCAATGCAGAAGGGCTCCCTGGTGGCGCCGGACCGGCTGCGCTTCGACTTCACCCACGACGCGCCGCTCGACGAGGCGGAGATCGAGCGCATCGAGGACCTCACCAACGAGTGGATCGAGACCAACGCCGAGGCCCGGGTGCGCCGCCTGCCCTACAAGGAGGCCATCGAGCAGGGCGCCGTCGCGATCTTCGAGGAGAAGTACGGCGACGAGGTGCGGGTGGTCTCCTTCGGCGACGTCTCGACGGAGCTGTGCGGGGGCACCCACGCGCGCGCCACCGGCGACATCGGCCTGCTCAAGATCGTGGCCGAGACCGGCATCGCGGCCGGGGTGCGGCGCATCGAGGCGCTCACGGGCATGGGCGCGCTGGTCTGGCTGCGCGAGCAGGAGCGCCGCCTGCGGCGCATCGGCAGCGCGCTGCGGGTGCCCGCCGCCGAGGCCCCGGAGCGGGTGGAGCGGCTGCTCGAGGAGCGCAAGGAGAAGGAGCGCGAGATCGAGACCCTGCGCCGCGCGAAGCGCGGGGCCGGCTCGGCGGACCTGGCCGCCGGCGCCCGGGAGATCGACGGCACCACGGTGCTGGCCGCCCGCGCCGAGGGCGCCTCGGGCAAGGACCTGCGCGAGCTGGTGGACGAGATGCGCGGCAAGCTCGGCAGCGGCATCGTGCTGCTCGCCGCCGAGAGCGACGGCAGGGTCTCCCTGGCGCTGGGCGTGACGCCGGACCTGACGAAGCGCTTCCGCGCCGGCGACCTGGTGCGCGAGGTCGCGGCGGTGGTGGGCGGCAAGGGGGGCGGGCGCCCCGACTTCGCCCAGGCGGGCGGCAGCGACGCCGCGAAGCTCGACGAGGCCTTCGAGCGCCTGCGCGAGCTGGTGGCCGCAGGGGCGGCGTGACCGCGTCGTTCGTGGCGAGCCCCTTCGCGCCGCGCCGGCGCGCGACGCGGGAGGTGCGCGTGGGCTCCGTCGGCCTGGGCGGGCGCAACCCGATCCGCGTCCAGTCCATGACGACGACGGACACCCGGGACACGACGGCCACGGCGGACCAGGCCGAGCGCCTCGCCGCGGCGGGCTGCGAGATCGTGCGCGTCACCGCGCCGTCCATCCGGGACGCCCAGAACCTGGCCGCCATCCGCGCCGAGCTCACCCGCCGCGGCGTCGAGGTGCCGCTGGTCGCCGACATCCACTTCACCCCCAACGCCGCCCTCGAGGCGGCGGAGCACGTCGAGAAGGTCCGGATCAACCCGGGCAACTACGCCGACAAGAAGCGCTTCGCGGTGCGCGAGTACACCGACGCGGAGTACGCCGAGGAGCTCGAGCGCGTGGCCGAGCGCTTCCGTCCGCTGGTGCGGCGCTGCAAGGAGCTGGGCCGCGCCATGCGGATCGGCACGAACCACGGCTCGCTCTCGGACCGCATCATGAACCGGTTCGGCGACACGCCGCGCGGCATGGTGGAGAGCGCCCTCGAGTTCCTCGACGTGTGCGAGTCCGAGGGCTTCCGGGACGTTGTGTTCAGCATGAAGGCCAGCAACGCCCAGGTGGCGATCCAGGCCTATCGGCTGCTGGTCGCGCGCCTCGAGGAGCGTGCGCCGGGCGCGCCCGGCTACCCGTTCCACCTGGGCGTCACCGAGGCCGGCGACGGCGTGGACGGCCGCGTGAAGAGCGCCATCGGGATCGGCGCCCTGCTCGAGGACGGGATCGGCGACACCATCCGGGTCTCCCTCACCGAGGATCCGGTGCAGGAGGTGCCCGTGGCCCGGGCCCTGGCGGCCCGCTACGACGCGCGGGTCGGCACGCCGGTGCCGGCGCCGCCGGATCCCGGTGCCGCCTTCGTGGCCGACCCCTACGCCCACGCGCGCCGCAAGACGCGGGCGGTCTCCGTCGGTCCGCTCGCCCTCGGCGGCGACGAGCCGGTGCGCGTCGAGCTCGACCTCGGCCCGGCGCCCCTCGACGCCGACGCCGCCGCCAAGGAGGTGGCGGCGGGCATCGAGCGCGCCGGAGACCTCGCCTGCGAGGGCGTCGGGATCGACGTCGCGAGCGAGGCGGAGCGGGCTCGCGCCGGCGGCCTCGGCGACGCCCTGGCCAGGGCGCGCCTCGAGCTGCCCCTCGCGGTGCGCGCGCCCCTGGTCGTCGCGCCCCGCGCCCTCCCGGGCGTCGCGCGCTGGGTGGCGCGCGTGGAGCCCGGCTGGCAGCCCAGCGAGCTGGCCGTGGCGGCCCGGGCCGCCGCCGAGGCGGGCCTGGTGCTCGAGTGGAACCTGCACCTGCCCCTCGGCTACCTCGGCGAGGCGGTGGACGCGATCCTCGACGCCGGGGGCTCCGCCGCCCCGGCGCTCTTCTCCGCCGAGGCGCCGCGCCCGGTCCACGCCACGCGCCTGCTGGCGGCGCGCCTCGAGGCCCGCGGCGCCGGCGACCGCCCCCTGGTGCTGCGCCACCGCAGCGATCCCTTCGGGCCCGCCGAGGACGCGCTCCTCCACGCCGCCACGGACCTCGGCGCGCCGCTCTGCGACGGCCTCGGCGACGCCGTGGCGGTGGGCGGGTTCGGCTCGCCCGAGCGCTCGCTGTCGCTCGCCTACCGGATCCTCCAGGGCGCGCGCCTGCGCACCTCCTGGACCGAGTTCATCTCCTGCCCGTCCTGCGGCCGCACCCTCTTCGATCTCGAGGAGGTGACGGCGCGCATCAAGGCCCGCACCCAGCACCTGCCGGGCCTCAAGATCGCCGTCATGGGCTGCATCGTGAACGGCCCGGGCGAGATGGCCGACGCGGACTTCGGCTACGTCGGCTCGGGCACCGGCCTGGTGAGCCTCTACGTCGGCAAGGAGTGCGTGGTCCGCAACGTCCCCGAGGCCGAAGCCCCCGACCGCCTGGTCGACCTCATCCGCGACCACGGCCAGTGGACCGACCCGTAGCGGGGACGTTCCTTGAGATTCTCACTTCCTCGCGGGGACGAATCTGAGAATCGGAAGGAACGTCCCCCCTACGGTGGGGTGGCGACCGAGGGGAGGTCGTCGAGGCGGCCCTGGGCGATCTGCTCCATCTGCTCGAAGGCGGCGAGGGCGTGGGTCTCGGCCAGGGCGGGGTGGTCGCGGCCCACCACCGTGATGCCCAGCAGGAGCAGCAGGGTGACGACGAGGGCGCCCTCGGTGGCGCCCATCACGCCGCCGGCGACGCGGTCCACCATGCCGAGGCCGGCGAGGCGCACGCCGCGGCGCACGAAGCGGCCGACGATCGCGATGCCGAAGATCGACGCGATGGCGATGAGGGCGCCGGCGGCGAGCTGGGCGCCGAACACGCCGAGGTCCACCGGGGCACGCTCGGCCAGCCACTCGCCGCCGGGGCGGGCGCCCCAGCGCACGGCGAGCACCGCCGCCGCCAGGCCCGCCAGGGAGAAGGCCTCGCGGACGGCGCCGATCAGGAGCCCCCGGAGCAGGGCCACCGCCAGGACGGCGAGGGCCACGATGTCGAGCGGACTCATGGCGTCCCCCAGTTTCCCGCGGAGCCGGGGCCGGGGGTGCCCGGGCCGCGGTTCCAAGGATAGTGGTCGTTAGACTGCCGGCCATGCTGGACGCGGTGGTGATCGGCGCGGGCCACAACGGCCTCACCGCCGCGGCCTACCTGGCCCGGGCGGGCCTCCGGGTGAGGGTGTACGAGGCCCGGCCGGTCCTGGGCGGGGCCTGCGTGACCGAGGAGCTCTGGCCGGGCTTCCGGGTCTCCCGGGCCGCCTACGTGGCGGGGCTGCTGCGCCCGAAGGTGGTCGAGGAGCTCGCCCTCGCGTCCCACGGGCTGCGCCTGCTGCCCCGGCGGCCGGCCTCCTTCACGCCCCTGGCCGACGGGAGGAGCCTCACCCTGGGCGGGGACCGCGCCGCCGCCGAGGCCGAGATCCGGCGCTTCTCGGCCCGGGACGCCGAGGCCTACCCCCGCTACGAGGCCGTGCTCGACCGCGCGTCGCGGGTCGTGGAGCCGCTCCTCGACGTGTCGCCGCCGGACCCGGCACGCCCGCGCTGGCGGGACCTGGCGCCCCTGGCCCGCGCGGCGCGCGGCGCCCTCGGCCTGCGCCGCGACGCCGCCGCGGCGGCGCGCCTGCTGCTGGGCTCGGCGCGCAGCACCCTCGAGTCGTGGTTCGAGAGCGAGCCGCTGCGCTCCACCCTCGCCACCGACGCGCTGATCGGCGCCTGGGCGGGGCCCTCGACGCCGGGCACGGGCTACGTGCTGCTCCACCACGTGATGGGGGAGACGGGCGGGGCGCGCGGCGTGTGGGCCTACGTGGAGGGCGGCATGGGCCGGCTCTCCGAGGCGATCGCGTCCGCGGCCCGGGCCGCCGGCGCGGAGATCGAGCCGGACTGCCGCGTCGCGCGGGTGTGGCTCGACGGCGCGCGGGCGCGCGGCGTCGTGCTCGCCGACGGCAGCCCCGTCGAGGCGCGGGTGGTGCTCTCCAACGCGGACCCCCGCTGCACCTTCCAGGGCCTGGTGGATCCGGCGGCGCTGCCCGAGGACTTCGCCGCCGACGTCGCGCGCCTCGACTTCCGCAGCCCGTCGCTGAAGATCAACCTGGCCCTCGACGCGCTGCCGCGCTTCCGCGGCCGCGAGGGCGAGCCCCCGGGCCCCGAGCACGCGGGCACGGTGCACCTCGGCGCCGCGGATCTCGACGCCCTCGACGCGTCCTTCGCGGCCGCCGAGGCCGGTCGCCTGCCCGAGCGCCCGATGGTGGAGATGACCCTGCCCTCGGCCCTCGACCCGAGCCTGGCGCCGCCAGGCCGCCACGTGGCGTCGATGTTCGTGCAGCACGTCCCGTGGCAGCCCGCCGGGTCGAGCTGGGACGCCGAGCGCGACGCCTTCGCGGACCGCGTGCTCGCCCTGGTGGACGAGGTGGCGCCCGGCTTCTCGGCCAGCGTGCTCTACCGCGAGGTGCTGGCGCCGCCGGATCTCGAGCGGGTCTTCGGGCTGAGCGGCGGCAACATCTTCCACGGCGCCATGACCCTCGACCGGCTGGGCTTCCTGCGGCCGGTGCCCGGCTGGGCGCGCTACCGCACCCCCGTGGCCTCGCTCTACCTGTGCGGGGCCGGCACGCACCCGGGCGGCGGCGTGATGGGGGCCTGCGGGCGCAACGCGGCGCGCGAGGTGATCGCCGACCTGCGCCGGGCCCGCTAGCGGCGCGCGCGCCATGGGCTCGCCCCGCGGCGGAGCCGACCCTCCGCGGAGGCGGCCTAGGGGTCCTCGCCGAGCTCGAGGTCGTCGAAGCCGAGGGTGACGTCCTCGACGGCGGGCTTCGCGGCGGGCGCCCGCTGCGGCTCCTGGGCGGGCCGGGCGGCGGCGTCGCGGCGCGCTGCCACCATGCGCAGGTACATCCGCGCGTCGGCGCGCTCGGGGTCGCGCTCGGCCACCTCCTGCCAGATCTCCAGGGCCTGGTCGGTGCGGCCCATGGTGTACCAGGTGAGCCCGAGCTGGACCGCGGAGTCGAGGTAGCTGGGGTTCGCGCGCAGCACGCGCTTGAACTCGGCGGCGGCGCGGCTCGGCAGCCCGACCTCGCGCAGCGCCACGCCGAGGCGGTGACGGATGTCGTGGAAGGCCGGGCAGCGGTCGAGGGCCTTCCGGTATGCCGCGATGGCCTCGCGCAGGTCGCCGGCCTCGCGGTAGGCGTCGCCGAGGGCGGCCTGGAGGTTCGCGAGCTTGCCGCGGGTGGTGGCGTCGAGGCTGCCCGGGGTGCCGCGCGTGCTCATGCGCTCGGCCAGCGCCCGCGAGCTCTCGTACTCGCCGCGCCGCTCGTAGACGCTCACCAGCGCGATCATCGCCTCGGCGTAGCCGGGGTTGATGTGGACCGCGCGCTCCAGGCTCTCGGTCGCGGCCTCGAGGTCGCCCTGCCGCTCGTGGAGCAGCCCCACCATGTAGTGCACGTCGGCGAAGCGCGGGTGGGTCTCGAGCAGCAGCTGGAAGCGGCTCAGCGCACCCTTCACGTCGCCGCGCTCGAAGCACTCCCGCCCCAGGCGGTAGGCCTCGCGCGCCTCGCCCGTGATGTTTCCGCTGGGCTGCATGGGGACCCCCGCTGCGATGTGGACCGGAGCGCGCGGGGGGCCGCGCCGCGAGAGGACGGACCGGGCTCAGTTGGCCGCCGGAACGAGCTCCTCGGCGGCCGCCGCGATGTCGCTCCCGCGGTAGTTGTCCAGGATGACCTGGAACATCTGGGTCGCCTCTTCCTCGCGGTTCATGTTCGTGAAGCACAGGCCCAGCTTGTAGAGCGCCTCGGCGTCGAGCCCCAGGCCCGGGTACTCGTTCAGCACCGAGCGGTAGCGCTCCGCGGCGCTCTGCCACTCCTCGCGATCGAGGTAGAAGTCGGCGATCTCCATCACGTGCTCGCCGAGCCGGGTGCGCATGTCGCGCCAGAGCTGCTCCGCCTCCTGGGCCTCGGTGGAGTAGGGGTGGTCGCGCAGCAGGCGCTCGATCTGCACGATGGCCTGGCGCGTGGCGGTCTGGTCGCGGGAGGAGTCCTTCGAGCGCTTCACGTGGGAGAGCGCGGCGCGGTAGATGGTGTAGGGCACGCGCTCGTGGTCGGGGTGCAGGTCCGAGAAGTCCTGGTAGTAGGAGAGCGCCTCCTCGTAGAGGCCCTGCTCGAAGTAGGCGTCGGCGATGCGCAGCTCGGCCAGCACCGCGTACTCGCTGTACGGGTAGTTGTCGATGATGTCCTGGAACTTCCCGATCGCGGCGGGGTAGTCGGTGGTGTCGACGAGCCAGATCTTGCGGCCGCCGTCGAAGAGCGCGAGGCCCTCGGCGTAGAGCTCCTCGGCCGGGGCCAGCTCGGCCCAGGCGTCCTCGCCTTCGGCGCCCGTGCTGGCGCAGCCGAGGCTGCCGAGCCAGAGGGTCGGGATCAGGACGAGAGCGAGAGCGGTCGGGGTGCTGGCGCGCACGGAGGCCCCTCCTGGGCTGGGGGAGAACAGGAAAAACCCTTCGAAGTCGACAGGCTACCGGAACCCGAAAGCGGGTGTCAATTTGCTACGGTCCCGCCTCCCCGAATCTTGAGCCCCACCGTACCGAGCCTCACTTTGAGCGTCACTGCGAGGGAGTCGATCATGGTCCACCGCTCGATGGAGAACCTGAAGCTGGACAAGCGCCTCGCGGGCCGGCGTGGCTTCGCCGACCCCGCCCAGATCGAGGAGGCCCGCGCCGCCCTGCCCGACGTGGCGGACAAGGCCGAGCGCGTCGCCGTGCTCCCCGACACCGAGGAGCCCTCGGGGGAGGCCGCGGGGCGGGCTGGGGAGAATCCCACGGAGTCCATCTGAGCACCGGGCCCGGGGGGCGAGGGCGCCCCGGACGCCCAGGGAGCGGAGCGTGAGCGGATCCGGAGAAGAGCGCGACGGCGAGGGGCCGGAGGGCCCGGGCTTCGTCGTGATCGACAAGCGCGGCCGTGAGCAGGCCGGGGACGACGCCGGGTCGCCCTCGGAGCCCCGGCCCGATGCGGAGGCCCCCGCCGGAGCCCCGGAGCCCGGCGCGGGCGGGGCCGCCGGCTCGAGCGCCGGCCCCCTGCCGGAGGTCGACTTCTCCGCCCTGGCGATCTCCCTCGGGACCTCCGCCATGATGCACCTCGGGATCGTGGCCGACCCGGTCACGGGCCAGACCGTCGAGAAGAACCTGCCCCTCGCCCACCAGACCATCGACACCCTGGCGATGCTCCAGGAGAAGACCCGCGGCAACCTCACGGCCGAGGAGGAGCGCCTGCTGCAGAACCTCCTGACGGAGCTGCGCATGCGCTACGTCGAGGCGGGGCGCTGAACGCGCTCCGGGTGCTCGCACCCGCCAAGCTGAACCTCGGACTGCGCGTCACCGGCCGACGTGACGACGGTTACCACACCCTCGAGAGCGTGTTCGTACCCCTCGAGCTCGGCGACCGGCTCGAGGTGTCGCTCGGGGCGGGGCGAGGGGTCTCCCTCGAGCTCGCCGGCGAGGCGGCGGGCGTGCCGGCGGGCGAGGCCAACCTGGCCTGGCGCGCCGCCCGGAGCTTCGCCGAGGCCGCCGGACTCGCGGCCTCGGTGCACGTGCGCCTGGAGAAGCTCCTGCCTCCCGCCGCCGGTCTCGGCGGCGGCTCGAGCGACGCCGGCGCGGTGCTGCGCGCGCTCGCGAAGCTGCGGCCCGGCGCCCTCGCGCCCGACGCCCTCGCCGAGCTGGCCCTCGCCCTCGGCGCCGACGTGCCGTTCTTCCTCGACCCGCGGCCCGCGATCGTGACCGGCATCGGCGAGCGGATCGAGCCACTGGCAGGTCTGCGGCAGCTCGACCTGCTACTCGCCCGCCCCGAGGGGGGACTCTCCACCGCCGCGGTCTACGCGGCCTGGGACGCCGATCCGATCTCGTTGACGCCCGCGGGGGCACGTTATAGCCTGTCCCGGCTCTCCGCGTCTCTCGGCGAGAACGGACGCCTCGACGCCGACGCGCTCGCTCGGCTCGTCGCGAACGACCTCGAGCCATCGGCCACCCGCTCGTGCCCGGACATCGCCCGGCTGCGCGAGGCGATGGGGGAGGTCGGGGCCCGGGTCGTCGGGATGTCGGGGAGCGGTCCGACGGTTTATGGGATCTTCGAGTCCGGGGCCGACGCGCGGCGCGCGCGGGAGGCGCTCGGCGGGGATCCGGCGGCGGCGAGGGGCTGGGTGGCGGTCACCCGCTCCGCCGCGGGGCGAGAGAGCAGTGGGGCGTCGCCAAACTGGTAAGGCAGCGGCCTTTGGAGCCGCCATTTGCAGGTTCGAGTCCTGCCGCCCCAGCCCCGCAGCCACCTCCACGGCAGTCCGGTCACGAAGGTAGGAACGGCGATGAAGCACATGAAGCTCTTCACGGGCAACTCGAACCCGAAGCTCGCCGCCGACGTGTGCGCCTACCTGGGCTCCGAGGTCGGCAAGGCCGAGGTCGGGACCTTCAGCGACGGCGAGGTCTGCGTCGAGCTCCAGGAGAACGTGCGCGGCATGGACTGCTTCGTGCTGCAGTCGACCAGCGCGCCGGCCAACACCCACCTGATGGAGCTGCTCATCATGGTGGACGCCCTGCGCCGCTCCTCGGCCAAGCGCATCACCGCGGTGATCCCCTACTACGGCTACGCGCGGCAGGACCGCAAGGTGGAGCCGCGGGCGCCCATCACCGCGAAGCTCGTCGCCGATCTCATCACCGCCGCGGGCACCGACCGGGTGCTGTGCATCGACCTCCACGCGGGCCAGATCCAGGGCTTCTTCAACCTGCCCGTGGACAACCTCTACGGCACGCCGGTGCTGCTGCGCGCCATCCGCGACCGGATCGGCAACGACGTCACGGTGATCTCGCCCGACGCCGGCGGCGTGGAGCGCGCCCGCGCCTACGCGAAGCGCCTCGACGCCTCGCTGGCCATCATCGACAAGCGGCGCGAGCGCGCCAACGTGGCCGAGGTGCTCCACATCATCGGCGACGTGCAGGACCGCGTGTGCGTGATGGTGGACGACATGGTGGACACGGCGGGCACCCTCACCGAGGGCGCCCGGGCCCTGATGAAGGCCGGAGCGCGGGAGGTCTGGGCCGTGGTGACCCATCCGATCCTCTCGGGCCCGGCCATCAAGCGCCTCGAGGAGAGCCCGATCCGCGAGATGATCGTCGCGGACACGGTTCCGCTGCGCCCCCAGGCCGAGGACTGCCCGAAGCTGCGGGTGGTGTCGTTCTCGGAGCTGCTCGGCGAGGCGATCCGACGCATCAACAACGAGGAGAGCGTGAGCTCGCTCTTCATCTGAGCGTGATCCGCGCCGGCACCGGCGCGGAGCGGGGGGAGACGAACGGTGGCGGAGAACGCACTCACGGCGGAGGCCCGGGAAGGCGTCGGCAAGGGCGTGGCCCGCAAGCTGCGCGCGGCGGGGCGCATCCCCGCCGTCGTCTACGGCAAGGGCAAGGCCGGCTCGAGCATCGCGGTGGACCCCGCGGCCCTCGAGACCCTGCTCCACAAGAGCGGCTCGGGCATGAACACCCTGATCGACCTGTCGCTCTCCGGCCAGACCACCACGGTCCTGGTGAAGCACCTCCAGCGCGACCCGATCCGCGGCCGCTACCTGCACGCCGACTTCTACGAGGTGGACCTGCAGAAGGAGGTGCAGGTGGACGTCCCGCTGCACTTCACGGGCAAGGCCCGCGGCCTCGAGTTCGGCGGCATCCTCGACCACCCGGTGCGCGAGGTGCAGGTGGCCTGCCTGCCGCGGGCGATCCCCGACTCCATCGACGTGGACGTGACCGAGCTCGAGGTGGGCGACTCGCTCCACATCCGCGACCTGGCGGTGCCCGAGGGCGTGCGCATCCTGAGCGATCCCGAGCTCTCCGTCGCCAACGTGGCCCTGCCCGCCGCCGAGGAGGAGGCCGCCGCCGAGGTCGCCGCCGAGGGCGAGGAGGCCGCGGCGCCCGCCGAGGGCGAGGCCCCGGCCGGGAAGGAAGGCGAGAAAGAGGGCGGCGACTCCTAACGCGGAGCGGCCGGCTCGCCGTGAAGCTCCTCGTCGGCCTGGGCAACCCGGGACGGCGCTACGCGGGCACGCGCCACAACGTGGGCGCGCGCATCGTGGAGCGCCTCGCCGAGCGCCGGCACATCGCCCTCGACGCCGACCGCTTCGAGGGGCGCTTCGGCCAGGGCGTGCTCGTCGCACCGGACGGCGCGCCCGCCGAGGAGGTGGGGCTCCTGCTGCCCGCCACCTGGATGAACCGGTCGGGCCGCGCCGTGTGTGCCGCGCTGGGCGCGCTCGCCCTCGAGGACCCGGCCCGCGACCTCCTCGTCGCCTACGACGACGTGGACCTGCCCTTCGGCCGGCTGCGGCTGCGTGCGGGGGGCAGCGCCGGGGGGCAGCGCGGGCTCGCCGACGTGATCGAGCGCCTGGAGCGGAGCGACGTGCCGCGGCTGCGCTTCGGCGTGGGGCGGCCGACCCCTTCCGACGACGCGCCGGTACCGACGACCACCGAGTGGGTGCTCCGGCCTTTCGACTCCCGCGAGGAGGCCGCGCTCGTGGCGCGCGGGGGAGGACTGGACCGGGCTGCCGAGGCCCTCGCGTGCTTCGCCCTGGACGGAATCGCCGAGGCGATGAACCGCTACAACGCCGCCGAGTAGCCCTTCCCCGGGGGCCTCGGTTACAGTGCGGTTCGAATTCCGCCGACATCCGAAGCATGGAAGCCATGTCGAGCTACCCCGAGCAGCCCGCCACTCCGCTCAGCTCGCGCCCGCCGCTGCTGGCGGAGCGCATCGCCCGCCCGTTCCAGCGCTTCCTGGAGCTCGAGGTCTCGAGCGCCGTGCTGCTCGTCGCCATGACGGTGACGGCGCTGCTCTGGGCCAACTCGCCCTGGGCGGCGAGCTACTTCGACCTCTGGCACCACACCAAGGCCGGCATCGTGGTCGGCGACGGGTTCGAGCTGAAGCTCAGCCTGGGCCACTGGGTGAACGACGGCCTGATGGCGATCTTCTTCTTCCTCGTCGGGATGGAGATCAAGCGCGAGATGGTCGAGGGCGAGCTCTCGACGCGCGCCCGCGCCATGCTGCCCGTGATGGGCGCCATCGGCGGGATGGTGTTCCCCGCCGGCCTCTACGCGCTCTTCCACTGGGGCGAGCCCACCATCCGCGGCTGGGGCATCCCCATGGCGACGGACATCGCCTTCGCGGTGGCGGCGCTCTCCCTGCTCGGCAAGCGCGTTCCGCCGGGCCTGCGCATCTTCCTCCTGGCCCTGGCCATCGCGGACGACATCGGCGCCGTGGCGGTGATCGCGATCTTCTACACCGCCGAGATCCACCTCTCCGCCCTCGGCATGGCGGGCGCCGGCCTCGCGGCCTGCGTGGTGCTCAACTGGATCGGGGTGCGCTCCTTCCTCGTCTACCTCGTGGTCGGCGTCTTCGTCTGGTACGAGATGCACCACTCCGGCGTGCACGCCACCATCGCCGGCGTGATGCTCGGCTTCCTCACGCCGACCTCGCTCCCGGACCCGGACCGCGAGAGCCTCGTCGATCGCGGTCGCCACGCCCTCGAGCGGATGCGCGAGCTCCTGCTCGGCCACGACGACCCGGAGAGCGACCTCCACGACCACGGCGGCCACAAGCGCGCCGCCGCGCTGCGCGAGCTCCAGAGCGTGGGGCGCTACGCGCTCTCGCCCGTCGACTTCCTCACGAACCTGCTGGAGCGCTGGGTCGCCTTCGTCATCATGCCGCTGTTCGCCCTCGCGAACGCCGGCGTCGCACTGGAGGCCAGCACGCTGTCGAACCCCGAGGCCCAGAACGTCGCGCTGGCGGTCGGGGTCGGGCTCTTCCTGGGCAAGCCCATCGGGGTGAGCCTGTTGAGCTGGGTCGCGGTGCGCAGCGGCATCGCGGTGCTGCCGACGGGCGTGAACTGGGCCTCGGTGCTCGCCACCGGGGTGCTGGCCGGCATCGGCTTCACGGTGGCGCTCTTCGTCACCGCGCTGGCCTTCGGCGAGGGCGTGCCGGGCTCCGGCGCCAAGGTGGGCATCCTGGTCGGCTCCCTGGCCGCGACCGTGGTGGGCCTGGGCATCCTCGCCAAGGCGCTCCCGCCGGCTCCCGAGGCTCAATGAGCCTGCTTGTCCGGGTATTGTCCGGTCCAGATCGGCCAGAATAACCCAGGATTGTCCCATTTCGGTCCAATTGACCGGGTATTGACCCCCAACTACCCTGCCCGGTCATGGAGATCCGGCTCCAGCGCGACGGGCCCGCCGGGCGGCCCGTCTACCAGCAGATCGCCGACCAGATCCGCGAGCGGGTCGAGAGCGGCACACTGGCCGAGGGCGACCGCCTGCCGCCGATCCGGGAGCTGGCCCAGAGCCTGGGCGTGAACCGCGACACCGTGGGCCTCGCCTACGAGGCCCTGGCGGCCGAGGGCGTGGTCGCGGCCCGGGTGGGGCGGGGCACCTTCGTGCGCGGCCTGCGGCCGCGGGGCCGGCCCGCGGTGGTGAGCGAGCCGGTGCTCTCGCCCGTGGTGGAGCGGCTGCTCGACCACGAGCGCGGGCGCCCGCGCTACGCCAGCGCGCCGGATGCGATCCCGCTCCAGGCCGTGATCCCGGACCCGCGCCTGTATCCGGTGGAGACCTTCCGCCGCGCCGTGAACCGCGTGCTCGGCGAGGGCGGTGCGGCGCTGCTCGGCTACGGCGCGCCGGCCGGCCACGCCGGCCTGCGCGAGCTGCTCGCCGCCCACCTCGGCGCCTTCGGCGTGCGGGTGGGGGCGGAGTCCGTGGTGCTCTGCCAGGGCGCCACCCAGGGGATCGCCCTGGCGCTGCGCCTGTTCGCCGAGGCGGGCGACGCCGTCGCGGTGGAGGAGCCCACCTACGGCAACGTGCTGGCCAGCCTGGCGGGCCTGGGCCTGCGCCCGGTCGCGGTGCCCATGGGCACGGCGGGGCCGGACCTCGACGCCCTCGACCGCACCCTCGCGCGCCCCGACGTGAAGCTCCTCTACACGATCCCCACCTTCCACAACCCGATGGGGATCTCGACCTCGCTCGAGCACCGCCGCGAGCTGCTCGCCATCGCCGAGCGCCACGGCAAGCCGGTGCTCGAGGACGCCTTCGAGCTCGACCTGCGCTTCGCGGGGCCGCCGGTGCCGCCGCTGGCCGCCCTCGACGAGAGCGGCGGGGTGGTGCAGCTGCTCTCGTTCTCGAAGTCGCTCTTCCCGGGCGTGCGCGCCGGCGCCGTGGTGGCCCGCGGCCGCGTCGTGGAGGCGCTCCTCGCCCTCAAGCACGCGACGGACCTGTCGAGCGCGCTGCCCCTCCAGGCCGCCCTGGCGGACTTCCTGCGCAGTGGCGCCTACGAGCGCCATCTGGTCTCCCTGCGCCGCCACCTGCGCCGGCGCCGCGACGCCATGCTGGGCGCCCTCGAGGCGGAGATGCCGGAGGGCACCACCTGGACGACGCCCGAGGGCGGCTACCAGATCTGGGTCGAGCTGCCCGGCGGCGTCGACACCCGGGATCTCCAGGCCGAGGCGGCCCGGGCCGGGGTGCTGTTCGCGCCGGGCTACCAGTTCCACCAGGACGGCCGCCCCTCGGCGGGGCTGCGCCTCTCCTACGCGTCGGCGGACGAGGCCGAGATCGAGACCGGCGTGGCGAGGCTGGCCGGCGTGGCCCGGGCACGGCCCGCAGCCCCGGCGCCGCGCCTGGCCGGTGTGAACGTCTGAGGAGCATTCGCCCCGGACCGCGAGGGCCGGGGGATCGCACGAGGAACGGAGGAACCGAGATGAGCGAGCACGGAACGAACGGCAAGGGCGCGGCGGGCGCCGAGTCCTTCGAGATCAAGGTCGGGCTGGCCGAGATGCTGAAGGGCGGCGTCATCATGGACGTCACCACGCCCGAGCAGGCCAAGATCGCCGAGGAGGCCGGCGCCTGCGCGGTGATGGCCCTCGAGCGCGTCCCGGCGGACATCCGCAAGGAGGGTGGCGTCGCGCGCATGTGCCAGGTGGAGATCATCGAGGGCATCCAGCGCTCGGTCTCGATCCCGGTGATGGCCAAGGTGCGCATCGGCCACTTCTCCGAGGCCCGGGTGCTCGAGTCCCTGGGCGTCGACTTCATCGACGAGAGCGAGGTGCTGACGCCGGCCGACGAGGCCCACCACATCCAGAAGCACGCCTTCCGCTCGCCCTTCGTATGCGGCGCGCGGGATCTCGGCGAGGCGCTGCGGCGCATCGGCGAGGGCGCGGCCATGATCCGCACCAAGGGCGAGGCCGGCAGCGGCAACATCGTCGAGGCGGTGCGTCACCTGCGGCGGGTGAACGGCGACATGCGCCGGATCGCGGCCCTGCGCCCGGAGGAGCGGGCGGCGGCGGCCAAGGAGCTGGGCGCGCCCCTCGATCTG
>JANQFK010000087.1 GCA_028277885.1 Myxococcota bacterium
CGTCTATCTGAAGTCGCACTACCCGGAAGCGGAGGTCTTCGCCTTCGAGCCTTCCACCCGGGCCTGCGAGCACCTGCTGGCGAACGTGCGGAAGCTGGCGGGGGTCGCGGTCCGCCAGGCGGCCCTCAGCGATCACGCCGGCGATGCGCAGCTCTTCGCCGGCGTCCACAGCTCCATGCAGGCCTCGCTCAAGCCCAACCAGGAGAACCGGGACCAGGGCGAGACGGTGCCCGTCCTGGAGGCGCGGACGGTCTTCGAGGGGCTCGGCCGGAGCGGCTTCTCGATCGTCAAGATCGACACCGAGGGCTGCGAGCTCGAGATCCTCGCATCCCTCGACCCCCTCCTGGACCGCATCGAGGTCGTCTACCTCGAGTACCACAGCGAGCGCGACCGCCTGGAGATCGATCGCCGGCTCACCCCGCGCTTCCTGCTCTACGCGGCCCGGGCCGCCGAGCCGCACCGGGGCACCCTCAGCTACGTGCGCGCGGACGTCGCCGAGCGCTGTGCCGCGCGCCTGGGGGAGCGCTTCGTCTTCCCCCGATCCTGAGGTCCTCCCGAGGTCCCGAGACGGCCCCGGCCATGCCCGGGGCGGCGCGCGACCAGGAAGATGCTGTCGTCGCCGCAGTAGGTGGCCCGCTCGAGTCTCCAGTCGCGCTCTACCAGGGCGTCGATCTCGACGTAGCGCTCCAGGCCCTCGGGCGGGCGGCTTCCGCGCAGGCCGAAGGTCCAGACGTGGTCGTTGTAGAGGCGGTTGGCGTGGACCCCGGCGCGCCAGCGCTCGCAGGTGTAGGCGGGGACGTGGGCGATCAGGGCGCCGCCCGGCGCGGTGGCGTCGCGCAGGGCCCGCAGGACGCGGTCCAGGGGCTCGACGTGCTCGAGCGTGTGCGAGGTGAAGACGACGTCGGGCGCGAAGTCGACCTCTTCGATGCGTGGGTAGCGGACCGGGCGACCCAGCGCATCGACGTCCAGCGAGTCGACCACCACCGATCCAAGGCCCAGGGGGCACGCGCCCCCTCCGAAGTCCACGACCCGCCGTCCGCGGGTCGCATCGAGCAGCAGCTCCAGATGCTCCTGGATGCCGCGCCAGCGAAACGGCCCGAGCCGGTGGTTCGCCTCGTGGTGGCGGTACACGAAGCTCGGCGTGCGGTGCTGGGCCTCGTGGCGGTCGTAGGCGCCCGGCGCGGGCAGGTGACGATTCATCTCCGCCGCGTAGGCGGGCGAGCGCAGAAAGGCCTCGTCCACCGGCTCGCAGCGCCTGGGCGCCGCCCGGCGCGCGGGCGGGCGGCGCGCCACCTGCCGGGCCAGGGCGCGGACCGAGCGGCGCAGCTTCGCGAGGGCGAACATGGATCCGGGTGCCTCCGGGGCCGGTTTCCATGGCATCGGACGCTCTGCGGCTTCCCTTGAACCCGTGCCGGCCTTCACGGGGCGGCAACTCCGGCGTCAACCCGGATCCGTTCGCTGCCGATAACCGGGATGCCGGGCCGCCGCCCGCCACAGGGGAGGAGCATGCGGACCAGGACCTCGCAGGCCGAGCCGAGCGGCGCCCGATCGGGCGGCGGCGCCCGGTGGGGGGGCTGCGCCCGGTGAGGAGACCGCCTCCGGACCTCTTCTCCAGCGACCCGGCCGGCCGGGACCTGAAGGGCGATTCGCTCCGCGGCGGGGCCGCCCTGGTCTCGGCGGAGCTCGCCAGCCACGCGGTGAACCTGGTGTCGATCGCCGTGATGGCGCGGCTGCTCACGCCCGAGGACTTCGGGCTGATCGCGATGGTCGCCGCGGCCGTGGGGCTGCTGAGCGTGCTCAAGGACGCCGGCCTCTCGATGGCGATCGTGCAGCGCGAGACCATCGAAGAGGCCCAGGTGAGCGTGCTCTTCTGGGTCAACACCGCTCTCAGCGCCGCGCTGGCGCTGGCGGCCGTGGCGCTCGCCCCCGCGGTGGCGTGGTTCTATGGCGAGCCGCGCCTCTCGGCGGTGACGACGGCCCTCGGCGCGGGCCTCGTGCTCGGCGGCCTGACCGCCCAGCACAGCGCGCTGCTGCGCCGGCAGATGCGCTTCCGCGCGATCGCGGCCGCGGAGCTGGGCGCGCTGACCCTCAGCACGATCGCCGCCATCGCGGCCGCCCTCGCCGGCTTCGGCTACTGGGCCCTGGTCGTGCGCGCGCTGGCCACGCCGCTGCTGCGGCTGATCGCGATCTGGGCCCTCCTCCCCTGGCGACCGGGCCGGCCGCGGCGGGCCGCGGGGACGGGCGGGATGCTGCGCTTCGGCGGCTACCTGACCGGCTTCCGCCTGGTGAACTTCGCCGGGCACAACGTCGACGACGTGCTGGTCGGTCGCTTCCTCGGGAGCGTCGACCTCGGCGTCTACTCCAAGGCCTACGGCCTGTTGATGCTGCCGCTGCGGATGGTGAACCGGCCGCTCACGAACGTCGCGGTACCCGCGATGTCGCGGCTCCAGAGCCAGCCCGAGCGCCTCCGCTCGTACTACTACAAGGGCGTCGGGCTCGTCGCGACGCTCTCCTTTCCGGTGGTCGCCTTCGTGGCGGCGACATCGGAGAGCCTGGTGCTCACCGTGCTCGGCGAGCAGTGGACGGCGGTCATCGACGTCTTCCGCATCCTCGCCATTCCCGCCTTCATCGCCGCCACCAACGTGGCGACGGGCTGGGTCTTCGTCTCGCTGGGACACGTGGAGCGACAGATGTGGGCGGGCGTCGCCAACACCGCCGTGGGTGTGATCGCGGTCGCGATCGGCCTGCGGTGGGGCCTCCAGGGCGTGGCCTGGGCCCTGGTCGCGAGCGCCCTGGTCCGGCGTCTGCCGACGCTCCTCTACTGCTACCACGGGACGCCCTTCCGCCTGGCGACGCTCGGGCGCACGCTCGCGCCGGCGGCGTTCGCCGCGATCGTCGCCGGCGCCTTCACCCGGTGGGTGCACGGGGAGATCGTCGCGGCGGGAGCCTGGCCGTGGGTCGCCCTCCTCGCGAGCGCGCCGGCCTTCGCCTCCGCCTACGTGCTGGGCCTCGCCGGCCCGCCCGGCGGCCGGCGGCGCATGGCCGAGACGCTGGCGCTCGTGCAGGCGCTGCGGCCGCGCCCGGCGGAGGCCGCGGGGTGAGCGCGCCGTCGCGGCGGGGCGTGCTGGCGATCGTGCCGGTTCGGGGCGGCTCGGTCGGGATCCCGCGCAAGAACGCGCGCCTGCTCGGCGGCGTCCCGCTCCTCGCCCACGTGCTGCGCGCGGCGCGCCGCAGCGACGAGATCACGGACCTCGTCGTCTCCACCGAGGACGCCGAGCTCGCGGAGATCGCGCGCCGCTTCGGCGCCGAGGTGATCGACCGACCCGAGGGGCTGGCGGCTCCCGACATCGGCCTCGACGCGGTGGTCGTCGACGCGGTCGGGCAGCTCGAGGCCCGGGGCCGCTACTTCGATCACGTCGTCACGCTGCAGGCGACCTCGCCTCTGTTGCGACCCGGCACCATCGACCGCGCCGTGCGCCAGTGCCGCGACCGCGGCGACGACACCGTGCTCACGGTGGTGAACGCGCCCCACCTGGCCTGGGGCGAGGACGAGAGCGGCGCCCTCGTGCCGCTCTACCGGGAGCGCGTGAATCGCCAGCAGCTGCCCCCGCACTACCGCGAGACCGGGGGCGTGGTCGTCTGCCGGCGCGAGCTGCTGGAGCGCGGTACGCGGATGGGCGCGCGGGTCTCGGCCCTGGAGGTCGAACGCGCCGAGGCGCTCGACATCGACGACCACTTCGACTGGTGGCTGGTCGAGAAGTCCCTGCGGCGTCGGCGCATCGCCTTCCGCACCGTGGGGGATCGCGCCACGGGGCTCGGCCACGTGCACCGAGCGCTCACCCTGGCGGACCGACTGATCGACCACGACGTCTCCTTCTTCGTGACCACCGGGCACGAGCTCGCCGCCCGGCTGATCCAGCGCCGACGCCATCCGCTCACCGTGACGGCGCCCGAGGCCGAGCTCGCGGCGCTGCGCGACGCCGCCCCCGACGTGATCGTGAGCGACGTGCTCGACACGGACAAGCCGGAGATGGAGGCGCTCCGGGAGCTGGGGGCCACCCTGGTGAACTTCGAGGACCTGGGCCCCGGCGCCGCCGTCGCCGACTTCGTCGTGAACGCGCTCTACGATCCGCCGGCCGGTCCGCACGGGGCCTCGGCCCACCACGGCGTGGGCTACTGCGTCCTGCGCGACGAGTTCTACTCGGCGCGGCCCATCGACGTGCGCCGCGACGTGCGCGAGGTGCTGGTGCTCTTCGGCGGCACCGATCCCAACGACCTGACGGTGCGCTGCGTGCGCTGGCTCGACTCGCTCCCCGGCGACTGGCGGATCCACGCGGTGCTCGGCCCGGGCCACCCCGATCCGGGCGCCGTGGAGGCGGTTGCCGCGGGGGCGCGCCACCCGCTGGAGGTGAGCGTCGACTCGGCGGTCGTGAGCCGGCTCATGACGCGGGCCGACCTCGCCATCACCAGCGCCGGACGCACCGTCTACGAGCTCGCGAGCCTCGGCGTCCCGATGCTGGTGATCCCGCAGAACGACCGCGAATGCCAGCACCGCTTCGCGCTCCGGTCGCCGGGCGTCGTAGCGCTGGCGCGGGCCGACGAGCTCGAGGAGCTCGAGTTCCTGGACGCGGCGCAGCAGCTGATCGAGAGCCACCACCTGCGCCGCGCCCTGCACCGCTCGCTGCTGGCGGTCGACATCCGGAGCGGCTGCGAGCGGGTGCTCTCCATCATCGAGCGGGCCGCCGGCGGGGCGCGGGGGATCTCGACGTGAAGATCGCGGAGATCGGGGGCGTGGCGCTCAGCCCCGAGCGGCCCTTCCTGATCGCGGAGGCGGGGGTCAACCACGAGGGCTCGTTCGAGCGGGCCGTCGAGATGGTGGACGCGGCCGCCGAGTCGGGCGCGGACATGATCAAGTTCCAGAGCTACAAGGCCGGAACCCTCGCCAGCCGCGACAGCCCGGCCTACTGGGACCGCGCCTGCGAGCCCGCGGAGAGCCAGTACGCGCTCTTCCGGCGCTACGACGCCTTCGACGCGTCCGACTACCGCAAGCTCGCCGAGCGCTGTCGCGAGCGCGGGATCCTCTTCTGCTCGACGCCCTTCGACCTGCACTTCGCCGACGCGCTGGCGCCGCTGCTGCCCTGCTACAAGATCGCGTCGGCGGACATCACCAACGTTCCGCTGCTGCGGCGCGTGGCCGGTCACGGCAAGCCGGTGCTGCTCTCCACCGGCGCGTCGTACCTGGGCGAGGTGGAGGCGGCTCTGCGGGTCCTCGAGGCGGCGGGGGCGCCGGCGACGGGGCTGCTGCACTGCGTGCTCCAGTACCCGACGGAGGCCGCGAACGCGAACCTGCGCGCCATCCGGCACCTCCGGGCCGCCTTCCCGGACGTGACGGTCGGCTGGTCGGACCACGTGCCGCCCGAGGACGGCTGCCTGTCGCTGCTGCTCGCCTGGCTCGAGGGCGCGCTGGTGCTCGAGAAGCACTTCACCCTCGACAAGGGCCTCCCCGGCAACGACCACTACCACGCCATGGACCCGGACGACGTGGTCGCGTTCCGGCGCCGGGTCGAGCGCAGCGCCGCGCTGCTCGGGCGCGGCGAGAAGACCGTCTACCCGTGCGAGGAGGCGGCCCGCCGGCACGCCCGCCGCAGCCTCGTGGCCGCGCGCGCGATCGCGCGCGGAGAGACGATCGAGGCGTCGGTGCTCGTCGCCAAGCGCCCCGGACACGGCATCGCGCCCGAACACCTGGACCGGATCGTGGGGTTGCCGGGAATACGGCCTGCCCGCGGTCGTCGGCACCGGCCACGCCACGCAGATCCTGGAGACCGGACGACAG
>JANQFK010000090.1 GCA_028277885.1 Myxococcota bacterium
CCGTCATGGCGCTCGAGCGTATCCCGGCCGACATCCGCAAGGACGGCGGCGTGGCGCGCATGTCGAGCCCCAAGATGATCACCGAGATCCAGGAGCTGGTCTCGATTCCGGTGATGGCCAAGTGCCGCATCGGTCACTTCGTCGAGGCGCAGATTCTCCAGGCGCTGGGCGTCGACTTCATCGACGAGAGCGAAGTGCTCACGCCGGCCGACGAGCGCCATCACATCGACAAGTTCGCGTTCGACATTCCGTTCGTGTGCGGCGCGCGCAACCTGGGCGAGGCGCTGCGCCGGGTGGGCGAGGGCGCCGCGATGATCCGCACCAAGGGCGAGGCGGGCAGCGGCAACATCGTCGAGGCGGTGCGCCACCTGCGCCAGGTGTGCGGCGACATCCGCGCCCTCGGCGCCCTGCGGCCCGAGGAGCGGATGGCCCGCGCCAAGGAGCTGGGCGCCCCCTACGAGCTGGTGGCGAAGGTGGCGGAGACGGGCCGCCTGCCGGTGCCGAACTTCGCGGCCGGCGGCATCGCGACGCCCGCCGACGCGGCGCTCTGCATGGCGCTCGGCGCCGAGGCGGTGTTCGTGGGCTCGGGCATCTTCAAGAGCCAGGACCCGCCGGCGCGCGCCAAGGCGGTGGTGCACGCCACGACCCACTGGGACGAGGCCGAGGAGGTGCTGAACGCCTCTCGCGGCCTGGCCTCGGCGATGGAGGGGCTCGAGATCGGGACGATTCCCGAGGGCGAGCGCCTCGCGAACCGGGGCTGGTAGGCATGCCCGCCGCGCCGCCGCGGGTCGGCGTGCTGGCCATCCAGGGCGACGTGGAGGCCCACGCGCGCGCGCTCGCGCGCGTGGGCGCCACGCCCGTCCGGGTGCGGCGCGAGAAGGAGCTCGACGGCCTCGCCGCCCTCGTGCTCCCCGGCGGCGAGAGCACCACCATCTCGAAGGGGCTCGCGCGCCTCGGCCTCGCCGAGCCGCTGCGCGAGTTCGCGAGCTCGGGGAGGCCCCTGCTCGGCACCTGCGCGGGCGCCATCCTGCTGGCCCGGGCGGTCGAGAACCACCCGGTCCCCACCCTGGGGCTCCTCGACCTGGTGGCGGTGCGCAACGCCTACGGGACCCAGGTGGACTCCTTCGCGGCCGAGGTCGACCCCGGGGCCGCGCACGGGCTCGACGGCCTGCGCTGCGTCTTCATCCGCGCCCCCCAGCTGCGCCATCCCGACGCCGACGTCGAGGTGCTGGCCCGGGTGGGCGGGCGCCCCGTCCTGGTGCGCCAGGGGCGGGTGCTGGCGGCCACCTTCCACCCCGAGCTGGGCGACGACCCGCGGGTCCACGCGCTGCTGCTGGAGTCGGCGGCCGGTCCCGCGGGGGCCTAGCCGGCCTCTCCGGCTCGGCCCGGCCGCGGCCCGGCCGCGGGCCCGGCGGGCGCTGGCAGCCCCCGTCCGGAGTGGTAAACCTCTGCGCTCTTGCCGGGCCGATCGTCGGCCCGGCCGTCCACCTCGGCCTCGCGGGGTGGCGCCGGTCCCGCCCGGCGCCGCAGGTCGCGAGGCCCGGGCGCCCGGGCTCCGGCCCGCGGCCCGTTCGAGAGGAGGCCACAGTGCGGGAATTCGAGACCACGTTCATCGTGCAGCCGGAGATCTCCGACGAGGGGTGCCAGGCACTCTTCGACCGGATCGACGGCCTGTTCGAGCGCGCCAGCTCGGTGCGGCTCCTGTTCGACGACCAGGGCAAGCGACGCCTCGCCTACGAGGTGAACAACTTCCAGAAGGGCCGCTACGTCACCGTCAACTACTTCGACGACGGCGCCGTGGTGCCCCAGGTCGAGCGCGCCCTGCGCCTCGACGAGTCGGTGCTGCGCTTCCTCACGGTGCGGGTGGCGGACCAGGTCATCGACATCGAGGGCCGCAAGCAGGCCGCCCGCGAGGAGGAGAAGCTGCGCGCCGAGCGCGCCGCCGAGCGCGCCGCCCGCGAGGAGGAGGAGGCCAAGGCCCGGGCCGCCGCCGAGGAGGCCCGCGCGCGCCAGGCCGCCGAGGACGAGAAGGAGCGCGAGCGCGCCGCCGCCGAGGCGGGTGCAGACGACGAGGAGACGCCGGCCGCCGAGGCCGCCGAGGCCGGCGCCGCCGACGCGGGAGACGAGTCATGAGCGAAGAGCAGAGCCAGGGAGGCGGACCGCCGTCGGGCGGAGACCGCCCGCCCCACCGCGAGGGCGGAGGGCCCGGCGGCCGACCGGGCGGAGACCGCCCGCCGCACCGCGAGGGGGGAGACCGCCCGCCGCACCGGGAGGGCGGCGGTGGCGGTGGCTTCCGCGGGGATCGTGAGGGTGGCGGCGGCGGTGGATTCCGCGGGGATCGCGAGGGTGGCGGCTACCGCCACCGCGAGCGCGGACCCATGTCGCCCAAGGCGCGGCTGCGCGCCAAGGCGCGCAAGAAGGCCCGCAAGGCGGCCAAGAAGCGCCCCAGCGCGATCCGCAAGAAGGTCTGCCGGTTCTGCGCCGACGCCAACCTCAAGATCGAGTACAAGGACCCGAAGACGCTGCGCTACTTCATGACCGAGACGGGCAAGCTGATCCCCCAGCGCATCTCGGGCAACTGCGCCAAGCACCAGCGCCAGGTCTGCGTCGCCGTCAAGCGCGCGCGCCAGCTGGCCCTGATGCCCTACGCGCCGAGCCACATGTAATGGCCGGGGTGAAGCTGATCCTGCGCGAGGACGTGCCGGGCCTCGGCAACGCGGGCGAGCTGGTGACCGCGAAGCCGGGCTACGCCCGCAACTTCCTGCTCCCCCAGGGCAAGGCCCTGGTGGCCACCGAAGGCAAGGTCAACGAGCTCGAGCACCACCGGCGCGCCATCGAGGAGAAGGTCGCCAAGGAGCTCAAGGACCTGAGCGCGGCCAAGCAGGGCCTCGAGAAGCTCGAGCTGAGCATCGCCGCCCAGGCGGGCGAGGAGGGCAAGCTCTTCGGCTCGGTGACCGCCATGCAGGTGGCCGAGCTGCTCGCCGCGAAGGGCTTCGAGATCGATCGGCGCAAGGTCGACACGCCCGCCATCAAGGAGCTGGGCGAGCACGAGGTGTCGATCAAGCTGCACCGCGAGGTCGTCGCGAAGGTCAAGTTGAATGTGACCGCAGCGGAGTGATAGAAGGAGAGATCGGTCCCACGACGCCTTGGGGGTGAGCAATGGCGCGGGTGACCCGGGGGGGCGACGGCCCGTCCCGAGGCGATTCCAGCTCGAGCGATTTCGCGACCGGTCCCGCGAAGGGAAGGGCGGCGGGCAACGGCCGGGCCCACGGCGCCGGTCCCGAGGGTCGTGTCCCGCCCCACGACCTCACCGCCGAGAAGTCCGTGCTCTCGGCCATCCTCCTCGACAACCGCTCCCTCCTCGAGCTCGCCACCGAGGTGCGCTCCGAGGACTTCTACCACCCCGCCCACCAGACCCTCTACGGCGCCATGGTGGCGCTCCACGACGCCCGCCAGCCCGTCGACCTCATCACCCTCGCCGACCACCTCGGCCGCGAGGCGCTGCTCGAGTCCGTCGGGGGCGAGGTCTACCTGGCCGAGATCGCCGACTTCGAGGCCACCGCCGCCAACGCGGCCCACCACGCCCGCATCGTCCACGACAAGGCGGTCAAGCGCGGCCTGATCCGCGTGGCCACGGAGATCGTCGAGGAGGGCTACACCGAGGTGGGGCTGGCCGAGCAGCTGCTCGACTTCGCCGAGTCGCGCATCTTCGACATGAGCAAGGAGAAGGCGCGCACCACCTTCCGCAGCCTCCACGACGAGCTGCCCGACACCTTCGACTACGTCGAGCAGATCATGAACCGGGGCGGTGGGCTCACCGGCGTTCCCACCGGCTTCACGGAGCTCGACAAGATGACCGGCGGGCTCCAGCCCGGCGAGCTCATCATCCTGGCGGCGCGGCCCAGCATGGGGAAGACCGCCCTCGCGCTGAACATCGCGCGCAACGCGGCCGTGGAGCAGAACGCCAAGGTCGCGGTGTTCTCCCTGGAGATGACCATGCGCGCCCTGGTGCTGCGCCTGCTCTCCTCGGAGGCCCAGGTCGACTTCTCGGTGTTCCGCACCTCCTACCTGCCCACGCGGGACTACAAGCGCCTCACCCACGCCGGCGACCAGCTCTCCCGCGCCGACATCTGGATCGACGACAGCGGCGACCTCACCGTGCTCGAGATCAAGTCCAAGTGCCGCCGCCTCCACGCCGACCGCGGCCTCGACATGGTGGTGGTGGACTACCTCCAGCTCGCTCACGCCGACGGCAAGCGCCGCGACCGCAAGGACCTCGAGATCGCGGAGATCAGCAAGGGGCTGAAGGCCCTGGCCAAGGAGCTCGAGATCCCGGTGCTGGCGCTCTCCCAGCTCAACCGCGGGCCCGAGCAGCGCGACCCGGACAAGCGCCGGCCCATCATGGGCGACCTGCGGGAGTCCGGCGCCATCGAGCAGGACGCCGACCTGATCGCCTTCATCTACCGCGACGTCGTCTACAACAAGGACACCGAGCACCCGAACCGCGCCGAGCTGATCATCGAGAAGCAGCGCAACGGGCCCACGGGCACCGTGTTCCTGAACTTCCAGGGCCGGTTCGCGCGCTTCAACGACGAGAGCCCCATCGAGGACGGCGAGTACGGCCCGGCGCCCACCACGGGCTTCGTGGGGCCGGATGCCGGGCCGGCCCCCGGCGCGAGCCCGGCGCCGGACCCGGGCAGCGCCTTCGACGACTCGGGCTCGGCCTGGGACTCCGACTTCTAGCGTGCCCACCCTGCGCAAGCCCCACGCCCTGCGCCCGGGCGCCACCATCGGCATCGCGGCGCCCGCCTTCGCGGTGGACGCCGAGCGCATCGAGGCCGGGGCCGAGCGCCTGCGCGCCGCCGGCTACGCGGTGCGGTTCCGCGACGACCTCACCGAGTGCCAGGGCTACCTGGCCGGCAGCGACGCGCGCCGCGCCGCCGAGCTCTCGGAGCTCGTGGGCGAGCGCGAGGTCGAGGCCATCCTGTGCGGCCGTGGTGGCTACGGCTGCCACCGCATCATGGGCTCGCTCAGCTCGGGCTCCTTCCGCCGCGCCGCCAAGCCCCTGGCGGGCTACAGCGACGTCACCACCCTGCTGCTCTGGCAGTACAAGCTCGCGGGCCTGGTCGGCATCCACGGCCCCATGCTCGACTGCGTCGGCGGACCGACGGACGAGGAGCTCGACGCCCTGCTGGCGGCGCTCACGGGCAAGGACGCCGGCGCGGTGCGCCAGGGCGTGCCCCGGGGCGGCGGCTCCGGCGAGGGGCCGCTGGTGGGCGGCTCCCTCACGCTGCTCGCGGCGAGCCTCGGGACGCCCTGGGAGGTGGAGACCGAGGGCGCGATCCTGCTCTTCGAGGACGTCGGCGAGAAGCCCTACGCGATCGACCGCCTGCTCCATCAGCTGCGCGCCGCGGGCAAGCTCGACCGCCTGGCCGGGGTCGGGGTCGGGCACCTCGTCGAGTGCGTGGATCCCAAGCGCGAGACGCCCACCGCCGAGGACGTGATCGAGGAGATCCTCGCGCCCCTGGGCCTGCCCCTGGTCTTCGGCTTGCCCTTCGGCCACGGGCGCCCCAATCTCCCCTGGCCGATGGGGGGACGCGGCGTCCTCGACGCCGAGCGCGGCGAGCTCCACATCCTGGAGGCGGGGGTGGCCCCGGCATGAGACACAGCGCGATCCGGCGCAAGCTGGGCCGGGTGGACCGGGCTCTCGACAAGGCGATCTCCGCCTCGGAGATGCCCGGCGCCGTGGTGCTGGCGACGATGCAGCGCGAGGGCGAGTGGCTCGAGCACCTGGCGGCCCGGGGCCACGCGGTGCTGCGCCCCGAGCGCATCGCCATGGCGCGGGAGACGGTGTTCGACCTGGCCTCGCTCACCAAGGCCATGGCCACCACCAGCGCGGTGATGCTCCTCGCCGAGCAGGGCGTGCTCGACCTCGACGATCCGGTGGCCAAGCACCTGCCGGCCTTCGGGGAGCGCGACAAGGAGGCGGTGACGCTGCGCCACCTGCTCACCCACGCCTCGGGGCTCAAGCCCTGGCGCGGCTTCCACGAGCTGCTGCTCGAGCGCGAGCGCAAGAAGGGCGAGCGGCTGGTCGCCACCGCCGAGGCCCGGGAGTTCGTGCTCGACCGCATCTGCCGCTCGGCCCTGGTGCACGCGCCGGGCGAGGCCGCCGTCTACGGCGACCTCGACTTCATCGTGCTGGGCGCCGTGGTGGAGGCCCTGGCCCGCGAGCCCCTCGACGCCTTCTGCGAGGAGCGCCTGTTCAAGCCCCTGGGCCTCGAGCGCACCGGCTTCCAGCGCCTGCCCGAGGGCGGCGGCCCGCCTCCCGAGGCCGAGCGCCGCGGCATCGCGGCCACCGAGAACTGCCCCTGGCGCGGCCGCATCCTGTGGGGCGAGGTGCACGACCCGAACGCCTTCGCGATGGGGGGCGTGGCCGGCCACGCCGGCCTGTTCGGTCCCGCCGACGACGTGATGCGCTTCGGCCGCGCGTGGCTCGACGCCTGGCACGGCCGCAGCGACGTGCTCCCTCCCGAGCGGGTGCGCGAGTTCTGCACCCGCCAGCGCCTGCCCGAGACCTCGGACTGGGCCCTCGGCTGGGACACCCCCACGCCGGGCAGCTCGAGCTCGGGGCGCCACTTCTCCGAGCACTCCATCGGCCACCTGGGCTTCACCGGCACCTCGCTCTGGATCGATCTCGAGCGCGAGGCGGTGGTGGTGATGCTCACGAACCGCGTCCACCTGGTCGCGAAGCGCAGCAAGTTCACGCTGCGGCCCCAGATCCACGACCTGCTCATCGAGGGCTTCACGGCCTAGCCGAGCCGGCCGATACGGTTGCCGTGCCCCACGTCCACTTCATCGCCATCGCCGGAACCGGCATGGGCTCCCTGGCGGGGCTGCTGAAGCAGCGCGGCTTCGAGGTGACGGGCTCCGACGAGGGCGTCTATCCGCCCATGAGCACCGCCCTCGAGGGCTGGGGGATCCCGGTGGCCGAGGGCTTCCGGGCCGGGAACGTGCTGGCACGGCGGCCGGACCGGGTGGTGATCGGCAACGCGGTGCGACCCGACAACCCCGAGGCCCGGGCCGCCCTCGAGGCGGGCATCGACCACGTCTCGTTCCCCGACGCCCTCTACGAGTACGCCATCGCGGAGCGCCACGGCGTCGTCGTGGCCGGCACCCACGGCAAGACCACCACCACGAGCCTGCTGGCGGCGCTGCTCCTCCACACGGGACGCGACCCCTCGGTGCTGGTGGGCGGCATCTCCCTCGATCTCGACGGCAGCTTCCGCGACGGCGCCGGCGAGCACTTCGTGGTGGAGGGTGACGAGTACGACACCGCGTTCTTCGACAAGACCCCGAAGTTCCTGCACTACCACCCGCGCACCGCGATCCTCACCTCCGTGGAGTTCGACCACGCCGACATCTACCGCGACCTCGCCCACGTGAAGCGCGCCTTCCGCGAGCTGGTGGACGCCATGCCGGCCGACGGCGGTCTGGTGGCCGCGGTGGAGGAGCCCAACGTGGCGGAGGTGGTGGCCGACGCGCCCTGCCCGGTGTGGGGCTACGCGGTGGAGGGCCCGGGCGCAACCGGGGAGGGCGCCGCGGCCTGGCGGGCCCGGGGGCTCGAGGCCGGGCCCGAGGGCACGCGCTTCGAGATCTGGCGCGAGGGCGGGCGCGTCGGCGAGGCGCGGCTGCCGGCCTGGGGACGTCACAACGTCGCCAACGCCCTGGCGGCCCTCGTCTGCTGCGAGCGCCTCGGCGTGCCGATCGCCGAGGCGGCCGCGGCGCTGCCGCGCTGGCGGGGCGTGAAACGCCGCCAGGAGATCCGCGGCGAGGCCGACGGCGTCACCGTGATCGACGACTTCGCCCACCACCCGACGGCCGTGCGCGAGACCCTCGAGGGCCTGCGCGCGCGGCACCCGGGCCGCCGCCTCGTCGCCGTGTTCGAGCCCCGCTCGAACACCAGCCGCCGGGCGCTGTTCCAGTCCGAGTACGCCCGGGCCTTCGACGCCGCCGACCAGGTGGTGGTGGCGATCGTCCCCGACGAGCCCATCTACAGCGCCACGGGCCCGGTCACCGAGCGGCTCGACGCCGAGCGCCTGGCCGCGGACCTCTCCGCGCGGGGCACCGAGGCGGTCGCCCTCGACGGCGTGGACGCCATCGTGAGCCACCTCGTGGAGCACCACGTGCCCGGCGACGTGGTGGTGACCCTCAGCAACGGCGGCTTCGGCGGCATCTGGGAGAAGCTGCTGGGCCGGCTCGCCTCCCGGGCGGAGCGCGGGAGCGCCTAGCGCGGCCGGCCCCCGCGCCCGGACGTGGTAGGGTCGGGCGCGACGATGGGCGCGCTCCTGCGGATCGCCGGGCTCGGGCTGGCGCTGGCGACGGTACCCGGCTGCGAGTCGCTCGCGCCCGGGGCCGCGCCGGAGCCCCGCATCGCCGTGGTCGGCGCCGGCGCCACGGGCCTCACCACCGCCTACCTGCTCGGGCGGCGCGGCTATCGCGACGTCACGGTCTTCGAGGCGAGCGAGCGCGTCGGCGGGGTCGCGCGCACCGAGACGGTGGAGGGCCAGGTCTGGGACCTCTCCACCATGTTCGTGCCCGGCGCCAGCATCGCCGGCGACGGCGTCGAGCCGCTCCTCGCCGAGATGATCGAGGTGTCGGGCGAGCGGCTGGTACCCGGGGTCGACTTCGACACCCTGCACCTGCCCGAGCGCCGCCCCGACCCGCTGCCGGCGCTGCTGGCCGGCACCCCGCCCGACGCGATCGCCGAGCAGCTGCTGGGCGGCCTCGGCCTCATGGCCCGCTACGCGGCGTGCCTCGAGGCGGACGTCGGCTGCTCGGCCTGCGGGGTGTGCAGCGCGACGCATCCCGGCGAGAGCATCCGCGCCTGGGGGACGCGCCAGGGCGTTCCCGCCTTCGCGGCGCTGCTCACCACCGCCACCGACGGCCTCGGGGCCGGGCCCAGCGCCGGCGTGCCCGCCGCCGGCGCGCTCGCCGGGGGGCGCCACTGGACGCCCGGGGAGGCCGTGCGCGTGCTGCGCCACCTGGGCGTCGGGTCGGGCGACCTTCCGCCGGACACGCCCGGGGAGGTCGCCGCGCTGCTCGCCGCGAACGCCGGTCGCGGCGCCCGGCGCTGGTGGTCCTTCGAGCGGGGCTTCGAGGCCTTCTGGGAGTCCCTGTGCCGCCACGCACCGATCCGGGTCCGGCGCTCCGCGGCGGTCGTGTCCCTCGCGGCCCGCACGCCGGGCCCGGGCTGGCTCGTCGGCACGCAGCGGGGTCGCGAGGCCTTCGACGTCGTGATCGTCGCCACGCCGCCGCGCGCGGCGCTGCGCTTCCTGCCCGAGGGCCCGCGCCGGGAGCTCCTCGCCGGCGCCCGGGCGGCGGTGCCGCCCAACGACGTCTTCCTGGCGCGCACCGCGGGCTTCGCCCGGAGCGGGCTGCCGCCGGTCGGGGCCTGGTGGCCCACGGGTCTCGGCCTGGGCACCCGGGCCCTGGCGGATCCCCAGGTCGGGGGCCCGGTGAAGCCGGTCTTCTGGCTGAAGCGCCATCCGGGCGAGCTCGTCGTGGTCGGCGCCTACACGCTGTGGCCGACCCTCACCCGCGAGCAGGTCTTCGACGAGGTGCGCTGGTTCGCCCGGAAGCAGCTGGGCTTCGAGGTGACGGAGTGGCTCGCCCACGAGCGCTACCACTTCCCGGCGCTGCCCGCGGACCCCCAGGCCTGGTGGACGGGCTGGGCCGCGCTCCAGGGGGCCGACGGGCTCTACTTCGCCGGCGAGGCGTTCAGCGGCTCCGGCGTGCCGGCCATCGCCGAGGCGGCGCGGGAGCTCGTCGCCCGCCACTTCCCCGAGCGCTGAGGCCTGCTCGCCGAGCGCGATCGCGGTGGCGGGGTAGCGCTCGCAGGCGCTCCGGGCGATGCGCGCAGCCCCAAGCGAGCACGGCACCGCCGAGGATCGACGCAGCGAGAGTGCGGAGGCCCGGGCCCATCGCCGGGCAGCAGCCCCCACCGTCCGCGGGCTGGAGCCGGTGGTCGTCAGCCCGCCGCGTGCTGGAGGATCCGGCCCAGCATGACGAACTCGGCCACCACGCCCGCCAGGAAGGCGAGGGTGCGGACCCAGGGGATGCCGGCCAGGTACGTGACGGCGTGGACGACGCGGCTGCCGAGGAAGACCTGGGAGGCCAGCGCGGTGGTGGCGTCGAGTGCACCGGCGGCGTGGCCCACCAGCACGATCACCGCGAAGGGGCCGAGGTTCTCCACGTGGTTGGCGTGGGCGCGGCGCGAGCGACCGATCCAGCCCTCGAGCTGGGGCAGGTCCTCCCGGTTTCCGGCGAGCCGGGGCAGGCCGAGCTGGGGAACCGAGCCGGCCACGTAGGGCGCGGCGAGGACCAGGCAGAGCACGCCGGTCCAGAGCAGCATCGCGAGCTCGGTGGGCATCGCACACCTCCTTCCACCGCCCGGTCGCGGTGGACCCCATGCTAGCCCCGGCGCCCCGCGCATGGGATCCTCTCCGTGTGCCGCCCCTGCGCCTGGAACGCATCGCCCCCGCCCACACCGAGGCGCTGCGCGACATGGCCCGGGAGTTCGCCGAGGCCGGCGATCCCCGCCTCGCCGCGTCCCTCGAGGACCCGGCCGCCTTCTTCGACGCCGTCGAGCGCTTCGCCGAGGGCCGGGACCTTCCGGAGGACCGCGTGCAGCAGAGCGAGTTCCTGGTCTTCGGGGGCGAGCGGCTGCTGGGGCGCGTGCGGCTGCGCCATCGCCTGATCCCGCCCCTCGAGCGCGACGGCGGCAACCTCGGCTACGAGATCCGTCCGACCGAGCGGGGGAAGGGCCACGCCACCGACGCCCTGCGTCTCGGCCTCGACGAGGCCCGGCGCATCGGCCTCGAGCGGGTGCTCCTCACGGCCGCCGAGACGAATCTCGCCTCCCGGCGCGTCATCGAGAAGCACGGCGGCGAGCCCGACGGCACCCGCGTCTCGCCCAACACTGGCGAGCGCATGCAGCGCTACTGGATCCGCCTGTGAGCGGGCACCGCGAGGGGGGCTGCGCGTGTGGCGCGGTCCGCTACCGCGCGCGGGGCCCGGGCTTCGACGCCGGCTTCTGCCACTGCCGAACCTGCCGCCGGTCGAGCGGCGCGCCCTTCGTGGGCTGGGTGACCTTCCTGCGCGACGACTTCGAGGTGCAGGTGGGGGAGCCCGCCTCCAGCGCGTCCTCGCCTCGCGTCACGCGCGGCTTCTGCGGGCGCTGCGGCACCCCGCTCACCTACGCGCACCGCGACACGCCCGACCGGCTGGACGTGACCCTGGCGAGCTTCGACGAGCCCGGGTCCTTCGCGCCCGGCTACCACATCTGGGTCTCCCACAAGCTGCCGTGGGTGTCCCTCGACGACGGGCTGCCCCGCTACGAGGAGTCCCGCTAGCGCCGATCCGGCATCGAGAAACCGATCGCGACCCGCGAGCCTTCAGATTCCCACATCGAGAGCGCCTGGGAACGATGGCCGTGATCGTTCCCTTCGCGCCACTTGCGTGGCGCGAACGAGGGCGACCCGCCAGGCTCGATTTCAGCCGAGGACGCGCCGATATCGCATCGGATCGGTGGGCAAGCCCAATCCGACTTCGTCGGATCGGGGCTAGGAGGCCGACCCAGGATGGGTCGGCTTCCGCCGCAAAGCGAGCCCAAAGGGCTCGCTCAGCTAGGCGGGGGCCGGCTCGATGGCGGCGCGCAGCAGGTCCGTCTCGGTGAGGAGGCCGACCGCGGTGCCGCGCTCGTCGGTCACCACCAGGCAGCCGATGCGACGCGCGAGCATCTCCCGGGCGGCCTCGGAGAGCGTCCGGTCGGGCCCGATGGTGACCGGATCCTCGCTCATGGCTTCGCTCACCTCGATCGCGTGCAGGAAGGCCTGGCGCTCCGCCTCGCCGAACTTGAGCAGCTTCGAGAGCGAGGCGACCAGCAGGTCGCGATTCGAGAGGATGCCCACCACGACGCCGTCCTCGAGGACCGGCAGGTGGCGGATCCGCGCGAGGCGCATCAGGCGATCGGCGAGCTCGATGCGATCGTCCCGGCCCACGCCCACGAAGTCGCGTCGCATCACGTCCGAGACCCGCCGCTCGCCCGGCTCGCCCATGACGACCCCCTCGCCGGGACCGTAGCGCACCCCTCAGACGTCGAGCCCGACGCTGCGCATCAGCTCCAGGGCGTTGCTGTGGGCCACCACCCCGGGGCGCATGCGGTAGTCGAACACCATGCGGTCCTCCTCGAGGTGGTCGGCGAAGTGCACGTTGGCGGCCGCCGGCGCGAGCGCCTCGGCGACCCGGGCGAGGGCGAGGTCGTGGGTCGTGACGAGCCCCAGGGCGCCGCGCTCGAAGAGCCCCCGCACCACCGCCTCGGCGCCGATGCCGCGGTCGTGGGAGTTCGTGCCGTGGAGGATCTCGTCGAGGAGGAAGAGAGCGGGCGGCTCGCCCTCGGCGATCTCCATCACCTGGCGCAGGCGCTTGATCTCGGCGTAGAAGCGCGAGCTGCCCTCCTGGAGGGAGTCGCTCACGCGGATCGAGGCGCCCACCGAGACCGGGGTGAGGCGCAGGCTTCCGGCGTAGACCGGCGCGCCCGCCAGGGCCAGCACCGCGTTGGTGCCGACGGTGCGCAGCAGCGTGCTCTTGCCCGACATGTTGGAGCCGCTCACCACGAGCACGCGCAGGCCGTCGTCCCCGAGGCGCACGTCGTTGGTGACGCAGCGGTCGCGCGGGAGCAGCGGGTGGCCCAGGCCCTCGCCCTCGAAGCGCGGCGCCCCCTCCAGGATCTCCGGGAAGACGTGCTCGGGGCGCTCGAAGGCGTGCCCGCCGAGGGCCGCCAGGGCCTCGAGCTCGCCCACGGCCTCGATCCAGCGCCCCACGGCGGGCCCGCAGGTCGCCCGCCAGCGCTCGAGCGCGCAGGCGAGCTGGGTGGTCCAGTGGAGCAGGGCGCCGATGGGGGCGAAGAGCTGGTTGCGCCGGGAGTCGAGCAGCTCGACGCGGCGGCGCAGCTGGGCGATGCGTCTCGAGGGCGGCACGCCCCGCGTCTCGAGGGCGGCGCGCAGCGAGGCGAGCTGCGGCGACTCGAAGGGCTCGCGCTCGAGGCGAGCGAGCAGCTCCGCGAACAGCGCGAGGTCCCGGGCCGGGGCGTCCACGGACTCGACGACGCCGCGCACCGCTCCGCGCACGGAGCTCGCGAGGCCGGCCTGGAGGCTCGCGGTCACGAGCAGCGGGATCGGCCCCGCCCCCGTGAAGATCCAGGCCCCGAGCGCCGCGAGGGAGAGCGCGCTCGCCAGGGTGGTCGCGAGGGGCAGCCAGCGCGAGACCAGCACCGGGGCCACCTCGCGCTCGCCCCAGCGGCGCAGCGGTTCGGGGTGCAGGCCCGCCCGCACGTCCTCCCCGAGGAGCGCCAGGTCCTCGCGCAGCTCGAGACGCGGGGCGAGCTCGGCCACGGCGGCCTGGCGCGCCCGGATCGCCGCGGGCTCGGCCGGTGCGAGCAGCCAGCCCGCGAGCCGGTCCTCGCCGGCGTGGGTGCGCACGGTGCACAGCATCTCGAAGAGCGAGCCCGGGCCGAAGAGGTCGAGGTCCTCGGCGTAGGGGTGGGCGGGGTCGCGGAAGCGCTCGCCGGCCTCGCCGCGGCCCGCGAACTCGTGGTCGAGGCGCGCGAGGCCGTCCTCGTAGAACGCCACCGAGCGGTCGGCGCGCTCCCGGGCCCGGATCGCGCGGTCGTGGGCGACCAGCAGCGCGACGAAGACGATCGCCACCGGGAGCAGCCAGCCCCCCGAGACGAGGTCGAAGCCGAAGGCCGCGAAGGAGAGCGCGACCCCCAGGGCGAAGACGGCGAGGCGCCAGTTCGAGAGCAGGCGGTCGCGCTGCGCCAGGGCCGCGGCGGCGCGGCCGCGCGTGCCGAGGCGGCGCTCGTACTCGTCGCGAGGCGCTTCGCTCACCCGAACCCGAGGAGTCGCGCTCCCCCGCCCGGTGCCTCGGCGCCGCGGATCGCCTCGGCCACGAAGCCGCGCCCGGCCGAGACGGCGGCCTCGAGGGAGTCGCCCCGGGCCAGGTGCGCCGCGATGGCGGAGGAGAGCGCGCAGCCCGTGCCGTGCACGGGAGGCCCGGGGATGCGCTCACCGGGCAGCCACTCGAGCGTGGGGCCGCTGCCCGGCTCGCCGCGCCGGGCCAGCAGGTCGTCGGGCGCGCCGTCGGCGTGGCCGCCCTTCACCAGCACCGCGTCGGCGCCGATCTCCTCGATCCAGGCCCGGGCCGCGGCCTCGGCGCCCGAGCGGCCCGACACGTCGCGCTCCACCAGGGCACCCGCCTCGAAGAGATTCGGCGTCGCGAGCGTCGAACCGGCGATGAGCTCGCGAAGCGTGCCCCAGGCCCTGCGCTCGAGGAGCGGCGTGCCGTCGCTGGCGGCGAGCACCGGGTCGATCACCCGGGGCACCGAGGCGTCCAGGCCCTGGAGGCCCAGGGAGACCGCGCGGGCCACGTCGTCGCTCGCCAGCATGCCGAGCTTGACCGCACCCGGCGTGAAGTCCGCCAGGAGGATCCGCAGCTGATCCAGCACCACCGAGGGGAAGGCGGGCAGCACCTGGTGCACCTTCGCGGTGTCCTGGACGGTGAGGGCCGTGACCACGCCCGCGCCGTGGACGCCCCGGGCCCGGAACACCTGGAGGTCGAGCTGAAGGCCCGCTCCGCCGGTGGGGTCGGAGCCCGCGATGCCGAGCGCGGTGCGCATCGGCGCGGATGGTAAGATCCGAGATCGCGTCGCGCACGCGGGAGGGGATGGGGAGACCGATGCCGGCACGCTCGACACACCGCCGCTGGGGCTTCGCCCTCGCCACCGGGCTCGCCCTGTGGCTGGCCGGGGCGGCCGCCGGCTCCGCCGGGGCGGAGACCTGGTACGCCCAGCGCTTCACCTCGGGCGACACGCCCGTCCGCGTGGATCAGCTCTGGTCGAAGGGGCCGCGGCTGCGCTCCGAGACCGTGATCGCGGGCCGGCCCATCCTCACCCTGGTCGCCGGGGAGCGCTACTTCATCGTCGACCGGCTCGCGGGCACCGGCATCGCGATCCGACGCAGCCCCGCGGCCCTCAAGGCCGACGCCCGGCGCGGCCGGCCCTTCGCCAACGAGGTCGACGAGCTGCTCCGGGCCGGCGCCGAGAAGGTCGGGCGCCAGAGCCTCGGCGACCGGGACTGCGACCTCTACCGCTACACCGGGCCCGCGGGCCGCCAGGAGGCCTGCGTCTCCCCCGACGCCGCGCGGCTGCCGATCCAGGTGGAGCGCTGGGTGCGCGCCTCGGGGCAGCGCGCCCTGGTGCGCTACCTCGACTGGTCCCGGGGGTTCCCCGTCCCCGACGGCTTCTTCGAGCCGGACCCGCGCTGGCAGATCGAGTCGATCGACTACGACGACTACCGGAAGCGCTCGAGGAAGGAGCCCGTGGGCCCGGCGCCGCCCTTCTTCAGCAGCCTGCTCCACGGCTCGCCGGACTCCTAGCCGCGATTCCGCTTCGCGGAGTCTTCCGCGTCGTCGGCTGACCCTCTCGGGTCGGCCTCCTAGCTCGGCGAGGTCACCCAGGTGATGTTGGCGTCCGCGATGGCCGGCGTGCGCTCGGCGAGCACCGCCAGCTTGCGGGCCAGGGTGCCGGACAGGGTCCGGAAGGCGCCCGCCGCGGGGCTCTCCGGGGCGTGGACCAGGATCGGGCGCCCGGCGTCTCCGCCCTCGACCACCCGCGGGTCGATGGGGACCTCGCCCAGGAACGGCACGCCCAGCTCCTCGGCGATGCGCTTCCCCCCGCCCTCGCCAAAGATGTAGTACTTGCGGTCCGGCAGGTCGGGCGGCGTGAAGAAGGACATGTTCTCGATCACGCCGAGCACCGGCACGTTCACCTTCTCGAACATCTTGAGGCCCTTGCGGGCGTCCACCAGGGACAGGTCGTTGGCGGTGGTGACGATCACGGCGCCCGAGAGCGGCGCCTGCTGGGTCAGGGTGAGGGCCGCGTCGCCGGTGCCCGGCGGCAGGTCGATCACCAGGTAGTCGAGCTCGCCCCACTCGACGTCGGCGAGGAACTGGCGGATGAGTCCGTGCACCATGGGGCCGCGCCAGATCACGGGCGAGTTGTCGTTCACGAAGAAGCCCATCGACATGGCCTTCAGGCCCTGGGCCTCGAGGGGCAGGATGCACTTGCGCTCGCCGCGCTCCACGCTCTCGGGGCGCTGGCTCACCCCGAGCAGCAGCGGCAGCGACGGGCCGTAGACGTCGGCGTCGAGGATCCCCACGGCGGCCCCGCTCTCGGCCAGGGCCAGCGCGAGGTTCACCGCGGTGGTGCTCTTGCCGACGCCGCCCTTGCCCGAGGCGACCGCGATGGTGTTCTTCACGCCGGGCAGCAGCTCGCCCTGGGGCTGGCTCGGCGAGCGGCCCCGGGTGTTGGCCGTCATGCGCACCGCGACGTCCTCGACGCCGGGCAGCGCCGCGACCCGCTCCGTGGCCGCGCGCTCGAACTCCGCCTTCACCGGGCAGGCCGGGGTGGTGAGCTCGATGTCGAAGGAGACCCGGGAGCCGTCGACGACGAGGTTCTTGATGAAGCCGAGGTCGACGATGCTCTTGCCGAAGTCCGGGTCGACGATGGGGCGCAGGGCCTCCAGGACCTGGGATTCGTTCACCATTCCAGGAGCCTAGGAATTCGGACCGAAATGGTCAAGATTCACGGGTCGAGGGCCCAGCGCTCCGGGTCGAAGCAGGCCTCGAGCCGCGCCGAGCGGCGCTGGAGGATGGGGCGCTGCTCGTCGTGGGTGAGGACGTAGGGCTCGTCCCGCTCGATGGCGCGCACCACGCGCCGCGCCACCTCCTCGGCGCTCTTGACCCCACCCTGCATGGCGTCGGCGGAGGGCCGGGGCGGCGGCGGCTCGTCGCGGGCCACGGCGCCGGGGCGCAGCCGCTCGGAGTTCGCGTTGATGTTGGTGGCGACGATCATCGGGCAGAGCACGCTGACCCCGATGCCGTGGGGGGCGAGCTCGCGGCGCAGCGCCTCGGAGACCCCGACCACGGCGAACTTCGACGCGCAGTAGATGCCGAGCCACTGCATCCCCACCAGCCCCGCCATGGAGGCAGTGTTCACCACGTGGCCGCCCTCGCCCCGCTCGAGCATGCGGGGCAGGAAGGCCTGGAGGCCGTGCACCACGCCCCAGAAGTTCACCGCCATGGTGTACTCCCAGTCCTGGTGGGGGCTCTTCACGACCTCGCCGGCGGTGAAGATGCCGGCGTTGTTGCAGAGCAGGTGGACGGCGCCGTAGTGGTCGAAGACGCGGTCCGCGGCGCGGGCCACGGAGGCGCGGTCCGAGACGTCCGTCGGCACCGCCAGCACCTCGGTGCCGGCGTCGCGGTGGGCGGCCACGGCCGCCTCGAGGGCGGCCTCGTCGACGTCGGCCAGGGCCAGGCGCGCGCCGCGGGCCGCGAACGCCCGGGCCAGAGCGGCACCGATCCCGCTGGCGCCGCCGGTCACCACGGCGACGCGGTCCTGGAAGGGATCCATGGGGGCTCCTCGCTTCTCCGGGCCGCCGACTCTAGCGCGCGTCGGGGGGCGCCGCGGCGAGGACGCCGGCGGCCTCGAGGGCGCGCACCCGCGCCGGGTCGAGGCCGAGCAGCTCGCCGAGCACCTCGGCGTTGTGCTCGCCGCGGCGCGGGGCCGGGCCGCGCACCGCGCACTCGGAGCGGCCGAAGCGGTAGGGGGCGCGCACCACCGGGCGGGTGCCGCCGCGGCGGTCGTCCACGAGGGCGAGCAGCTCGCGCTCCCGGGCCAGCGGGCCGGTGGCGGCCTCGCGCAGGGAGACCACCGCCGCGCAGGCCAGGCCCGCCGCCTCGAGGCGCTCCACCAGCACCTCGACGTTCGGGGCCGCCGCCATCCAGGCCTCGATGGCGGCGCGCCGGCGCCGGGCCTTGGTGGGCACGTCGGCGTCGGGCGGCGCCGGGTCGCCGAGCTCGGGCCAGCGCTCGCGCAGCTGCATCCAGACGTGGGGCTCGCGGCCCGCCACCGCCATGCGGCCGTTGGGTCCCGCGTCGTAGAGCGGCCCCGTGTCCTCGCCGCCGCGGGGCTCGAGCAGCGCGAAGTGGGTGTCGGTGTAGCTCGACAGCACGGCGTCGAACATCGCCACCTCGACGCGCTCGCCCAGGCCGGTGCGCTCGGCGACGCGCAGGGCCGAGAGCAGCGCCACGGCGGCGTGGAGCCCCGCCACCGAGTCCGCGTAGGCCTGGGCGATCTGGGTGACCGGCGTGCCGTAGCGGTGGGCCTGGTCCTCGAGGATCCCGGTGGCGGCGTGCACGATGGGGGCGAAGGCGCGCCGCTCGCGCCAGGAGCCTTCGCTGCCGAAGCCCGAGACCGAGACCATCACGGCCTTCGGGTTGGCGTCGTGGATCGTCTCCCAGCCGATCCCCAGGCGCTCGGCCACGCCGGGGCGGAAGTTCTCGATCACCGCGTCGCAGGCGCCGGCCAGGGCGAGCACGAGCTCGCGTCCCTCGGGCTTGCCGGCGTCGATGCACACGTTGCGCTTGCCCGCGTTCAGCCCGGTGTAGAAGCCCGACATGCCGCGGTCCGCCTTGGCGGCCACGTTGCGGATCTCGTCGCCGCCGGGCGGCTCCAGCTTGACGACGTCGGCGCCGAGATCCGCGAACAGACGGCCCACGTAGGGGCCGGCCAGGACCCGGGAGAGGTCCAGCACGCGGACGCCGTCGAGGGGGCCTTCGGGCACGGGCGGAGTCTAGCGGTATGCTTCGGTCCATGAGCCGCCGCTTCGGCCCCATCCGCCAGAACGGCTACGTGGTGCGCGACATCGAGGCCGCGCTGAAGCACTGGACCGAGGTGCTCGGCGTGGGGCCGTTCTTCTACTTCGAGCGCGTTCCCATCGAGGACTTCCGCTACCGCGGCGAGCCGTCCCCCCTCGAGGTGAGCATCGCCCTGGCCAACTCCGGCGACCTCCAGGTGGAGCTGATCCAGCAGCGCAACGACGCGCCCTCCATGTACCGGGACTTCCTGGCGGCGGGCCACGAGGGGCTCCAGCACGTCGCCTTCTGGCCCGAGGACCTCGACGCCGCCCTCGCCGACGCAGCCGCCGCGGGCTTCGCGGTCGGGCAGTCCGGCGAGATCGGCGAGCGGGGCCGCTTCGTCTACCTGGCGCCGGAGCACCACCCGGGCACGGTGATGGAGCTCTCCGAGGTGAGCGGGCCCAAGGGCCGCTTCTTCGCCCACATCGCCGAGGTGGCGCGGGGCTGGGACGGCAGCGAGCCCGTGCGCCCCATCGGAGGCTGACGGGGGGCGACGCCCTACAGGGGCTTCGTCGGCACGCGCAGGTTGGTGGCCTCGGTGCCGCCGTCCACCTGGAACACCTTGCCCGTCACCCACTCGCCGGCCGGCGAGGCGAGGTAGAGCGCGCAGGCCGCGATGTCCTCGACCCGGCCGATGCGACCCATGGGCGTTCCCTCCTCGAGCTGCCGGCGGATCGCCTCGTGGGTCATCACGAACTCGAGGGCCGAGGTGTCGACGGCCCCCACCGCGATGGCGTTGACCCGCACCTTCGGCGCCCACTCCGACGCGAGCTGGCGCGTCATGAAGGAGAGGGCGGCCTTCGCGGTGCCGTAGGCGACGAAGGCGGGCTGCACCAGCTCGCCGGCGCGCGACGAGACGTTGACGATCGAGCCGCCGCCCGCGGTCTCGACCATGCGCGGCACGGCGAGCTGGCTGAGCTCGAAGGCGGAGATCACGTTGAAGCGGAAGGACTGCTCGAAGAAGCGCGTGCTGGTCTCGAGGGCCTCGCGCGGCGGCGTGCCGCCGGCGTTGTTCACCACCACGTCGAGCCGGCCCAGCTCGCCGACCGCGGCCTCCACCACCGCGGCCAGCTGCTCCGAGTCGGTCACGTCGCAGGGCACCGCTACGGCGCGGCGGCCGCGCTCGCGCACCAGGCCGGCGGTCTCCTCGATCTGCTCCGGCGTGCGCGCGGCGCACACCACGTCGGCGCCGGCCTCGGCGAAGGCCAGGGCGACGCCCCGCCCGATGCCGCGCCCGGCGCCGGTCACGATGGCGACGCGGTCGGTCAGCTTGAAGCGGTCCAGGATCACGGCGACTCCTCGGCTCGGGGCGAGGCCCACACACTACCCCAGGCGTGGTAGCCTGCCGCCGTGGCCCAGGTGCTCGTCGAGAACGCCGCGCTCCTCGATCCCGCCGCGGGCGTGCTGCGCCCCGGCGCCTCGCTGCTGGCCGAGGACGGGCGCGTGGTCGCCGTCGAGGAGGAGGGGCGCCCGCTCACCACCAGCGCGCCCGACGCGCGCCGCATCGACGCCGCCGGCCGCACCCTGATGCCGGGCCTGATCGACGCCCACGTCCACGCCGTCCTCACCACCCTGGACCTCGCCGCCCTCGAGAAGCGGCCCGTCACCCTGGTGGCCCAGGAGGCGCGCAACATCCTGGAGGCGATGCTGGCCCGCGGCTTCACCACGGTGCGCGACGCCGGCGGCGCCGACTGGGGGCTCGCCGAGGCGGTCGAGCGCGGCCTGATCCGCGGGCCGCGCCTGCACTTCTCCGGCCGCGTGCTCTCCCAGACCGGCGGCCACGGCGACTTCCTCGGACGGGAGGACGCACCGGACCTGTGCGGCTGCCGGATCTACACCAACGGCTTCTCCCACGTCGCCGATGGCGTGCCCGCGGTGCGCAAGGCGGCCCGGGAGGAGCTGCGCCGCGGCGCCCGCCAGGTGAAGATCATGGCGTCGGGGGGCGTCGCCTCGCCGACGGACCCGATCTGGAACCTCCAGTACTCGCCCGAGGAGATGGAGGCCATCGTCGAGGAGGCCCGGGGCTGGCGCACCTACGCGATGGCCCACGCCTACACCCCCGAGGCCATCGCCCGCGCGGTGCGGGCCGGCGTGCGCAGCATCGAGCACGGCAACTTGATCGACGCCGACACCGCGGCGCTCATGGCGGAGCACGACGCCTTCCTGGTCCCCACCCTCGTCACCTACTTCAAGATCGACGAGCTGGGCCGCGCCCTGGGCTTCCCCGAGGTGTCCCAGCGCAAGGTGCGCGACGTGCTCGACGCGGGCCTCGCCTCCCTCGAGATCGCCGGCCGGGCCGGCGTCGCCATGGGGTTCGGCACGGACCTGCTGGGCGAGACCCACCGCTTCCAGAACGAGGAGTTCCGGATCCGCGCCGAGGTGCTGCCCGCCGCCGAGATCCTGCGCTCCGCCACGACGGTGAACGCCGAGCTCCTCGACCGCAGCGGCGAGATCGGCGTGCTCGCGCCCGGTGCCTTCGCCGACCTGCTCCTCGTCGACGGCAACCCCCTCGACGACGTCGGGCTCCTCGCCGAGCCCGAGAAGCACCTCGCCCTCGTCATGAAGCAGGGCGAGGTGGTGGTGGAGCGCGGGCTCTAGGGCTCCTCGTCGAGGTCCTCGCGAGCCTCGTACGGCTCGCGCGGGGGCAGGCCGAGGGCCTTGCTCTCCGTCTCCGAGGGGCGCCACGCCTCCTCCTCGAGCGCGTCGGGGAAGTCCGAGAAGGGGAAGGGGACCCGCGACTCGTTGTAGGTGAGGTAGCGACCGATCCGGTAGCGGTAGGCGAGGATGCGGTTGGCGAGCTCGCGCAGCCGCGGGCTCGGTGGCTGGCGGGTCACGAAGGCGACGAGCAGGGAGAAGACCACGATCACGGCGACCACGGTCTCGAGGACGCCCTCCACGATCACGAAAAGGACGGTGAGCGCGAGACGCAGGCCGCTGTCGCGGCGATCGATCTCGTCGTCGTGCTCCATCGGGTAGCCGTGGACGGGTTCCGCCATGCCGGGCCTCCTCGGACGCGCCGTCCTGATTCTGCACGCGGCGTGCCGGCTTGGGAAGCCCCGGGGAGGCGTCGGGGAGGCCCCGCCGCGCTCGGGACGCGCAGCCGCGGGGCTTCGGTGCAGCCGGGCGGCTGCACCCGCGCCTACCACTCGTTCAGGTGGACCACGTCCTCCATGGGCTTGCGACGCGCGGGCTTGAAGTCCGTGCCGATCGTCCAGGCGAGGGGCACAAGGGCCACCTGGGTGATCTCGTCGTAGGGGATGCCGAGCAGGTCCGCCGCCTCCTTCTCGTGCATCAGGTGGAGGGTGGTCCAGGCGGTGCCGAGGCCGCGGGAACGCGCGGCCAGCATGAAGCTCCAGACCGCGGGCAGGATCGAGCCGTAGAGGCTTGCCTGGGCGAGCACCGCGCCGGGGCCCTGGACCTGGTCGAGCCGGCCCGCGACGCAGGGGATCAGGTGGACCGGGACCCTCTCGAGGTTCTCCGCGAGGTGCTCGGCGGAGCTCACCACCCGGGTCATCTGCGCCGCGTAGGCGGGGTCCGCGGCCTCGCTCTCGGCGCGGTGCGCCGAGACCGGCATGTCGCGGTAGACCGCGAAGGCCTTGCGGTAGAGCTCGGCCAGTGCGCGCCGCTTCTCCGCCTGGGTGACCAGCACGAAGTGCCAGCCCTGGGCGTTCGAGCCCGTCGGCGCCTGGAGCGCGAGGGAGAGGCACTCGCGGACCGCCTCCATGGGGACGGGCCGCTCGAGGTCGAGGCGCTTGCGCACCGCGCGGGTGGTGGAGAGGAGCTCGTCGGGAGACAGGTCGAGGAGCGGGGTCGTGGACATGGGCGGTATCCTACAACGCGGGAGGGGGAACGCCCGTGCCGTGCCCGCGCTGCCAGCACGAGAGTCCGTCCGGTGCCCGCTTCTGCGGGGCGTGCGGAGCCCCCCTGGAGTCGAGCCGGGTGTGCCCGGGCTGCACCACCCCGAACCCGCCCGAGCACCGCTTCTGTCACGCCTGCGGCACGGCGCTCGGCGAGCCGCCCGCCGCGCCGCCGCCCGCCGAGGAGCCGCCCCGTGATCCGCGGGCCTACACGCCGCGCCACCTGGCCGAGCGCATCCTCGTCTCCAAGAGCGCCCTCGAGGGCGAGCGTCGGCGCGTCACCGTGGTCTTCATGGACGTGGCGGGCTTCACGCCGCTCTCGGAGAAGCTGGACCCGGAGGCCATGCACGCGCTGATGGACCGCTGCTTCCGGGTCATCCTCGAGCACGTCCACCACTACGAGGGCACCGTCAACCAGTTCACCGGCGACGGCGTGATGGCGCTCTTCGGCGCGCCCGTCGCCCTCGAGGACGCGCCGCGCCGCGCCGTGGCCGCGGCGCTGCGGGTGCAGGAGGCCCTCGGGCCGCTGCGTGACGAGGTGCGCGAGCGGCTCGGCGCCGAGTTCCGGCTGCGGGTCGGCATCCACACCGGCCTCGTGGTGGTGGGCCGGATCGGCGACGACCTGCGCATGGACTACACCGCGGTGGGTGACACCACGAACCTCGCCGCGCGCCTCCAGCAGATGGCGGCGCCCGGCAGCGTGTGGATCTCCGAGGCCACCGCCCACCTGGTCTCGCCCTACTTCGAGCTGCGCGACCTCGGCGAGCGGAGCGTCAAGGGGCGCGAGGAGGCGGTGCACGCCTGGCAGGCCCTGGCCGCGCGTCCCGTCGTGGACCGGGTCGAGGCGGCCGCGGATCCGGACACCGGCGCCGGGCTCACGCCCTACGTGGGGCGCGAGCGCGAGCTCGAAGGGCTGCTCGCCGCCTTCGAGAGCGCCGGCCGGGGCCAGGGGCGCGTGGTGTTCCTGGTGGGCGAGGCCGGGATCGGCAAGTCGCGCCTGCTCCACGAGTTCCGCCGCCGGCTCGGCCCGGCTCCCCACTCCTGGTTCGAAGGGCGCTGCGCCTCCTACGGACGCAGCACCGCCTACGGCCCCATCGTGGACGGCCTGCGCCGGCTCTTCGGCATCGAGGACCGCGACGACGACGCCTCCGCGCTGGCCCGCATCGACGCCGTCGAGGAGCGGCTCGGCGGCGAGCTCGCCTGGACGCTGCCCTTCCTGCGCGGCCTGCTCTCGCTGCCCGTGGGCGACGCCGCCATGCAGCTCCGGCTCGACGCCATGGACGCCGGCACCCGGCGCAGCGAGACCCTGCGCGCCCTCCAGGCGCGCTTCCTGCGCCTCGCCGAGCGCGCGCCCCTGGTGGTGGTGATCGAGGACCTGCACTGGATCGACGCCGCCTCCGAGGAGGTGCTGACCTTCCTCGCGGAGTCGGTTCCCACCTCGCGGGTGCTGCTGGTGCTGACCCACCGCCCCGGCTACCGGCACCCCTTCGGCGACCGCAGCTTCCAGGAGCGGATCAGCCTCCAGGCGCTCTCGGTGGACGAGATGGCCCGCATGGCGAGCGGTGTGCTGGCCTCGGCGGAGCTTCCCGAGGAGCTCCAGGCGCTGCTCGCCGCGAAGGCCGAGGGCAATCCCTTCTTCCTCGAGGAGGTGACCTGCGCGCTGCGCGAGGAGGGGGTGCTCTCGGTGGAGGACGGTCGCGCGGTCCTCGATCGGGCGGCGGCGCGGATCGAGATCCCGGACCGCGTCCAGGACGTGCTGATGGCCCGCCTCGACCGGCTCCCGGAGCAGCCCCGGCGCGCGATCCAGGTCGCCTCGGTGATCGGGCGGGAGTTCGCGCTGCGCCTGCTCCAGCGCATCCACGAGGTGGGCGCGGAGATGCAGCCCATCGTCGAGGAGCTGCGCGCCCTGGAGCTCATCTACGAGAAGGCCGCGCACCCCGAGCTCGCCTACATGTTCAAGCACGCCCTCACCCACGACGTGGCCTACGAGAGCGTGCTCGTGGAGCGCCGCAAGGCGCTCCACCGGGTGGTGGGCGGCGCCATCGAGGAGCTCTACCGGGACCGCCTCGCCGAGCACTACGAGGCCCTGGCGCACCACTTCGGCGAGGGCGAGGACTGGGAGCGGGCGCTGCTCTACCACGAGCAGGCGGCGGAGAAGGCCGCCCGGGGCTACGCGAACCACGCCGTGGTGGACCACTGTCGCCAGGCCCTCGCCATCGCCGAGCGCCTCGCCGCCGCGGGCGACGCCGCGCCCGCTCCGCGCCTGCGCGCGCTGGCCGAGCGCCTGGCCCGGGCCCACATGTCGCTCAGCGAGTTCGCCGCCTCGGGGGAGGCGCAGCTGCGCGCCGCGGGCTGGGCGGCCGGCGCCTCCGAGCGCGCCGCCTCGCTGAGCCGCGCCGCCTACGCGCTCCACTGGGCCCACGACTACGAGGGCTCGCGCCGCGCGTCCGTCGAGGCCCGGGAGCTGGCGCGGGAGCACGCCCTCGGGCCCGAGGAGGGCCGCGCCCTCATGGTGCGCTCGTTCTCGCTGATGACGACCGAGGGCATGGCGGCCTACCAGGAGAGCGGCGTCGAGCGGATCCTCGAGCTCACCACCGGCGACGACGACGAGCTCGCCGCCTTCACGCTGCACCACGTGGGCGAGGCCGCCGAGTGGCGCGGGGAGTTCCGCCGGGCGATCGACTACCAGGAGCGCGCGCTCGCCATCGCGAAGCGCGAGCGCGTTCCCGACCTGCTCATCATGTGCCGCTGGTTCATCGGCAAGGCGAGCTGCTGCCTGGGCGCCTACGGTCGGGCCCTCGAGGTGCTCGAGGAGGCGGTCGACCTCTCGGACCGCATGGGCGACCGCGCCTGGAAGACCCGGCTGCTCAACACCCTCGGCTGGTGCCTCGCCGAGGTCGGCGACCCCGAGGCGGCGCTCGATTGCAACCGCCGCTCCACGGCGCTGGCCGAGGAGATGGTGAAGCTCGACCTCGTGCCCGGCGCGCCCGAGCTCTACGGCAACGCCGCGGTGAACCTGGCCCTGAACGAGCTCGACCTCGACGAGGTCCCGCTGGCCTGGGACCGCCTCCAGGCGGTGCTCGCCAGCCTCGAGGCCTCGGACGACCCGTGGATGCGCTGGCGCTACGCCATGCACGTGTCCGACGGCCTGGCCCGGGCCGAGCTCGCCCGCGGCAACCCCGACGCCGCGCTGGCGTGGCTCGACCGGGAGGCCGAGGACGCCCGCCTCCAGCACGCCCCCAAGGTCGAGGCGCGCGCCCTCGAGCTGCGGGGGCGCGCGCTGCTGCGCATGGACCTGCGGCTCGACGCCGCCGAGGCCCTCGCCGGAGCGGCCGCGCGGGCCGCGGAGATCGGCTACCCGCCCGTGCAGTGGCGCGCCCGTGCGCTCCTCGCGGAGCTGGCGCGCCGCGAGGGCGACGCCAGCGCGGCGCAGCAGCACGCTGCCGAGGCCACCCACCTGGTGCGAAAGCACGCGCGAAGCCTGGAGGCACCCCGCCTGCGCCGGCGCCTCGAGGGGCTCGCGACGCTCCTCGCCGAGGACCCGCTGGGCGCGCTCAGCTGAGCGCCGGCTCGGCCGACGTCTCCGGGGTCGCGGTGCGCCGCTCGCTCTCCAGGTGGGCGAGGAAGCGCTGGATGCCCTGGCGCGTGAGCAGGCTGCGCAGCGACGGGAACAGCTCGAAGGCGTGCTGGGCGCCGGGGATCTCGGCGTAGACCACCGGGGCCCGGGAGGTGCGCCGCAGGGCGTCCACGAAGGCGCGGGCCTCGCCCACGGGCACCAGGGTGTCGGACTCGCCGTGCACCACGAAGAAGGGCGGGGCGTCCTCGCGGACGCGGTGCACCGGCGACGCCTGCTCGAAGGGGACGGGGTCGTCCTCGTAGCGCGCCTTCATGACGTGGCGCTCCAGGAAGGGCGTGATGTCCTCGTGGCGCCAGTCCGCCTCGTGGGGGGTGAAGTCGTAGACGCCGTAGATCGGAACGCAGCCCTGGACGCTCGTGTCCGCTCCCTCGAAGCCCGGCTGGAGCTCCGGATCGTTCGCGGTGAGGGCCAGCATGGCGGCGAGGTGGCCCCCCGCCGAGCCGCCGGTCACCACCACGAAGTCCGGGTCGCAGCCGTAGCCGGGGCCCTCCTTGCGCACCCACTCGAGCCCGCGCTTCAGGTCGACGAGGTGCTCGGGGAAGGTGGCATGGGGCGAGAGGCGGTAGTTCACGTTCACGCAGAGCCAGCCCTTCGAGGCCATGTGGTTCATCAGCGGGATGCCCTGGGTGTCCTTGGTGCCGATCACCCAGCCGCCGCCGTGCACGTAGAAGAGCACCGGCCGCTTCTCGTCCCCGAGGTCGCGGCGCCGGTAGACGTCGAGCTTCAGGTCGATGGCGCCGGCGCGCGCGAAGCGCACGTTGCGGATGCTCTCGACCTCGGGGTAGCGCCAGCCGACGGGGAAGGGCACCGCGATGGCGAGCCAGTCCACGCCGCGATCGAGGGAGCGGCGCAGCTCCGGCAGCAGGCGGCTCTCGTAGTCGACACCCAGCCCCTCGGTCAGGGCCGCCTCGACCACGTCGCGGACCCGGAAGCCGCGGGCGTAGTGCAGGCCCAGGAACGTCCAGGAGACCGCGGTCACGACGAGGCCGAGCTTCCCGGCGGGGCTCTCCAGTGCGCCCGCGGCCACGAACCCGACGGTGGCGACGCCCTGCCAGAGCACGTGGTGGATGGCGAGCTCGGCCTCCAGCCAGCCCACGAAGAAGCTCACGAAGCCGAGGCGCGCGTTGGCGAAGGTCGGCCGGTAGACGTTCGCAACCAGCGCGGCGCCGATCAGGGTCACGAACAGGAAGAGCCAGCCCGCCATCGGGTCCTCCTACCTCTCGCCGAGGGCCGCGTCGGCCGTCCCGGCGGGAACACAGCGTAGCGGAGGCGGACTGGCGCCGGGGGTGGTCTCGGATACGCTCCGGGGGCCCCGAGGAGCTCGCGGACCTCCAGGGCGAGGGGGAGCCTGCCTTGGTCCGATCCGAGATCCGACCCGAGACCCGGCCCGACACCGAGATCCGATCCGAGACGGCTCCGACGTGCGCCTGAGCGAGCGACTGGCCCGGGCCTTCCTGCGCGTCACGGGCTGGCGCTGCCACGGCGAGGCGCCCTCGCGGCGCTGCGTCATCATCGCGGCGCCCCACACCTCGAACTGGGACCTGCTCTGGATGCTGGCCTTCGGCTGGTCCTTCGGCCTGCGGCCGCGCTTCATGATGAAGCACACCGTGTTCGTGGGGCCCGCGGGCTGGCTGTTCCGCCGGCTGGGCGGCATCGCGATCGACCGGCGCCGCACCGGCGGCGTGGTGAAGCAGATGGGCACCGAGTTCGCGGGGGCGGAGCAGCTGCACCTGGTGATCCCGCCCGAGGGGACCCGGGGCCGGCGCGACTACTGGAAGTCCGGCTTCTACCACATCGCTCGCGAGGCCCGGGTGCCGGTCTCGCTCACCTTCCTGGACTACGGACGCCGCGAGGCGGGCTTCGGCCCCGAGATCGAGCTGACCGGCGACATGACGAGCGACATGGACCGCATCCGAGCCTTCTACGCCGACAAGCGCGGCCTGCGCCCGGAGAACTTCGGTCCGATCCGCCTCCTCGAGGAGGACGAGCTCACCAGGGCCGCCCAGGGCTGAGGTAGAATCCCGCTTCGGGGGACGACCGAGGTCGACCATGCGGCGTTGCCGGCTGCTTGCGCTCTTCCTGCTGCTCCTCACTGCCGGCGTGGCCCCGATGTGCGGCGATCTGGCCGGCTCCCCCTTCCGGATCGGGCTTCCCGACGCCGCCGGCCTCGTCGCCGTGGAGATCCGCCTGCCCCCGGGCACGGACCCCGCCGAGGCCGAGGTGCGCCTCGACCTGGCGGACGTGACCTCGAGCTTCGCGCCCGGCGGCGAAGGCCTGCTCGGGACGCTCCCCGAGGCCGCGCCGGGGCCCCACTCGATCTCGGTCTCCTACCCCGCGGCGGGCGGCCTCCTGCGCACCCACCGCTTCGATCGCTTCGACTCGCCCACGGCGGCGCCGGCGCTGCTCGAGGTCTCCCCGGATCTGGGCGGACTGCTGCCCCACACGGCGTGGCTTCGCCTGCGCTTCGACGGCCCGGTTCAGAGGGCCGCGATGGAGGGCTGGGGGTTCGGGATCGAGTGCGACGGGGAGCGCGTCCCGCGCGACGCGGTGCGGGCCGACGGGACGCAGACGGCGTCCGGGCCCGGCGCGCCCGACTCCGTGGTGATCGTGAATCCCAGGCCGTCCCTGCCGGCCTCGCCCATCGAGCCCTCCTGCCGCGTGGCCTGGCGCGGCCCCGGCGGCAGCCCCGAGGAGCGCACCTTCCAGGTGGCCGGGGGCGGCGGCGGCGACCTCGCCACGGTGCTCTACGACCGCACGGACCTGTTCCAGCTCGCTCCCTTCCCCGACGACTACTGGCTCGTCGACGACCCGAGCACGGGGACGGGCAGGCGCGTCGCCCTCGAGGTGGCGCCCTACGCCGGCTTCCCGCTGAACGCCACCGCCGACGGCATCGCGGCGTCGCTGGCGGACCGCGACGGGTTCAGCCCGATCCAGCCCGTCGTGATCCAGCTCTCCCGGCTGCTGCGCTCGACCCAGCTGCCCGCCGACGAGTTCGCCTCCCAGGACCCCTTCTCGCCGCTCGTCCTGGTGGACGTGGACCCCGCCAGTCCCGAGTTCGGCGAGCTCGTTCCCTTCAGCGCGCGCACGCGTTCGGACCCCTTCTTCCGCGACGGAACCACGGACCACACCCTCACCCTGTTCCCGGCGCGGGTGCTGCGGGACGCGGGCCGCTACGCGGTGGTGCTGAGCCGGCGGCTGCTCTCCTTCGAGGGGCCGCGCTTTCCCTTCCAGCCCTCGGCGTTCTTCGCCGCCGCCATGGCGCCGCCCCAACCCGGCGAGGCGCCCGAGGTGGCCCGCGCCCGCGCCTCGATCGAGCCCGTGCTCGGGATCCTCGAGCGGGACCTCGCGGTCCCGATCCCGCGGGAGGACGTGGCCCTGGTGCTGCCGTTCTCGACCCGCAGCCTCTCCCACGATCCCTCGGACTGGGTCGCCGTCGCCGAGGACTACCTCGCCGGCCCGCCCCTTCCCCTCGACATCACCAGCGTCCAGCCCTCCGCCGACGGCTCGACGGCCTTCCGCGGCACCCTTGAGCTGCCCTTCTACCTGCTCGACTCCCTGCACCGCGTCAACCGGGATCCGGCGACGGGGCGGCCGATCCCGAACGGAACCGAGGCGGTGCCCTTCGTGCTCCAGCTCCCGCCCGAGGCCGCCGAGGGCCCCGTCCCGATCGTGATCTACAGCCACGGCTCGCCGGGCTCGCCCGAGGAGATCTTCTTCAACGACTTCCTGCGCGAGGCGGGCTACGCGCTGATCGGCATCCAGGACGTCTCGAACCGGCGCTTCGGCGAGAGCTCGGACGCCATCACGACCAACACCCTGGGCTCGGTGATCGCCAACCAGGCGCTTCCCCTGGCCGAGAAGCAGACCCACTTCGACCACCTCGGCCTCCAGCGCGCCATCGACTGGCTCGCCGGCCAGAGCCTGCTGCCCGTCGGCGCGCCCGACGCGGTGCCCGAGGTGGACGCGTCGCGCATCCTCTACCGCGGCATCAGCCAGGGCGCCCACAACTCCCTCGGCGTGCTCCCCTTCTCGCCGCGCATCACCGCCGCGGTGAGCGTCGTGGGCGGCGGCCGCGCCTTCGAGAACACGATCCACCAGGTGGACTTCTTCGGCCTGCTCGGGAACATCCAGGGCCTGATCCAGGACGCGTCGCCCGCCCTCATCCTCACCGGGCTCGCGGCCCTCCAGAACGACGCGGACCGCTACGACCCGCACTTCCGGGCGCGCCACCTCTACCGCGAGCCCCTGGCCGTCGAAGGCCAGACCGACGACACGCCGCCCAGCCTGCTCTGGATCGAGGGCATCGGCGACAACATCGTCTCCAATACCGGCACGCGCTCGGCGGCCCGGGAGCTCGGCATCCCCCAGGTCGGCAACGTGCGCGCGCCGACCCCGATCCTCTCCCGGGTGGAGGCGCCCCTGGCGGGCAACCTCGCGCCGGGCCTCACCGCGGGACACTACCAGTACCTGCCGGCCGAGACGCCGAGCTGCGGGCTCTTCGCCGAGGGGCACTTCTGCCCCCAGGGCGGGCCCGAGGTGGACGGGCAGATCCTCCACTTCTTCGCCACGGCGTTGGAGGGCGAGGCGGAGATCCTCGATCCGCTGCCCTGAGGCGCGCCGCGCCGGCGGCCCGCTGGCTGAGCGCGCCCTTCGGGCTCGCTTTGCGGCGGAAGCCGACCCATCCTGGGTCGGCGTCCTAGCTGCGATTCCGCTTCGCGGAATCTTTCGCGTCGTCGGCTGACCCTCTCGGGTCAGCCTCCTAGCCCCAGCGCCGCGGCGCCGGACGCCGCCAGCCGTGGTAGGGGTGGCGGTCCACCAGGCGCCGGTCGCGGAAGCCGAAGATCAGCGCCGCGCCCGCCGCGAAGCCGCCCACGTGGGCCCAGAACGCGACCCCGCCGCCCTCGCGCCCCATGGAGGTCCAGCCGCCGAGCAGCTGGATCAGGAACCAGTACCCGAGCATGAAGGACGCGGGCACCACGATGCGGGTCACGAAGAAGCCGAGCAGCACCACCATGTGGACCCGCACGCGCGGGTAGAGGACGATGTAGGCCCCCATCACGCCGCCGATGGCGCCCGACGCGCCCACCATGGGGATCGTCGAGTCGGGCCGCGAGGCCACCTGGAGCGCGTCGGCGGCGAGCCCGCACAGCACGTAGAAGACGGCGAAGCGCGCGTGGCCCATGGAGTCCTCGACGTTGTTCCCGAACAGCCACAGGAACCACATGTTGCCGATCAGGTGGAACCAGCCGCCGTGGAGGAACATCGAGGAGAACGGGCTGATCCAGTTGGGCTCGCCCGAGAGCACGCACACGGTGCTCGGGCCGAGCGCCACCTGGGTGCCCGGTGCCACGGTGCCGAGGAGCTGGCCGGGGATCAGGCCCAGCTCGCACAGCGACGCGGCCAGCGGGCGCTCCGCCCCCATGCCCTGGAGCCCCACCCAGGCCAGGGCGTTCGCGGCGATCAGCGCGTAGGTGACCACCGGCGTCAGGTAGTGGGGGTTGTCGTCCTTGATGGGGAACATGGCGGCCCGCCGAGGGTAGCGGGTGTATGCTGCGCGGATGGCACGGGTCCGGGCCAACGGCATCGAGATCGACTACGGGGAGCACGGCCCGGCCGGGGGCCGGCCCCTGGTGCTGCTGCGCGGGATCACGACCCAGCGGATCGCCTGGCCCGACGTCCTGCTCGACGACCTGGCGGCGCGCGGCTTCCGGGTCCTCACCCCCGACAACCGCGACGCCGGCCTCACCACCGCGTTCGACGAGGCGGGCCCCGCGGACGTCGACGCCGCCTTCGCCCGGGTGGCGCGGGGAGAGCCCGTGGACGCCCCCTACACCCTCGAGGACATGGCCCTCGACGTGGTGGGCCTGCTCGACGCCCTGGGCATCGCGGCCAGCCACGTCGCCGGGATGAGCATGGGGGGCATGATCGCCCAGGTGCTGGCGGCGCGGCATCCGGAGCGCACCCTCAGCCTGTGCTCGATCATGTCCAGCTCCGGGCGCCCCGGCCTGCCCGGCCCGACCCCCGAGGCCGCCGAGGCGCTGATCGCGCGGCCCCGCAGCCACGCGCGCGAGGACGTGGTGGAGCACAACCTGCGCAGCAACCGCGCCTTCGAGGGCTCGCGCCACCGCGCCGACCCCGCCTGGCACCGCGCGCTCTTCGAGGCCTCCTACGACCGCAGCTACCGGCCCGACGGCTTCGGGCGCCAGGCCCTCGCGGTGCTCGCCTCGGGCAGCCGCGTCGAGCTGCTCACGACCATCCGCGTCCCCACCCTGGTGGTCCACGGCTCCGAGGATGCGCTGATCCCCCTCGAGGCCGGGCGCGACACCGCCAAGCACGTTCCCGGGGCCGAGCTCCTCGTGGTGCCCGGCATGGGCCACCAGGTGGTGCCGTCGAACTCGCCGGTGCTCGCCGAGGCACTCGACGCCCACGCCCGGCGCGTCGAGGAGGGGGCCGGGCGCTAGAGGTCGCCGTACTCCGGGGTCTCGTCGAAGCGGGTGACCCGGTTGCGCCCGTTCTCCTTGGAGGCGTAGAGCGCGCGGTCCGCCTGCTCGATCAGGTCGGCCAGGTCCGAGGGCTCGAGCGCCAGGGAGGCGACGCCGAAGCTGCCCGTCATGGGGGCGGTCAGGCCCTCGCAGTGCTCCACGGCGTGGCGCACGCGCTCCGCGGCCTCGGCGGCGGTCTGGATGTCGATGCCGTTCAGCAGGACGACGAACTCCTCGCCGCCGTAGCGGCAGATCAGGTCCGTGTCCCGCAGCGTCGACTGGATCACGCGGGAGAACATCTGGATGGTCTCGTCGCCGACGCTGTGGCCGTAGGTGTCGTTGATCTTCTTGAAGAAGTCGATGTCCGCCATGATGCAGGAGAGGTCCTTGCCCTCCTGGCTGGCGGTCTCGAAGGCCTTCACGGCGGAGTCGAAGAAGGAGCGCCGGTTCAGCAGGCCGGTGAGGGGATCCCGGGAGGCCAGGAACTGGAGCTGGTCGGCCTGCTTGGCCACCTCGTCCCGCGACTCCTTCAGGTCCGTCACCGTCACCCGGAGCTGCTGGTTCGTGACCTCGAGCTCGGTGACGTCGTCGAAGGTGGCGATGGCGCCGCGCAGGTGGCCCTCGCCGTCCAGGATCGGCGCCCCGTTCACCATGAAGGTGATCGCGCCCTCGGGCGTGGGCAGGGCCAGGGCGGTGCCCGTCACGGCCTCGCCGTGGCTCATGGCGCGCAGCCAGGGGTAGACGCGCGGCTCGCCGCCGTAGTGGGGCTCCTGCCAGCCCATCTCCGAGAGCATGCGCCCGATCAGGGCCTCGGGCTTCTGGCCGAGCTTGTCGCAGATGGTGTCGTTGGCGAGCACGATGCGCTCGTTCTCGTCGAGCAGCACCACGCCCTCGGCGAGCACGTCGAGGGCCGCCTTCACCCGGCCCGGGATCACCGCGCTGGGGTCGAGGTGGCGCAGCGTCCGGCGCATGAAGAGCAGGAAGGTGGCGAAGCCCGCCAGGGCGGTGAAGCCGAGCAGGCGCAGCAGCGGGCTCTGCCAGAGCCCCTCGAGGCCCGCGGCCGCGACCGGCGTGAAGCGCACCTCCACGGTGCCCCAGCGGTCGTCGCCGCGGAAGATCGGCACCTTGGCGTGGGTGGGGGTCGAGCGCTCCTGGGCTCCCTCCTCCCAGAGCGCCTGGTGCTCGCCCGCCTCGGCGAGGAGCCGGCCGTCGGCGGTGCGCAGGGCGGCGGAGAGCACGTCGGCGTTGCGGTCCACGATCACGTCGAGGGTGGTGCGGATCGTCTTGACGTCGCTCTTCTCGGCCGAGAGCGCGAACTGCACCGCGAGGGTCTCGCAGAACTTCTTGCGCGCATCGAGGACGGCCTGGTCCCGCCCCGGCGTGAGGCCGAGCATGTCCCCGGTCAGCAGGATGCAGATCGTGAGGAGGACGAGGCTCAGGGTGATGCGGACGACGGGCGAGATGCGCATCAGTCGCACCCCGCCGACTCCGGGACCCCACTGCCCGTCGCGATCTCGTCCGTCACCATGACACCGTCGTTATCGGAATGCGGGAGCCCCGCCTCAACCGCGATCACTCGGGGAAAGACCTCAAAGTGGGGCTCGAAAGGACCCGGCTCGCCATCTGGGCGAGGGGATTCAGCCACATGCTCAGTAGTCGGGCGGCCGGGTGGGCCGGGCGCCGTCGAGGATGCGTCGCGCCCCGCGCTCCTCCTCGTCCTCGTCGCCGCCGAGCCCCGTCGCCGCGTCCGGCGAGCCGGCCATGAGGACCGGCAGGGGGTCCAGGCGGCTCCACATGGGGAGCGAGCTCAGCAGCGAGGTGAGCAGCGTGCCGGTGCGCAGGAACCAGGTCAGGAAGCCGGCGGTGACGGCCGCGATGGCGCCCTCGCCGGCGCCCACCCAGATCCGCATGCGCTGCTCGTCGGCCGCGGCGCTCTGGGACATCTCGACGCCCATCAGGTCGAGGGCCCGGAGCATGGCGTCGTCCACCACCAGGGGCGGGCTCACCGCCACGGAGGCCGGGGTGCTCGAGAGGGCGGCTGCGCTGCCCGCCACGCGGCCCACCGAGCGCCGTGGCTCCGCGAGCTCGTTCGCGGGCCGGTAGCGGCCCGGCTCGTCGGCGAGGCCCGCCGAGACCGGCGGCACCGCGGCCACGAGGGGAACGTCCACGGGGTCGGGAGCCGGGGGCTCCACACGGGTCTCCGTCGGCTCGCCCGGGTCCTCGGCGGGGGGCTCCTCGGGCGGGGGCTCGTCGACGGGCGGCTCGGCCGGCGGCTCGGGCTGCGGGAGGTTCTCGATCACCTGGGAGAGGTTCACCGTCACCGTGGCGGTGTCCGGCGCCGCGCTCCCGTCGGTCACCTCGACCAGCAGCGTGAAGACCGGGTTGGTGTCGAAGTCGAGGGCGGCCGGGTTCGCCACGGTCAGCTCGCCCGTGGCCGGGTCCAGGAAGAAGGCGCCTCCCGTGTTGCCCGCCAGGATCGCGTAGCCGTGGGTGTCGCCCGGGTCCGGGTCCAGGACGGAGACCGTCCCGAGCAGCGTGCCCGCGCCGGTGTTCTCGGGGATCTCCATCACGAGGTCCGCGACCGTGGGCGCGTCGTTCATCGAGGTGGTGCTGACCTGGGTGGTGGCGTCGGTGACGGGCAGCGCGGTGCCGTCGTCCACCGAGAGGGTGAAGACCGTGAGCTCGTTGACCCCCACCGCGACGCGGTTCTCCGTCGGGACGAAGCTCAGGCCCTGGAGCGCCGCGGTGGCCGCGCCGGCGCTGCCCGTGAAGCGGTAGACGCCGCCTCCGACGGACGTGAAGCCACCCGTCAGCGCTCCCTTGGCGGCGTCGTCGAGCCGCACCTCCACCGTGAGCACGTCGCCCGGCAGGTCGACGTCGTCGATCACCGCCGTCGTGAAGGGCGAGGCCGGCGTCTTGTCGTTCGTGAAGCTCAGCGGCGTGGTGCCCGAGATCGTGGGCGCGTCGTTCACGTTGCTGAAGGTCACCGTGGCGGCCGCCGGGCCGTCGGCAAGGCCGCCGTCGGAGACCGTCACCGTGTAGCTCGGGGCCGCCTCGCCACCGTCGTGGACGAAGCGCACCTGGCCGGCCGTGACGTCGCCCTGGAAGAAGCTGAAGATGGGCGTGCCCGGGGCGGAGACCAGCTCGAAGCGGCCGCCCGTGACGGCGCCCACCGTGAACTGGAGCAGGGGATCGGAGTCGTCGACGTCGGTGGCCGAGAGGTCGGCGGCACCGAGGAGGACCGAGCCGCCCTCGGCGACGCTGAGCGCGTTGCTGCCCAGCACCGGGGCGTCGTTCTGGGCCGTGACCGAGGTGGAGAGGGTGGAGGTCGCAGCCGTGATCGCCGAGGGGTCGCCCGGGGTCGAGGTGTCCACCTGGACGCGGGTCTCGGTGCCACCGGTGGTGGTGGACCAGGCGCCCGCGTAGGTGTCGTCGAGGCCGCGCAGGACGAGGTCCGTCGGCGTTCCGTCGTAGTCGGGAGCCGGGAGGAAGCGAAGCAGGCTGGTGCTCTGGAGGGCCAGCGCCGAGGCGCCGTCGGCCACCGTGCCGACGTCGGCCCAGTTGGCCCCGCCGTCGCTCGAGTACTGCCAGGCGCCCTCGGTGCCGGGGGCCGCGTTGCCCACGATGGCGATGCCCGAGAACGTACCGTCGGGGTCGCTGAAGCCGGCGCCGAACAGGCTCGCCACCGTGGCGCCCGGCGGGCTGGTGTCGTCCTCGAGGACGGCTCCCAGGCTGCCGTTGCCGAGCGTGGGCGAGTCATTGACCGGCGTGACGGACGTCGAGAGGGTCGAGGTGGCGGCGGCGATGGCCGAGGGATCGCCGGGAGTCGAGGTGTCGACCTGGACGCGGGTCTCGGTCCCGCCGGTCGTGGTGGACCACGCTCCGGCGTAGGTGTCGTCGAGGCCGCGCAGCACGAGGTCGGTGGGCGTCCCGTCGTAGTCTGCGGCGGGGAGGAAGCGCAGCAGGCTGGTGCTCTGGATCGCCAGCGCCGTGGCGCCGTCCGTCACCGTACCGACGTCGGCCCAGTTGGCGCCGCCGTCGCTCGAGTACTGCCAGACGCCCTCGGTTCCGGGGGCCGCGTTGCCCACGATCGCGATGCCCGCGAACGTGCCGTCCGGGTCGTTGAAGCCGGCGCCGAACAGGCTCGCCACGGTCGCACCCGGCGGGCTGGTGTCGTCCTCGAGCACGGCGGCGAGGCTGCCGTCGCCGAGCGTCGGGGCGTCGTTGACGGTCGTGACCGAGGTCGAGAGGGTCGAGGTCGCGGCGGTGATGGCCGAGGGGTCGCCCGTCACCGAGGTGTCCACGTTCACCCGGGTCTCGGTCCCACCGGTCGTGGTGGACCAGGCGCCGACGTAGGTGTCGTCGAGGCCGCGGAGAACCAGGTCCGTCGGCGTACCGCTGTACTCGGCGGCGGGCAGGAAGCGCAGCAGGCTGGTGTCCCGGATCGCCAGGGCCGTGGCTCCGTCGGCCACCGTGCCGACCGCCGCCCAGTTCGCGCCGCCGTCGCTCGAGTACTGCCAGACGCCCTCGGTGCCGGGGGCGGTGTTGCCCACGATCGCGACGCCCGCGAGGACCCCGTCCACGTCCAGGAAGCCCGCGCCGAACAGGCTCGCCACGGTGGCACCGGGCGGGTTCGCGTCGTCCTCGTTCACCGCGGCCAGGCTGCCGTTGCCCATGCTCGGGGCGTCGTTCACGGGCAGCACCTGGATGTTCACGGTGTCGTCGTCCGTGAGGACGCCGCCGGTCCCCGAGAAGCCCTGGTCGTCGGAGATCAGGCGCAGGCTCGCGACGCCCACGAAGTCCGGGGCGGGCCGGAAGCTCAGCCCGTCGAGTGCGGCGTTGACGTCGCCCAGGCTCCCCGTGAACTCCATCACGGCGTCGTCGGTGCCGTCGCCGGTCAGGAAGACGAGGCCGCTGAAGGGAGCCAGGGTGACGGTTCCGTTGGTCGCCTCCAGGCGCAGCCGGAGGTCGTTGCCGTCGAGATCGGGGTCCGCGATCGAGAGCGCGGTGCCGCCGGCCGTCGAGAACACGAGAGGGGTGTCCTCGGGGGTCGAGGGCGACGCCATCTGGCCGTCGGGGTTCTCGTAGACCGAGATCTCGTCGTCCCACAGCGAAGCCGAGGCCACGTCGAGGTCGCCGTCGCCGTCGAGGTCCGCCGCCACCACCGAGCGCGGCCCGTCGCCGCCGTCGGCGACGCGGTGCTCGGTGAAGGAGGGTGTGGCCGCGCCGTCGCTCTCGTACCAGGCCACCTTGTCGTCCTCGAAGGACGCCGAGAGCACGTCGAGGTCGCCATCGCCATCGAGGTCGGCGGTGGTGACGTCCCGTGCACCGGCCGCATCCGTGGTGATCACCCGCTCGGTGAAGGTCGGCGAAGGCGCGCCGTCGTTCTCGTACCAGGCAATCTTGCCGTCGGCGTAGGAGGCCGAGAGGATGTCCATGTCGCCGTCGCCGTCCACGTCGGCCAGGTGGGCGGCCTGGGCGCCCAGGGCGCTGGTGGACACCACGTGCTCGGTGAAGCCCGGTGTGGCGGTGCCGTCGTTCTCGTACCAGGCGATCTTGTCGTCCACGAAGGAGGCCGAGACCACGTCCATGTCGCCGTCGCCGTCCATGTCGGCCGCTACGGCCGCCCGGGCGCCGACGGCGCCGTTCGAGATCACCTGCTCGGTGAAGCTCGGGGTGGCGGCTCCGTCGTTCTCGTACCAGATGATCTCGTTGTCCCAGATGGACGCCGAGAGCAGGTCCGTGTCACCGTCGCCATCCACGTCGGCGGCGGAGACGTACCAGGCCCCGACGGCGCTGCTGGAGACGGTGTGGGCCGTGAAGCCCGGGGTCGCGGTGCCGTCGTTCTCGTACCAGATCACCTCGTCGTCGTCCGAGGCCGCGGCCAGGACGTCGAGGTCGCCGTCGCCGTCCACGTCGGCGGTGGAGACGTGCCGGGCCCCGTCCACCCCCGTCGCGATGGTGTGGGTCGTGAAGCCGCCGGCGCCGTCGTTCTGGTACCAGGTCACCTCGTCGTCGGTCCAGGAGGAGGAGACGAGGTCCACGTCGCCGTCGCCGTCCACGTCCGCGGCGTGCACCGAGGTGGCGCCGTCCGCGGTGGTGCTCACGACCGTCTGGGGCAGCGCGCCCACGAGGTTCTGCGGTGCGTCGTTCACGTTGGTGAAGGTGACGGCGGCGGCGTGGGGCCCGTCGGTGAAGGTGCCGTCGTCCACCAGGACCGAGTAGGTCGGGGCGGCCTCGCCGCCGTCGTGGAAGAAGCGGACCTGGCCGGTGTCCACGTCCTGCTGTGTGAATGTGGTGGTGGGGATGCCGGGCGCGCTCAGCAGGTCGAAGTAGCCGTTCGTCACACCCGAGACCGTGTAGACCAGGGAGCTCGCCGGCGGGCCGTCCGGGTCCGTGGTCTGGAGGTCCGCGCCCGACAGCACGACGAAGCCGCCCTCGGAGACCGTGAGGAAGTTGGTCGTGATGACCGGCGGGTCCGGGTCGCTCGTGACCGACGTGGTGAGGGTCGAGACTGCCGCTGCGATCGCGGAGGGGTCACCGGGCGTCGTGGTGTCGAGGTTGACGCGGGTCTCGGTGCCGCCCGTGGTGGTGGACCAGGCGCCGGCGTAGCTGTCATCGAGCCCGCGCAGCACGAGGTCCGTGGGTGTGCCGCTGTACTCCGCCGCCGGCCGGAAGCGCAGCAGGCTGGTGGTCTGGATCGCCAGCGCCGTGGCGTCGTCGGCCACCGTCCCGACGTCGGCCCAGTTGGCCCCGCCGTCGCTCGAGTACTGCCAGACGCCCTCGGTGCCCGGTGCGGCGTTGCCCACGATGGCGACGCCCGAGAACGTGCCGTCGGGGTCGCTGAAGCCGGCGCCGAACAGGCTCGAGACCGTCGCCCCGGGCGGGCTGGTCTCGTCCTCGAGCACCGCGGCGAGGGTTCCGTTGCCGAGGGTCGGGGCATCGTTGACGGCGGTGATCGAGGTCGAGAGGGTGGAGGTCGCCGCCGTGATGGGCGAGGGGTCGCCCGGCACGGAGGTGTCCACGTTGGCACGGGTCTCGGTGCCGCCCGTGGTGGTGGACCAGGCGCCGGCGTAGCTGTCGTCGAGGCCGCGCAGCACGAGGTCCGTGGGCGTGCCGCTGTACTCCGCCGCCGGCCGGAAGCGCAGCAGGCTGGCGTCCTGGATCGCGAGCGCCGTGGCGTCATCCGCCACCGTTCCGACGTTGGCCCAGTTGGCGCCGCCGTCGCTCGAGTACTGCCAGACGCCCTCGGTGCCCGGCGCCGCGTTGCCCACGATCGCCACGCCGGCCAGCGTGCCGTCCACGTCCAGGTAGCCGGCCCCGAACAGGCTCGCGACGGTGGCGCCCGGCGGGTTGGTGTCGTCCTCGTCGACCGCCGCCAGGCTGCCGTTGCCCATGCTCGGGGAGTCGTTCACCGAGGTGATGGACGTGGAGAGGGTGCTCGTCGCAGCCGCGATGGCCGAGGGGTCGCCCGGGGTCGAGGTGTCGACGTTGGCGCGGGTCTCGGTGCCGCCCGTGGTGGTGG
>JANQFK010000002.1 GCA_028277885.1 Myxococcota bacterium
AGCAGGCCGAGACCTTCGCGGCGATCCGCGAGGCGTGGGGGATCCCGCGGGACGAGAACCTGAAGCTGCGCGACTACCCGACCCTCGCCCACGCGATCGAGTTCGTGAAGGAGCGCCGGCCCGCGGGCGCGTCGCCCGCGGCCGAGGCGAAGGAGGCCGAGCCCGCCGCGGAGACGCCAGCAGCGGCCGAGGCGCTCCAGGCGCCACGCGGCGACCTCGAGGCGGCGGCCCGGGTTCCGCGTCGCGTCCCCGTCGCGGTGCTGCGGCCCGCCCTCGACGACTGCAAGCCCACGGGCGTCGCGCTCGGCGAGACGAGCCGCGTGGTGGTGGTGCTCGATCACGGCGGCGTCGGTCGCGCGCTGGTGCGACGCCTCGAGAAGCTCGGCGCCGAGGTGCTGACGATCACCGACGCCGCGGATCGCGAGAGCCTGGCGGCGCCGATCCGTGAGTTCGCTGCGCGCGGCCCGGTGCAGGGCCTCTACTGGCTGCCCGCCCTCGATCCCGAGGAGCCGCTCGCGAGCCTGGACCTGCCGGGCTGGCGCGCCGCCCTCGCGGTGCGGGTGAAGGGCCTGCACGCCGCCGCGCGCGAGCTCTACGACGCGCTCGGCGAGCCCGACAGCTTCCTGGTGGCCGGCACGCGCCTCGGCGGGTGCCACGGCTACGGCGACGAGGCGCCGACGGCGCCCCTGGGCGGCGCGGTGGCGGGCTTCGTGAAGTCGGTCGCGCGCGAGCGCCCGGACGCCCTGGTGAAGGCGGTGGACTTCCCGGCCACCCGCAAGACCGCCGAGCTCGCGGATGCGCTGGTCGCCGAGACCCTGGGCGACCCGGGCGCGGTGGAGATCGGCGTCCGGGGCGCGCAGCGCTTCGGCGTGGCGCTGGCCTCCCGCTCCGCCGAGGACGGCGGCGAGGGCCTCGCCCTCGGGCCCGAGACCGTCGCCGTGGTGACCGGGGCCGCGGGCAGCATCGTGTCCGCCATCGTGGCGGACCTCGCCACCGCCGCCGGGGGCGGGACCTTCCACCTGCTCGACGTCTCGCCGGAGCCGGACCCCGGCGACCCGGAGCTGCTGCGCTTCGCCACGGACCGCGACGGGCTCAAGCGCTCGATCTTCGAGCGCCTGCGCGCCGCCGGAGAGCGCGGAACCCCGGCCCAGGTGGAGGGCGAGCTCGCCCGCATCGAGCGGGCCCACGCCGCCGCGGTGGCGCTCGAGGCGGTGCGCGCGGCGGGCGGCCGTGCCCACTACCACGCCGTCGATCTCACCGACGGTGAGGCCGTGGCGAAGGTGATCGACGGGGTCCGGGCGGAGAGCGGCCACATCGACGTCCTGCTCCACGCCGCGGGCATGGAGCGCAGCCGCGCGCTCCCCGACAAGGAGGCCGCGGAGTTCGACCGCGTGTTCGACGTCAAGGCGGACGGCTGGTTCAACCTGATGCACGCGGTCGGCGACCTGCCCCTCGGCGCGAGCGTCGCCTTCAGCTCCATCGCGGGGCGCTTCGGCAACGCCGGCCAGACCGACTACGCGGCCGCCAACGACCTGCTCTGCAAGTGCGCGAGCTGGATGCGCGGCGCGCGGCCCGCCACCCGGGCCCTCGCCATCGACTGGACCGCCTGGGGCGGCATCGGCATGGCGACCCGGGGCTCGATCCCCCAGGTGATGGAGCGCGCGGGCATCGAGATGCTGCCCGCCGAAGCGGGCATCGCGGTGGTGCGGCGCGAGCTGTGCGCCGGCGCCGGGCGCGGCGAGGTGCTGATCGCCGGACGCCTCGGGGTGCTCGAGGCCGAGCGCCACGAGACCGGCGGCCTCGACCCGGCCGCCTTCGAGGCGCGGACGGGCGAGGCGGGCCCGATGCTGGAGCGCGTCACCGGCCTCTCGACCACCGAGGGCCTGTGCGTCGAGACCCGGCTCGAGGCCACCCAGCCCTTCCTCGACCACCACCGCATCGACGGCACCCCGGTGCTGCCGGGGGTGATGGGGCTCGAGGCCTTCGCGGAGCTCGCCGGGCTGCTGCTGCCCGGCTGGCACCTGCGCGGCATCGAGGACGTCGCGTTCGAGGCGCCCTTCAAGCTCTACCGCGACGAGGCGCGCAGCGTCGAGCTGGTGGGCCAGCCCCGGCCCGAGGGCGACGAGGTCGTGGTGCATTGCGAGCTCCGCGGGCGTCGCAGCCTGCCGGGCCAGGAGGAGCCCCAGGTGACCAGCCACTTCCGTGCCCGCGTCCGCATGGCGCCCGAGCCGCTTCCCGACGAGTCGGGCGACGCGCCCGGCGCCGCACCGGAGAGCGCCGCCCGGCCCGCCGACGTGTACCGGGTCTACTTCCACGGCCCGGCCTACCGGGTGCTCGACGCCGCCTGGCGCGAGGGCGAGGACGCGGTGGGCGCCATGGCGGCGGACCTGCCCGAGAACCACCGGCCGCCGGACCGGCCGCTGCGCGCCGCTCCCCGGGAGATCGAGCTGTGCTTCCAGACCGCGGGCATCCACGAGATCGGCACCACGGGCCGGATGGGGCTGCCCCAGCGCATCGACCGCGTGGTGTTCCCGGGCGAGCCCGCGGCGCCCGGGGGCGACCTCCGGGCGGTGGTGACGCCGCGTGGCGAGGGCGCCTGCGACGCCCGCGTGCTCGGCGCCGACGGCCGCGTGCGGCTGCGCCTCGAGGGCTACCGGACCGCGGCGCTTCCCGCCGGGCTCGACGCCGAGGCCCTGGCGCCCCTGCGCCGGGCGATGAGCTAGCCGTGCAGGGTCCCTTCCGCCGCATCGCCATCGTGAACCGCGGGGAGGCCGCCGTGCGGCTGATCCGCGCCGTCCGGGAGCTCAACCGCGACGAGGCGTCGCGCCTCCACACCATCGCGCTCTACACCGAGCCGGACCGCCGCGCGCTGTTCGTCCAGGAGGCCGACGAGGCCTACGACCTCGGCTCGGCGATCTTCGCCGACGAGCGCGACGGGCGTCGCAAGAACCGCTACCTCGACTACGCGGCCCTCGAGCGCGCGCTGCGCGAGACCCGGGCCGAGGCGGTCTGGGTGGGCTGGGGCTTCGTGAGCGAGCACGCCGAGTTCGCGGACCTGTGCGAGCGGCTAGGCGTGGTCTTCGTAGGCCCGGACCCGGCGGTGATGCGCAGCCTGGGCGACAAGATCGGCTCGAAGCGCATGGCCGAGGAGGCCGGCGTGCCCGTGGCGCCCTGGAGCGGCGGCCCGGTGGAGAGCCTCGCCGAGGCCACCCAGCACGCCGAGCGCCTCGGCTACCCGCTGATGGTGAAGGCCACCGCGGGCGGCGGCGGCCGCGGGATCCGGCGGGTGCCGTCGGCGGCGGAGCTCGCCGGCGCCTTCGAGGAGGCGCGCTCCGAGGCGGCCAAGGGCTTCGGCGACGCCACGGTCTTCATGGAGCGCCTGCTCGAGGGCGCGCGCCACATCGAGGTGCAGATCATCGGCGACGGGCACACCACCTGGGCGCTGGGCGTGCGCGACTGCACGGTGCAGCGCCGCAACCAGAAGGTGATCGAGGAGTCGCCGTCGCCGGCCCTCACCCCGGAGCAGCACGCCGAGATCCTCGCCGCCGCGGCGCGCCTCGGCGACCGCGCGGGCTACCGCAACGCCGGCACCGTGGAGTTCCTCTACGACCCGGTCACCGAGAGCTTCTCCTTCATGGAGGTGAACGCGCGCCTCCAGGTGGAGCACCCGGTCACCGAGTGCACCACCGGCGTCGACCTGGTGAAGCTCCAGCTCCACGTGGCGCGCGGCGGCCGCCTGGAGGGCGAGCCGCCGAAGCCGAGCGGCCACGCCATCGAGCTGCGCGTGAACGCCGAGGATCCGGAGCGCGGCTTCGCACCGTCGCCCGGCCTGGTGGAGCTGTTCCGGCTGCCCGGCGGCCCCGGAATCCGCATCGACTCGGGCTTCGTCGAGGGCGACAGCGTCGCGCCCGAGTTCGACTCGATGCTCGCCAAGCTGATCGCCACCGGCCGTGACCGCGAGGAGGCCCTCGGGAGGCTCGAGCGCGCGCTGCTCGAGATGGGGATCGCGATCCGCGGCGGAGCCAGCAACAAGGGCTTCCTGCTGGGGCTGCTGCGCCGCCCCGAGGTGCGCAGCGGCGAGGTGAACGTGGGCTGGCTCGACGCCCTGGCGGCCCGCGAGGAGCACCTGCCCCGGGAGGGTCTCGGCGTGGCGATCCTCCAGGCCGCCATCGACGCCTACGACGAGGACCTCGCCGTGGAGCGCACCCAGTTCTACGCCACCGCGGCCCGCGGGCGGCTGCGGGTGCGCGCCGAGGTGGGCTGCGAGGTCGAGCTGCGCAACCGCGGCGAGCGCTACGAGCTGCGCGTCTTCCGGGTCGGGCCCGACGCCTACCGGATCGACGTGGAAGGGGCGCGGATCGACGTCGGCGTGGAGCGCCTGGGCCGCTTCGACCGCCGCCTCGAGATCGGCGACCGCCGCCACCGCGTGCTGAGCCAGGCCGACGGCCTCGACCGCATCGTCGAGGTGGACGGCATCCCCCACCGCCTCTCCCGGGACGACGCCGGCATGGTGCGCGCGCCGGCGCCGGCGGTGGTGCTCCAGATCGCCGTGAAGGAGGGCGACGAGGTGGCGGCGGGCGACCGCCTCGCCGTCCTCGAGGCCATGAAGACCGAGCTGCCCGTGCTGGCGCCCTGCCACGGCAAGGTGCGCGAGGTCCTGGTGGGCCCCCACATCCAGGTCGATGCCGGGGCGCCGCTGATCCTGCTCGAGCCCGTGGAGCAGGAGGGCGAGGTGGCCGCCGGGGAGCGCGTGGACTTCGCGAGCTTCGCGGCGCCCGAGGCCGCCGACGAGGCGCCCGAGGCCGGCTGTCGCGCGAACCTCGACGGCCTGCGCAGGCTGGTGCTCGGCTACGACGTCGATCCCGGCGAGGCGGCGCGCCTCGCCGAGGGCCGCCGCAGCCTGTGCACGCGGCTCGCGCCGGACGACCCGGACCTGCTGGCCGGCGAGGAGCAGATCCTCGAGGCCTTCACCGACGTGTGCGCGCTCTTCGCCCGTCGCGGCTTCGACTGGGACCGCTCCGACGAGGAGGCCCGGGTGCCCGAGGAGTTCCTGCTCCTCTACCTGCGCACCCTCGACGCCGCGGCCGCGGGCCTGTCCGAGAGCTACGTGGACCGGCTCCAGCGCGCCCTAGCCCACTACGGCGTGCGCGAGCTCGACCGCACCCGGGAGCTCGAGGAGAGCCTGCTGCGGATCTGCAAGGCCCACGAGCGCATGGGGGACCAGCTCGGGGTGGTGATCAAGATCCTCGAGCGGCGCCTCGACCACGCCGAGGCGCTCGCGCCCCGCGCGACCGAGGAGCTCGGACGCCGCCTCGACCGGATCGTCTCGGTGACCCGGGGGCGCTACCAGGCGGTGAGCGACCTGGCCCGTGAGGTGCGCTACCGGCTGTTCGACCGGCCGTTCTTCGAGCAGGTGCGGCGCGAGGTCTACGCCCGGGCCGACGCCGATCTGGCGGGGCTCGCCAGCGCGACCGGGGCGGAGCGCGAGCGGCGCATCCGCGACCTCGTGGACTGCGCCGAGCCCCTGGTGACGCGGCTCACCCACCGCTTCGCCGAGGCGAGCGCGGCGGAGCGCCGGGACATGCTCGAGGTGGTGACGCGGCGCTACTACCGGATCCGCGACCTCCACGACGTCGAGACCACGGACGCCGAGGGCCGCGCGGTGCTGCGCGGCCGCTACCCCCACGAGGGCGGCGACGTCCTGCTGCTGAGCAGCCACGCGCGCCTGGGCGCCGACGACGACGGCGACCTGCGCGCCACGGCGGCGGAGCTGGGCCGGCGCCTCTCCGAGGCGTCGTCCACCGACGACGTGGTGCTGGACCTCTTCGTCCACTCCGAGGCGCCGGCCATGGATCCCGACGCCCCCGAGGCCAACGCCACCGAGGAGCGGGTGCGGGCCGCCCTCGAGGCGGCGCGCTTCCCCCGGCCCCCGCGCCGCGTGGTGGTGGCCGTGGCCGGCCGGGGCGCCGGGCCCGGCATGGCCTCGGTGGTGCACTACACCTGGCGCTCCGAGGACGGCGGCCTGCGCGAGGACCGCGGCCGGCGCGGGCTGCACCCGATGATGGGCAAGCGCCTCCAGCTCTGGCGGCTCGCCAACTTCGACGTCGAGCGGGTGGCGTCCTCCGAGGACGTCTACCTGTTCCACGGCGTGGCCCGCTCGAACCCCCGGGACGAGCGGCTGTTCGCCTTCGCCGAGGTGCGCGACCTCACCCCGGTGCGCGACGAGGCCGGCCGCGTCGTGCGGCTCCCGCGCCTCGAGATGATGGTGATGGAGGCCCTCGCCGCGATGCGCCTGTTCCAGTCCCGGCGCAGCGCGCGGAAGCGGCTGCACTGGAACCGGCTCGTCCTCTACGCGTGGCCGCCCCTCGAGCTCGGCGTCGAGGAGATGAACGAGGTGGCGCACCGCCTGGTGCCGGCCGGCGCCGATCTGGGCCTCCAGAAGACCGTGGTCCGGGTGCGCATGCGGGACCCGGCCAGCGGCGAGGAGCGCGACACCGCGATCCAGCTGGGAAGCCCCGGCGGACGCGAGGTCGAGATGCGCTTCACGCCTCCCGCCGAGGAGGCCATCGCGCCGCTCTCCGAGTACGACCAGAAGGTCGTGCGCATGCGCCAGCGGGGCATGATCTACCCCTACGAGCTGGTCCGGATGCTGACGCCGCCCGTGGACGGCGCCCGCACGGAGTTCCCGCCGGGCGAGTTCGAGGAGTGGGACCTCGACGAGGAGCAGCGCCCGGTGCCCGTCGAGCGGCCCCACGGCCTCAACACCGCCAAGATGATCTTCGGCGTGATCCGGAACTTCGACGCCAAGCACCCCGACGGCCTCGCCCGCGTGATGCTGCTCGGGGATCCGAGCCGCGAGCTCGGATCCTTCGCGGAGCCCGAGTGCCGCCGCATCATCGCGGCCATCGACCTGGCCGAGGAGCGGGGCGTCCCGGTGGAGTGGTTCCCGGTCTCGGCGGGCGCGAAGATCGCCATGGACAGCGGCACCGAGAACCTCGACTGGACGGCGGCGGCGCTGCGCCGCATCGTCGAGTTCACCCAGGCCGGCGGCGAGATCAACGTGGTGGTGAACGGCGTGAACGTGGGCGGCCAGTCCTACTGGAACGCCGAGGCCACCATGCTGAGCCACACCCGGGGCATACTGATCATGACGCCCGAGGGCTCCATGGTGCTCACGGGCAAGCGCGCCCTCGACTACTCGGGAGGCGTCTCCGCCGAGGACAACCAGGGGATCGGCGGCTTCGACCGCATCATGGGAGTGAACGGCCAGGCCCAGTACTGGGCCCGGGACGTCGGCGAGGCCTGCCACCTGCTGTTCCGCCACTACGACCACTGCTACGTGGCGCCGGGGGAGCGCTTCCCTCGCCGCGCCGTCACCTCGGACCCGGCGGACCGCGACATCCGCGGCCACGCCTACGGCGAGCCGGCCCACGGCTTCGAGCGCGTCGGCGAGATCTTCGACGACGAGCGCAACCCCGGACGGCGCAAGCCCTTCGCGATCCGCAGCGTGATGGGGGCCGTGATCGACCAGGACCACGAGCCCCTCGAGCGCTGGACGGCGATGCGAGAGGCCGAGAGCGCGGTGGTGTGGGACGCCCACCTGGGCGGGAACCCGGTGTGCCTGATCGGGATGGAGTCCCGCGCCATCCCGCGCCTGGGCTTCGTGCCCGCCGACGGGCCCGACCAGTGGACCGCCGGGACGCTCTTCCCGCTGTCCTCCAAGAAGGTGGCCCGGGCCATCAACACGGCGAGCCGCAACCGGCCGGTGGTGTTCCTGGCGAACCTGTCGGGCTTCGACGGATCGCCCGAGTCCCTGCGCCGGCTGCAGCTCGAGTACGGCGCGGAGATCGGCCGCTCGGTGGTGAACTTCGAGGGCCCGATGGTGTTCTGCGTGATCAGCCGCTACCACGGCGGCGCCTACGTGGTGTTCTCGAGCCGCCTGAACGAGGGCCTCGAGGTGGCGGCCCTGGAGGGGAGCTTCGCCTCGGTGATCGGCGGCGCGCCGGCGGCGGCGGTGGTGTTCTCCGGCGAGGTGGACAAGCGCACCCGCAACGACCCGCGCCTCCAGAGCCTCGACGCCGAGATCGCCGCCGCCGACGAGGCCTCGCGGGGCCGGCTGCGGGCGCGCTGGCACGAGCTGTTCGAGGAGGTGCGCTCGGAGAAGCTCGGCGAGGTGGCGAGCCACTTCGACGCGGTGCACAGCGTGCAGCGCGCCCAGAAGGTGGGCTCCCTCGACCACATCGTGCCCGCCGCGAGGCTGCGCCCCTACCTGGTCGAGGCCGTCGAGCGCGGCATGGCGCGAGGAGCCGAGCGCTGAGCGGCGCGGCGAACCGACCGCCGCACCGCGCGGCCGAGCGAGCGCCGAACGGCGCGGCCAGGCGAGCGCCGCAAGGCGCGGCAAAGGGGAAGACGCTCTGGTGGCTCGTCGAGTCCGCCGCGGTGGCGCCCGGCGAGGCCTGGCTCTCCGCGGACGAGCGCGAGACCGCGGCCGGGCTGCGCTTCGAGAAGCGCCGCTCGGACTGGCGGGTCGGGCGCTGGGCCGCCAAGCACGCGCTGGCGGCTCGGCTCGGTCTGGCGCCGCAGGCCGCGGAGCTGGCGCGCCTCGAGATCCGCAACGACCCGGAGGGCGCGCCCTCGGCGCTCCGCGACGGCCGGCCGCTCCCCGTGCCCCTCTCCATCAGCCACCGCGACGGCGCCGGCCTGTGCGCGCTCGCGCCCCCGGGCCGGGCGATCGGCTGCGACCTCGAGGTGGTGGAGCCGCGCGACCCCGCCTTCGTGGCGGACTACTTCGGTGCCCGGGAGCGCGCCGGCGTGGCCGCGGCCCCGGAGGCCGGGCGCGTCGTCCGCGTCGCGCTGGTGTGGAGCGCCAAGGAGGCCGCCCTCAAGGCCCTCGGCACCGGGCTGCGCCGGGACACGCGGGAGCTCCACGTGGAGCCGGCTCCCGGCGAGGCCCGCCGGGGCTGGCGACGCCTGGCGGTGGAGGTGGCGGGCGACGCCACCCTCGCGGGGTGGTGGCGCGAGCTCGGCGAGCGGCTCCTCACCGTCGTGACGCGGCCCGCCGGCCAGGCGCCCGAGGCCCTGCTCCCGCTCGGCGGTGATCAGGCCGCGGCGTCGTGGAGCGCCCGCACCGCGGCCAGGGTGTCGGCGGCACCCGGGTCCTTGTCGGGGCGGTAGCGCTTCACCCGGGCGAAGCGCAGCGCGAGGCCGGCGGGGTAGTGCGGGCTCGTCTGCACGCCGCCGAGCGCCACCTCCACCACGAGCCGCGGCTCGACGAAGACCACGTGGCCCTCACGGCGGGTCTCGAGGGCGAGCAGACGCTCGGTCTGCCACCCCAGCAGCTCGTCGGTGAGCCCCTTGAACGTCTTTCCCAGCATCACGAAGGCGCCGCTCCCCTCGTCCCGCGCCCCGAGGTGCAGGTTGCTGAGCCAGCCCTCGCGCCGCCCGCTCCCCCACTCGGCGGCGAGCACCACCAGGTCGAGGGTGTGGCTGGGCTTGAGCTTCAGCCAGGCGCGGCCGCGCCCGCCGGCCGCGTAGGGGGCGTCGAGGGCCTTGGCCATCAGGCCCTCGTGGCCGCGGCCGAGCGCGTCCCGGTAGAAGTCCCCGGCGGCCGCCGCGTCGGCGGTCACGAGCCGCGGGACGCGCAGCGCCTCGTCGGCCGCGCCCGCGAGCGCGGCCTGGCGCTCGTGCTCGGGCCGCGGGGTGAGGTCGTCGCCGTCGACACGCAGGCAGTCGAAGAGGAAGACCGAGAGCGGCAGCTCCTCGCGCAGGCGCGCCACGTCGAGCCGCCGGCCGAAGCGGCGCATCGTGGTCTGGAAGGGATGGGGATCGCCGCCGCGGGCCAGCGCGATCACCTCGCCGTCGGCGATCAGCTCCCGGGCCCGCAGCGCCCGCGCGGCCCCCACGGTCTCGGGCACCGCGTCGGTCACCTCGTTGAGCCGTCGCGTGTAGACGCGCACCTCGTCGTCGCGCTTGTGGATCTGCACCCGGGCGCCGTCGAGCTTCCACTCGAAGGCGGACGCGGCGCCGTCGGCGAGGGCGTCGGAGGGGTCCTCGGCGGGCTGCGCCAGCATCGGGAGGACGGGGCGGAACAGCTCGATGCGGAAGCGCTCGAGGGCGGGGGCGCCGGCCTCGAGGGCCGCCTCGGCCACCTCGCCGAGATCGCCCCGGACCATCACGGCGCGGCGCACGGCCTCGAGGGGAACCTCGGCGGCCCGGGCCACGGCCTCCACCACCAGCCCCTCGGAGGCGCCCTGGCGCACCTCGCCCAGGGCGAGGCCGCAGAGCAGCTCGCGCTCCTCGGCGGTGGCGCGCGCCAGCAGGCCCTCGAACGCCTCGCGCCGCAGCCGCCCGGCGCCGGGGCCGGAGAGGCCCGCCAGCTCGCCGAAGACCCGGTCCACCTCGGCCGCCGCGAGGCTCGGCGTCGTCGCGGCCGGCGCCGTGCGGGCGTCGCGCACCGCCGCCCAGCCGAGGCCCACCTTGCCCTGGGGCAGCCGCCCCGCCAGCCAGGCGACGCCGGCGCGGCGCTCCTCGGGCCCGAGCGCGCGCAGGCAGGTCGCGAGGAGCGCCACCTTCTCCTTGCGGGCGCGGGTCCGGCGCAGCGCCCGGTGGGTCTCGACCAGCTCGCGGAACCGCACGGCCCGAGCCTAGCGGGCACGATTGCTGGTAGTGTCTCGGCTCCCGCGCCGGAGCGCCGGGAGATCGGAGGGGAGCCGTTGGGACGTCTGCTCGGCTGGGGGCTCGGAATCGTCGCGGTCCTCGCCACCGCCGTCTTCGTCGGGATGCGGGTCCCGGCGGTCCAGGACGCCGTGGCCCGGCACGCCATCGACCGCCTGCTCCTCCAGCGCCCGGAACACCTCTTCGACGACGCCGCGCTGCGCGTGCTGCTCTGCGGCACCTCGTCTCCCATGCCCCACCCCACGCGTGCCCGCCCCTGCGTGGCGGTCTTCGCCGGCGGGCGCTTCTACGTGGTGGACGTGGGCACCGGCTCCTGGAACCGGCTCGCGGGCTGGCGCGTCGACGGGGCGCGCATCGGCGCGGTGCTGCTCACCCACTTCCACTCGGACCACATCGGCGAGCTCGGCGAGTACGACCTCCAGACCTGGACGGCCGGGCGCCCGGGGCCGTTGCGGGTGTTCGGACCGCCCGGGGTGTCCCGGGTGGTGGCGGGCTTCGAGGAGGCCTACGCGCTCGATACCGGCTACCGCATCGCGCACCACGGCGCCGAGCTGATGGATCCCGCCAAGGGTCGCATGGAGGCCCGCAGCGTGCCCGCCGCGGGCGTGGTGCTCGAGGAGAACGGCCTCACCGTCACGGCCTTCGCGGTGGAGCACGATCCGGTGAAGCCCGCCTACGGCTACCGCTTCGACTACCGGGGCCGCTCGGTGGTGGTGAGCGGCGACACCGCGAAGTCCGAGCGGGTGGTGGAGGCCGCGCGCGGCGCCGACGTGCTCCTCCACGAGGCCCAGGCGAACCGCATCGTGGCGCAGATCGGCGAGGCCGCGGCGCGGGGGGGCCTCCCGCGCATCGCCAAGATCATGGGCGACATCCCCGACTACCACACCTCGCCGGTGGAGGCGGCCGAGGTCGCCAACGCGGCCGGCGTGGAGCTGCTCGTCATGTACCACCTGACGCCGCCTCCGCCCAACCCGCTGGTGGAGGCATCTTCGCGCGCGGGGTCTCCGACGTGCGCAGCGACGGCTGGCTGGTCGCCGACGACGGGCTGCTGGTGGAGCTGCCCGGGGACAGCGACGCCGTGGAGGTGGGCAGCCTCTAGGCGGCGCGGCTCCGGCCCGCGAGGGCGAGCTGCCCCAGGGCGGCGAGGAGCGCGAGCACCAGGGCCACCCACACCCGCGGGCCGAGCAGCACGAGGCCCGGCGCCACCGGGAAGGCCAGGGTGTGGGAGAGCGCGGCGATCTTGAACGCGTGGGCGTCGTCGAAGCCCGGGTGGGTGGCCAGCTCGATCATGTCCCGGCGACTGCGGTAGCGGATCACGCCGCTGAAGCTCCAGCCCGGGTCGGGCTCGACGCCCCAGTGCTCGACGTAGCGGCCCGCCGCGTCGCCGACGAACGCGGGATGGCCCGCACGGCGGAGGAGCCCGGGCACGAAGTGGCGGGTGTAGGGCTCGAGCACCGCGCGGGCCGGCTCGAGGTCGTCGGAGCCCGGCACCGCGACCTCGCCCTCGTGGAATCGGATCAGGTTGAGCATGAAGAACTCGCCGCCGTCGTCGGACTCGAGGAAGTTCCGCACGACGGCGAGCCGCTCCGGCTCTGCCTCGGGGCGCGCCTCGAAGCGGGCCATGTAGGTCTCGACCTCCTCCGGCAAGAGCGGTCCGCGGAAGCCGTCGTACCAGAGCCAGAAGAGTCCGTAGAGGGCCACCGCTCCCAGCCAGAGCGTGCGCGGCCGCACCTCAGGACTCCCAGAGTGACAGCACGTGTCCTTCGTTCGGCCGGGTGCGGCCCGCGAGGGTGTCCTGGTAGACGCGCTCGACCTCCTTCGGCCCCGCGCTGCGCACCACCTCGAGCCACCCGTCGCTGAAGGCCAGGAACTGCTTCAGCGCATCGCCCACCCGCTGCTGGAAGCCCTCCGCTCCCCACTCGGCCGCGCGCTTCTGGGCCTGGGTGGGCGCGAAGAAGAGCTCCGGCGCCGGGCCGGGGAGGTCGGGATCGCGCTGCGCGTGGTCCCAGTGGGTCGCGCCCACCGAGCAGCTGTGCCCGAGCCGGTCGCCGAAGTGGCGGTGCACCGTGCTCACCACCTCGCCGTTGCCCGCCATGTCGACGAGCACGCTCGGGACCCCGGCCGGCAGGGTGGGGATCGCGTCGTAGGGGATCACCTCGTCCCAGCAGCCCAGGCTCTCCACGAAGTCCTGGTTCCGCGCCGAGGTGAGGCCGATCGCCGCCGCGCCCTCGCGCCGGGAGAGGCGATGGGCGAGGGCGATGGAGGTCTTGCTGGAGGCGCTGGTCACCAGCACCTGCTCGGCTCCGAAGAGCCCGCTCTCCTCCAGGAAGTCGTCGATCAGGAAGGAGGTCATGAACAGGCCCCGCAGCAGCAGCAGGGCGTCCTCGTGGGTGGGGTCGTGGAGCGGATCGCGGTCGACGCGGGTGTAGCGCCGGTAGACCGGCGCCGTGGCGCTGCGGTGGGGCGCGGCGTCGGAGAAGCCGTCATCGGCGACGGAGTCGGCCTGCACCACGAGGTGGGTCGACATCGGGAAGAAGCCGAAGCAGCGCTCGCCCTCCGCCACCCCCTCGTGGCGCGAGCGCAGCACCTCGCCGAACCCCATGGCGGGGATGCGACCCCAGCCGGGCTCGGCGAGGAAGAAGCTCCAGTAGCCCATGGCGTCGCCGGCGAGCGCGTAGGTGACGTTGTTCGCCGTCAGCGCGAAGCGCTCCACCCGCAGCAGCACCTCGCCGGGCCGGAGCTCGGCAAGCGGCTCGGACCGCGTCCGGCAGCGGCTCCAGTCGTCGCGGCCCACCAGGAAGTCCGTGCACTCGGTCATGTCGTGCTCCTTTCCTCCGAAGCTCGGAAGATCAGCTCGAAGCCCCACTTCTCGACGCGATGGCGCGGGCGGTGGGCCAGCAGCGCCTCCCAGCCCGTTCCCGAGAGGGCGGAGTCCACCCGGGCACGCTCGCCTTCCTCCAGGCCCTGGTAGGCGTCCAGGGTGCGCTGGAGCATCCACAGCGTGTACACCTGGGCGATGCGCTCGAGCGGCGTGCCGCGCAAGGAGGCCTCGCAGCCGCCGACGATGCGCGGCGGCGCCTCGAGCCGGTCGGGGTTGTCGTCGGCCCAGCGCTCCACCGCGCGCACGGTCTCGAGGACGAGGGGCGCGGCGTCGCGTCCCATGACGCAGAGGACGTCGAGGAGCCCCGGCGCCAGCGCGTCGTCCGCCAGCCACTCCCCCTGCTCCTCGGGGTCGGGCGCGCTGCAGCGCTCGATCCAGCCCACCACGGGCACGGCGCTCTCGAGGAGCAGGCGGCGCGAGCCCAGGTCGTTGAAGAAGTGCCCGTAGCACGGGCCCATCAGGGCGCAGTCCGCGAAGGACATGCGCGCGCCCAGCAGGAAGGGCTGGGCCTCGAAGAGGGACGAGAGCGCGGCGAGGAGGTCCCCCAGGTGCGCCTCGATGGCCGGCCCGGTCTCCTCGGTGGCGCCGATGGCGACGCGCGCGCCCGCCATGCGGTCCGCCGCCTTCCGGCCCAGCTCGGCATCGCCCAGCATGGCGGCGAAGCGCGCCCGGGTGGTGGCCTCGGAGAGCTCGACGCCCCAGCGCGTGTGCATCGCCGGGAGCGTCCCGAACTCGTCGGCGTAGAGCTCCACGAGGTGGGCGGCGATGCGCTGGACCGGCGTCGCCGGGAGCAGCGGCGGCTCCGGGTGACGCCTCTCCAGGGCGTCGAGGATCTCGCTGCTGTCCTGCCAGGTCTCGTCCTCGGGCGTCACCAGGATCGGGATGAAGCCCAGCCCGGTGCGGCGGCGGATCTCGCCCGGGCGCGCGGGTAGCTCCCGGTACCACACGCCCTTGTAGCGGAGCGCCGGCCGGACCTTCGCGGAGAAGTACGAGGCGTCGAAGGCGAAGAAGCGGTACGGCGCGGGGGTGGGGTTCACGGGGGCTCCGGCTGCGCTCCGATCTATAGCACCCGCCCCGTGCTAGCGTGCCCGGACCCCGCACGGAGGCCAGCATGAGCGAGCCGCTCCGCATCGTCGGTGCCCACGGCTCCCCCTACAGCCGCAAGCTGCGCGCCGTCCTGCGCTACCGGCGCATCCCCCACGTCTGGATCCAGCAGGGCTCGCCGGAGAGCCGGGGGCTCGCCCGGCCCAAGGTGGCGCTCATCCCCCAGCTCTTCTTCCCGGGCGAGGACGAGGCCCGCATCGACTCCACTCCGCTGATCCGCGAGCTCGAGGCGCGCCACGCCGGACGCGCCGTGGTCCCGGGCGATCCCGTGGTGGCGTTCCTCGACGCGCTGCTCGAGGACTACGCCGACGAGTGGCTCACCAAGGCGATGTTCCACTACCGCTGGGCCTTCCCGCCGGACATCGCCAGGGCCGCCGCCATCCTGCCGCGCTGGTTCCGCACCGACCAGCCCGAGAGCGGCGCCGTGGCGGCGGGTGAGCAGTTCGCCAAGCGCCAGGTCGACCGCCTCGGCGTGGTGGGGTCCAACGAGACCACGGCGCCGGTGATCGAGGAGAGCTTCCGCCGGCTGCTCGGGGCCCTCGACGCGCACCTCACGACGTCGCGCTTCGTGATGGGCGGCCGGCCCGGGGCCTCGGACTTCGGGCTCTTCGGCCAGCTCACGCAGCTCGTCGGGTTCGACCCCACCCCCGCCGCCCTCGCCCTCGAGACGGCGCCGCGGGTCGTGGCCTGGACCGACGTCGTCGACGACCTCTCGGGGGTCGAGCCGCGGGACGACGACTGGCTGCGCCGGGACGCGATCCCCGAGAGCCTGGGCGCGCTCCTCGCCGAGGTCGGACGCGTCTACGCGCCCTTCCTGCTCGCCAACGCCGACGCACTGGCGCGGGGGGCGGAGCGGGTCGAGTGCACGATTGCCGGGCGCCCCTGGGTGCAGCGGCCCTTCCCCTACCAGGGCAAGTGCCTGGCGGCGCTGCGTGAGGCGCGCGAGTCCCTCGCCCCGGCGGACCGCGTCGCCGTCGACGCGCAGCTGGCCGGGACGGGCTGCGAGGCGCTCTTCTAGCGCCCGGCGCCGGCCCTCACCCGATCCGCACCGTGGCCTCGGGCTCCTCGATCACGGAGTTCTCGATCTCGCCGAGGCCGTCGATGGCGATGCGCACGACGTCGCCCGCCACCAGCAGCTTGGGCGGCTTCATCGCGATGCCGACGCCGCCCGGGGTTCCGGTCACGACGACGTCGCCGGGCTCGAGGGTGAAGGCCGTGGTGAGGTGCTCCACCAGCGCGAAGCAGTCGAAGATCAGGTTCTTGGTGTTGGAGCTCTGGCGGGGCTCCCCGTTCACCCAGGTGCGCAGGTCCAGCGCGTGGGGATCGCCCAGCTCGTCCGGCGTCACGATGGCCGGGCCCAGCGGGCAGTGGGTGTCGAAGGACTTCCCCATGGTCCAGGTCGGCACCCGCAGCTGCCAGTCCCGCACCGAGACGTCGTTGCAGACCGTGTAGCCCGCGATCACCTCGCTGGCGCGGTCGGCGGGCACGTGGCGGCAGCGCTTCCCGACCACGAAGGCGAGCTCGCCCTCGTAGTCGAGGACGTGGGAGGCGCGGGGCAGGTGGAACGGGTCGTAGGGCGGGTGCGCCGAGGTGCCCTGCTTGTTGAAGATCATCGGCAGCTTCGGGACCTCCTGGCCGGCCTCCTCGACGTGGTCCCGGTAGTTGAGACCCACCGCGAGGATCTTCCCGGGCCGCAGCACGGGAGACTCGAGGTGCGCGTCGCCGAGGGGAAGCCGCGAGCCGCCGGCCGCCAGCGCGTTCCGGGCCGCGTCGAGGGCGGCGTCGCCGGCCTCGAGGAAGGCGCACATCTCCGTGGGCAGGCCGGGCGCCGCCGCGCGCAGGTCGACGATCTCCTCGCCGTCGAGGAGTCCGACGCGGGTCGCTCCCGCCTGGGTGAAGGTCACGAGTCTCATTCCGGCGCCCTTCCTTTCTGGGTTTCCAGGAGTCATTTCCCTGGATCGCGGATCGGTGGGGGTCGATTTTCCTAGTCAGACGTCTAGCATCGTGCTAGTCACTTGTCTAGAGCATCCCCCGCGCCCACCCCGTCCATCCCCCGCCGGCGGTCCGTCGGTGGGGAGAGGAGGCCCGAGCCGCCATGCAGATCCCTCCCGAGCAGATCGCCACCACCGAGGTCCAGGGCTGGAAGGGCCTGCACCTGCTGCACTTTCAGGGCTCGTCCTGCTCCCAGAAGGTGCGCATCCTGCTGGCCGAGAAGGGGCTCGCCTGGGAGTCCCGTCCCGTCGACCTGATCCGCCACGAGAACACCCGGCCCTGGTTCCTGGGCATCAACCCCCGCGGCGTGGTGCCGGTGCTCGTCCACGACGGCGTCGTCCACGTCGAGAGCAACGACATCCTCGAGTACCTCGACGCCCTGCCCTCCGAGGCCGCGCCCTTCTTCCCGCGCGACGACGCCGAGCGCGCGGTGGCGCGCCGCTCCCTCGACCTCGAGGACTCGCTCCACATGGACCTGCGCACCATCACCATGGGGTTCCTCGCACCCCAGCGCCTGGCGAAGAAGCCGCCCGCCACCCTCGAGGCCTTCGAGCGCGGCGGCGCGCCCGACGCCAAGCGCGCCAAGGAGGTGGCGTGGTGGCGGGACTTCGCGGAGAAGGGGATCCCCGACGACCAGGCCCGGAGCGCGGCCGCCGCCTTCCAGGCCGCCTTCGAGGAGCTCGAGAAGCGCCTCGCCGACCACCCCTGGCTCCTCGGCGACCGCATCTCGGTGCTCGAGATCGCGTGGTTCATCTCGATCCACCGCCTCGTGCAGGCCGGCTATCCCCTCGAGCGGCACCCGCGCCTGAGTGGCCACTACGCGAAGCTCCGCGCGCGCCCCAGCTTCCTGCGGGAGGTCGCGCCCCGCGGACTGCCCGGCGCCGTGCTGCGTGCCTACGGGGCCTGGCGCCGGCTGACCGGCACCACCCTCGCCCGGGCCGTGGAGCCGCCGCGCCCGTGACGGCCCCGGCCGAGACCGTGCGCGGCGGCGACGCGGTACGCGCCGCCCTCGTGGACGCCGCCGCGCGGCTCCTCGCCGACGTCGGGCCCAGCGCGCTCTCGGTGCGCGACATCGCCCGCAGCGCGGGCGTGAACCACGGCCAGGTGCACCACTACTTCGGGTCGAAGCGTGCGCTCCTCGAGGCGGCGATGCGCAAGCTCGCCACCGAGCACTTCGCGCAGATGGCCGAGCTCTCCGGCCCGTCCGGGATCCCGCCGGTGCTGGCACTGGCCCGGGATCCGGCCTACTGGCGCGCGGTGGCCCGGGTGGTGATCGAGGGCGACCTCGACCTCGCACGCATCGAGATCGACGAGAGCGTCTCCGTGCCCCGGCGCGCCTACCAGGGGCTGATGGAGCTCGAGGGCGTCGGTCCCGACGACCTCGACCTCAAGACCCGCTTCGCGGCGGTGTGCGCGATGCTGCTGGGCTGGGTGGCGTTCGAGGAGTTCGTCCTGCTCCAGGCCGACGTGGCCGACGCCGACCGCGAGGAGGTGCTCGAGCGCCTCACCGCGCTGGTGACGTCGCTCTTCGGGGAGGAGACGACTTGAGCGTCGGGCTCGGGGTCCTGCTCGCCGCGGGGGTCGCCCTCGGCGCGTGGTACGTCGTCGAGCGCCGCCGGCGGCGCACGTCGCCCATGGCGGGCGGCCTCCACGCGGACCGCTCCCTGCCCCACCAGAAGGAATGGGAGCTCTACCACAACTCCTTCAGCCTGTGCTCGAAGAAGCTGCGCGTATGCCTCGCCGAGCTCGGGCTCGACCACGCGAGCCACCCGATCGACCTCATCGAGACCGGATCCTACGAGAACGTGGGCCGCCGCTTCCTGGCGGTGAACCCGGCGGGCCTGGTGCCCGTGCTCGTGCACCGCGGCCACCCGATCTACGAGTCCCACGAGGAGATCGTCTACGCCGCGCGCCACGCCGGCGACCGCGGGCGCGAGCTGCTCCCCGAGGAGCCCGAGGCGCGCGCCGTGGTCGAGCACTGGACCGACCTGGCGTCGCTGGTCGGGGACCCGCTCGCCGCCACCGCGCAGCGGGCGGGCAACTGCATCCCGGGCCTCACGGTCCCGCTCTTCGCCACCATGGTCCGGTACATCCCCGCGCGCCGCTTCCTCGAGGGCTTCCTGTTCCACCCGGACAAGCGGCGTCCCCTGTTCCTGTTCGCGCTGAAGGTCCTGGGGGTCCGCCGGCTGCCGCGGGTGACCCCGGTCCGACGGCTCGTCGAGCGCAGCCGCGACGACATGGGCCGGCACCTCGACGCCCTCGGCGAGCGGCTCGAGAAGTGCGGCGGCCCCTGGATCGCGCGGGAGCGCTTCAGCCTGGCGGACGTGAGCTGGGTCGTGGTGCTCGACCGGCTCGTCGAGGCGGACTGGGACGGCCACTTCTGGGGTGGCGGACGGCGCCCGGCCGTGGCCGCCTACTGGCGGCGCCTGACGGAGCGTCCGAGCCATGGGCAGGCCATCGTGGCCGAGCGCTGCCGCGAGCTGCTCGACGGCGCCCGGGACCTCGCGACCGCCAAGCGCGAGGACCCCGGCCTGCGCGCGGCCCTCGAGGGCGCGTAGCCGCGATTCCGCTTCGCGGAATCCTTCGCGTCGTCGGGTGACCCTCTCGGGTCAGCCTCCTGGCTGAGCGAGCCCTCCGGGCTCGCTTTGCGGCGGCAGCCACCCATCCCAGGTCGGCCTCCTGGCCGAGGGACGCGCCGGGCGGACGCGGTAGAGTCCCCGGGGTGAGCCAGGTGGAGCTCAGTCCGAGCGTGCCCCGCGAGGTCGCGAGCCCATCCGCGCCCCTCGCCCTCGGCACCCTGTGCTCCTACGCGCTGGCCCAGTTCGGCCTCAGCGCCATGAACACCCTGGTCAACACCCAGCTCACGTTCTTCTACGTCGACACCCTGAAGTTCCCCGCCGCACTGTTCGGGCTGGTGATGCTGATCGGGAAGCTGTGGGATGCCGTCACCGACCCGCTGATGGGCCACGTGACCGACAACACCCGCACCCGCCTCGGCCGCCGCCGGCCGTACTTCCTGGTCGGCGCCCCGCTCCTGGCGCTCTTCACCTTCCTGCTCTTCACCCCGCCGCCCTTCATGACGGGGGAGGCGCTCTTCCCGTGGCTGCTAGTCACCTTCCTCGGCGCCTTCACGGCACGCACCGTGTTCGAGACGCCCTACCAGGCCCTGGCGCCGGACCTCACGCCGGACTACGACCAGCGCACCCGCGTGGCCGCGTACCGGGTCACCATCGGCAACCTGGGCGACATGATCGGCGCCATCGTGCCGATGCTGATGCTGGCCGCGCTGGCGCCGCGACTCACCTTCCGCTGGAGCGGCGCCACGGTGGCGATCATCATCACCGCCACGGCGCTGCTCACCTTCGTCGGGGTCCGGGAGCGCGAGGACCTGTGGCGCCGGCCCCGCCGGCCCCTGCGCCAGAACCTGATCCAGATCGTCACCTTCCCGGTGCGCAACCGGCCGGCCCGGATCCTGATCGTGAGCTATGCCTGCGCGGTCTTCGCCACCACCATGCCGGTCGCGGTCTTCCGCTTCGTGAACAAGTACGTCTTCACCGCCACGGGCCTCGAGGGCACGGCGCTCGGGCCGCTGGTGGAGCGCGTGGGCGCCAGCGCGTTCCTCGACATCGGCGTGATCCTCGGGTACTTCGCCGGCGTCTTCCTCTCGGCGCCGCTGTGGTCGCGGGCGCTGCGCACCCGGGACAAGAAGCACGGCTACATCTTCGCGTTCCTCTACCTCGGTGCGATGGTGTGCGGCGTGTTCCTGATCCCCCGGGAGCTCGGGATCCTGTTCCCGGTGCTGAACCTGTTCGTCGGCGCCGGCGCCCTGGGGCTCTGGATGCTGCCCGGCGCCCTCGGCCCGGACATCCTCGAGTGGGAGGAGCTGCACCACGGCGACCGCCACGAGGGCGGCTTCTACGGCATCTGGATGTTCGTGCAGAAGACCGGCGGCGGGATCGCGCTCTTCGCCATGGGCTTCCTGCTCGGCGCCATGGGGTTCGTGCCCGACGTGGAGCAGAGCGAAACCGTCGTGCTCGGCCTGCGGCTCCTCTACGGGGGCACGCCGCTCCTCGTAGTGGGGATCGCGGCCGCGGTGTTCGCGCGCTACCCGCTCACCCGGGAGGCCTACGCCGAGGTGAGGGCCGAGCTCGACCGGCGCGCGCTCTCCGACGACGGCCGTTCCGAGGACGGCTAGGGGGAGGCAGCGGCCTCGAGGGGGGCCCCGGCGCGCCAGCGCTTCCAGCGCTCCTCCGAGGGCGGGTAGTCGTTCACCGGCCGGATCGAGCGGCGCGCGTCGATGCGGGCCTGGATGGCGGCCGCGCTCTCGCCGGCGGTGTTCACGAGGAGCGGGGCGGCCGGCCGGCGCATCCCCAGGTAGTGGCGGAGGCGCTCTTCGCGCCCGAGGGAGGTGCCCTTCGGCGCGCGGCCCGTGACCCACATCATGAGCCCGAACCCGTAGCCCGAGCCGGCGTACCGCGGCATGGAGAAGTCCACCACCGTGCGGTCCTCGGTCACCGGCGGCACGTCGCGCACCAGCTCCGCGAACTCCGCCGGCCCGAGGACGAAGAAGGAGAGCAGGTGGTCGGCGTCCACGACGGGCAGCGCGGCGAGGTCGCGCTGGGCGGGCCCCTCGCGCAGCCGCTGCCTGAGCCGCGCGTAGTCGATCGCGAAGGGGCCCTTGGAGCCGACCAGGAGCAGGCCGCCGCGGTGCCCCTGCTTCCACAGGCTCGCCTCGGGGAGCACGTCGTGGAAGGCGCGCAGCAGCATCCGCTCGTGCTCGACCTCGGCCTGGCCGACGAAGAGCCACTGCACGAGCAGGCCGCCCGGCGCGAGGCGGTCCGCGGCGTCCTCGTAGAACTCCCGGGTGTAGAGGTTCACCACGCCGGCGGTGTAGGTCTCGGGGGGCTCCATCACGATCAGGTCGTAGGACTCGCGGCTCGTCATCACGAAGGTGCGTCCGTCGGCGATGATCGAGCGCACGCGGGGGTTCGAGAGCACGTCCTCGTTGGTCCAGAAGTACGGGGCCGCCTCGATCGCGTTGGGGCTGAGCTCGACGCTGTCCACGCGCTCGAGCTCCTCGTGGGACGCGACCGCGGCCAGGCTGTTGCCGACGCCGAACCCGATGTGGAGGGCCTTGCGCGGCTCCCCGGGGTGGAGCAGGAACGGCAGGTGCCCCTGGAAGTGGTTGGGGCCCACCGAGGGAGTGCCCGCCGTGCCGCGCAGGTCGTCGTACACGATCACCCGCTGGCGCGCCTCGCCGCGGCCGAGCTCGAGCACGCCCACGGTGTCGGTGGAGCCCTCGCGGTAGAAGACCAGCTCGCCCTGCTCGCCGCTGAAGGTGCGCCGGAAGAGGTCGTCGGGCAGCACGCCCAGCACCGCAACGGCGACGCCGCCGATCGCCACGGCGGCGACCGCGCGGCGGACCGGCTGGGGGAAGGCGGCGACGCCGAGCACCCAGGCGAGGACCAGGTTCAGCCCCACCAGGAGCTGCAGGCTGCCCTGCATCCCCAGCCAGGGGATCAGCACGAAGGCGACGCCGAGCGACCCGAAGATGGCGCCGACGGTGTTGGAGGCGTAGACGGCGCCGAGCCCCTGGCCGAGGGTCCCCATGCTGCGGGTGCAGATCGAGGTGGCGAGGGGCAGCGAGGCGCCCAGGAAGAGCGTGGGGAGGAACAGGATCAGGACCGAGCCGGCGAACATCGCCTGCATGGCGTCCACGAAGGAGGTGATCCGCTCGCCGCCCACGAGCGCGGCGGAGAGCTCGGCCAGGTCGGCGAAGAGCAGGCCGGACGTGGCGAACCCGACCCCGACGCCGACCTGGAGCCCCGCGAAGACCAGCAGCGGCCGACGGATGCGTCCCGCGAAGACGGAGTAGAGCGCGCTCCCCAGCGCGATGCCCGCCAGGAAGGTCGACAGCATCGTGGTGAACGCGTAGGTGGAGTTGTAGAGGTAGCGGAGCAGCGCGCGCGTCCAGAGCACCTCGTAGGCGAGGGAGGCGAAGCCGGACAGCGTGATGCACCAGAGGGCGAGGCGCCGGTGCGCGGGCGGGGAGGTGACGACGAAGGCGTGCGCCTCCTCGCCGCCCGCGGGCTCGGCCACCTCCCCGTGGAGGCGATCGATGCCGAGCGCCACCCCGGCCACCGCGAAGTTGGTGAGCGCCGCGATCCAGGTCGCGCCGCGCAGCCCCACGGCCTCGATGAGGAAGAAGCCCGCGACGAGGCAGCCCGCGACGGCGCCGGCCGTGTTCGCGAAGTAGAGCAGGCCCGAGCCGCGTCCCACGTCCTCGCGCCGCCGGACCAGGAAGCGCACCAGGATGGGGAGGGTGCCGCCCATCAGGAAGGTGGGCAGGAGGAGCACCGCGGCGGCGAGGAGCGCGCGGCCCAGGGCGAAGGCCGTCGCCGACAGCCCGAGATCGTGGAGCGCGACGAAGGCCGGCCGCAGCCCGACGAAGATGCCGGGCACCGCGAGGGCGTAGAGCCCGATCCCCACCTCCAGCAGGGCGTAGACCCGGAGCGGGTGGCCGCGCCCGTCGATCCAGCGCCCGAACACCCAGCTCCCGAGGGCGAGCCCACCCATGAAGGTCGCCAGCACCGTCGCGGTCGCGTAGGTGGTGACCCCGAAGATCAGGGCCAGCCAGCGCATCCACAGCACCTCGTAGACCAGGGCGGCGGCCCCGGAGAGGAAGAAGACCAGGAGGACGACGGCGAAGAGCAGGCGCTGGGTCACGGGTCCGAGATCCTATCCCGCCGGGGGGCGGCCGGCCGGCCCCGGCCGCGGGCCGCCGCGCCGGCCTGGCACGTCGATTGCGTATGATTCCGGTCGCCCCAGGCCGTTCCAACCCGACCTCCCGGCCGAGGGAGGGGACCGGAGGAGACCATGCTGAATCCCTCGAGCATCGAGGCGAGGCTGCTGGCGACCCTGGCCGTCATCGCCGTCGTGGCCGTGGCGGGCGTGCTCGTCATCCTGCCCTATCGGCTCTACGAGCGGGACATCCGCCAGGCCACCGACGAGGCCCAGCGCCTGTCGAGCGTGGTCCACTCGGCCCTCTCCTGCCCGCTCGCCTCGGGCCGGGACGCCACGGACCTGGTGAACCGCCTCCAGGGCACGGCCAACCTCGAGATCCGCCTGGCGAAGCTCGACGACCCCGAGGAGCACCCGCTCCACCGCAGCCAGGCGGGCTCGAGCATCCGCTCCGGCACGGACCTGCGCTACGTGGCGCCGCCGGTCCTGGCCGGCGACGGAGGCTCCTGGCTGGCCGAGCTGTTCTTCGACCTCTCCTCGATGAAGCGCGACTCGGTGCGCCTCATCTTCGACCTGATGCTCGCCATCGTGGTCGGGGCCGCGCTCTTCTCCGCCGCCATCTACTGGCTCTTCCGCCGCGCCCTGCTGGCGCCGCTGGCCGAGCTCAGCCACGCCGTGGAGCACCTGGCCGCCGGCGACGCCGCCCCCAGGCTGCCCCGCTTCGACACCGCCGAGATGCAGAAGCTCGCCGCCTCCATCGAGGCCCTGGCGCGGCGCGGATCCCAGGGCGATGGGATCTGAGCCCCGGCGTGGGGCGCCGCGCCTCGCGGGGTGGGCCAGGCGGGACGCGCAGCCGTGACCGATCCGGCGGCGGGGGCGCTCGCCGCGGGCCGGGCCGAGCCCTTGCATCCCACGGACGGGAACGTCCCCACCCGGGTGCGCTGAGGTGGAGCCCCGGCTCGAGATGGCGCTGCTCGGGGACCCGGCCCGGGCGGGCGAGGCGGCACGGCAGATCGAGGCCCGGGGCTTCGACGGCGCCTTCAGCTTCGAGGCCGCCCACGACCCGTTCCTGCCCCTCGCCCTGGCGGCGCGGGAGACCGAGCGCCTCGAGCTCGGCACCGCCATCGCGGTGGCGTTCGCGCGCAACCCCATGCTCTGTGCCCAGCTGGCCCAGGACCTGCAGCGCATCTCGGCGGGGCGCTTCTGGCTGGGCCTCGGCTCCCAGATCCGTCCCCACATCGAGCGCCGCTTCAGCCAGCCCTGGTCCCGGCCGGCCGCGCGCATGCACGAGTTCGTGCGCGCGATCCGCGCCATCTGGCACGCCTGGACGACCGGGGAGCGGCTCGACTTCCGCGGCGAGTTCTACACCCACACCCTGATGACGCCGTTCTTCAGCCCGGGCCCCAACCCCCACCGCGACCCGCCCGTCTACCTCGCCGGGGTGGGGGAGCGCATGGTGGAGGTGGCGGGGGAGGTCGCCGACGGGCTGCTGATCCACCCGCTCCACACCGCCGCCTTCCTGGAGCAGGACCTGCTGCCCGCTGCCGAGCGCGGCCTGGCCCGCAGCGGCCGCCGGCGTGACGACTTCGCGTTCTCCTGCCAGACCATCACCATGATCGGCGGCAACGACGCCGAGATCGAGCGGGCGCGCCAGAAGGCCCGGGGGCAGGTGTCGTTCTACGGATCCACCCCGGCCTACAAGGGGGTGCTCGACCGCGAGGGCTGGGGCGAGCTCCAGCCGACCTGGAACCGCATGTCGAAGGAGGGCCGCTGGGCGGAGATGATGGCCCTGGTGAGCGACGACATGCTCGACGCCATCGGGGTGAGCGGCACGCCCGCCGAGGCGGGGCGCGCCCTGCGCCGGCGCAACGCGCGCTTCGAGCGCACCGCCCTGGTGCTCTACGACGAGGCGGGGCCCGGAGCCGTGGACGACCTGGTGCGCGGCTTCCGGGAGGGCTAGAGGCCGTCGACGAAGTGGACGTCGGCGCTCGATGACGCGAAGCGCTCGCCGATGATCTTCTGGTAGCCCTCGGACTCGTACCACTCGCGGATCTTCTCCTTGCTCGGGAAGGAGATGATGACGTTCACGTCCTTCGGCTTCTCGCCCTCGACGGGCTCGCCGGGGCCCGCTGCGAGCACCCGCCCCTCGAAGGGCTTCAGGCTGGGGATCACGCCCTTCTGGTAGGCGCGGAACCGGTCCCAGTCGTGGACGGCGACCCGGGCGACGAAGTAGGCGGGCATGGGGGCTCCTCTCGTGTGTCGTGAAGGCACGCCAGCATAGGGCATCCGGGCGTCCGCCGAGCGGGCCGCTACTTTCCCGCGCTCCATGCCCCGCATCCTGCTCTTCGACATCGACGGCACCCTGATCCGCAGCGGCGGCGCCGGCGCCCGCGCCCTCGAGCGCGCCGTGGCCGCGGTCCTGGGCCTCGCGTCGGTGCAGGCAGACTTCTCCTTCGGCGGCATGACGGACCGCATGATCTTCCGCCGCCTGCTGGGCTCCCTCGGCGTCGAGCCCGAGGAGTCGCTCATCGCGCGCATCCTCGAGCGCTACCCCGCGATCCTCGAGGAGGAGGTGGCCAACGCCGAGCACTACGCGGTGCAGCGAGGCATGCGGGAGTCGCTCCAGGCCCTGGAGCTCTCGGGGCGCGGCGACCTCGCCGTGGGGCTCGGCACCGGGAACGTGGAGCGCGGCGCGCGGATCAAGCTGGCGCGCGCGGACCTGAACCGCTTCTTCCCCTTCGGCGGCTTCGGCTGCGACGCCGAGGACCGCGGCGAGCTGCTCGCCGCGGGGGCAGCCCGCGGCGCCGAGCGGTTGGGCGTCGCGGTCTCGGAGTGCAGCATCGTCGTCGTGGGCGACACGCCCCGGGACGTCTCGGCCGCCCACGCGATCGGGGCGCGCTGCGTCGCCGTGGCGACGGGCGGGGCCACCCGCGACGAGCTGGAGGCGGCCGGCGCGGACCACCTCTTCGACGACATGGCGAGCCCCGGCGCCTACGAGGCGCTGCTCTCCTAGCGGCCCGCTTCCGCCGCCGGCTCGATTGGGGTGAGGCGGTAGCTCCAGCGGTCGGCGCGTCCCACCCGGCGCGGTGCGCCCGACGCGTCCTGCCAGCTCACCGACCAGCGCTTCTCCTTCACGTAGCGGGCGGGCAGCAGCGAGCCGGGGCGGGTGTCCGTGACGAAGCGGTTCCGGATCACCAGCTCGGCGTCCTCCGGCGCGCCGAAGACGCGCACGAAGTCGAAGCCGAGCAGGGCCTGGGCGGCCTCCCGGGGCTTCGAGCCCCGGGGCTCCTGGGTCAGCGAGAGGCGCACGCAGCTCGCGGCGGCGTCGCGCTCCGAGCACGGCAGGCGGCGCTCGACCGCGTAGGTGAAGACGTTCTCGACGCTGATCCCGGCGGGCTCGCCCGTGGTCCCGACCTGCTCGGCCGAGCCGCCCACCTCGGCGTCCTCGCCCTGCCACACCTGGACCATGCGGTTCCAGTCCTCGGGGGCACGGCCCTCGAGCATGGCGTCGGAGGTGAGGACGCCGAGCATCCGGCTCGCCTGGGGATCCTGCTCGAGGCCCGGGATGGCGCGGTACTCGGCCAGCATCCGCTCGCGCAGCGGCGCCAGGCCCTCGAGACGCAGGAGCTGGCCCGCGGAGTCCACCACGAGGGTTGGGAGCAGCGGCTCGACGGCCCGGGAGACGTGCTCGAGCTGGACCAGCGCGTCGCGGGTGGCGGGTCGCGGCTCCGCGCGCACCACCTCGAAGTCCGAGAAGGCGATCCGGTACTCGTCGCCCGAGCGGGTGCCGGTCCAGCGGTAGCGCACCTCCGAGCGTACCGGCGGCGGCGTCTCTCCCGAGGGCCGCACCTCCTCGCGCTCGAAGGCGCGCTCCACGCTCAGCACCACCGCGTCGGGCCACCCGAAGCGCAGCGAGACCGTGTCGGCCTCCTCGGCGCGCGCCCCGGCGCCGAGAGCCGCGAGCAGCAGGAGCGCCGCCCCCGTCGCGATCCACCCCCTCGTCATCTCCACCCCCCGGTCGTTCCGCGGCTACTTCGGCCGCTCGAAGCGCACGTACTCCGTCGGCGTGGCGAAGCCCATGCGCTCGTAGACGGGCCGGCCCAGCGCCGACGCCTGGAGGCAGCACCAGGTCCCGCCGCGCCGGCGTCCCATCTCGATGGCGGCCCAGGTGATGGCCTCGCCCAGGCCGCGGCCCCGGTGGGACTCGAGGGTCGCGACCCAGTAGACGCCGATCAGCTCCCCGCTCATCACCACCGCGGCGGTGCACACCGGCTCCCCGTCGACGAGGCCCAGGCACATGCGCGCGTGGGGGAGCGCGAGGAAGGCCTCGGTGATGAACTTACCGCCGAGCTCGCCGGGCAGGCCGAAGCCGCGGAAGGCCGTGTCCTGGAAGCGGGCGAGGTCCTCCGGGCCGGCGACCTCCCGCACCTCGAGCCCGGGCGGATGCCGCCGGGGCTCGGGAAGGGGTCCCAGGGTCATCGCCGGGAAGCGCTCGCCCTCCTCGAAGCCGGCGGCAACGAGGGCCGGGCCGTGCCGCTCCGCGAGCTCGCGCCGCGCCGTGACGCGCCAGGGGAAGTCGCGGGGAGCGAAGAAGGCCTCGGCCCGGGCGAGACAGGCGTCGAGGTCGCGCACCGGCGCCTTGGGGAAGGCGACGTTGAAGTCCGCCACCGGAAGTCCGCAGGACCACAGCCACACGCCGCCGTCCTCGGCGACGTTGCCCAGGGTCGAGGTCGCGAGCCAGGCGAAGTTCCCCCAGGCGAAGTTGAGGTCGAGGGCGCGCAGCGTGGCCTCGTCCACGGGCTTCATCGCGTCACGGCTTCGCGCGCCAGACCCGCCGCCCGCCGACCCAGGTCTCGAGCACACGGATGCGGTCGATGCCGGCCGGATCGTCGAGGGGCGAGCGGTCCAGCACCACGAGGTCGGCGAGCTTGCCCTTCTCGAGGGAGCCCTTGTCCGCCTCCTCGAAGTGCTGGCGCGCGGCGTCGAGGGTGACGCCGCGCAGCGCGCGCACGACGCCGATGCGCTGCGCCTCGCCGATGGGGGCGCCGCTCGCCGAGCGGCGGTTCACCGCCGCCCACACCACGCGCAGCGGCTCCATGGGGACGACCGGGGTGTCGGCGTGGAGGGTGAAGCGCAGGCCGCGCTCCTCCGCGCTCCGCGTCGGGCTCATGCGCGCCGCGCGCTCCGGCCCCATGAAGATGTCGCGGTGGCGGTCGCCCCAGTAGTAGGTGTGGAGCACGAAGAAGCTCGGGATGGCGCCGAGGCCCGCCATGCGGTCGAGCTGGTCGTCGCGCGCCATCTGGGCGTGGACGATGACCGGGCGCGCGTCCGGGCGCGGCGTCTCGCGCTTGGCCGCCTCGAGGGCGTCGAGGATGTCGTCGATGGAGGCGTCGCCGTTGCCGTGCACCGCGAGCTGCTCGCCCCGGGCGTGCTGGCGCCCCACGCGCTCGATCAGCGCCTCGCGCGGGATCCGCGGGTAGCCCCGGTAGCCGGGATCGTCGCCGGGGGGCACGTGGTAGGGCTCCGAGAGGTAGCCCGTGTAGCCCTGGATCGAGCCGTCGGCGACCAGCTTCACGGCGCCGATCCGCAGCCACAGCGGGTCCACGCCGCCCACGCCGAGCTCCCCGTCCGCGATGGCGTCGGCGGCGACCTCGTCGGGCCAGGCCACCACGCGCAGGCGCAGCAGGCCCAGGCGCGAGGCCAGCACGAGGCCGCGCACCTGCTCGCGCGTCGCGAAGCCGTTCTGGGCCGTGGTGACCCCGGCCGCCAGGTAGAGCTCCGTGGCGCTGCGCAGCACCCGCCAGGTGTCGAGCAGGGACGGCTTGAAGAGCACCTCCGCGAGGGGCTCCATCGCGCTCTCCTCGAGCACGCCGTCGGGCTCGCCGGCGGCGTCGCGACGGATCCGTCCGCCCTCGGGGTCCGGCGTCGAGGCGTCGTAGCCGAGCCACGCCAGGGCGCGGGAGTTGGCGCTGGCCAGGTGGCCCGAGATGTGGAGCGCGGCCAGGGGATGCTCCGTGGTGACCGCGTCGAGGTCGGCGCGGGTCGGGTGGCGACCCTCGGCGAGGAGGGTGTCGTCGTAGCCCATGCCGAGCACCCAGTCCCCGGCGTCGGTGGCGGCCGCGCGCTCGCGCAGCCGCCCGAGCAGCTCGTCGAGGGAGCGCACGTCGCCGATGGGCGGGGAGTTCAGGTCCTCGGCCAGCACCTCGAAGCCCGCGCCCGGGAAGTGGCCGTGGGCGTCGATGAAGCCCGGCAGCAGCGCGCGGCCGCCGAGCTCGACGACCTCGGCGCCCTCCTTCGCGGCCCAGGCGCGCAGCACGTCGGCGCTGCCGGCCGCGGTGATGCGCTGGCCGGTGACCGCCAGGGCCTCGACGACGCGGTCCTCGGCGTCGAGGGTGACGACCGGGCCCCCCACGAACAGCCAGCGCGGCTCGGGGCGCAGCGCGCGCCACGCGAACACCGCGAGGACGGCGACCACCCCCACCGCCAGGACGCGCCCCAGGGTGCGCATGGCGAGAGCCTAGGCGCTCGCGCGCCCCGGCGCAGGCGCGCCGACCCTCAGGCGGCGACCGGCGGGGCCTCGATCTCGCCCGCGCGGATGCGGCGCTCCTCCTCGGCGTCGGCGTCCACGTCCGAGGTGGTGTTGGTCTCGTACTGGAGGATGCCGAGCGCCTCGAAGCGCGCGCGCTGCCGGTCCGAGAGCAGCCCCAGGCTCTTCACGTTGGGGACGATCTTCGAGAACAGCCGGTAGCGGAACTCCTTGGCGATGGGGGACTGGTCCGAGACCTCGATGCACTCGTCCGGGTCCATCCCCATGCTCTCCCAGACCTCGCGGTTGGTGATCCGGTCGCGCATCAGCACGCAGGCCTCGTAGACGAAGTCCTCCCGCTCCTCGCGCTCCTTCTCGGTGAGGTCGCGGCAGAACTCGCGCAGGGAGAGCACGCCGAAGGCCACGTGACGCGACTCGTCCTCGATGACGGCGGCGGTGAGGTCGCGCAGCAGGGCGTTGCTCGCCGTGTCGCGCATCACGCCGAAGGCCGCCAGGGCGAGCCCCTCCACGATGATCTGCATGCCCAGGAACTTCATGTCCCAGCGCGAGTCGGTGAGGATCTGGTCCAGCAGCGACTTCAGCTTGGGGTTCACCGGGTACTCGTGCTCGAGCTTCTCCTGCACGAAGCGGCGGTACACCTCCACGTGCCGCGCCTCGTCCATCACCTGGGTGGCGCCGTACTGCTTGGCCTCGTACCACGGCACGCTGTCCACGATCTGGGCCGTGGCCAGCAGCGCGCCCTGCTCGCCGTGGAGGAACTGGCAGAGCTGCCAGGTGATGGCCTCGTGGCGCAGCCGGCGGCGCTCCGCGTCGGTGAGCTTGTTCCACATCGGGCTGCCGTAGATCCCGATGCCCGCGTCGGGGATCAGCTCCGACTCGGGATCGACGTCCGTCGACCAGTCCAGGCGCTCGGTGGGGTTCCACTGGTCCCGCTTGGCGTTCTCGTAGAGACGCATGAGCTGGCGCCGGGTCGCGTCGTACTCCCAGTTGTAGGAGACGTCCTGGTCGACCCGGAGGAACTCGCGGGGCTGCTCGGGGTGGAGGCGGGCCATGGCGTTCATCGGAATGCTCCTCGTTCGTGGCTCAGGCGCGCACGCCGAGGTACGCGAGGTAGGCCCGCGTGAGCTCGGCGGCGAGTTCGTCGTCGGAGAGGGAGAGCGCGCCGGAGCGCGTCTCGCCGAACAGGACCGCGCTCTCGATGGTGGAGAAGGCGATCGTGAGACCGAAGCCCACCGCGCGCTCGGGGTCCGGCGCGGTGATCTCGTCGCGCCGGGCCAGCAGCAGCTCCACCAGCTTGTCGGCGACGTAGTGGGAGAGACGCTCCTGGCGGGCGCGGAACTCGACGTCGGTGTGGTTGCGCAGCACGAAGACGCGGAGCACGCCGCCGTGGGTGCGGTAGATCGAGACCAGGAAGCGCACGACCTCGTCGAGGATCTCGGCGACGCTCGCCCCCTCCCAGCGCTCGGGGTCGAGGGCGTCGTCGGCGGTCAGGGTCGCCTGCTCGAGGTAGCGCTCGTAGAGCGCGTAGAGCAGGCCGTCCTTGTCGCGGAAGCGGTTGTAGAAGGCGCCCACCGAGGAGCCCGCGCGGCGCACGATCTCGCCCACCGTCGCATCCTCGAAGCCCTTCTCCGCCACCAGCGCCTCGGCGGCGTCGAGGATCCGCTCGAGGGTCTCCTGGCTGCGCGCCTGGCGCGGCGGTCGCAGCCACTGGAGTCCGGAATGGATTCGCGTCATCCGCTCTCGCTTCGCGCCCCGCTCTGCCGATCCAGGAACAGAATCGGTGTTCTGGTTCTTAGAATAGCCCCATCGGATCGAGGGCTTCAAGGCTTCAGAATGATGATTCTAGATTTTGCCCCACGGGGGAGCCCGGCCCGCGACCGACGGGCGGCGGGGTCAGGCGCCGGAAACGGCTTGCGGGTCGCCGGCTTCGAGGATCGCGCGGTAGGCCCGGCGGATCGCCTCGGTGTGGCGGGCGTAGTCGCGTAGCAGCGCGCGGCGCGGCCCGCTCTCGCGGCCCCCGCCCGGGTAGCCGAGGCGCAGCGCCAGCCCGTCGAGGTCGCCGCGCTCCGCGTCGAGCTCCGAGATCGAGCGGTTCTCCACGATGCGCAGCCGGCTCGCCAGTCGCTGGAGGAACTCCCAGCCGTCGCCGAGGGCCCGGGCCTGCTCGTCCGAGAGCCGTCCGAGCCGGTGCAGGCGCTCGATCTGGACCTCCACGCGGGCCACCTCGAGGAGCTCCGGGTGCTCGGCGCCGTGGCGCAGCTGCAGGTACTGGACCGCGTTCTCCACGTCGAGGAGGCCGCCGCGGCCGGTCTTCAGGTCGCGGCGCCCGCCGCCCTCCTCGGCGATCTCGGTCTCCATGCGCAGCCGGATGCGGTGGATCTCCGCCGCGGCGCCGTCGGGCAGCGGCCGCCCCAGGATCTCGCGGCGCGCCTCCTCGAAGGCCCGGCCCACCTCCGCGTCGCCCGCCACGGGGCGCGCGCGCAGCAGCACCTGGCGCTCCCACACCTGGGCCTCGCTCTCGTGGTAGCGGCGGAACGAGGCGAGGGAGGTGACCAGGCTGCCCTGGCGCCCGGACGGTCGCAGGCGCGGGTCGATCTCGTAGCAGGTGCCCTCGGCGGTGGGGGTCTGGAGCACCGAGATCAGGCGCTGGGCGAGGCGCGCGAAGTGGTCCTGGGCCTCGGCGACCCGGCCGGGCTCGGCGTCGGGCAGGTCGTAGAGGAAGATCAGGTCGAGGTCGCTCCCGTAGGAGAGCTCGCCGCTGGCGAGCTTCCCCATCCCCACCACCAGGAAGCCGGCGTCCGCAACGGCCTCGGGCACGCCCCGCACCCGCTCCTGCTCCCGCCGGGCGAGATCGAGGGCGCCCTCGAGGGTGACCTCCGCGATCTCTCCCAGCGCCCCCTCCACCTCGGCGCGGCCGACCCGCTCGGCCACGTCGAGGAGCCCGACGTTCACGACCTGGCGGTGGTGGAAGCGGCGCAGCGCGTCGAGCTCGGCCTGGACGTCGTCTTCCCGGCTCGCGGTGAGCTCCGTGCGCAGCGCGGCGAGGTCCGCGCCCAGCTCGGCGCGGGAGAGCAGCAGCCGCTCGGGGTTCTCGAAGACCGGCTCGATCAGGCGCGGATGGCTGGCCAGGTAGGCGGACAGGAAGCGCGAGCCGGCGAACAGCGCGGCCAGGCGCGGCACCAGCTCCGGGCGATCCAGCAGCAGCTCGTAGTAGAAGCGGCGCCCGCCGAGGCCCTCCACGAAGCGGTCGAGGTTGGTCATGGCCAGGCCCGGCGCCGCGGAGTCGTCGATCGCCCGGGCGAACTGCTCCGCCAGCTGCTCCATCATGCTCCGCGTCGCCGTCATGGCCAGCAGCCGGGGCTCGTGGCGCGCGAACAGGTCGAGGATGGCGCCGGCCCGCTCCTCGAAGGCGGGCGCCTCGGCGAAGGCGCGCACGCGCTCGCGCTGCTCCGAGAGGGCGGCGTCGAGGGCCTCGAGGGCGTCGGCGGCCTCGGTCTGGGCGAAGCCGAGGGAGCGCGCCAGCCGCAGGCGCGCCGCGGGAGCGGGGGGCACGCGGTGCACCTGACGCTCCTCCTCCATCTGGATGCGGTTCTCCACGCGGCGCAGGAAGCGGTAGGCGTGGAGCAGCTCGTCCACGGTGTCGTGGGGCACCAGCTTCACCTCGCCGAGGGCGACCAGGGTCTGCTGGGTGGAGCGCCCGCGGAGCTGGGGGATGCGCCCGCCGTGGAGGAGCTGCATCGCCTGGGCGAGGAACTCGAGGTCGCGGATGCCGCCCGGGTCGAGCTTCACGTCGAAGGCGTCCTCGGCACCGCCGCGGGCGAGCCCGATCTTCTCCTTCAGCTCCTTGATGCGCTGGACCCCGGCGTAGTCCATCGAGGCCTGGTAGATCATGGGATGCACGGCACGGATGGCGCGCCAGCCGAAGTCGAGGTCGCCGGCCACGGGGCGCGCCTTCATGAACGCCACCTTCTCCCAGCCGGCTGCGGCGGTCTCGTAGTAGCCGGTGAGCGCCTCCTCGGAGATCACCAGCGGCCCCTGGGTGCCCTCGGGCCGCAGGTCGAGGTCCACGCGGTAGAGGAAGCCGTCCGGCGTCGCGGCGGCGACGATCCGGCCGAACTCCTGGGCCAGGCGGGTGAACCAGGCCGCCGGGCTCCGCTCCTGGGGCCCGGAGACGGCGTCGGCGACGGTCTCGTGGACGTGGATCAGGTCGACGTCCGAGGAGTAGTTGAGCTCCTCCCCGCCGAGCTTCCCGAGCCCGAGCACGACGAAGCCCGCCTCGCGCTCGGCGCCGGCGGCGTCCCGCCAGCGGGGCGGGCCGAAGCGCTCCTCCACGCGGCGGCGCGCCACGGCGAGGGCGCCCTCCAGCAGCACGTCGGCCAGCCGCGAGAGCTCGTGGAGGGTCTCGCCGCCCCGCTCGAGGGGCACCAGAGCCTCGCTCGACTCGCGCACGCTGATCCGGGCGAGGGCGCGGTACTTGGCCTCCCGCAGCACGCGCTCGGCGTCGGCGTCCGGCGCCGCGGCGAGCGCGCGCTCGAGGTCCGCGCGGAGCGACCCTTCGTCCAGGGGGCGTGACAAGTCGTCGGCCACGAGGGCGAGCAGCCAATCCGGGTGCCGCGCCAGATGGGAGGCCAGGAAGGGCGCCGTGCCACAGGCGGCGGCGAGCACCGTGGCGAGGCCCTGGGGCCGCGCCACCGCGTCGAGGGCGTCGGCACCCACCGCGGCCAGCAGCTTCGAGGCCAGCTTCGCGGTGCGCTCGGGCTCCGGCGAGCTCGCCACCGCCTCCCGGGCCGCCGCGCCCCAGGCCGTCTCCGCTGCCAGCGGCTCCCCCGCGTCCATCGGGCGAGACAGGTACCACAGCGACGCGACGATTCGGACCAGCTAGCGTTTCCCTCGCGGCGGGGGAGGGGCGTGGAGAAGATCGTCTACCTGGTCTGGGGAGCTCTCGGCGAGGACCCGCGCGAGCCCGCGGCGCGCCTCCTCGAAGAGGCCGCGCCGCGTCTCCTCGACCTCGGACCGCGCGGGCTCTCGATGAACCTGAACGACGCCGAGGCCGACGTGCCGGTCGCCGTCCCCTGGCCCGAGGACGAGGCGCCGCTGCTGGCCGAGGTCTCGCTCTGGCTCGACTGCTACGACCGGCGCGAGCCCTGGGAGGAGGTCCTCTCGGGTCACGGCGCGCGCCGCGCCGCCTACCTGGTGACCGAGTCGCTCTACAGCGACTACGGCAGCAACGACCACGCGCCGCCCCGGGACTGGCCCGACGGGAAGCGCTCGCCGGGCCTGCTCACGGTGACGCTCCTCGAGCGGCCGGAGCGCCTCTCCCGGGCGGACTGGCTGGCGCACTGGCACGGCGTCCAGTCCCCGGTCTCCGACGCGATGCAGCCGCGCACCCGCTACGTGCGCAACACGGTCACCCGTGCGCTCGGCGCGGATGCCCCGCCCTACGAGGGCATCGTGGACGAGGCCTGGCCGAGCGCCGCCCACGTGACCGAGCCGGATCTCTTCTACGGCGCCGGCGGCTCGCCGGAGCGGCTGCTCCAGAACCAGCGCGAGATGTTCGAGAGCGTGCGGGCGTTCCTCGACTTCGACCGCATCCGCACCGTGACGATGAGCGAGTACCTGCTGAAGAGCTGAGCGGGCCCGGGCGGCTCAGCGGTGCCTCATCTTCACCTTCTCGCCGGTCTCGAAGCGGCCACCCGCCGCCCGCCAGGCCTTCAGCACCGCGGGCGCGTCGCGCAGCGGGTTGTAGACGTCCTCCTCCTCCCTCCACAGCCCGCCGCCGCCGTAGACGAGGCGCGTCCAGCTCGGGAACTGGAAGGGCTCGCCGTCGGGGTCCGTCGGGTGCGCGAGGCGGTTCTGGCACTGGAACACGACGGCGCCGCTCTCCTCGTCGAGGGCCCACCAGTCCTGGGGGAAGGTCATGTGCGGGAAGGGCGCCATCACCGAGGTGATCCACTCCTCGATGGCGGCCCGGCCGTGGAACTCGCCGTAGGCGTGCTCGACGTAGCGGGCGTCCTCGGTGAAGACGGCGGCCCAGATCGACCAGTCGCCGGTGCGGGAGGCCTCGTCCCGGGCCGCGTTGTAGCGGGCGAAGGCCTCGAGGATCTCCTCGCGCGGGTAGCGTGCCATTCGTCTCCCCTGTGCTGCGAGACCGGGCGATCGACGTGGCCGTCGCTCCCTCTCCGTCTCGCCTAGCTCGCCTGGAACGGATTGGTTCCCAGCTCGGGCTTCGCCTCGTGGGCGCCGTGGATCTCCCGTAGCAGCCTTTCCAGCTGCGTCGCGTACTCCGCGTCGTCATCGAAGTCGATGTGAAGCCGCGACGAGACGAAGGAGGGCGTCTTCTTCTTCGCCGCATTGCCTCGGACGACGGGAATGAACTTCTCCGTTCTCTGATCGCGCATCAGTTCGCCCGTCACGATGAGCTTCTCGTAGCCCACGCCACCCCTTCCCGCCTCCGCCTTGCGCACGTAGTCGGCCGAGCAGACCATGAGGACCCGATCCGAGTCACCGATGCCGCTCTCCATGAAGGCCGCGATGTCGCCGCCGAGCCGCAGGTCCCAGCGATCGAGAACCACGTCGACCCCGTTCCTTCGCAGGTCGCTGGCAAGCTGAACCACCCACCGTTCATGCTCGGATCCCTCGTGCGAGTACGATACGAAGACCCTGGGCTCGCGTCCGGGGGTCGGGGCTGAGGGCGTCGCGCTTCTCTGCGGTCTCCGCACAGCCGCGTGCTCGCGGGTACCGTCGCGCCGCTCGGGGGCAGCGCTCGAGATCGCCGGAGCGGGCGACGTGCCACGGCGATTCTCCAGCTCGCTGACGATTCGCCGGTGGGCGGCCCGGGTGAGCGGGTAGCCCCGCGCCAGCCACACGCCGACGCCCAGGAAGAAGGCCGGCCCCAGGGCGGTGAGCCAGCGGATGGCCTGGCGGGCGGTCTCGTTCTGGGTCTCGCCCTTGCCCATGCCCGCGAGGTCGAGGATGCCGAGCACCAGGGAGACGCCCAGGGCGCCGCCGAGCTTGCGCACGAAGGTGAAGAAGCCGTTGTAGAGGCCCTCGCGGCGCTCGCCGGTCTCGAGGTCGTCCTCGTCGATCACCTCGCCGAGCATCGACCACGGCATCACGTCCACCACGGCGTAGCCCACGCCGATCACCGGCACGAACACGAACATCAGCCAGCGGGGCCACTCGGGCTGGATGAAGATCAGGAAGAGCGTCGTCGACATCCACCACACCGAGCCCAGCACGAAGACGCGGGCCTTGTCGCGGCCCGCCGAGATGCGTAGCCAGAAGGGCAGGGCCAGGACCACGGACGACAGGAACAGGAACATCACCGGCTCGAAGTCGCCGGAACGGCCGAGCCAGAAGCTCACGTACAGGATGATGAGGGCGCTCGCGAGGTCCATGGCGATGCGGCCCATGATGTAGATCGCGGTCAGGCGCATGAAGGTCGCGTGCTTCGCCACCAGGCGGACGCCCTCGATCACGCCGGTCTCCGCGGGCCGCACCTGGTAGTCGCGTCGCTCGAAGGTGACCCGGTGGACGGCGAACCAGGGCAGCGCGAAGGCGACGCCGAACAGCACGCCGGCGCTCGCGAAGCCCGGCCCCCCGCCCCCGAAGGCCTCGGCCACCGGCCGGATGCTCACCGCCGCGAACACGCCGAAGATGGAGCCCGCCGTGCGGTAGGTGTTGAGGGACGTGCGCTCGTCGTAGTCCGTCGCCATCTCGGGCTGGATCGCGAGGTACGGGACCGAGAGCACCGTCATCGCCACCGAGAGCAGGCAGTAGGCGCCGGTGTAGTAGGCGAAGCGCGCCGCCTGGGAGGCGAAGGGCACGTCCCACCAGAGCAGGCTGAACGCGATGCCGTAGGGGATGGCGCCGATCAGGAAGTAGGGCCGGCGCCGGCCCGACTTCCAGTGGGTGTGGTCCGAGAGCCGTCCCATCAGCGGGTCGGTGAAGGCGTCCACGAAGCGCCCGATCAGCGGCACCAGGCCGGCGAGCAGGGGCCGGAGGTCGGCGACCTGGGTGAGGTAGTAGGAGGCGTAGATGATGGAGAGGGACGAGAGCGCCCCGTTGATGGTGAGGTCGCCGAGGGCGTAGACGCCCTTGCGCGCGGGGCCGAGCCGGGGGTAGGAGTTGGCTTCGCCCAGCGCGCGCTACCCGGTCTCTTCGCCGGCACCGACGCCCGCACCGGGGCGGGCGCCGATCTCGTCGAGACGCTTCTGGAGGACGAGCCGGTCCAGGGACTCGAGGCGCAGGCTGGTGAAGATCTTGATGCGCTGCTCGAGCTCGAAGTAGATGCGGCGGAAGAAGCGGCGCTGCTCCTCCTCGGAGCCCTCGAAGGCCGCCGGGTCCGCGACGCCCCAGTGGGCGGTCATGGGCTGTCCCGGCCAGACGGGGCAGCGCTCGCCCTTCGCGTCGTCGCACACGGTGAAGACGAAGTCGAGGGCCGGCGCCTCCGGTCCGGTGAACTCGTCCCAGCTCTTGCTGCGGAGCCCCGTCACGTCGTAGTGGAAGTCGCGCAGCACCTCGAGGGTGCGCGGGTGCGGGGCCGGCTTGGGGTGGCTGCCGGCGCTGTGGGCCACGAAGCGCGCGCCGCCGTGGCGGCGCAGCGCGCACTCGGCGAGCAGGCTGCGGGCCGAGTTCCCGGTGCACAGGAACAACACGTCGAAGCGGGGCTCGGGCATCGGCTCTCCCGTCCTCCAGCGGGCCACACCATAGCGCCCCGACTGGGGCGGCATGCCGCTTCACGCCCCCACCTGCTGAAAACCCCCTGAAAACTCCACGACTTCCGCGCACGATCCGACGCGCGTCACGAAGCCGACACAGTGGCGTTGACCCGCGGGGTGGATCTGGTCCACGATGTCCCCCTGCGCCCATCGGGTCCCTCCTGGATCCGCCGGGCCCCCGTGCGCCAACCGGAGACCAGGAGACCATGGCGGAGATCCCCGAGCACCACGTTCGCGAGACCAAGACCCTCAAGTTCGCCCGTTTCGTCGTTCGGCATCGCCACTGGGTCTCGGCGATGCTCATCCTGTCGACGCTCTTCTTCCTCTACCCCACGGTGAACGCGATCTCGACGGCCTTCGGCGCCCCGCTCCCCGGCCCGATCGTGCGCGTGGACGCCAGCGAGCGCTCCCTCTACCCGGACCACCCCTTCATCCACTCCCAGGACGCCTTCGCGGACACCTTCGGGTCGTCCTCGTTGATCGCGATCGCGGTGGTGGTGAAGGAGGGCACGGTCTTCACGCCCGAGACCCTGGCCAAGATCTCGCGCATCACGAAGCGGCTGGACGGCGAGGGCTACAACAGCCGCACCGAGGAGCGCGAGGAGCTGCGCGAGGTCCTGGAGGAGCAGGAGCTCGCGGACCACCTGGTGCTGCGACGCCTCGACCAGGCGTTCCCGCCCTATCCGGTGAACCACGACCGCATCGAGTCGCTCACGGGCCGCCTCACCCGCGTCGTCACCATCGAGCCCGACGGCGCCATCACCTCGGACATCCTGGTCAAGAAGACCCCCGAGACCCAGGCCGAGGCGGACCGCATCCGGGAGCTTGTGCGCCAGAACCCGCCCTACATCTTCGGCCGCCTGGTCTCCCGGGACGAGAAGGGCGCCTTCATCTCGGCGAACTTCATCGCCGACCGCCTGAGCAGCCGCGAGGTCTACCAGGCCGTCTTCGACCACGTCCAGAAGATCAAGGACGGCTGGAAGTGCACCCAGGCCGAGATCGACCTCGGCCGCGACTGCGCCCTGGGCGAGTGGATCTGGGAGCCCGAAGAGGACGAGAACCACGCCATCTACATCTCCGGCGGCCCGACCCACACCGGCTGGATCATCAAGCACGCCTTCGAGATCGGCCTGTTCGTGGTCCTCACCGTGCTGGTGACCTTCGGGCTGCTGCTGGCCTACTTCCGGCGGCTCCACGGCGTGCTGATCCCCCTGGTGGCCGCCATCGCGACGGCGGTCTGGGGCCTGGGCTTCACCGGCTGGACCGGGATCACCTTCGATCCGCTGGTGCTGGTGATCCCGATGATCATCACCGCCCGGGCGGTCTCCCACACCGTGCAGATGGCGGAGCGCTTCTTCGAAGACTACGAGATGATCCTGCCCCGCTTCGACGGGGACGAGGAGGCGGCGAAGATCGAGGCCGCCACCGTGGCCATGGCGGAGCTGATCGTGCCCGGCACCCTCGGCATCGTCACCGACTTCCTCGGGCTCCTCGTCATCCTGATCACGTCGATCCCCCAGATGCGCGACCTCGCCATCTTCGGCGCCTTCTGGGTGTTCACGATCCTGTTCACGGTCGAGATCCTGCACCCCGTGATGATCTGCTACCTGCCGCCGCCCCACGAGCCCGAGCACTACCTGCCCGGCTTCATGGTCCGGCTGATGCGCGGCATCGGCAAGGTGGTGACGGACCCGGTCGGCAAGTTCGTCGTGGCCGGCATCGCCCTGGCGCTCCTGGTGGGCTCGACCTACGTGGTGTTCACCCGCTCCACCATCGGCGAGGCGAACCCGGGGTCCTTCCTGTTGTGGCCGGACCACGAGTACAACGTCGCCACCGGGCAGATCGCCGAGAAGTTCGGCGGCGTGGACTCCTTCGTGGTCTACGCCCAGGGCGACCGCGACAACGCCACCGCCGATCCCGAGCCCATCGTGCGCATGGAGGAGTTCGAGCGCTGGATGCGCGCCAACACCGACATGGGCATCTCGGTCTCCATCGCGCCCATCGTGAAGGCCTACTGGCGCCAGAACCACTACGGCGACCCGAAGTGGTACTTCATCCCGCGGGAGGCGGGGACGGTGCGCAACGTGCTGTTCCAGCTCAAGACCAACGGCCCGCCGGGCTTCCTGCGCCCCTACACCACCGACGACAACCGCCACGCCAACATCGCCTTCTACTACCCGGACCACCGGGGCGAGACCATCATGGTGGCGGTCGAGGCGGCCAAGGAGTTCATCAAGCGCAACCCCATCGGCGAGGTGAACCTGCGCCTCGACAAGGACCGCGCGGGCGCCGAGGACGGCTTCTTCTCCTACGACAGCCTCGCCGACAAGCTCTACTACATGATCGGCCCGATGCTGCCGCCGCGGAACCACACCCTTCACATCTCCATCCGCGACGAGGAGGGCCAGTTCCAGAAGTCCACCGCGGAGTTCGTGAACGGCACCCAGGGCATGCCCGACTGGCTCGAGGACTTCCGCGACGGCGCCATGGCGGACTACGAGGAGGCCTACTACGCCGTCGACGAGGGCGAGTACTTCTTCTGGCCCGACGACCTCGAGGAGTGGAGCGAGTCCGACGTCAACGCGTGGTGGGAGGACAAGGATCTCGGCATCCGCGCCGTGGTGACCCACACGCGCAACCTGATCGTCCACGACCTGAAGGCCGTGGAGGGCGTGCCGAAGTACCAGCCCACCAGCTCCTGGACCCGCGGCGTGCAGTTCGTGATGGCGGGCGGCGTCATGGGCATCCTGGCGGCGATCAACGACGAGGTGGAGCGCGGCCACGTCGCGAACATCTCGCTGATCCTGCTGGTGATCTACGTGCTCCAGACGCTGACCTACCGCTCGCTCTGGAGCGGCACCATCATCGTGATCCAGCTCGGCACCGCCACCATGATCTCCCTGGCCTACATGGCGCTGCGCGACGTCGGCCTGAACGTCAACACCCTGCCGGTGCAGTCCGTGGGGGTGGGGATCGGGGTCGACTACGCGATCTACATCGTGGATCGCATACGCCAGGAGGTGGTGGAGACCCGGGGCGACATCGACGAGGCCGTGCGCCGCACCGTCAGCACCACCGGCATGGCGGTGGCGTTCACCGCCACCACCATCGTGGGCGGCATCGCGACCTGGTCGTGGTCGAGCCTGCGCTTCCAGGCCGAGATGGCCCAGCTGCTGGTGATCCTGATGGTGGTCAACATGCTCGGCGCCGTCACGATCGTCCCCGCCTTCTACTCCATCGTGCGGCCGAAGTTCGCGACGGCCCTGCTCGAGGAGCAGCGCCGGGAGGAGGAGGCCCTGGCGGCCACCCAGACGGCCCCGGCCAAGTAGGGCGGCCTCCCCTCGCATCTCCCGGGCCGGCCACGGCGCGAGCCGTGGCCGGTTCGTGTGACCCCGGCGCCGGCGCGGCATCCCAGGGCCTGCGCCCCCGGGAGAACCCCATGCTGCAAGCCGTCCCCGCCCGCCTCGAGCGAGAGCGCCCCGGTCCCCCGGAGCCCCGTCCGGGGCCCCTCGACCTCGAAGCCGCCAACCGGCAGCTCGCCGGCGCCTCGCCGCGCCGGGTGGTGGAGTGGGCCGCCGAGACCTTCGGCGACGGCCTCGTGCTCTCCACCAGCTTCGGCATCCAGTCCGCCCTGATGCTGCACCTCGCCACGAGCGTCGTGCCCGACGTGCCCGTGCTGTGGGTGGACACCGGCTACCTCCCGCCGGAGACCTACCGCTTCGCCGAGGAGCTGACCGCGCGCCTCGGCCTGAACCTCCGGGTGGTGCAGGCCGAGCTCAGCCCGGCGCGCATGGAGGCTCTCCACGGCCGGCTCTGGGAGACCGGCGACGTGGAGGACCTGAGCCGCTACGACCGCCTGCGCAAGGTCGAGCCCATGCAGCGGGCGCTGCGGGAGCTGGGCGCGACGGCCTGGCTCGCCGGGCTGCGCGCCGACCAGACCGATCACCGCCGCGGCCTCGACGCCGTGACGCGACAGTGGGGCCGCACCAAGATCGCCCCGATCCTGGGCCTGAGCTCCCGGGACGTGCACCGCTACCTCACCGACCACGACCTCCCCTACCACCCGCTGTTCGAGAGCGGCTACGCGACGGTGGGCGACTGGCACTCGAGCCGGCCCGTGACCGCGGAGGACGACCACGAGCGCGACACGCGCTTCCAGGGGCTCAAGCAGGAGTGCGGCCTCCACCTCGAGGACGACGCGGTGGCCGAGAGCTTCGAGTCCAGCCGTCTCTAGCGCGCGCCCGCGTCCGGGCCCTACGCTGGTGCGGTGAGCCGTGCCGGATCCGGAGGCCCGCGCTGGCGCCGACTCGCACCCTGGCTCGCCCCGGCGGCCCTGGTCGCGATCGCGCTGCACCAGATCGCCCTGGCCCACCTCGTGGACCTGAGCCCGTGGAAGGGCGGGGGCTACGGGATGTTCTCGACCACGGACCGCGGTGGCGCGCGCAGCGTGCGCATCCACGCCCTCGGCGACGGCCCGGCGCGGCGCGTCCCCGTCCCGCCCCACCTGGTGAACCGCGCCTACCGCGTGCGCGACCTGCCGCGGGCGTCGGCGCTCGACGCCTTCGCGCGGGAGATCGCGCGGGAGTCGCCCGACGCCGTGGTCGGCGCGCGGCGCGTGCGGGTGGAGGTGTGGCGCACGCGCCACGACCCCGAGAGCCTCGAGCCGCGCCGCGAGATGCTGCGTCGGCGCGAGGTCTGGCTCGGCGAGGGGCGCGGGTGAGCGGCGGGCGCGCCGCGTCCTGGCTGCGCGAGCTGGCGGAGATCGATCGGCGGGTGCTCGCCGTGCGCGTCACCCTGCTGCTGCTGCTGCTCAACCCGGGCCTGGGCTGGTCCGAGCGGGTCCCGGTGCTGATCCTCGCCGGCGCCGGCCTGCTCGCCCCCGGCCTGGCCTCCCGGCCCGGTCTCTGGCTCGCGCTCTGCGTCGCCACGGGCTGGCGCGTCGTCCAGGGCTGGCCGCTCTCGGACAACCACGACTACCTGACCAGCCTCTGGTGCCTCGCCCTCGCCACCTGCCTGGTCGCCGAGACGCCGCGCCCCGCCCTCGCCACCACGGCGCGCTGGATGCTCGGGCTCACCTTCCTGTTCGCGACGCTCTGGAAGGGCGTCCTCTCCCCCGACTTCGTGGACGGCACCTTCTTCCGCGTCACCCTCCTCGAGGACGACCGCTTCACCAACTTCGCCATCGTGGTCGGGGGCATGAGCGACGCGCTCTTCGACGCGAACGACGAGGCGCTGGCGCGCCACGCCGAGGGCGTGCCCTGGGACGAGTCGGGCTTCGTCGAGCCCACCGCGGGCCGCCGGGCCGCCGGGCTCCTCACCGCCTACACCCTCGCCATCGAGGGCGGCCTCGCCGTCGCCTTCCTGTGGCCCGGAGGCGCCCGGATCCGCGACGCGCTGCTGGTCCTGTTCGCGGTGAGCACCTTCTCCGTGGCCAGCGTGGCCGGCTTCGGCTGGCTGCTGATGGCCCTCGGCATCGCCCAGTGCGACGAGCGCCTGGCTCCGCGCCTCGCCTACCTCGGGGCCTTCTTCCTGATCCTCGTCTACGAGTGGGTGCCGTGGAGCGACGCCCTGGCCCGCAGCGTCCAGTCGTGACGGTCCGGCGAGGGGCTATCCTGGCGGGGCCGGGACCGGCGTCGGGACGAGGGTGGCGCGTGGCGATCGAGCGCATCCTGATCGTGGACGACGAAGAGGACATCCGCCTGGTGAGCCGCCTGGCGGTGCAGCGCGTGGGCGGCTGGCAGGCCCTGGTCGCCGCCTCGGGGCCCGAGGCCGTGGACGTGGCCGCCCGGGAGCGACCCGACCTGATCCTGCTCGACGTGATGATGCCGGGCACCGACGGTCTCGCGACGCTCTCGCTGCTGCGCGCCCGCGAGGCGACCGCCGACATCCCCGTGGTGTTCCTCACGGCGAAGGTCCAGCAGCAGGAGGTGGACCACTACCTCGCCCTGGGCGCGCTGGGGGTGATCCGCAAGCCCTTCGATCCGCTGGTGCTTCCCGACGAGATCCGCCGCATCGCCGGCGAGGCGGGTGCGGCGTGAGCGCATCGCGTCCCACCCGGGAGCAGGAGGAGGCCCTGGAGCGCGCCATCGCGCCGCTGCGCGACGCCTTCCGCGAGAAGCTCCCGGCGCGCGTCGCGGACCTGGCGGCCGCCCTCGCCGCCGGACGCGCCGGCGATGCGGCCCAGCTCGCCGAGGCCCACCACCAGGCCCACGCCTTCCAGGGAACCGCGGGCTCCTACGGGTTCGACGCCGTGAGCTCCGCGGCCCTCGCCATCGAGGAGCTGCTCGAAGGCCGGCTGGGCACGCCCAGGGCTTCGGCCGCGCCCGCGTGGCGCGAGCTCGAGGCGGCCCTCGGGCGCCTGCGCGCGGCGGTCGCCGACGCCCGGCGCTGACTCAGGCCTCGGGCAGCCGCCGCAGCAGCCAGCCGCGCACGCGCGACCGCACCAGGGTGGGCTTCACGGGCTTGGTCAGGAAGTCCGTGGCGCCGGCCCGGAAGGCCTCCAGCATGCCCCGCTCGTCGGGGCGGTTGCCCGTGAGGATCAGGATCGGGACCCGGCGCAGCCGCGCGTCGCCCTCGCCGCGGATCCGGCGGCACACCTCGAGCCCGTCGAGCATGGGGATCTTGAGGTCGAGCAGCACGAGGGACGGGCGGTCGCGGCGCGCCACGGCGAGGGCGGACTCGCCGTCGCCGGCGTGGATCAGGCGCACGCCCTCGGGCTCGAGGGCGCCGCGCAGCACCGCCGTCATGTCCGGGTCGTCCTCCACCAGCAGCACCGTCGAGGCGCGGGGCGGCTCCTTGGGGAGCAGGGCGCTCGGGACCCGCTCCACGGCCGCGGGCTCCCGGCGCGGCGCGGCCTCCCGCCGCGGGAGCTCCAGGGTCTCGCCCTCGGCGGCGGCCCGCACGTCCGGCACGAAGTCGCCTCGCGCGGCGCGCTCCCGCGCCAGCTCGAGCAGCGCGTCCACCTCGGCATCGGTGCGCAGCGGGTCGTGGTGGAAGAGCACGAGCTGGCCCACCCGCGCCGCGATCGCGTAGTCCACGGCACGCTCCACCGGGGTGTGGCCCCAGCCGAGCTTGGCGGGGAAGTCGCCCAGGGTGAACTGGGCGTCGTGGATCACCACGTCGGCGCCGGCCAGGAACTCGAGGTGGCGCCGGTCCTCGTAGTGGACCGGCTCGGCGCCCGGCGCCGCGTCGAGGGGCAGGATCGAGTGGGGCTCGTGGTCCGTCGCGTAGACGAGCACCGCTCCGTCCGCCTCCAGCCGGTAGCCCAGGGTGAGGGCGGGATGGTTGAGGTAGCGGGTGGAGACCCGCACGCGGCCGCACTCGAAGCGCCCCTCGCGCAGGTCGTGGAAGCGCACCGCCGCGTCGAAGGAGTCCACGGTGACCGGGTGGTAGTCGTAGGACATCTGCCCGGCCAGGGTGTCCTCGATGTGCTGGGTGCGTCCGCCCGGCGCGTACACGTCCCACTGGCCCCCGCGCTCGAAGAAGGGCGCGAAGAACGGGAAGCCCTGGATGTGGTCCCAGTGGGTGTGGCCGATCAGGAGATGACCGCCGAGGCGCTCCGCGGCCGCCTCGTCGCGGAGCGCGATGCCGAGCTCGTGGGCGCCGGTGCCGACGTCGAGCAGGATGCGGGTTCCGTCGTCGCTGCGGACCTCGACGCAGGAGGTGTTGCCGCCGTAGCGGACGGTCTCCGGACCGGGGCGCGGGATCGAGCCCCGCGTTCCCCAGAAGCGAATCCGCATGCCCTCTCCCCGGAGCTCCGCGCCGCAGGACCCGCAGTGTCACCGGCGCGCGATCCGGGTGTCAAGCTCCGGATGGAGTCGGAGCCCCCGAGTGGGCGCGTGTGCCCGCTCCCCGAAGGCTCGGGGCCTCGGGCTGCGCGCGGCCGGCGGGCTCGACGTAGAGCGCATCGGGCTCCCAGCGCCGCCGCACCACCGCGTCGAGGAAGCCGTAGTCCCCGTAGGCGGGCGATGCGCCGTCGCCCCACTTCTCGACGAAGCGCCGCCAGTTGCGCCGCAGCAGCCGCGAGTGCCGCTCGCCGCGCTCGGCGTCGCTCCCGTAGGCCTCGTGGCGCACGAACACGTCGAGGGCGAGGCGGCTGCGGTGACCGGCCAGGTGGGCGCGCAGGGAGAAGTCGTCGTCCTCGAAGCCCCAGGGCGAGAACCGCTCGTCGAAGCCGCCGATGGCGTCGATCACGTCGCGCCGCACCAGCACGCAGAAGGACGGGAAGATCGCCTTGTAGAGCCCCTGGCGCGCGAACTCCAGTGCGCGGCGCCGGGCGAAGGCCGCCACCGAGTCCGGGCTGCCGTCGCCGGGGTAGGCGACCTGCTGGCCGTGGGCCGCGCGGTCCGAGACCGGGCACACGCAGCCCACCCGCGGGTCGACGGCGGCGTGCCAGAGCATGCGCCCCAGCCAGCCGGGACTCACGATGGCGTCGTTGTCGAGGAAGCCGATCCAGCGCCCGCGGGCGAGGGCGATGGCCTGGTTGCGTGCCGCCGGGGCGCCGCGGTTCTCGGCGTTCCGGATCAGCCGCACGTCGGGCTGGCCCTCCAGGAACTCGGCGCTGCCGTCCGTCGAGCCGTTGTCGACGAACAGGATCTCGACGGGGTGGTCGGGCTCGCGGGCGGCGCGCAGCGCCTCGAGGCAGCGCCGCGTCCGCTCGAGGCCGTCGTGGGAGACGATCACCAGGGAGACCAGCTCGCCGGGGGTGGGGCCCCGACCGAGGGACTCCTCCGGGTCGTGGCCCGTGGCCTCGAGGACCGCGCCGCGGCCGAGGGGCACGGCCCCGAGCTTGCGCACCAGGCCGCGCAGCCGGGTCGCGACGGCGTCGGGGAGCGTCGCGCCCCGCCGGGCCTCGTCGACGGCGCGCAGCTTGCGCACCAGGTGGGCGCAGGCCTCGCGGAAGCGCTCGTACTGGATCTGCGCCCGCTGGAGGTAGGCCTCGCGCTCCACGGGGTCGCCGAAGCCGCCGATGCTCCAGTCGCCGTGCTTCTCCGCCATGCGCCAGCGGTGCACGCCGAGGCGCACCATGCGGGCGAAGTACTCGTCGGGGGTGAGCTCGTGGTCGTGCTCGCAGCGCGCGTCCTCGCGGTAGAGCACCCGCCAGCCGCGCTTCTCCAGCCGGTAGCCGAGCTCCACGTCCTCCATGATGGGCTCGCGGAAGCGCTCGTCGAAGCCGCCGGCCTCCCGCACCGCGGCGACGGGCAGGCTCAGGTTGCAGGTCCAGAAGTAGCGCCAGTCGTGGAGCTCGTCGTGGCGCAGGCGCAGGAAGTCGAACAGCAGGTCCGAGCCCTCGAGGAGCTGGACGAAGGGCCGGGCCAGCGCCCGCTCGGTGAAGTGGAAGGAGCCCAGCACCGCGCAGCGCGGCGGCGCCTCGGCGTGGGCGGCGAGGTGCCGCTCCAGCAGGTCCGGCGCGGGGACGGCGTCGTCGTTCAGGATCAGGACGAGGGGCGCGCGGCAATGCTCGATGCCGCGGTTGCGCGCGGCGCCCGGACCGGCGTTGGCCTGGTGCAGCACGCGGAGCGGGAACGGCGGCGCGGCCTCGGGCGCCGCGAGGGGCTGCGGGCTGCCGTCGTCCACCACGACCACCTCGAAGCGGTCGGGCGCGAGGGTCTGCTCCGCGAGCTTCGCGAGCAGCGCGGCGATGCGCTCCGGGCGACCGTGGGTGGGGACCACCACCGAGAGCTCGGGCGATTCACTCATTTCGGGCACATCCGGCCGGGGGCGTTTCGCACTGGATCGACCGGATTCCGCCCTCGCTTGAATCCTCCTACGCGGTCGGAGGCCCTGGAGGGGCGAGGGCGGCGGGATCCCGCGCGAGGCGCAGGGCGGGCCGCGGCTCACCGGGCGCGCCGCCCAGCGCGAGCCGCAGCACGCCCCCGGCCGGTTCCGCGTCGGCCGCGCGGTCGTCGAGGTCGAGGTGCAGGTGGAGGCGCTCGTCGGCGTCGAGGTCGAAGTGGCGGCGGGCCACGGGCAGGGCGCGGCGGGCGAGCCCGAGGGTCACGGTGCCGAGGGTGAAGCGCGCGTTCAGCTCGACGATCCGCAGCACCGGCCCCTCGGGCCCCTCGAACGCGAAGGCGTCCACGCCGCAGGGTCCGGCGTAGCCCGCCTCGCCGGCCGCCACCGCCAGAGCGGCCGCGGCCTCGCGCAGCGGCTCGTCCCAGTCGCTGCCCGAGGTGACCCGCCCGCGCCGGTCGAGGGTGCCGCGGAAGCCGCGGGGAACGCCGGAGGGGGTCGGGCACGGCTCGAGGGTGCCGAGCAGCAGCGGCCCGTCGGGTCCGACGTGGAGCTGCGCCGAGAGGTCCATGCGGCGCTCGAGCCACGGCTCGAGGATCGCGCCGCCCCGCGCGGCGAGCTTCGCGAGCCCGGCGCGAACCGCCCCGTCGTCCTCGTCGAGGGCCACGCGGCCCCGGCCGCTCGAAGAGAGGCGGGGCTTGAGGGTCGCCGGGACGTCGCGCAGCCAGGCGGGCCAGGCCTCGCGCGCGGCACGGACCGCGGCGAGTGCGGCGTCGGGGTCCGCGAGATCCCCGGGCGCGAAGACGTGGAGCGCGCCGCCCAGGCAGGCGGGCTCGAAGCCCAGGCGCCGGGTCGTCTCGAGCGCGAAGGCCTTGTCGTGCACCCGCGCGACCACCTCCGGCTCCGGGCCGGCGAGCGCGAGGCCGAGACGCGCCGCCTCGCGGCGCGCGTCCCCGGTGACGAGCCAGGCGCAGGCCGCGTCGGCCTCGAGCCACGGGAACGCGGCGCCCTCGGGCTCCGGCCCCAGCGCGGCGGGCCAGTGGACCGCATCCTCGTCGGGCTCCGCGGCGAGCCGCGCGCCGGGCGCGAACAGCAGGCGCCAGAGCCGCGCCGCCGAGCGCGTCGCCGCGAGGGCGGCGCGCGAGGCCGCGGGCGCCTCGGCGCCGAGGTTCGCGACGAGGACCGGCGCGTCGCTCAACGCGGCGGCGGCTTCGGCGCCGCGGCGGGCGGCCGCCGCTCGGCGCTGGAGCGGGCCCGGCGCACGTGCTCGATGAACGCGGGGGCGAGCCCGGCGCGCCGGCGGGCGGCGGCGTCGAAGCGGCGCCCCTTGGCGCGCGCGGCCGAGAGCGGGAAGGGCACCGCCTCCCGGTAGCGCTCCACGTCGCTGCGCGGCTCCGGGCTCTCGTCCAGCCGCCTCAGCCAGCGCGCCGCGAGGGCGACGTGGCGCACCTCGTCGTCGTGCACGCGCTCGATCACGCGCGCGCCGGCCTCGTCGCCGGCGTCCCGGAAGGCGTCGCGGTAGAGACCCGTGAAGTCGAGGTTGGCCTGCTCGAAGGTGAGCCCCATGGCGCAGAGGAAGGCGCGCGGCCCGTGGGGCGAGGCGTCGATGGCCGGCAGCTGCTTCCAGAAGTAGTCCGAGCGGGGATGCTCCGCGAGCCGCGAGCCGAGGGCCTCGAGACGCCCGAGGTAGAGGCGGCAGTGGCGCTGCTCGTCCACCAGCACGCCGAGCCACCCGCGGCGCAGCTCGGCGGGGAGCGCGGGCCAGCGCAGCAGCGCCCAGGCGAAGAGCTCCACCGCCTGGAGCTCGTGATGGGCGAAGCGCGCCAGGCAGCGTGCCCGCGCCTCGGGCTCGGCCAGCGCGTGGAGGGGGGGCAGCGGCGGGGCGCCGCTCGAGAGGGCGAGCGTGCGGCAGCGCGCCGGGCGCGTGACCCGCAGCGGCCGCCCGCGGACCTCGTCGGCCAGGCCCCGGGGCGGCGGGGCGAGCTTCGGTCCGAGCTCCCCCGAGGCCAGGATCCCCAGGCAGAAGTCTCGCAGGCTCCCCATCTGCGAGAAGATAGCCGTAGGGGCCGCCCCCCGGGACGGGGACGAAAGCACCGCATTGACCGCTCGAATCGGAGGGTGATACGGTACGGCGAACGGTGTTCAGGGACGCCGTTCGCACAGCTCTCAGACGTTCAGACCCGTCCGGGGGGCAGGGCTTGGAGGGTCGCCGAATGGATCGCGACAACGCGCGCGCACTCCGCCACAAGATCCTGGCCGAGGCCATCGACACCATCCATCGGGAGGGCATCGATCGGATCACCATGCGCGCACTCGCGCAGAAGCTCGGCTACTCGCCGGCCACCATCTACCTGTACTTCGAGAACAAGCAGGCGCTCATCACCGCGATCGCGCTCCACGGCTTCGGGCTCATCGAGGAGCGCACGCGGCCGGCCCTCGACATCGAGGACCCCGTCGACGCGGTGCGCGAGAGCGCGCGCCGCTACGTCGACTTCGGTCTCGAGAACGGCGCGCTCTACCAGCTGATGTTCCGCGAGTTCGAGCCCGCCGGCTACGAGGCCCAGGCGGTGCAGCGCATCGACGAGGTCTGGTCCCTCTACCGCAAGATCTTCCAGCGCGGCATGGAGCAGGGCGTGTTCCGCAACGCGGACCCGGATGCGGAGATCGCCATGCTCTGGTCGTCGTGCCACGGCTTCGTGGAGCTGGCGCTCTCGGACCGCATGCCGCCGCGACCCGCCGCCCAGGCCGGGTCCGTCGCGAGCCTGCGCGAGCACCTCCTCGACGACCGGATCCGAGCCCTGCGCCCCTAGCGCGAGCGGGTCCCGGCTCCGGGATCCGGCGGAAACCCGCGCCGAGACGGTGGTTTGAAACGGGACCTGCGGGAGACCCGCCGGGCCTCCCGCCGGCCCCGGCCGTGAGCTGGTTTTCTCAATGAATCCGGAAGGTTGCAGACTGGCCCCGACGGAGGCCGGGCGCGCAGCGGGGCGCCGGCTTCTGCTATTGTGGAGGTTCGAGAGGCCCCGGCCCCGGGCGAGCGGAGCGATGAAGGACAACGATCGGTACTGGGATTGCCTCGACCACGCCATGGAGGCCTCGAGCGGCGGACGCACCGAGGAGGCGCTCGCCTGGCTCGACGAGGCCCTGAAGGCGCACCCCGGTGGCGCCGAGGCCCACAACGGTCGTGGCGAGATCCTGTGGGACGAGGGCAAGGTGGACCCGGCCCTCTACGAGTTCGAGCTCGCCGCCATGGCGGACCCGAAGTTCGCCACCGCCCACCTGAACCGCGCCGAGCTGCTGATCGAGGAGCTCGGCGAGTACGAGCAGGCGCTCCAGCATCTCGACGACCTGCTCGCCGGACGCACCGACCTGCCGCGGCCGGACCGCGGCACCGAGGCCGAGATCCACTACCTGAAGTCGAAGGCGCTCTTCTACCTCGACGATCTCGAGGGCGCGCTCTTCCTGGTGCGCCGCGCCAGCAAGACCTCGGGCGACGTGGCGGTGTACCGCGCCTTCGAGGGCCAGATCCTGTTCGAGCTGGGCCGCTTCGCCGAGGCGCGCCGGTTCCTCGAGCAGGCCGTCATCCTCGACTCGGACTCCGCCCACGCCCACTACCACCTGGGCCTGGTGCTGGAGCGCCTCGACGAGGACGAGGTCGCCCAGGCGGCCTTCGCCAGCGCGAACGCGCGCGACCCGGAGCACTACCCGCTGCCGACCCCCATGGACGAGGCCGCCTTCCGGCGCGCCGCCTCGGACGCCATCGCCAACATCCCGCGCTCCATCCGCGAGCTGGTCGAGCACGTGCCGGTGCTGGTGCGCGAATTCCCCGACACGGAGCTGATCGAGCAGGAGAACGTGTCGCCCCAGATCCTCGGCCTGTTCTCGGGCGTGCCGCGCACCGAGGCGGCGGTGACCGCCCAGGCCCGGGACGTGGACCGCGTCTTCCTGTTCAAGCGCAACCTCGAGAAGGTCTGCCGAACCCACGCCGAGCTCGTCGAGCAGATCCAGATCACCGTGAAGCACGAGATCGGCCACTACCTGGGACTGGACGAGGACGACCTCGAGCGACTCGGCCTGGCCTGAGCGCAGGGCGTGGCCGCGCACCTCGACGCGCTGCACGCGTCCCTCCGACGCGCCGTGGGCGACTCCGCCTGCCTGACCCGCCCGGAAGAGCTCTTCGTCTACGAGGCCGACGGCCTCACGCTGAACGCCGCGAAGCCGCTCGCCGTGGTGCTGCCCCGGGAGACCGCCGAGGTGGCCGCGGTGGTGCGCGCCTGCCGCGAGGCCGGCGTCTGCTTCGTGCCCCGGGGCGCCGGCACCGGGCTCTCGGGCGGCGCGGTGGCGGCCGAGGGCGGCGTGGTGATCGAGTGCTCCCGCATGGACCGCATCCTCGCCCTCGAGCCCGGCGACCGCTACGCGGTGGTGCAGCCCGGCGTGGTGAACGCCGAGCTCTCCAGGGCGGCCGCGCCCCACGGGCTCTTCTACGCGCCGGACCCGTCGAGCCAGGCGGCCTGCACCATCGGTGGCAACGTGGGCGAGAACTCCGGCGGCCCCCACACGCTCAAGTACGGGACCACCACCGACCACGTGCTGGGCCTCGAGCTGGTGCTGCCCGACGGCGAGGTGGTGCGGCTCGGCGGGCCCGCGGGCTTCGCCTCGGGCTACGACCTGGTGGGAGCGGTGGTGGGGAGCGAGGGAACCCTCGGCGTGGTGACCGAGGTGACGGTGCGGCTCACCCCGCTCCCCGACGCCGTCGAGACGCTGCTCGGCGTGTTCCCCGAGGTGGTGTCGGCATGCCGGGCGGTGGGCGGCATCATCCGCAGCGGCCTCGTGCCCGCGGCCCTCGAGATCGTGGACCGCCGCACCATCGAGGCCGTGGAGGCGAGCGTCTACGCGGCGGGCCTTCCCACCGACGCCGGCGCGGTGCTGCTCGTCGAGCTCGACGGCGTGGCCGAGGCGGTCGCGGGCCAGGCGGAGCGCGTGCGCGAGCTGTGCCGCGAGGCCGGCGCGAGCCGCGTGGACGTGGCCCGCGATGCCGAAGAGCGCCAGCGCTTCTGGCGGGCCCGCAAGGGAGCCTTCGGCGCCATGGGGCGCCTGGCGCCGGACCTCTACGTCCACGACGCGGTGGTGCCGCGCACGAAGCTCCCGGAGATCCTCGAGGCCGTGTGCGCCATCTGCGACCGCCACGGCCTGCGGCTCTCGAACGTGTTCCACGCCGGCGACGGCAACCTGCACCCGAACATCTCCTTCGACCGCCGCGACCCCGACGAGCTGGCGCGGGTGGTGAAGGCCGGCGAGGAGATTCTGCGCACCTGCGTCGAGGCGGGCGGCGTGATCAGCGGCGAGCACGGCATCGGGACCGAGAAGCGCGACTACATGGGGATGCTGTTCGACGACGCCGACCTCGACGCCATGCTCCGGCTGCGCGCCGCCTTCGATCCGGACCGGGTCTGCAACCCCGGCAAGATCTTCCCGGCCACGCGCTTCTGCATGGAGGCGAACCCGCGGGCCCGCGGCTACGACCGGGTGCCCTTCGAGTGAGCCTCGACGACGCCAGCGTCGCCGCGCTGCGCGCCGAGGTGGGCGAGGGCGCGCTCGCTGCCCAGGCGCCCGTCGAGCTCGACGGCCGCCGCATCGCCTGGACCCTGTGCACCGCCGACGCCGCCGCGCTGGGTCGCGCGCTGCGGGTCCTGGGCGAGCGCGGCCTCGGGGCGGTGGTGCGCGGCGGCGGCACGCGCAGCGGGTTCGGCAACCCGCCCCGCCGCGCCGACCTGGTGCTCTCGACCCGCGGCTTCGCGGAGCTCCACGAGATCGACGTGGACGAGGGCGTGGCCCACCTGGGCGCCGGCGTCGCACTGGCCGAGGTCGAGCGCGCCCTGGCGGGAAGCGGCTGGGAGCTGCCGCTGGGCGCCGCCGGCGAGGACTCCACGGTGGGGGGCGGCCTCGCCGCGGCGGCCGTCGACCCGCGCCGCGCCGCGCCGCGCTCCGCGGTGCTGGGCCTCACGGTGGTGCTCGCCAGCGGCGAGGTGACGCACTGCGGAGGCCGCGTGGTGAAGAACGTGACGGGCTACGACCTCGCCAAGCTCCACGTCGGGGGGCACGGCAGCCTCGGCGTGATCGCCTCGGCCTGGCTGCGCCTGCGGCCGGTGGCCGAGCGCGTCGAGTCCTGGCGGGTCGAGGAGCCCTCCGCGCCCCGGGCCCTCGAGGCGGCGCGGCGGCCGTCCGCGCGGGCCGCGCTCTTCGAGGGCGGCACCGGGTCCCCGCCGCGCCTGCTCGTCGAGCTCGCCGGCGACGCGGCTGCCGTGGCGGTCGACGCGGCCTGGCTGCGGGAGACCTGCGGCGCGCGCGCGGCGGGCCCGGGCGAGCTGGACGACGCCTTCGCGGCCGCGGCCCGGGTCGATCCCGTGGACGCCTTGCGCGTGCGCATCGCGCATCTCCCCACGCGCCTGGCGAAGCTCACCGGCGGCATCGAGGCGGCGGGAGGCCGCTGGGCCGCGCTTCCCGCCCACGGCCTGTGCTGGGCGCACTTCCCGCTGCCCGGCGGCGCCGGGGAAGCGCGCGTCGACGAGATCCTCGCCGCCACCCGCGCCGCGGCGCGGGAGGGCGCGGGCCGCTGGCGCCTCGAGGCCGCGCCCCTGCGCGCCCGGCGGGGCCGGGACGTCTTCGGCGACCCCGACGCCGCGCTGCCGCTGATGCGCGCCCTCAAGGCCCGCTTCGATCCGGCCGCGGTGCTCAACCCCGGACGCTTCGCGGGGGCGCTGTGACGCCGGACGGGCCCCTGGCCGACGTCTACGCGGGAACCCTCGACTGCGTCCACTGCGGGCTGTGCCTCTCGTCGTGCCCGACCTACCGCGAGACCGGTCGCGAGACCTCCTCGCCACGCGGACGCATCTACCTGATGCGCGGCGTCGCCGAGGGTCGCATCCCCCTCGGCGCCGTGGAGGAGGAGGCCTGGCTGTGCCTGGGCTGCCGCGCCTGCGAGACGGCCTGCCCGTCGGGCGTGCGCTTCGGCTCGCTCCTCGAGAAGACCCGCGCCAGCGTGCCGCGCCGCGGCTGGGCGGGGCACCTCGAGGCCTTCGCGCTGCGTCGGGTGGTGCCGCACCGACGGCGTCTCCGCCTCCTGGTGGGCGCCCTCGCGGCGGTGCAGCGGCTCGGGCTCGACGCTCTCGGCGCGCGGCTGCTGCCGCGCCTGCGTGAGTCGCAGCGCCTGCTGCCGCCGATCCCGCCCCGCGCGCAGCGCGCCCCGCTCCCCCCCCGCATCCCCGCCGAGGGAGCCCGGCGCGGCTGCGTGGCGTTGCTCGAGGGCTGCGTCATGCCCGAGCTGTTCGGTCCGGTGAACGCCGCCACCGCCCGGGTGCTCACGCGCAACGGCTTCGACGTGGTGGTGCCCGAGGGCCAGGGCTGCTGCGGCGCGCTGCAGGCCCACGCGGGCGATGCCTCCCTCGCCGCCGGACTCGCCGAGCGCAACCTGCGGGCCTTCGCGGCGGCTCGCGTCGACGCCGTGGTGGTGAACTCCGCCGGCTGCGGCGCGGCGTTGCGCGAGTACGGCGACTGGCTCGGCGCGCCGGGCGCGGAGCTCGCGGGCCGCGTCCGCGACGTCTGCGAGTTCCTCGACGAGGTGGGTCTCGCCGCGCCCCCGGGCCGGCTCGAGGCCCGGGTCTGCTACGACGACCCCTGCCACCTGCTCCACGGCCAGGGCGTCGGTGAGGCGCCGCGCCGGCTGCTGGCGGCCATCCCCGGCCTCGAGCTGGTGCCCCACGACGACGCCGCGGCCTGCTGCGGCGCCGCCGGCACCTACAACCTCACCCAGCCCGAGATGTCGCGCGCCGTGCTCGCGCGCAAGCTGGCGTCCCTCGCGGCGGCCGCCCCGGACGTGATCGCGAGCGGCAACCCCGGCTGCCTGATGCAGCTGCGCGCCGGCGCCCTCGGCGCCGGGCTGCGCGCGCGCGTCGCGCACCCGGTGGAGCTCCTCGACGAGGCGGGCGTCGCGGGGCGGGAGCGCCCCTAGACGTCGTCGTGGGTGAGGTAGACGCCCACGTCGTCGCCGCCGAGCTCCCAGCGGGTCGAGTCGCGCCGCTGGTTGGGGCCGAAGGAGTAGACGAACAGCCGCCAGGTCCCTCGGCTGTCGGAGCAGGTCGAGCGGATCCAGTAGGCGTAGTTCCAGGGGTCGATGAAGAACTCGGCCCGCTCCTCGGGGAGCCCCTGGTCCCGGAGGGCCGCGAAGGCACCCTCGTACAGGAACTCCTCGTCGTACTTCTCGACGAGGGAGTAGATGCGCTTGTGGGTCTTGCAGCGCACCGGCCGGCGCCCGCCGTTCTCGCGAGCCTGGGTCTCCAGGTCGCGCCGCAGCGCCTCGAGCTCCTGCTTCGCCTGGACCACGGCCTCCTCCGAGGCGCCGCGCTGGCTCCGCGAGACGGCGGCGTTGGCGACGCCGAGGCCGAGCACCAGCAGGCCCGCCACCACCACCGTGAGCGCGCGCCCCGCCGCGCCCGAGAGGGAGAGCGCGCGGGAGAACACGCCGAAGTGGGCGAGCACCGCGAACAGGAAGCCGTAGCCGAGCATCAGCTCGACCACCTCGTTGGTGAACTTCCAGGGGTAGTCGATGGTGGTCCAGAGCATCGCCGCGAAGGCCGGGATCAGCACCGGCGTCGGTGCGACCACGCCCAGCCGGTCGAGCAGGCGACGCAGCGCGGGCACGAGGGCGAGGGCGGGCAGCGCGATGCCGTAGCCCGCGATGACCACGCGGAACGCGAGCTTGCGCAGGTCCGAGTCCACGACGTTGTGGACGTTGAACTCCTGCTGGAAGTTGTGCTCGAGGAAGTACGCCGGCGGGCGGTACGCGAACACGCGCTGGCCCCAGGAGATCTCCTCCATCCCGACGCCGAAGCAGAACAGCCCGAGGCCGGCCATGAACCAGGGCACCTCGCCGGTCTCCCGGCGCTGCCACCACGCCGCCACCCCGCAGGCGACGGCGGCCAGCAGGAAGGCCCAGAACGTCGCCCACTCGAGGTACTCGTCCTCCTGCATCGAGCGGTAGAAGAACTCCTCGTGGCCGCCCTCGAGCCAGCCCGCGTAGACGAGGACGGCGAGGATCAGCGCGTTGGCGGCGAGGCCGGCCTGCCAGTGGAGGTCTCGCATGGCCCGACGAGATTGCGCGCCAAGAGGGCTCCCGTCCAGCACCGTGCCGTTATCGGCCCGGCCGGCCACGCCCCGCGGGGTCTGACACGGGACGGAAAGGCTTTTCCCAGCCGGCGGAAGATGGGAAGCACCTTTCCTTCAGCCCTTCGGGGGGACACGGCGGGCGGAAGGAAAACTCCATGGATTCCAGGTGGTTGGAAATCGGCGCCGCAGGGTGTGAGTTGGCCCGCATGTTGCTTTCTCCTCGGCTGCCTGTTGACGCCAGGATTGGAACTAATGGAAGGGGTCCCCGTGTTGCGCATCAGATCCACCTGGGTTCTCGCACTCGCGCTTGCCACGACGGCCGTTCTCGCCGCCGGCCCCGCGGGGGCGGGCAAGTTGTTCACCGTCGACTTCGACCAGGAGTTCCCCCTGTCGAACGACCTCGACGGCACGGACGACCTGTTCTTCAAGTTCGACGGCTCCATCGGCGACGGCAACGCCGCGCTGCTCGACGCCAACCCGAACTGCGCCGGCCCCAACACCGCGGACACGGTCTGCGGCGTGATCCGGGCCACGAACGTGGTGAGCATCAACCTGACGGACCTCACCTCCGAGATCCAGGCAGGCAGCTACACCGACTTCTCCGGCGGCGGCAACACGATTCCGCCCCTCGACCTGCGCGACTTCGACACCCTCGTGGTGGACGTGGTCCTCTTCGACGGCTCGGCCTCCATCGACGAGATCGGCATCGGCATCTCGACCGACACGTCGGTCCAGCTCAACCCCGACGGCGCGGGCTGGATGATCGACTGCGACGGCAGCCAGGGTGCGCTGCCCACCGCCAACTGCCGCGACGCCTCCTCCGGGTCGATCCCCTTCTCGGGCGCTCCCCTGGGCGTGGCGCTCCAGCCGGGCACCCCGCCGATCGGGCCGTTCCCGGGCTTCCCGGGCGCCGCCATCTTCAACTTCGGCAACCCCCTCTCATCCACCCTGAACGCGGGCGAGACGAGCCGTCGCCTCTTCGTCACCTACCTCGACCCGGGTGACGACGACGACACGCCGCTCGACAAGTTCAGCCAGGTGGTGAAGTTCATGATCAGCTCCGGCGCCGGGAACGAGGACTTCGAGTCCACCATCATCCCCGAGCCGGCGACCGCACTGCTTCTCGGGTTTGGCGTGGCAGCACTGGCCGCGGCTCGGTCCCGCCGGACCGGCTAGCCAACAGCCTGGGCTGCGACGGGAGACCTCAGCCAGGGACTCCCAGATACTGATGGGTTCCAATCAGGGGCCCCCACGAGGGCCGGCCAGCCGCCGGACTCGCGTGGGGGCTCGACGGGAGAAGTACGACCATGCAGCGATCCCACCTTCTGACCGGAGCGGCAGCCGCTTGCCTCCTTCTCGCGTTGGGCCTCGGCGCTCCGGCTACGGCCCAGCCCGACATCAGTGACTCGTTCGTGATCAACGAGGACGATGGCTTCACGGGCGTGTGCGACGCGCCGTGCTTCTCCGTCCTGAAGGAGGTGGAGTTCTACCAGGCCGGCAACCCGAGCGCTCCGGAGATCGCTCCCGGCGTCCCGGCGTGCGCGCCCGGTGAGAACCTGTTCGTCTATCGCCTGACCCACATCGGAGGCACGCTGGCCCCCCCGAGCATC
>JANQFK010000065.1 GCA_028277885.1 Myxococcota bacterium
CCGCGCGACCCGAGGGCTGCGTCGGCCCCGAGCCCACCGCCGCCGGCATCGAGCAGCAGGGTCTCGGCTGGGAGAACCGCTGCGGCACCGGGAACGCGGGCGACACCATCACGAGCGGACTCGAGGGCGCGTGGTCCGTGAACCCGACGGCCTGGACCACCCAGTACCTCGACAACCTGTTCGGCTTCGAGTGGGTGCAGACGAAGAGCCCGGCCGGTGCGATCCAATGGGTGCCGGCCAACGGGGCGGCGGCGAGCCTCGTCCCGGATGCCCACGACCCCTCCAGGCGCCACGCGCCGATCATGCTCACCACGGACCTCTCGCTCAAGTTCGACCCGAGCTACCGGGAGATCGCGAAGCGCTTCCAGGAGAACCCCGAGGAGTTCGAGCTGGCCTTCGCCAAGGCGTGGTTCAAGCTGACCCACCGCGACATGGGCCCCCGGGCCCGCTACCTGGGCGACGAGACGCCCGAGGAAGCCCTGCCCTGGCAGGACCCCGTGCCCGCCTTCGATCACGAGCCGATCGGCGCCCGGGACGTCGCGGCGCTGAAGGCCGAGATCCTCGCGTCGGGCCTGACCGTTCCCGAGCTCGTCCGCACCGCCTGGGCGTCGGCCGCGAGCTTCCGCGGGACGGACATGCGCGGCGGCGCCAACGGAGCGCGCATCCGCCTGGCGCCCCAGAAGGACTGGGCGGTCAACGACTCCGCCGAGATCGCGAAGGTGGTCGGGACCTTGGAGCGGATCCAGGGCGACTTCCGCGGCGGGCTGCTCCGCCGCAGGAAGGTGTCCCTCGCCGACCTGATCGTGCTCGGCGGCGCCGCGGCCATCGAGCAGGCGGCGCGAGACGCGGGACACGAGGTGGAGGTCCCCTTCACGCCCGGGCGCACGGACGCCACCCAGGCGGACACCAACGTGGCCTCGTTCTCCGTGCTCGAGCCCACCGCGGACGGGTTCCGCAACTACTTCGGCGAGGGCAACCGCCTGCCGCCCACCACCCTGCTGGTCGAGCGGGCGAACCTGCTCACCCTGACGGTCCCCGAGATGACGGTGCTCGTCGGAGGCATGCGCACCCTGGGAGCGAACGCCGGCGACGCCCCCCACGGCGTGCTCACCGAGCGGCCGGGCACGCTGAGCAGCGACTTCTTCGTGAACCTCCTCGACATGTCCACGAGCTGGTCGAAGTCGCCCTCGTCGCCGGGGCTCTACGAGGGCCGCGACCGCCGCACGGGCGAGCTGCGCTGGACGGCGACGCCCGTGGACCTGGTCTTCGGCTCCCACGCCGAGCTGCGTGCCATCGCCGAGGTCTACGCGGCGGACGACGGGGAGGAGGAGTTCGTGCGGGACTTCGTCGAGGCCTGGGCCAAGGTGATGATGCTCGACCGCTTCGACGTGTGAACCCCGGCCGCGGGCCAGGCTTCGAAGCGGCGCGGACTTGACCTATCCTCTTCCGGCCCATCGTCCCGCGCCCGGCGGTGGCGCCGGAGGAGAGGCCATGACCGGACCCGCCCGAGCCACGCCGCCGCCGTCCACGGGACAGGCCGGGGCCGACCCGTACTCGATCCCCCTGGAGAAGATCGACGTCTCCGACGGCGAGCTCTTCGAGACCGACACCCTGTGGGGCTACTTCGAGCGCCTGCGCAAGGAGGACCCCGTCCACTGGTGCGCCGAGAGCCCCGACGGCCCCTACTGGTCGGTGACGCGGTTCGAGGACGTCATGCACGTCGAGAAGCACCCCGAGATCTTCTCGTCGGAGCCCACCATCGTGCTCCCGGACCCTCCCCCCGACTTTCCCCTCCAGCCGGGCTTCATCGCCATGGATGGCGAGCGCCACGAGGCCCACCGCAAGGTCGTGCAGCCCGTGGCCTCGCCGCGAAACCTGAAGAAGCTCGAGCCCCTGATCCGCGAGCGCGTGGCCGAGATCCTCGACGGCGTGCCCGTGGGCGAGACCTTCGACTGGGTCGATCGCGTCTCCATCGAGCTCACCACGGGCATGCTCGCCACGATGTTCGACTTCCCCTGGGAGGAGCGCCGCAAGCTCACCCTCTGGTCGGACGTGTCGACCATGGCCGACGACCAGCTGATCGAGGCCGGCTACCAGCCCGAGGACCGGGAGCGCCTGCTGCGCGAGTGCCTCGACTGCTTCACGCGGCTCTGGAAGGAGCGCGAGGGCCGTCGGGCCGAGAGCCTCGACTTCGTGACCGCGATGGCCAACTCCGCCGCCATGAAGGGGATCGATCCCCTGACCTACCTGGGAACCCTGGTGCTCCTCATCGTGGGCGGCAACGACACCACCCGGAACTCCATCACCGGCGGCGTGGTCGCGCTGAACGAGAACCCCGGCGAGTACGACAAGCTTCGCGCCGACCCGGGCCTGATCCCGAACATGGTGAACGAGATCATCCGCTGGCAGACGCCGCTGGCCTACATGCGCCGTACCGCGACCCGGGACACGGAGCTCGCCGGGAAGGCGATCCGGAAGGGCGACCGCGTGGTGATGTGGTACGTCTCGGCCAATCGCGACGAGACGGCGATCCCGCGCGCCGACGAGTTCCTGATCGACCGCAAGAACTCCAAGCACCACCTCTCCTTCGGGTGGGGCGTCCACTTCTGCATGGGGAGCCGCATGGCCGAGATGCAGCTGCGGGTGCTCTGGGAGGAGGTGATGCAGCGCTTCCGCTTCGTCGAGGTGGCGGGCGCCCCCGTGCGGATCCGCTCGAGCTTCGTGAAGGGCTTCGCCGAGCTCCCGGTGCGCGTCCACCCCTGGTGAGCGCGCTCAGCGCCCCCCCGCCACGATCGCCTTCGAGCGCTCGGAGATGTGGGCCACGGCCTCTGCCGGATCGTCGGTCCGGTAGACGAGGTCGAGGTCCTCCTCGGAGATCGTGCCGGCCTCCACCATCGAGTCCCGCACGAAGATCCGGAGGTGCTGCCAGTAGTCCTCGCCCATGAACACCACCGGGAAGTTCTCGATCTTCCCGGTCTGCATCAGGGTCAGGGTCTCGAAGGCCTCGTCCATGGTCCCGAAGCCGCCGGGGAACAGCACGAAGCCCGTGGAGTGCTTCACGAGCATGACCTTGCGCACGAAGAAGTAGTCGCAGTCGAGCCACTCGTCGAGGAAGGGATTGGGCTCCTGCTCCTGGGGCAGCTCGATGTTGCAGCCGAGGGAGCGGCCGCCGCCCTCCTTGGCTCCGCGGTTCGCCGCCTCCATGATGCCCGGGCCTCCGCCGGTCATCACCGTGTAGCCGGCGCGCGCCAGCTGCCGCCCGGCCTCGCGCGCCAGCTCGTAGTAGCGGTGGCCCTCCGGGAACCGCGCGGACCCGAAGACCGTCACGCACCGGTCGACCTCCTGGAAGAAGCGGAAGCCCTGGAGGAACTCGTTGGCGATCCGCCGGGCGTGGATCTCCGCCTCGGAGGGGCGGTGCGCCACCCTGAGGAAGTCACGAGGCTCCCGTCGATCTCCGGAATCGCCCACTCCATCCTCCTATCCGGAACGCCGCGACTGTAGCGGCGGCGGTCGGCGCAGGCCGAGGGCGCGATCGGGGGGACCACGCGGCGCCGCCCGACCTCCCGCTCCTGCCCTTGCGTGGCATTCCGGTGACGCCCCCGCTGGAAGCCCGCTTGTCGGGGGCTCGCTAGCCTCCGATCCGGTGGGTAGGGCGAGGAGGCCGGGACTCTCGATGGCTGTCTCTTGGGACCGCTTCCAGGCGGTGTTCTTCGACCTCGACGGGGTGCTCACCGACACCGCCCGGATCCACGCCGTGTGCTGGAAGCAGCTCTTCGACGACTACCTCGAGTCGCGAGCCGAGAGCCGCGGCGAGGCCTTCGTCCCCTTCGACCTCGAGCGCGACTACGCCACCTACGTGGACGGCAAGCCGCGGATCGACGGAACCCGCGACTTCCTGGCCTCTCGCGGCATCCATCTGCCGGAGGGCCGGGTGGGGGATCCGCCTCGGGAGGAGTCGATCCACGGGCTGTCGATCCGCAAGGACGCCCTCTTCCTCCGGGTGCTGCGCTCCGAGGGGATCGAGGCCTACCCGGGCTCGAAGGCCCTGGTCGCCCGGGTCCGCGAGCAGGGGCTGCGCACCGCGGTGGTGTCGTCGAGCCACAACTGCGCGGAGGTGCTCGAGGCCGCGGGGCTCGCGGGCGACTTCGAGGCCCGGGTGGACGGCGTCGTGATCGACGAGATGGGGCTGAAGGGGAAGCCCGCGCCGGACAGCTTCCTCGAGGCCGCGCAGCGGCTGGGGGTCGCACCGGAGCGGGGGGTCGTCGTGGAGGACGCGCTCTCCGGCGTCGCGGCGGGCCGCGCCGGCGGCTTCGGGCTGGTGATCGGCGTGGACCGCACGGGCAACGCCCAGGCCCTGCGCGAGCAGGGAGCCGACGTGGTGGTCGGCGACCTGGCGGAGCTGCTGGCGTGATCCCGCCGGGCGGCACCGACGTCGAGAAGTCCCGCTTCCAGGAGCTGGTGCCCCGGGCCCGGGTGCGGCCGCCGATCGACGCCTACCCGGTGCACCCCTGGCGCATGATCGAGGCGCGCTTCTGCCCGGAGTACCTGGCCCAGAGCGAGACGCTCTTCGCGCTCTCCAACGGCTACCTGGGCATGCGCGGCGAGCCCGACGAAGGCTGCCCGGCGCGCCAGCCCGGCGCGTTCCTGAACGGCTTCTACGAGTGCTGGCCCATCCCCTACGGCGAGTCGGCCTACGGCTTCGCCCGCAACGGCCAGACCATCGTCAACGTGACCGACGGGAAGACCGTGCGACTCTACGTGGACGACGAGCCCTTCGAGCTCGACCGGGCGACGCTGCTCTCCTTCCGGCGCGTCCTGGACCTGCGCCAGGGCCTGCTCCAGCGCGAGATCCGCTGGGAGACTCCCGCTGGCAAGGTGATCGCGATGCGCTCCCGGCGCATGGTGAGCTTCGTCCACCGCCACCTCGCCCTGGTCGACGTCGAGGTGTCCTGCGAGAACCGGGACGCCCACTTCGTGCTCTCTTCGGAGCTGGCGACCCGGCGCGTGGACGGGGACGAGGACGGCGACGATCCGCGGCGCTCCGGGCGCTTCGACGGCCGCGTGCTCTCGCCCGTCGCCCAGCGCGGCGAGGGGCGCCGCGCGCTGCTCGTGCACCGCACCCGGGGCAGCGGCCTCCACCTCGCCTGCGCCATGGACCACCTGCTCGAGACCCGGGGGCGCGCGGAGGAGACGCTCCGCCTGCGGCCGGACTTCGCCGAGGTGGACTTCTCGGTGGACGTGGATGCCGGGCAGCCGGTCCGTCTCACGAAGTTCCTGGCCTACCACACCAGCTCTGGAGAGGACCTGAACGAGCTGCTCTCCCGGGGAGAGCAGACCCTCGACCGCGCGAAGGGGCTCGGACGCGAGCGGCTGCTCGAGGAGCAGATCGAGCACCTGGACGACTTCTGGGCCTGCGCCGACGTGGAGCTCGAGGGCGCCGAGGCGGCGCAGCAGGTGGTGCGCTTCAACCTGTGGCAGCTCCACCAGGCCACGGCGCGGGCGGAAGGCTTCGGCATCCCGGCCAAGGGACTCACCGGCCAGGGCTACGAGGGGCACTACTTCTGGGACGGAGAGATCTACGTGCTCCCCTTCCTCACCTACACGCAGCCCCGCATCGCGCGGAACTTCCTGCGCTTCCGCCACCGCATGCTCGACCAGGCCCGCGCGCGCGCCCGGGAGCTCAGCCATCCCGGCGCGCTCTACCCCTGGCGGACCATCAACGGCGAGGAGGCGTCGGCCTACTATGCCGCCGGGACGGCCCAGTACCACATCAACGCCGACATCATGCACGCGCTGCGGCAGTACGTGCTCGCCACCCGCGACCGCGACTTCGTCGCCCGGGAGGCGGCGGAGATGCTCGTGGAGACGGCGCGCTTCTGGCTCGACCTCGGCCACTTCTCCGAGCGCCGCAACGGCGCGTTCTGCATCGACAACGTGACCGGGCCGGACGAGTACAGCGCCGTCGTGGACAACAACCGCTACACGAACATGATGGCGCGCGAGAACCTGCTCTCCGCGGTGAGGACCGTGGAGGCCATGCGCAAGGAGTTCCCGCAGGACCACGAGCGGCTGGCGCGCCGGCTGGCCCTCGCCCCGGAGGAGACGGAGTGCTGGCAGGAGGCGGCGGACCGCATGTACCTCCCGGTGGACCCCGAGACCGGGATCCACCCCCAGGACGACGCCTTCCTGCTGAAGGAGCGCATGGACCTCGACCGGATCCCGCCGGAGAAGTTCCCGCTGCTGCTCCACTTCCACCCGCTCACCATCTACCGCCACCAGGTGCTGAAGCAGGCCGACGTGGTGATGGCGATGTTCCTGCTCGGGCACTTCTTCAGCGAGGACGAGAAGCGGCGGAACTTCGACTACTACGACCCGATCACCACCCGCGACTCGTCGCTCTCGAGCTGCATCCAGAGCATCGTGGCCAGCGAGCTCGGCTACGGGCGGAAGGCCCTGGAGTACTTCCTCGACGCGGCGCTCGTGGACCTGGCGGACATCGGCGGGAACGTCGTGGACGGGGTGCACATCGCCTCGGCGGGGGGCGTCTGGATGGCCCTGGTGCACGGCTTCGCGGGCTTCCGGGACCACGAGGGGCGCTACGCCTTCCGCCCGAGGCTGCCCGAGCAGCTCCCGGGCCTGCGCTTCTCGCTGCGGATCCACGGCCAGCGCCTTCAGGTCCACGCGCGACGGCACCGCACGCGGTACACGCTCGACGGAGACGCCGGCCTGGACTTCGAGCACGCCGGCAAGCCGGTGAGGCTGACCCCCGACGAGCCCTCCGTCGACCTGCCGAACGAGCCCTGACCGACCCACCACGACCCACCAAGACGCCGAGGAGACCATGAACGACGCGCTGTCGCCGGAAGAGCTCGAAGGCCTGGATGCGTACTGGCGGGCCTGCAACTACCTGGCCGCGGGGATGATCTACCTCCAGGACAACCCGCTGCTGCGCAAGCCCCTGGAGGTCGACCACGTCAAGCGCCGCCTGCTCGGGCACTGGGGCGCGAGCCCGGGCCTGAGCTTCTGCTGGGTGCACCTGAACCGCCTGATCCGTCGCGACGACCTCGACGCGATCTTCCTCGCCGGTCCGGGCCACGGCGCGCCCGGCGTGCTGGCCCCGACCTACCTCGAGGGCACCTACGCGGAGATCTACCCCGAGAAGGGCGAGGACGAGGAGGGCATGCGCCGCTTCTTCAAGGACTTCTCGTTCCCGGGCGGGATCGGCAGCCACTGCACCCCGGAGACCCCCGGCTCGATCCACGAGGGCGGGGAGCTCGGCTACAGCATCTCCCACGCCTTCGGGGCGGCCCTGGACAACCCGGACCTGCTGGTGACGGTGGTGGTCGGCGACGGCGAGGCGGAGACCGGCCCCCTCGCCACGGCCTGGCACTCGAACAAGTTCCTGAACCCGGTCCGCGACGGCGCCGTCCTGCCGATCCTCCACCTGAACGGCTACAAGATCCACAACCCGACGCTCCTCGCGCGCATCCCCCACGACGAGCTCGAGAGCCTGCTCCGCGGCTACGGCTGGACCCCTCACTTCGTCGAGGGCGACGACCCGGCCCGGATGCACCAGGCCATGGCGCGGACCCTCGACGCCTGCACGGCCGAGATCCGCGCGGTCCAGCAGCGCGCGCGCTCCGGTGGCGAGGTGAGCCGCCCGCGCTGGCCGATGATCGTGCTGCGCAGCCCGAAGGGCTGGACGGGTCCGAAGGAGGTGGACGGCCGCAAGGTCGAGGGCTACTGGCGCTCCCACCAGGTGCCCCTGGCCGGCGTGCGCGAGAACCCGGCCCACCTGAAGCAGCTCGAGGAGTGGCTGCGCAGCTACCGCCCCGAGGAGCTGTTCGACGAGAGCGGCCGGCTGATCCCGCGGCTCCGGGCGCTGGCGCCCGAGGGCGCACGGCGCATGAGCGCCAACCCCCACGCCAACGGCGGCCTCGTCTGCCGCCCCCTCCGCATGCCCGACTTCCAGGACTACGCGGTCTCCGTCGAGCGGCCGGGTGGGGGCCGCGCGGAGAACACGCGGCCCCTGGGCACGTTCCTCCGGGACGTCATGCGGCTCAACTCCGACAACTTCCGGGTCTTCGGCCCCGACGAGACGCGCTCCAACAAGCTCGACGCGCTCTACGAGGTCACCAAGAAGGTCTGGATGGGAGAGATCCTTCCCGAGGACGCGGACGGGAGCGACCTCGCCACCGACGGCCGGGTGATGGAGATGCTCTCGGAGCACACGGTGCAGGGGTGGCTCGAGGGCTACCTCCTCACCGGACGGCACGGCTTCTTCTCGACCTACGAGGCCTTCGTCCACGTCGTGGACTCGATGTTCAACCAGCACGCCAAGTGGCTCGACATCGCCGAGGACCTGCCGTGGCGCGCGCCCGTGCCCTCTCTCAACATGCTCATCACCTCCACGGTCTGGCGCCAGGACCACAACGGCTTCACCCACCAGGACCCGGGCTTCATCGACGTGGTGCTGAACAAGAGCCCCTCGGTCACGCGGGTCTACCTCCCGCCGGACGCGAACTGCCTGCTCTCGGTGGCGGACCACTGCCTGCGCAGCACCAACGACGTCAACGTGATCGTGTCGGACAAGCAGATGCACCTCCAGTACCTCGACGTGGAGGCCGCGATCCGCCACTGCACCAAGGGTATCGGCATCTGGGACTGGGCGAGCACGGACCGGGGCGAGGAGCCCGACGTCGTGATGGCGAGCTGCGGCGACGTCCCCACCCAGGAGGCGCTGGCGGCGGTGACGCTGCTGCGGGAGTACTTCCCGGCGCTGAAGATCCGCTTCGTGAACGTGGTGGACCTGTTCCGGCTGGCCACCCGCAGCCACCACCCCCACGGGCTCGAGGACCGGGACTTCGACTCCCTCTTCACCACCGACAGGCCGATCGTCTTCAACTTCCACGGCTACCCCTGGCTGCTGCACCGGCTCACCTACCGGCGCCGCAACCACGGCAACCTCCACGTGCGGGGCTACAAGGAGAAGGGGAACATCAACACGCCCCTCGAGCTCGCCATCGAGAACGAGATCGACCGCTTCAGCCTGGCCATCGACGTGATCGACCGCGTCCCGGCGCTCCAGGTGGCGGGCGCCCACGCCAAGGAGGAGCTGCGGGACCGCCAGATCGACCATCGCAACCACGCCTTCGAGCACGGGGTGGACGCGGAGGAGATCCGGGAGTGGACCTGGCCGTCCTGAGGCGGCGGGCGCGCCCGGGGGCCGCCACCGGCAGGCCGTGAGGCAAGTCCGCGGAAACCCGGCGGTTTCGCGCCCGGGTCCACACCTTGCGCCTTCCCGCCGAGCGCCCGCGGCTGGGGCCATTTGCATGCATTCATGAATGCATGTATCGTGGCCCCATGGCTTCCGCGACCCGGACCCAGGCCGAGCGCTCCGCCGCGATGCGGTCGCGGCTCGTCGACGCGGCCATCGAGTCCCTCGTCGAGCACGGCTACGCGCACACGACCGCCGTCGAGATCTGCCGGCGCGCGGGGGTGACCCGCGGCGCCCTCCAGCACCACTTCCCGAGCACCTCGGCGCTCTTCGTCGAGGTGCTCGAGGCGATCTACCGCGAGGGCGACGACGCCCCCGACGACGAGCCCGTCGCCTCCCTCGAGGCGCTGGTGCGCCGCGGCTTCGCCCGCACCAGCCGGCCCCGCTTCAAGGCCGTCATCGAGATCTGGCTCGCGGCGCGCAACGACCCCGACTTCGCCGCCGAGCTGGGGCCCGCCATCGAGCGCATGAGCGCCTGGTTCGACCCCGCCCGCAGCCCGCGACTGGCCGAGCTGCTCGGCGACGAGCCGGAGCGCGTCGCGCTCTACCGCCTCGCCATGGAGGCGATGATCGGGCTCGCCCTCGGCCGCGCCGTGTCACCGGGCGGTGCCCCCGTCGCCCACGAGCCCCGGGTCGTCGATCTCCTCACCCGGCTCGCGCGCGAGCGCGACGCGATCTGAAGGAAGCGTCATGTCCACCGCCCTCGAAGAGAAGACCGTCCTGTGCGCGAGCTGTGACATCGCCTGCCAGCTCCGCGCCGAGGTCGACCGCGGCCGCGTCGTGCGCGTGAAGGCGCACCCCAACCCGCTGCTGCGCGACAACATCTGCATGAAGGGCATCTACGCGCCCAAGGGCTTCGCGCACCCGGACCGGCTCGTGCACCCGCTCCGGCGCAAGGGCGCGCGCGGCTCGGGCGAGTGGGAGCGGGTCTCCTGGGACGACGCCATGGGCGAGATCGCCGAGCGGCTCCGGGCGGTCGTGGACGAGCACGGGCCCGAGGCGCTCGCCGTCTCGACCAGCCAGTGGAACACCTCCACCGAGAGCGGGGCCGGGCGCCGCTTCCTCAACCACCTCGGCTCGCCCAACTGGATCAGCGGCGTCGCGCTCTGCGCCGGGAACACCGCCGCCGTGAACCGCATGGTCTACGGCTGGTTCCCGTTCCCGGACTTCACGGGCACCCACTGCATCGTGCTGTTCGGCCACAACCCGAGGCGCCACAGCTGGACGCCCATCTACAACGGCATCCGCAAGGCCCAGCAGCGCGGCGCGAAGCTGATCGTGCTCGACCCGCGGCGCAGCGAGAGCGCCGAGCGCGCCGACCTGTGGCTGCCCCTGCGGCCCGGCTCCGATGCCGCCATGTGCCTCGGCTGGCTGAACGTGATCCTCCGCGAGGGCCTCTACGACGCGGAGTTCGTGCGCGAGTGGACGGTGGGCTTCGAGGCCTTCGCCGATCGGGTGAGCGAGTTCCCCCTCGAGCGCGTCGCCGAGATCACGGGCTGCGAGGCGGGTCGGATCGCCGAGGCCGCGCGCCTCTACGCCACCGCCGGTCCGTCGGTGATCCCGTGGACGCCGATCACCGACCAGCAGCGCAACAGCACCTCGGCGATCCGCCTCCACGCCGCGCTGCGCGCCATCTGCGGCTACCTCGACGTCCCGGGCGGCGAGCTCCTGAACGGCTTCAACCCCGACGTCGTCCCGGAGACGGCGATCGAGGCCCACGACCGCCTGCCCCGGGAGCAGAAGGACAAGCAGCTCGGCTCGGACCGGCACCCGGTCTTCACCTACCGCGGCACCGCCCCGCTCGCCGAGCCCACCAAGCGCGTCTGGGGGCACGAGTACGCGAACATCGTCATGGGCAGCTACATGGCGAACCCGTCGGCGACCTTCCGCGCGATGGCGGACGGCGTGCCCTACCCCGTGAAGGCCTTCATCGTGCTGGGGAACAACGCGCTGCTCAGCTACGCGAACATGAAGCTCATCCACCGCGCCATGCTGAACCAGGACCTGATCGTGGTGCACGAGCACATGATGACGCCGACCGCCCAGCTGGCGGACTTCGTGCTGCCGGGCGACAGCTGGCTCGAGCGCCCGCACATGATGGACGGCTTCGGCTGGTCGAACGTGATCCGCGTCTCCCGGAAGGCGATGGAGCCGCCGGGCGAGTGCCGCGGCGTGTACGAGTTCTGGCGCGATCTCGCCCACCGCATGGGGCTGGGGGAGGCCTTCCCCTGGCGCACCGTCGAGGAGCTCTACACCCAGCGCCTCCGGGCGACGGGCATGGACTGGGAGACCTTCGCGCGCACCTACGAGATCTTCCTCCCGAAGCCGGCCTACCGGAAGTACGAGCAGACCGGCTTCGCGACGCCGTCGGGCAGGGTCGAGCTCTCGTCGAGCATCCTGCGCGATCTCGGCTTCGACCCCCTCCCGTACTGGCGCGAGGCGCCGCCGGCGGACCCGCGCTTCCCGCTCGAGCTCTTCATGGGCGTGCGGGAGGACGAGTTCTTCCAGACCGGCCAGCGCTTCATCCCCGAGCTGCGCGCCCGAAAGCCCGAGCCGCAGTGCTACCTGCACCCGGCGGATGCGGCGGAGTGGCGGGTGTCCGAGGGCGAGTGGATCGACGTGGAGACCCGCGCCGGCCGGGTGCGACTCCAGGCGACGCTGCGCGACGACATGCCGAAAGGCCTGATCCGGGTCCCCCACGGCTGGTGGAAGCCCGAGGCGCCCCAGGGAGAGGGCGAGCTCTCCGGCGCCTGGGCCCACGCCGACGCGCAGATCTGTCCGGACGACGACGACTTCCTGGACCGCGAGCAGGGCATCCCGCACTTCAAGGGCGTGCCGGCGGCGATCCACAAGCTCGAGGAGGCGCGGGCGTGACGAAGCGCAACGCCCCCCTCTCCGGCAAGGCGCTCGACCGCTTCACGCGCCGCACGGCCCTCATGGTCGGGCTGGCCCAGCGCGCCAGCCGCGGGGAGAAGGGCCTGGTCGACCGGCTCGTGACCCGCCTCCTCGACCGGGCGACCCGCCCGAGGTCGCCCGGGGACGACTTCATGCGCGACGAGATCGTCGACGCCGGGATCGGCTTCAGCGCCGACGAGCTCGAGAACTACTCCCGGGGCCGCGGCCCCGGCGGCAACGGCCCCGCCTGAATCCGGCGCCCCCGCGTCAGGCCGCGGGCTTGATGCGGTAGCGCATCGGCAGCTTCTTCAGCCCCACGACGAAGGCCGAGTGGATCTGCTCGGGATCGCCGGCGAGCTCCGCCCAGTCCATGCGCCGCGCGAGCTCCTCGAACAGCGCGCGCTGGGAGCGACGCGCGAGGTTGGCGCCCAGGCAGAAGTGCTCGCCGATCCCGAAGCCGAGGTGGGGGTTGGGCTTGCGGTCGATGCGGAACGCGAAGGGGTCCTCGAACACCTCCTCGTCGCGGTTCGCCGAGGCGTAGAACATCACCAGCCAGTCCCCGGCGCGGAGCCGCTGCCCGCGCAGCTCGTAGTCCCGGGTCACCCTGCGCTTCATGTGGTTCACCGGCGAGGTCCAGCGGACCACCTCCTCCACCGCGGAGTCGAGCAGCTCGGGGTGGCGCTTCAGCCTCTCGAACTGGTCGGGGTTCTCGAGGAAGGCCCGCATGCCGCCCACCAGGGAGTTCTTCGTGGTGTCGTGCCCGGCGCTGAAGGTGATCAGGTAGTAGCCGAGGGTCTCGGTCATCCCCATGGGCTCGCCGTCGATCGTGGCGTTGGCGAGCAGGCTGGCGAGGTCGTCGCGCGGGTTCGCGCGGCGGTCCTGGATGATCTTGTCGAAGAGCTGATACAGCTCGAGGCCGAGCGCCATGAGGGACTGGCGCCGGTCCTCGCCCTCGCGCTGCAGATCCGGATCGTCGGACGCGAAGAGCTGGTTGGTGAGGCGCAGGATGTGGGGCTCGCTCTCGCGCGGCACGCCCAGCATGGTCGAGAGGATGCGCAGCGGATGAGCGGCGGCGACGTCGTTCGCGAAGTCGCACTCGCCCTCCCCGGTCTCGCCCGCCAGCCGGTCGACGATCTCCCGGGCGCTGGTCCGGATGGCGTCGTCCATGGCCTTGACGGCCCGGGGCGTGAAGACCGGGCTCGCGATCTTGCGGTAGCTGCGGTGCTCGGGCGGATCCATCTCGATGATCACCCGCATCGCGCCGAAGCCCTGGTTCTGCTTGCGGATCGCCTCCTCGTCGTCCTGCCGCACCATCGCGATCCCCTCGGCCGAGGAGAACGTCTCGGGCTGCTTCGAGATCTCGCACACGTCGGCGTGCCGGGTGATCGCCCAGTAGGGCACGAAGCCGTCCGCGGTGCAGCGGTGGACGGGCGACTCGGCGCGGAGCCGGGTCCAGAGATCGTGGGGAACGCCCTTCTCCGCGTAGGCGTGCGAGCTGACCAGGTCGAATCCGTCGGTGATGGGCATGGCTGGGCTCCTGGGGCGGGCTCTCGGGCGCGTCCGATTATCGAGACGATATTACAGAAAAGTGATCCAGAAAAGATGCTAGGCTCGCCGGCATGAGCGATTCGGTGAGCTCGCGAGCCGGAGCCCGGGGACGCCCGCCGCGGGTCACCGCCGAGCGACTCGGCGAGGCCATCCTGAGGATCGAGGGCGAGCTGCCCTCGGTGGCGGGCCTCTCCCGCGAGCTCGGCGTCGGCGTCGCCACGCTCTACAGCCACGTCCGCGGCCAGGACGAGCTGCGGCGGCTGGCTGCGGAGGTCGTCTTCGACGCGTGGGAGCTGCCTCCGGCGGCGCCGGGCAGCCACTGGGCCCACTGGCTGCTCGCCTACGCCCGGGACGCCCGCCGCATGATCGAGCGCTACCCCGCCGTGCACGGCTCCCGGCCGCTGGCCGGCGGCCAGCTGCGCTACGTGGAGCGCGTCCTCGCCCAGCTGACCGCTCTCGGGATGAGGAACGACGAGGCCCTCTACGCCTTCCACCAGGTCGCGCTGCTGATCCTCGGCGTGGGCGCGCAGATCGAGGCGACGCGCCTCGAGGAGGCGCGCGCGGGGCTCGAGCTCTGGGGGCTCTTCCAGGAGGCGCTCTCGGGTCATCCGGGAGAGCTGCCCGTGCTCGGCGGGCTGCGGCGCGACGGCGTCCCCGCCCTCGACGAGGCCTTCGACGAGCTCGTCTGGTTCACGCTCACCGGGATCGCGCGGCGGCGCGGCGAGGTGCTGCCGACCCAGCCGCCCTCCGCGCCCTAGCCCTCCCATTCCTTCGCATTCGTCCGCATTCATCCTGAAGGAGCCCAGCGTATGTCCGCCCCCCCGCCCGCGCTCTCCACCGATCTCTCGGGCCAGGTCGCCCTCGTGACCGGCGCGACCTCCGGGCTCGGCCGCCGCTTCGCGCGGGTGCTCGCGGACTGCGGGGCGCAGGTGGCCCTGGCGGGTCGCCGGGTCGAGCGCCTCGAGCAGGTGGCCAAGGAGATCCGCGAGGCGGGCGGCACCGCACTCCCGCTGCGCCTCGACATGTGCGACGCCGCCGCCGTCAAGGCCGCGCCCGCGCAGGTGGAGGCGGGGCTCGGCGCCCCGGTCTCGATCCTGGTCAACAACGCCGGGGTTCCCGACGCCCAGCGCGCCCACAAGATGTCCCTCGAGCTCATCGATACGGTCTTCGACACGAACCTGCGCGGGCCCTACGTGCTGGCGTGCGAGGTGGCGCGGCGCCTGATCGAGGCGAAGCGGCCCGGCCGCATCGTCAACATCAGCTCCGTCGGCGCCTACCACTACGCGGGCCAGGGCGCCGCGCTCTACTCGATCACCAAGGCCGGCATCGCGCGCATGACCGAGGTGCTCGCCGTCGAGTGGTCGCGGTTCCACATCAACGTGAACGGCATCGCGCCGGGCGCCTTCGAATCGGAGATGATGGACGGGATGCTCGAGCGCATGGGCGACATCACCCGCTTCTTCCCGCGCAAGCGCCTGGGGAGGCCCGAGCAGCTCGACGGGACGCTCCTCTACCTCGTCTCGCCCTCCTCGGAGTGCGTGACGGGCACGGTGGTCGTCGTGGACGACGGGCAGGGCGGGCGCTAGCTGAGCGGGCCCTCCGGGCTCGCTTTGCGGCGGAAGCCGACCCGATGCCTCCGCGATCGGGCTCCAGGGCCTCCTTCACGAGCTCGTCGATCTCGCTCGGACTCCGGCCCATCTGGGCTCTTCCTCGGGTGTCGATGGAGGGTAGACCCCGACGGGACGTCTTCGCGAGCGAGGCTCCCCGAAGGCGGAGCGACCCGGCGACTCTCAGAGCCCGAGCTCGCTGCGCCTCCTCGGCTGCTCCTCCCGCGGCGCCTGGCTGTAGTCGCCGAACGGGCCGTCGCGGCGCGTGATCGCCTCGCGCACGCCGTCTGCCGCCGCCACCCGCACGAACTCGCGGCCCTCGGGCGTGTTGCGCATGATGCCGTCGAGGATCGGGCCGAGGGTCTGGGTGCTCTGGAGACCCATGTTGTCGTAGGCCTGGTTCACGATCAGCTTCATCGAGACGAGCTGGGTGAGCGGGATCGTGGTGAGCTTCTCGGCGAGCTTCTGGACCTCGTCGTCGAGCCGTTCGAGAGGGTGGGAGGAGTTGATCAGCTCGATCGCGGCGGCCTCCTTGCCGCTCACCCACTCGCCGGTGAGGGCGTAGTACTTGGCCTTGGCGAGGCCCAGGCGGTGCACCCACATGCCCGTGAGGTGGCAGCCCCAGACGCGCGCGTAGGGCGTGCCGATGCGGGCGCAGTCCGAGGCGACGACCAGGTCGGCGCACAGGGCGAGCTCGGAGCCGCCGCCCACGCAGTAGCCGTGGACCTTGGCGATGGTGGGCTTCGTGCCGCGCCACAGGCCCATGAAGGTCCGGATGTAGCTCGTGTAGGAGTTGGTGACCCAGTGGACGTCCATGCCAGGGTCGTAGCCCTGCTCCTGGATGTTGCCGTAGTGCTCGAGGCCGCCCGAGAAGTCGAAGCCGCCGCAGAAGTTGTCGCCGGCCCCCTGGAGCACGATCACCTTCACCTCGGGGTCGCGGTTCGCCTCGGCGAGGGAGTCGTCGAGGCCCTGGATCACCTCCAGGCGGAGCGTGTTCGCCTTGGCGGGCCGGTTGGGCGTGAGGGTCGCGATGCCCTTGCTCTTCGAGTAGAGGACGACGTCTTCGGACATTGGGGCTCTCCTTGGATCGGCGCGCCGCGAGCGAGCCGGCTAGTCGGGTTGGGAGGTGCGGAGGCCGAGCGCACCGGCGATCAGCCCCCAGAGCTGGGTGGTGAGGACGCTCGGCTCGGGCGGCCGGGCGTCCTGGAAGGCCTGGACCGCCGCCTGGCCGATCGCACCGATGATGGCCGCCGCCGCGACACCGGCGTCGATGCGCCCGGAGATGTCGCCGGCGGCCTGGCCGAGCTCGATGTTGCGACGGGCGAGTGCGATGAGCTGGTCCCGACGCGCGCTCTCGAGACCCGCGACCTGCACGGTGCGGCCCATCCGGCCGAGCACGATCGGGGCGAGGGGCTCCTCGTAGAGGAAGCCGAGCCAGGAGCGGAGGCGCTCGAGCTCGCGCTCCGGCCAGGGACGCGAGCCGTCGAGCGGCCGGTTCACGACCGCGTAGTAGCGGTCGTAGAAGTCGTCGACGACGGCCGAGAGCGCGCCCGCCTTGGAGCCGAAGTAGTGGTAGGGCAGGCCGTCGGAGACCCCGGCCCGCCGGGCCAGCTCGCTCATCTCGAAGTCGCCGCCGCCGGCGAGCAGCGCCTCGCCTGCCGCCGCCACGAGCCGGGCGCGGGTCGCCTCGCTCTTGCGGGGTCGCGGGCTGGGTCGGGCCGCTGCCATCGCGGGATCTCTAAGCCATGATTGAATTGAAGTCAACTCAACAATAACTAGTCATTGACAAGATCGACGGGCCGGGCCAATCTTGGCAACGACAAGTTCGAGGGAGCCGCCATGGCCTACCACCACGGGAACCTGAGACAGGCGCTGCTCGAGCGCGCCGCCGAGGTGATCGCGGAGCGCGGCGTCGAGGCGCTCAGCCTGCGCGGCCTGGCCCGCGACCTCGGCGTCTCCCACGCCGCGCCGAGCGCGCACTTCGCGGACCGCAGGGCCCTGCTCGGCGCGCTGGCCCTGGAGGGCTTCCGCCTGGGCGTCGACGCGATGCAGGCCGGCGCCGCCGCCGCGGGGCCCGACCCGGTCGCCCGCTACCGGGCGCTCGGCCGGTCCTACGTGCAGTTCGCGCGGGAGTACCCGTCGTACTTCCGCGCGATCAACCATCCCGAGGTCCAGGCCCACGCCGACGACGAGCTGCGGGAGGCGCGCGCCGCCTTCTTCACCACCCTTCGGGAAGGCGTCGAGGCCGCACGGGCGGCGGGCTGGCACCCGGAGGTCGACCTCGAGACGCTGCTCGCCTTCAGCTGCGCGGCCGCCATGGGCGCCGCCCAGCTGCTGTCCGACACGACCTGGAGCGCGGCCTTCGACGTCGAGGACGTGGACGCACTGGCGGACTCCGTGCTCGACCTCATCGTGCTCCGCAGCCGCACGAGTGCGCTCCCGACCCCGGGTGATTCGAGGGAGCCCCGAGAGAAGAGGAAGGTGTCATGAAGTTCGTCCACTCCAGCAAGGTGCCCACCGCCGCGGGGCCGGTCCTGTTCGGCGTCGCGTTCCTCGCTCCGCTGATCGCCCAGTCCCTCGAGGCGGCGTCGCTGTCCGCCCCCTTCGGCCTCCGGCCCCTCTCCTTCGGGCTCGCCGTGGGCCTCGGCCTGGGCGTCGTGGCCGCGCTGCGGGGGCGCTGGGTATGAGCGCGGCAGCCATCGGGACCGAGGCGGGCCGGGTGCGGAGCGAGCGCGAGCTGAAGCGCGCCGAGGCGGAGATCGCCCGCAAGTACATGGGCCGCGTTCCCTGGGAGATGGTGGCCTGGGGGCTCGGCAACTTCGTGCTCTGGCTGTCGATCTGGCCCCTCACCCTCGCGGGCGTCCTGCCCCTGTGGGCGGCCTTCGCGCTCGCCACCTTCTGCATCACGGTGTGCTACCTGCCCTCCCACGAAGCGCAGCACTCCATCATCGCCACCGAGGGAAGCCCGCTGCGCTGGCTGAACGAGCTGGTGGGCCACGTCTCGACCATTCCGCTGCTGCTCCCGTACCGCATCGCCTGGATCACCCACAAGCAGCACCACGCCAACGCGAACGACCCGGAGCTCGACCCCGACTACGGCAACAAGGGCGACACCTGGTGGCAGGCGGCCTGGAACGGCATCCAGGCCCGCCAGTTCGGCGCGGGCGACGGCTACCGGAACGCGCTCGCGCGGAGCAGGGATCCCAACCTCGGCAAGGCGATCCGCGAGGGCAGCCTGCTCTCGCTCGCCTACTACGCGATCCTGACCACGCTCGCCTGGTCGGGCTTCGCCATCGAGGCGGCGTTGATCTGGTGGCTGCCGCGACACATCGCGATGACCTACATCCAGATCTTCCTGAGCTGGGCGCCGCACCACCCGATGGAGGAGAAGGGCCGCTACCGCGACACGCGGGCCTGGCGCTCCCCCGTCGGCACGATCCTCTCGATGGGGATGGAGTACCACGTCGTCCACCACCTCTTCCCGAGGATCCCGCTCTTCCAGACCGGCCCGGCCTACCGCGAGATCCGCGGCCTGCTCGACGAGCGGGGCTGCCGGAACGACCGGCCGGACTGAAGGGAGGCCCGCCCTGGACGCGATCGAGCTGCTCACGACGACCAAGGCCGTGCGACGCCGCATCGACTTCGACCGGCCCGTCCCCTACGAGACGCCGGAAGAGTGCGTCCGGGGTCGCTACGAGTCCCAGCCCCAGATCGTGCAGGCCTCCGCCTACGGATCCATCCTGCCCGCCGCGTGGTCGTTCATGCTCGCCGCGCGCACGAAGGGGCTGGGGGCGACGTGGACGACCCTCCATCTGGGCAACGCCGATGGCGTCGCCGAGATCCTGGGGCTGCCGAGCGACTTCACCCAGGCCGTCATGCTCGCCGTCGGCTTCTACCAGGGAGACACGTTCGAGCCGGCGAAGCGGCTGCCCGTCTCGAGCTCCGTCCACCACAACGGCTGGTAGCCGGCACGCGGCTCCGAGGGGCGGCGAGCCTCACGCGGCGCGCAGCGACGCGACGGCCACGGCCGCGACCTCGAGGGCTTCCTGCTCGCCCAGGCCCAGGGCCCGCAGGCCCCGCTCGACCGCCCGCTCGGCGGCGTCCGGGCGGGCGCGCCCGTCCACGATGCGGCGGATGGTCATCAGGATCAGGCCGCCGACCTGGTCGAGGGTGGCGTCGTCGGGCCCCGCCTCGAAGCGGCCCTGGGCGTGGCCCTCGGCGAGGTCCTCCCGCAGGTAGCGGTCGAGCTCCACCCCGGCGCCGGGGCGACCCACCAGGCGGAGCATCACCCGCGCCCAGGTGGCGTCCGCCTCGGCGCGGAGCAGGACCCGGGCGGTGGCGGCCGCGAAGCGCCGCGCCGGGTCCGGGATCGCCTCCTGGGCGGTGACGGCGGCGAGGGAGAGCGCGAGCTCCTCGGCGAGGGCGTCCAGGAGCTCATCGCGGTCGAGAAAGTAGTTGTAGAACGTGCCGTTGGAGACGTCCGCCTCGGCGACCACGTCGCTCACGGTGAGCCCCTCCCCCTTCTCCGCCAGCGCCCGCAGCCCGGCCGCGATCAGCTGCCGCCGGGTCTTCTCCCGCTTCCGATGGCCCCGGGTCCGGGGGGCTCCGCTCGTCTCCGCCATGGAGGGCATTCTAGTAAAAATGAGGGCTAAATCAATATTGACAACATCCTCAATTCGTGGTTTCCTGCCGGCCAAGTAGGAACCAGGAGGGAGGCATGGTGTCCCGACGGCGACTCGGCGGACTCATCGAGATCATCGAGATGGAGGTCGACTAGCCGTGGACCTCGGGATCCGGGGGCGGCGGGCGATCGTGTGCGCGTCGAGCCGCGGCCTCGGCCGCGCCTGCGCCGAGGCCCTGGCCCGCGAGGGCGTCCACGTGACGCTGAACGCGCGCGAGGCCGCGGCGTTGAAGGACGCCGCCGACGCGATCGCGGCGGCGCACGGCGTGGAGGTCCGCAGCGTCGCGGGCGACATCGCGCGGGAGGAGACCCGGCAGGGCCTGCTCGAGGCCTGTCCCGAGCCGGACATCCTGGTCAACAACAACGGCGGCCCGCCGCCGGGTCGCTTCGCCGACTGGGATCGCGACGCCTGGCTCGGTGCGCTGGACGCCAACATGCTCGCGCCCCTGGCGATGATCCGCGCCGTGCTGGACGGGATGTGCGAGCGGGGCTTCGGCCGCATCGTGAACGTCACCTCGGCGATGGTGAAGACGCCGCTCTCCCCGATGGGGCTCTCGACGGGCGCACGCACGGGGCTCACCTCGGTCTGCAAGGCGCTCTCGCGGGACGTGGCCCACCGGAACGTCACCCTCAACAACCTGCTCCCCGAGCGGATCGACACGGCGCGGCAGCGCGGCATGGCCGAGCTGCGCGCGAAGCTCGGGGGCGTCTCGATCGAGCAGGCCTACGACGAGATGAAGGCCTCGATCGCGGCGGGCCGGCTCGGGCGTCCCGAGGAGTTCGGCGACGCGTGCGCCTTCCTCTGCAGCGCCCAGGCCGGCTTCATCTCGGGTCAGAACCTTCAGCTCGACGGCGGAAGCTACGCCGGGCTCCTCTAGGAGTGATCATGTCTCGCATCGACGTTCCCTTTCTCGTCGTAGGCGCCGGCCCGGTCGGCATGATCGAGGCCGCCCTGCTCGCGAACCGCGGGCGCGCGTGCCTCGTGGTGGAGCGCCGCGCGGGCCCGCAGACGGCGCCGGCCGCCCACGTCGTGAACGCCCGCACCTTCGAGATCTGCCGGCAGGCGGGCCTCGACATGGAGGCCATCGACGCGGTCTGCAAGGACCCGGCGGACGCCGGCCACGTCCGCTTCGTGACCCGCCTCGCCGGCGAGGAGATCGGACACCTGCCCTTCGAGCGGCAGGGCGAGGAGTGCCTGCGCTTCACCCCGACGCCGCTGCGCAACCTCTCCCAGCATCGCTTCGAGCCCATCCTCGCCGAGGCCCTCGGCAAGCTCCCCGGCGTCGACCTCCGCCACGGCTGGCAGTGGGAGAGCAGCGAGCAGGACGAGAGCGGCGTCACCTCGATCGTGCGGGAGCTCGGCAGCGGCGAGGCCCACGAGGTGCGCAGCCGCTACCTGGTCGCGGCGGACGGGGCGGGGAGCCGGGTGCGCCGCTCCCTCGGCATCGAGATGCAGGGCCCGCAGCGCATCCAGAGCTTCCTGATGATCCACTTCGGCGCGAGCCTGCGGGAGATGGTGCGCGATCGCCTCGGCGTCCTGCACTTCGTGATGGATCCCGAGGCGGCCGGCGCCTTCATCGCCCACGACGTCGACCGCGAGTGGGTCTACATGCACGAGTTCGATCCGGACCGCGAGTCCGAGGAGGACTACGACGACGACCGCTGTCGGCAGCTGGTGCTGCGCGCCATCGGCCAGGACGTTCCCCTCGAGATCCTCCACAAGGGCACCTGGCACATGAGCTCCCAGGTCGCCGACGGGATGGGGCACGGCCGCATCTTCCTCGCCGGCGACGCCGCCCACCGCTTCCCGCCCACGGGCGGCCTGGGCCTCAACAGCGGCTTCCAGGACGCCCACAACCTGGCCTGGAAGCTGTGTGCGGTCGAGGACGGCTGGGCCACGCCCTCGCTGCTCGAGACCTACGCGAAGGAGCGCCTGCAGGTCGCGCGGGAGAACACCCGGCAGAGCCTGAAGAACGCCATGAAGATGGTGCGGATCCCGCAAGCGCTCGGAACCGAAGTCGAGCCCACGAGCGCGCGCCTCGCCGAGTCGCTCCGCGATCCCGAGCGACGCCGTGCCGTCTCGGACGCCATCGAGGCCCAGGCCGAGCACTTCGACATGCTCGGGCTCCAGCTGGGCTACCTCTACGCGGAGGGCGCACTGGTCCCCGAAGGCAGCCCGCCGGCACCCGGCTCGCCGCGCGAGTACGTTCCCACGGCGCACCCGGGCGCACGCCTGCCCCACGCCTGGATCGACGTCGGCGGAAGCCGCCGCTCGACCCTCGACCTGGTCTCCTTCGAGGGCTTCACCCTGATCGGCTTCGGCGCCCACGAGCGCTGGGCCGAGGCGGTCGAGGGCATCGCGTCGGTTCCCGTCGCCCACGTGCGCGTCGGCGTCGACGTGGAGGTGGACGAGACCTGGCGAGAGACCTGCGGCGTCGGGGCGACGGGCGCCCTGCTCGTCCGCCCGGACCAGCACGTGGGCTGGCGCGCGACGTCACTCCCCGAGGAGCCGGGCGCGCGCCTGGCCGCCGTCCTCGGGAGCATCCTGGGAGACCCGTCATGAGCGAGCCCGTCATCAAGGTGAAGCGCCTGGCCTACGTCCGGGTCGCGGCCCCCGAGCCCGCCCGGGCCGAGGCCTTCCTGCTGGAGTTCGGACTCCAGGTGGCGACCCGCACCGACGACGCGGTCTACCTCCGCGGCACCGACCCGGACCCGCACTGCTACGTGCTCTCCCGCGGCGCGGCCGGAGTGACCGCCATCGCGTTCGAGGCCGACGACGCCTCGGATCTCGAGAGGATCGCCCGGGTCGAGGGCGCCTCGCCCATCGAGAAGCTCGACGAGCCGGCCGGCGGTCAGGTCGTGCGTCTCCGCGACCCCCAGGGCATGCAGGTCGAGATCGTGCACGGCCTGGCGACCCTCGAGGCGGCGGAGCCGGCGCCGCCCCACGCCTTCAACATGGACGGCCGGATCCGGCGCGAAGGCGACCTCCCCGCCGTCCGGCCGGGGCCGTCCCACGTGCGCCGGATCGGACATCTCGTGCTCGAGAGCGGCGACCCGGCCTCGGTGTACCGCTGGTACCACGAGCGCCTCGGCCTGCGGAAGGCGGACGAGATCCACCTCCCGGGCGGGGGCACGCAGATGGTCTTCGCCAGCCTCGATCGCGGCAGGGAATTCGTCGACCACCACGTCGTCGGCTTCCAGTACGCACTGGACGAGGGCGCGCGGGTGCAGCACGTCGCCTTCGAGGTGGGCAACCTCGACGACTTGATGGCGGGGCACCACCACCTGAAGTCCAGGGGCCGCAAGGCGGTCTGGGGCGTGGGACGCCACCGCTACGGCGGCCAGATCTACGACTACTGGGCGAGCCCCTTCGGCCTGATCCACGAGCACTGGACCGACACCGACCTGGTGAACGCGGAGACGGCCCCGACGGACTGCGACTTCGTGGACCTCGAGGAGTACTGGGGGCCACAGCCGTCGCTCTCCTTCGTGGTCTCGCGCTGGAACTGGAAGGCCGTGCGAAACCTGGCGAGCCTGCTGGCCGCGCGGCTCCGGGCCATGCGGCGCTCGCGGGCGGGGGCGTGAGATGGCGGTGAACGTGGTCCGCTACCGCAACGCCGACGGCGTGGGCTGGGCCGCCGTCGAGGGGGAGATCCTCTCCCCCATCGAAGGCGACTACCCGACGACGAGCGCGTTCATGCGGGAGGGTGCCCGGCGTGCGCGGGACGGCGTGGGCGTGGGCGCCTCCTCCATCGCGCCGTCCGACGTCGAGATCCTGTGCCCGATCACGCGGGACCGGCAGTTCCTGTGCCAGGCCGTCAACTACCACTCGCACATGCGCGAGTCGGGCATCGACCCCGCCTCGAGCCCCTTCAACATCTTCTTCCGCAAGGCCTCGTCGTGCCTGGCACCCGCCACCACGGACATCGTGTGCCCGGCCCACGTGGAGTTCCTCGACTACGAGGTCGAGATCGGGCTGGTCCTCTCGCGAGACGTGTCCGGCCCGGTCGAGGTGACGGAGGAGAACCTGGCCGACCACGTCGGCGGGCTCGTGGTGCTGAACGACGTCAGCGCCCGCGACGTGCAGCTGCCCGAGATGCAGTTCTACAAGGGCAAGAGCTACCGGACCTTCGGGCCGGCGGGCCCGCACCTCACCCTGGTCTCCGCGGAGGAGCTGCGCCGGTTCGACGAGCTTCGCCTGAAGCTCTCGGTGAACGGCGAGACGCGTCAGGACTCCCTGGCGAGCGACATGGTGCACCGGCCGCCGGCGACGCTCACGGAGCTCTCCGCCCTCCAGGACTGGGAGGCGGGAGACCTGCTCGCGACGGGGACCCCGGGCGGCTGCGCCCTGCAGGCGCCGGCGCGCCCCCTCGCGCTCCTCGCCCAGATCGTCTCGCCCGCGAGACGCCAGGCACTGCTGCGTCGCGTCGCGGCCAACAACCCCCGGCGACTCCGACCGGGCGACGTCGTGGAGGCGTCGATCCGCACCGACGACGGCGCGCTCGACCTCGGCGCGCAGAGAAACGAGGTCGTATCGGAGAAGCGATGACCGCTCTCCCAAGGAGGAACGACATGCCCCTCACCAGCTACGTCCCCACCCCGAAGTTCGACGAGTACAGCGAGCTCTTCCAGGAGCACTTCGTCATGGAGCGCCGCGACGGCATCATCGAGCTGCGCATGCACACCCTGGGCGGCGACGTCCAGTGGAACTTCGAGCTCCACCGGGCCATCTGGCAGGCCTTCCAGACCGTCGGCGCCGATCCCGAGAACCGGGTGATGATCCTCACGACCACGGGCGACACCTGGATCGCGAACATCGACGACTCGAGCTTCTCCAAGGAGGAGGACGACCGGCCCTACTACAGCTACGAGCACATGTACTACGACGGCCGCCGGATGCTGATCAGCCTGATCAACGACGTCGAGATCCCCACGATCGGGGTGATCCCCGGCCCGGGCGCCCACACCGAGCTGGCCCTGATGTGCGACATCACGATCTGCTCGGACAACGCGATGATCGTGGACCCGCACCTCGACCTGGGTCTGGTGCCGGGCGACGGCATCCACAGCGCCTTCATCGAGACGATGGGCATCAAGCGGGCCGCCTATGCGCTGCTCACCTGCGACATCATGGACGCCCAGAAGTGCCTCGAGTACGGCCTCGTCAACGAGGTGGTGCCCCGGGAGAAGCTCCAGGCCCGTGCCTGGGAGATCGCGGAGCGCATCAACGCACGCAAGCGCACCACGGTCCGCATGACGGTGCCGGTGATCCGCCGGCCCTGGAAGCAGCGGATCGCCGACGACCTCGATGGAGCCTTCGCCATGGAGATGCACGCCTATCTGTGCGACCGCCCCGAGCACCGGGACGAGGTCGGCCGGGCCACCTATGCGCGGTCCGACCGGTACGACGAGGAGGAACGCAAGAAGGGCATCCGGACCCGGGCCGAGTAGCCGGGCCCACCGGGGCCGCGCGCTACTCCTGGACGATCCTCGAGTGGCCGCGGCCCCAGTAGCGGTCCTTGAGCAGGCGCTTGTAGAGCTTCCCGGTGGGCAGGCGCGGGAGCTCGCTCTCGAAGTCGATGGAGCGGGGGCACTTGTACGCCGCCAGGCGCTCTCGCGCCCAGGCGATGAGCTCCTCGGCCAGCGCCTCGTCGGCGGTCGCGCCGGCGACGGCCTGCACGACCGCCTTGACCTCCTCGCCGAGCTCGGGATGCGGCACCCCCACCACCGCCACGTCCTCCACCCGGGGATGCAGGATCAGCTCGTTCTCGATCTCCTGGGGGTAGATGTTCACGCCGCCCGAGACGATCATGAACGACGCGCGGTCGGTGAGATACAGGTAGCCCTCGTCGTCCACGTAGCCGACGTCGCCGAGGGCCGTCCAGGCGGGATGCTTCGGGTGCTGGGCGCTGCGCGTCTTCTCCGGGTCCCTGTGGTACGCGAAGGGCGTCTCGTCGCGCTCGAAGTACACCAGGCCCGGCTCGCCGACGGGCCGCTCCGTGCCGTCCTCGTCGCAGATGTGGAGCGTGCCCATCACCGCGCGACCCACGGTGCCCGGATGGGCCAGCCAGTCCTCCGGCCCCACGTAGGTGAGCCCGTTCAGCTCGGTGCCCCCGTAGTACTCGTGCAGGATCGGCCCCCACCACGCGAACATCTGCTCCTTCACCTTGCGCGGGCAGGGGGCGGCGGCGTGGATCGCCACCCGGTGGGCGGAGAGATCGAAGCGGGCGCGCTCGGGCTCCGGAAGCTTCAGCATGCGGCTGAACATGGTGGGGACCCACTGGCTGTGGGTGACGGCGTGCTTCTCCAGGGCCTGGAGGGCCTCGAGGGCGTCGAAGCGCTGCATCATGACCACCGTCGCGCCGAGCGACTGCATGGCGGTGCAGAAGCCGATGGGCGCCGAGTGGTAGAGCGGCGCGGGCGAGAGGTAGACCGAGTCCGCATCCGCCTGGAAGAGCCCCTTCAGCACGGCGTTCATGGCCAGGCCGCGCGAGACCGGCCGCTCGGGCAGGGGCCGGGTGATCCCCTTGGGCCGCCCGGTGGTCCCCGAGCTGTAGAGCATGAACTCGCCGAGGGGCTCCTCGGCGAGGGGCTCCGGGGGGTGCGCGTCGAGCGCCTCCTCGTAGCCCTCGAAGGGCCCCGCGCCGCCCGCCGGCGCTCCGCCGACCACGAGGAAGCGCCGGCAGCCCGGCGCGTGCTCGGGCACCTCGGACGCCACGTCGTGGACGGCGCGCGACGAGACGAGGACCCGCGCGCCGCAGTCGTCGACGATGTAGCCGGCCTCGGGTGCGGTCAGATGGCGGTTCACGGTGGTGAGGTAGAGCCCGGAGCGGAACGCCGCCCAGGCGACCTCGAAGTAGCGGAGGTGGTTCTCGAGGAACACCGCGAGGTGGTCGCCCCGGCGCAGGCCCTCGGCCCACAGGAGCTGGGCCAGCCGGTTGGAGCGCGCGTCGAGCTCGGCGTAGGTCAGCACCTCGCCGCTGCGGGCGTCGATGGCCGCCGCCTTGTCCGGGGTGGTGGTCGCGTGGTGTCCCGGATACATGCGATCTCCGCGGAGGTTTCCCGGCCCGTCAAACTATGATACTAGTTGAGCCCGCGCAAGGAGGAAGCGGCCACGGCGACCCACCCGGGCCCCGTCTCCGACGCCGACGCGAGGTGACGCGGGCGGGCCGCTCGAGAACCCCGGGCGCTAGAGGACGGAGCGAGCATGGACGGGAAGGACTACGAAGCGATCCGCTACGAGGTCGACGAGGGCCGCGCACGCATCACCCTGGCGCGCCCCGAGAAGCACAACGCCATGACGCCGCGGCTCCTCGAGGAGCTCGAGCACGCGCTCTGGGAGGCGGACGGGGACCTCTCCGTCCACAGCGTGATCCTGCGCGGCGAGGGTCCCTCGTTCTGCTCGGGCTACGACCTCACCGCCCTCGGCGGCGAGAGGCGCGAGGGGCACCGGACCGGCCGCACCCACGACGACGACATCTGGCTGATCGAGCGGAGCAACCGCCGCATCCGCGCGCTCTGGGAGATGCACAAGCCGTCCATCGCACAGGTCCACGGCAGCTGCCTGGCGGGCGGTACCGATCTCGCCATGGCGTGCGACATCGTGATCGCGGCCGACGACGCCCGGATCGGCTTCCCGGCCGCGCGCACCATGGGCGCCCTGCCCAACAACCTGTGGATGTACCACTGCGGCCCCCAGTGGGCGAAGCGGCTCCAGCTGACGGGCGACTCGGTCACCGGCGCCGACGCCGCGAAGATCGGCCTGGTGCTGAAGGCCGTGCCGGCGGACGCCCTCGAGGACGAGGTCGAGGGCCTCGCCGACCGCTTCGCGCTGATCGATCCCGACCTGCTCGCCGCCAACAAGCGCATCACCAACCTCGCCCTCGAGCTGATGGGCGCCCAGACCCTCCAGCGCCTGGCCGGCGAGAACGACGCGCGGGCGCACCGTGCCCCGGCGGTCCGCCAGTACGGGCGCGACGTGCGCGAGCACGGTCTCAAGGAGACCCTGCGCCGGCGCGACGAGCCCTTCGGCGACGGCTACGCCCGGGCGGAGGAGCCCGAGGGGCGCAGCGAGGCCGTCCGCGCCGGGCGCGAGCGCTGAGGCTCGCTCTCGAGACCGAGCCGGCTCGGCCGGGTCGGCCCGCGCCCCCGTCCCATCCACCGGAGGACCGCCCCCATGGCCGCGTTCACCCTCTTCCGACGTCTGCTCCCCCTCGCGCCCGGGCTGGCCCTCGCGCTGGCCTGCGGCGAGCCGGCTCCCCTCGAGCGCGGCGAGTCGGCGGCCTCCGCCGCCACCGCCGAGCGCAACCGGGCCGCGGCGGCGGCCCTCGACTTCGGCGACCGCCGCGCCTTCGAGGACGCGGAGCGCGGGCTCGTGGCGGCGGCCGACCCGGCGGAGGTCACCTACCCGAACATGGGCGACGCGAAGCGCCGTCTCTCGGACTGGTCCTTCCTCGAGGGCGACGCGCCTCCCACCGTCCATCCGAGCCTGTGGCGCCAGGCGCAGCTCAACAACCGCGCGGGCCTCTACCGGGTGGTGCCCGGCATCCACCAGCTGCGCGGCTTCGACCTCGCGAACATGACCCTGATCGACGGGGAGTCGGGCTGGATCGTCGTCGACCCCCTCACCAGCGTCCCCACCGCCCGGGACGCCCTCGCCTTCGCGCGCCGGCACCTCGGGGACCGGCCGGTCTCCGCGGTCCTCTACACCCACAGCCACGCGGACCACTTCGGCGGCGTGCTCGGGGTGCTCGACGCCGAGGACGCGGCCGCGCGGGGGGTGCCGATCGTGGCGCCGGCGGGCTTCCTCGAGGCGGCCACCAAGGAGAACCTGATGGCCGGGCCGGCGATGTTCCGGCGCGCGACCCTCGTCTACGGGCGCGGCATCGAGATCGGCCCCGAGGGCAACGTGGGGATCGGCCTGGGCAAGGCCCTCGCCATGGGCGAGGCGAGCCTGCTGCCCCCCACGCGCACCGTCGAGCGCACCGGCGAGCGCTTCGAGATCGACGGCGTCCCCTTCGAGTTCCAGCTCGCCAACGGCTCCGAGGCGCCCTCGGAGTTCACCTTCTACCTGCCGCGCCAGAAGGCGTTCTGCGGTGCGGAGGTGGTCTCGATGAACATGCACAACGTCTACACCCTGCGCGGGGCGCGGGTCCGGGACGCCCTCGGCTGGAGCGACTACATCGACGAGGCGCTGCGCCGCTTCCCCGAGGCGGAGGTCTACTTCGGCAGCCACCACTGGCCGGTCTGGGGCCGGGGCGCGGTGGCGAGCTTCCTCGAAGGCCAGCGCGACCTCTACAAGTACATCCACGACCAGACGATCCGCCTGGCCAACCAGGGCCTCACGCCCCGGGAGATCGCCGAGGTCCTCGTCCTGCCGCCCGCCCTGGCGGGCCGCTTCGACCTGCGCGGCTACTACGGCAGCGTGCGGCACAACGTGAAGGCGGTCTACGACTTCTACTTCGGCTGGTACGACGGCAACCCCGCGAACCTCGACCCGCTGCCCCCCGAGCAGGCGGGACGCCGCTGGGTGGAGCTCGCGGGCGGGCCCGAGGCCATGCTCGCCCACGCCCGGGAGGCGTTCGACGCCGGCGAGTACCGCTGGGCCGCCGAGGTCCTCGACCGCCTGGTGTTCGCCGATCCGGACGCCAGCGCGCCGCGCGTGCTGCTCGCCGCCACCTACCGGCAGCTCGGCTACGCGTCCGAGAGCACCCAGTGGCGCAACAGCTACCTGGTGGCCGCCCGCGAGCTCGAGCAGGGGCCGCCGGATACGCCCCCGGACCTGCTGCGGAGCCAGCGGGGGGTGATG
>JANQFK010000071.1 GCA_028277885.1 Myxococcota bacterium
ACGGCAAGCCGCGGGAGTACACCCAGGAGGTGGTGGACACCCTCGACGCCGTGCTGCGGCGGGACCCTGACCACCCGGGCGCCAACCACTACCTGATCCACGCCCTCGAGGAGTTCGACCCGGAGCGCGCCGAGGCGGCGGCGGACCGGCTCGCGAGCTTCGCGCCGGGCGCGGGCCACCTGGTCCACATGCCCTCCCACATCTACTGGCGCGTGGGCCGCTACGAGGACGCCGCGGCCATCAACGAGCGGGCCGCCGCGGCCGACGAGGCGTGGTTCGCCTCGTGCCGCGCCCCGGCCTTCTATGCCGCCGGCTACTACACCCACAACCTCCACTTCCTGTGGGCCGCGGCCGCCACCGAGGGCCGCGGCGATCTCGCGCTCACCACGGCGCGGCGCCTCGTGGCGAACACCCCCGTCGCGATGCTCGCCGAGGTGCCCTTCCTCGAGGACTTCCTCTCGGTGCCGGTGCTGACCCTCGCGCGCTTCGGTCGCTGGGACGCCGTGATGGTCGAGCCGAAGCCGCCGGAGAGCCAGCCCTACGTGACCGCGATGTGGCACTACGCGCGCGGCCTCGCCATGGCGCGGGGCGGCGACGTCGCGGCCGCCGAGGCCGAGCACCGCGCGCTCACCGTCGCCTTCGAGGACGCCGACCTGGCGGGTCGCGTCTACGACGTGGCGGGCAACACCGCGGGCCAGCGCATGGACGTGGCGCGCCACCACCTGGCGGGAGAGATCGCCGTCGCCCGGGGCGAGATCGAGGCCGGCATCGCCGCGCTGCGCGAGAGCGTGCGAGCCCAGGACGGCATGAACTACATCGAGCCGCCGGCCTTCTACTTCCCGGTGCGCCAGGCGCTCGGCGCGGTGCTGCTCGCGGCCAACCGCCCCGCCGAGGCCGAGGCCGTCTACCGCGTGGATCTCGAGCAGTACCCGAGGAACGGCTGGTCGCTGTTCGGGCTCACCCAGAGCCTCAAGGCCCAGGGGCGCGACGCCGACGCCCGCTGGGTGGAGCGGGGCTTCGAGCACGCCTGGGCCCGGGCCGACGTGCAGCTCACCGCCTCCACGCTCTGAGCCCGGCTCGCCTATCATCGGCCCCATGACGAAGCTCGCCTTTCCCGACGGGTTCGAGTGGGGCGCCGCCACGGCGGCCTACCAGATCGAGGGCGCGGTCCGCGAGGACGGCCGCGGCGTCTCGATCTGGGACGTGTTCTGCCAGCAGCCCGGCAAGGTCCTCACCGGCGAGAGCGGCGACGTGGCCTGCGACCACTACCACCGCTACGCCGACGACGTGGCGCTGATGGCCGACCTCGGCCTCCAGACCTACCGCTTCTCCATCGCCTGGCCGCGGATCCTGCCCTTCGGCGCCGGCGAGCCCAACCCGAAGGGGCTCGACTTCTACAGCCGCCTGGTGGACGCGCTGCTCGAGCGCGGCATCCGCCCCTGCGCCACCCTCTACCACTGGGACCTGCCCCAGGCGCTCCAGGACCGCGGCGGCTGGGCGGACCGCGACACCGCCAAGCGCTTCGCCGAGTACGGCGCCGTCGTCTACGAGCACCTGGGCGACCGCGTGAAGCGCTGGATCACCCACAACGAGGCCATCGTCACCGTCGAGCTCGGCCACCGCGTGGGCCTGCTGGCGCCGGGCATCCGCGACCTGCGCATCGCGGGCCGCGCCCTCCACCACGTGCTGCTCTCCCACGGCCTCGCCGTGCGGGCCTTCCGCGAGAGCCGGGTCGGCGCCGAGGGCGAGATCGGCATCACCCACGCCAACACCAGCTTCGAGCCCGCCGACGAGCGCCCCGAGACCGCCGCCGCCACCGAGCTGGCACGCGACTTCCGCACCCGCGCCTACCACGGCCCGGTGTTCGGTCGCGGCTACCCCAAGAGCGTGCTCGACTTCTACGCCGCCCAGGGCTGCCCGCTCCCCATCGAGGAGGGTGATCTCGAGGTGATCGCCGCGCCGACCGAGTTCCTCGGCGTGAACCTCTACAGCCGCCAGCGCATCCTGCCGGACCCGGAGAGCAGCGTCGGCTTCGAGCACGCCGAGCCGACCCTGCCGCTCCTCGACATGGGCTACGAGGCCGCGCCCCACTCGCTCGGCGACTTCATCCGCTGGGTCACCGCCGAGTACGACCGCCCGAAGATCTACGTCACCGAGAACGGCGTCTGCGACGCGACCCCGCTGAAGGACGGCGCGGTGGACGACACCCTCCGCTTGGACCTCCTGCGCGGCTTCCTGAAGGGTCTGGCCGAGGCGATCCAGGACGGCGCCGACGTGCGCGCCTACTACGTCTGGTCCCTCCTCGACAACTTCGAGTGGGCCTTCGGCTACGCGAAGCGCTTCGGCATCGTCTGGACCGACTACGAGACCCTCGCGCGCATCCCCAAGCGCAGCGCCGCCTTCTACGCCGACGTCATCCGCGACAACGCGGTCGAGGCCTGAGCGTGGCGCGAGCGCCGTACCTCGCGGCCGGGCTGCTGGCCGCGTCCCTCGCCCTCGCCTGCGCGAGCCTCGCCCCCGGCCCGGCCGACACCGGCCGCATCTTCGCCTGGGAGGTCGCGCCGGAGGCCTCGGGGGCGGGCGGCGCCTTCCTGCTCGGCTCGGTCCACGTGGCGAAGGAGGATCTGCGCTTCGACCCCGCGGTGGACGCCGCCTTCGAGGAGGCCGAGGTGGTGGTCGTCGAGGTGGACCTCGGCGCCCTCACCCCGGACGAGACCGCCGCCCTGCTCGTCGAGACCGGGCGGCTCGCCGAGGGCGGCGACCTGAAGGAGCTGGTCGAGGAGGCCACCTGGGAGCAGTTCGACGCCCTGCTCCAGGAGAACGGCCAGTCGGCGGAGGGCTACCGCGTCTTCGAGCCCTGGGTCGCCATGCTCGCCGTGAGCGCCATCCTCGCCCAGGAGCGCGAGCTCTCCGGCGAGGCCGGCGTCGACCGCCACTTCCTCGAGCGCCGCTCCCTCGGCCAGGAGCTCATCGCCCTCGAGACCCTCGCCTTCCAGCTCTCGCTGTTCGACGAGACCCCCCTCGAGCAGCAGCTCGCCATGCTCGGCGCCCTGGTGGCCGAGGCCGGCGAGAGCGGCGACACCATCGAGACCCTCTACGCCGCCTGGGAGCGCGGCGACACCCGCGCCGTCGAGGAGATCGTCTTCGTCGCCCAGGACGACCCCCGGCTCGCCGACTTCCAGGAGCGCCTCTTCGAGCGCCGCAACCACTCCATGGCCGAGCGCCTCGACGCCCTCCTCGACGACGGCCGCCGCTACTTCGTGGTGGTGGGCGCCGGGCACCTGGTGGGCGAGACGGGGATCCCCGCGCTGCTCGAGGCGCGGGGGCACGGGGTGCGCCAGATCGAGCGGAGCGGGGTGGAGTGACCCATTCACCGGTGTGAAGCAGCTCATACCGGCTCGCCAGTGCCATCGGTCAGAATCCCGCCCGTCTACCAGGCAGGGGGGTTGGATGGTACGGCTGCTCCTTTCGTTGCTCGCTCTCTCCTTCGTTGCCACGCAGGCCAGTGCGGCGAGGCTCGTCTACCGGGACGCCTGGGGAGGCAGCTGGGCCTATGCGGTGACCTGGGAGTTCAGCGACTCCGGCACCTCCTTCGGGCCGGACTTCGTGAAGTACGTCTCTCCCAGCGGAAACGGGATCGCCGGCTACGAGCTGGCCCGCACCGACCTCCACGGCACCGTCGGAGGCTGGGCGAAGAGCAGCAGCACGAATCCCGCGAGCTACTTGTCGAGCATGGTCCTCACCATCGAGCCCGACTTCGGCGAGACGGTGGGTGACCCGATCACGGTCTACCTGTTCTCGAACGTCCTGATCGACGGCCCGACGCCCACCGCCGTCGGCACCGTCTTCCAGGGCTTCCAGATCAACGGTGTCCCTCCCGATGGATACGACGCGATCTTCAACTCCAACGAGGGCGCCGGCTGGCACCGCCTCAGCTTCGAGTTCGACGCCGAGATCGGGGACACGGTGTGGGTGAGCTCGCAGGGGAGCGCGGCCACTGCGTCGCCCTCGGGACGCGTCGCCGATGCGAACCTGCGGGTCGCCCTCGAGCCCTGTGCCCCGCCGGATCCGCCCATCGCGAGCTTCTCGCCGTGCAATGACGGCATCGACAACGACAGCGACGGCCACGTCGACTTCGGCAACGATCCGGGCTGCGACAGCGCGGAGGACGAATCCGAGCGATCGGCCGCGCTCCCCTGCGACGACGGCCTCGACAACGACCTCGACTGCCGCTGGGACTACGACCCCCTGACGAAGGGGGACGCCCCGGGCTTCGAGATGGGCAACGGGGACCCCGGCTGCAGCAGCCCCGTCTCCTCCACCGAGAGCCCGGCATGCCAGGACGGCGTGAACAACGACGGCAGCACGGGAACCGACTTCGACGGCGGCGAGTCCGTGCTCGGCGTGGGGAACGGCGACCCCAACGGTGCGGACATCCACTGCATCGGTCGGCCCTGGCGCAACACGGAGCAGAAGGGCTGCGGGCTCGGCTTCGAGCTCGGCCTCGTCCTGCCCCTGCTGGGATGGGCTCGCGGGCGCGTCCGACGGCGAGCCTGAGGGGAGACCGCTCGCCCCCCGACCGGGCCGGGGGGCGAGCTCGGTCTGGCTCGCGCGGCTACCGCACCCGCCGCACCGTCACCCGCGCGACCGGGTTGCGCCAGTCGTAGAGGAACGGGCCGAGGACGTTCGGGTCCTCGGGGTCGAGCTCGTGGAAGCCGTTGCCGATGTGGACGAAGCCCTCGTCGCCGGGGCCGGGCTCCTCGGAGAAGCCCTCGCCGCCGCAGCGCGGGCCCGGCATGTTGGCGCAGTCCTGGTCGTTCTCCTCGGTACCCGCGTCGTAGCCCGGGGCATCGAAGGTGGTGGCGTACCGCGGCAACCGGGCGCCGTTCACGGAGAAGAACGTGTCGTTGGTCGGGATCAGCATGGCGGCGACGCTGATGCGCGTGTGGCGGCGACCGGCCCGCACGCGGATCCGCGCCGACGTCTGGCCGGCCGGGAGCAGGCCGTCGATGGTCCGGACGTCGCCCACGCGACGGCCCTCGTCGAGCAGGGCGTCGGTGAGGGGTCCGGTGCCCCCGTCCTCGGCGAGGATCTCGAGGGGCTGGCTCGCCGGGGAGCCGGCCTGGAAGAGCCGGACGCTCGGGGCGTGGGTCGCCACCAGGATGGGGGTGAAGGTCTGGCCCTTGGTGATGTTGGTGACCACCACCTCGTAGACGGCGCCGCCGCGGCGACCGCTGTCGGAGTCGGAGTCGTCGGCCAGGGTGGGAGCGGCCGCGAGCAGACCGGTCAGCAGGGGGATCCAGAGCAGAGCAGAGCGCATGGGGATGTTCCTCCTCGATCGGGGCGGCATTGCCCCGATGCGCCCGTCTACGCGGGGGGATCCGGAAAGGTCGCAGGCCGGGCCACGATTTTTCGGCCGAGCCCGTGGCCCCGAGGGGCCTCGGCTCGCGGCGCGGGGTAGACTGCGCGCCCGACCCGCGAAGCCGACGGAGGACTCCGCCATGGCCAGCCTGGACGAGACGAGAGCCGACCTCGAGCAGAGGCTCGCCAAGCTGACCGCGCGGCAGGCCAAGATCCAGGGCCACCTCCAGCAGCCCGGGAACCCGGACTGGCAGGAGCGGGCCACCGAGACCGAGAACGACGAGGTCTACGAGCGCCTCGAGGAGTCCGAGCTGAAGGAGATCGAGGAGATCCGGACCGCCCTGCGCCGCATCGAGGCCGGCACCTACGCCGACTGCGCCCGCTGCGCGGAGCCCATCGGCGAGGCGCGGCTCGCCGCCCTGCCCTACACGTCCCGCTGCATCGCCTGCACGGACTGAGCGCCTCCGGGAGCCGCGTGCAGTCCATCCATCCCAGCGCCTGGATCGCGCCGAGCGCCGAGCTCTACGGCCGCATCACGATCGCCGAAGGCTCCTCGGTGTGGCCGCAGTGCGTGATCCGCTGCGAGTGCCTGGAGGTGACGGTCGGGCGGATGACCAACCTCCAGGACTTCGTGATGGTGCACGTGGACTACGACCACCCGACCCGCATCGGCGACTTCTGCTCCATCACCCACCACGCGACGATCCACGGCGCCACCATCGAGGACTGCTGCCTGGTCGGGATCAACGCCACGGTGATGAGCGGGGCCACCGTGGGACGGGGCTCCATCGTGGCGCCCGGGGCAGTGGTGAAGGAGGGGGACGTGATCCCGCCGGGCTCGATCGTGGCCGGCCTGCCCGCGAAGGTGATCAAGCAGCGCGACTGCACGCACGAGAACCGCATGAACGCCTGGTACTACCACCGCAACGCCCAGGCCTACGCGCGGGGCGAGCACCGCGTCTGGGAGGGGCCGGAGCACGAGGCCTGGGTGAAGGCCAAGCTCGCGGCGATCGCCGAGGACCGCGACCTCTAGCCGGGACGGAGCCCGCGGAAGAGCAGGTCCACGCCGGACTCGATCGCCTCGCGGCAGGCGTCGGCCTCGAGCAGGCCGTTGGCCCAGGAGACGCGCAGGCCGCTGGCGAGCTGCACGATGGTGCGCGCGGCGCCGAGCACGTCGACGTCGGCCGCCACCTCGCCGCGCATGCGCCCGTTGAGCAGGATCTCGGAGACGAGGCCCACGGTGTGGTCGTCGAGGGCCAGGGAGCGGCGGGCGACGCGGGCCTCGGGGTGGGTGACGGCGCGCAGCGCGATGGTGGTCCAGTCGGGCTCGCGGGCGAGGAGCTGGTGCTGGGCGTCGAGGAAGGCGCGCAGGCGCAGGCGGGCCGGCGCGCCGCGGTCGTCGCCCCGGCGGAAGCGCAGCCAGGCCTCCTCCTGGAGCTCCTTCAGCTCCTCCACCAGCAGCTCCTCCTTGCTGCGGATGTGGCGGTAGATGGAGCTCGCCCCCATGCCGGCGCGCTCCGCGATGGCGCGCAGGGTGGTGCGGTCGAAGCCCCGCTCGCGGAACAGCGAGCGCGCGGCCTCGCGGATGCGGGCCCGAGCCCTGCGGCCGCGCTCGAGGCGGCCGTCGTCCGGGCGCAGCGCGCGCGGGGCTCCCGGTGCGGCATGGGTCATGGGCGGCGTGAAGGTTGCACACGGCGCGCGGAGGCGCAGGGCCGAGCGCTCGCGCCCCGCTCCTCAGCGCCGCCCGCGCTCCTCGAGCAGCTGCTGGAGCGTCGCGGTCATGCGGCGCTCGAGCACCAGCAGCCGCCGGCGCATGTGGAGCGCCACCTCGACGCCGGCGGCGTTCACGCCGAGCTCGCGCACCAGGGTGGTGGCGACGCGCAGCTCCTCGGCCTCCTCGGCCTCGAGCTCGTCCTCGAGGAACAGGCCCTCGCGGCGCAGCAGCGCCAGCAGCTCCGGGTCGTCGACGCCCAGGAAGCGCAGGATCTCCTCGACGCGGGCGCGGCTCACGAGAAGAGCTCCTTGCGGGGGTCGGCGGGCTCGAAGCCCTCGAGGGCCTCGAGGCTGCGCAGCGCGCCCTCGTCGAGATCGCGGGGCACCACGATGCGCACCACGGCGTAGAGGTCGCCGGGCGCGCCGCCCGCCGGGTGCGCGATGCCCTTGCCGGCGAGGCGCAGCTTGCGGCCGCCGTCGGTGCCGGCGGGCACGGTCACGGTGGCGCGGCCCTCGAGGGTCGGGATCTCGACCTTGGCGCCGCGGGTCGCCTCGCTCACGGTCACCGGCAGGTCGAGGAGCAGGTCGCGGCCCTCGCGGCGGAACACCGGGTGGGGGCGCACGCGGAGCGTGGCCCACAGGTCGCCGGGCGGACCGCCGCCGCTCCCCGGCGCGCCCTTGCCCGGGATGCGGATGCGGCCGCCGTCGGCTACGCCGGGCGGGATGCGCACGGTGACGGTCTGGGTGCCACCGGTCGGGCTCGGCAGCACCAGGCGCTTCTCGCCGCCGCGCGCGGCCTCGAAGAAGTCGAGCTCGAGGCCGGCCTCGAGGTCCGGGCCGCGCATCGGGAAGGGCCGCGCCCGGCCCCGCTCCCCGGCCGGCCCCTCGCGGCCGGGCCCCTGCCCGAACAACCTCCCCAGCAGGTCGTCCACGTCGTGGAACTCGAACTCCTCGCCCGGGAAGCCCCCCGGCGCGGCGCCGCCGCCGGCGCCGAACCGCGCCCCGAAGGCCTCGCGCGCCTTGCGGGCGGCGTCGGCGTCGAAGCCGCTCTCGAGGGACACGTGGCCGAACTCGTCGTAGTTCCGGCGCTTCTCCGGGTCCGACAGCACCGCGTAGGTCTCGGAGACCTGCTTGAAGCGCTCCTCGGCGGCGGAGTCGCCCGGGTTCACGTCGGGGTGGTACTGGCGCGCGAGCTTGCGGTAGGCGGTGCGCAGGGCGTCGGCGTCGGCGTCCCGCGCCACGCCGAGCACCTCGTAGAGATCGCGCCGCGGACCGTCGGCCACGCTCAGAGCTTCTCCGGGTGCTCGAGCAGCTCGCGCAGGCGCTCGAGGCTGCGGGCGCAGTAGAAGCCGTCCTCGACCCGCTCGTCGAAGGTCCACTTCAGCGGGACGCGGCGCACGCCGTCGTCGCCCACCTGCACCGCGCCCATCACGCAGAAGAAGGGGCAGTTGCCGTGCTCCCACAGGTGGTGGAAGCCGGCATCGAGGCCGACGGAGCCCAGGTTCGCCACGAAGAAGGAGGAGAACATCGGGTCGGGCTCGATCATCGCACGGGGCAGCAGGCCCAGTGCGTCGATGCCGCGGGCCAGCCGGATGAGCCCGCGCACCAGGAAGGGCGGCAGCTTGAGCAGCAGCCCCACCTCCTTGTCCGAGGTGCTCGGCTCGCCGCTGCGACCGCGGCGCAGGTCCCCGGTCAGCGCCTCCACCATGGCGTCCAGGGACTCGTCGGGCTCGAAGCGGCGCTTCACGGTCAGGATCGGCGCGCCGTCCGCCATGGCCTGCTTGGCGCTGAAGCTGATCCAGACGCCGTCGCGCTGCCAGAGCCTGCCGCCCGCGGTGAAGCGGTTGATGCGCGGGCGCTCCTCGGCCACCCGGGCCAGCGCGCGCAGCAGCAGGTGGAAGAGCGTCATGCGCTTCGCCGGGTCGCGGCCCCGGTTCCACTCCTCCACGAAGGCGAGGGCGGCGTCCACCGGGACCTCGTGCCCGTAGTAGACCAGGTTGTCGTTGCGCCGCGCCGAGAGCATCGGCATGAAGCGGCGCACCGGGGAGAGGTCCGTCACCAGGGTGGCGTCGGGGCGTCGGCCGAACATGGCGCCCTATTCTACTGCGCCCGGCGGCGCGCCCGCCCGGGGCTCGCGGCGCAGGGCCCAGACGGGCACGCCCAGCACCTCGAGCTCCTCCGCCACCGAGAAGCCCGCCCGGCCGTAGAAGCCGAGGTTGCTGTCGCGGTCGGTCTCGAGCCAGGCCGGCAGGCCGTCGCGGTCCACCTCGGCGAGCCAGCGCGTGAGCAGCGCGCCCCCGATCCCCTGGCCCTGGAAGTCCGGGTGGACACCCAGGGTGCCGAGGTACCAGTGCTCGTCCCGGGGATGCCGGGCATCGAGGGCGGCGTAGACCTGGGCCCAGCGCGACGCCACCCCGAGGCCCTGCCCCACCAGGCAGCGCAGCCGAGCGCCCCAGGGCGGCGGCGGAAACGGGTAGCCCCAGGGCAGCGCGGCGACGAGCAGCCCGCGCAGGACGCCCTCGCGCTGGGCGCCCAGCACGCGGCCCCGGGCGAGGGCGACGGGCAGGTGGGCCCGCATGCCGTGCTCGTTGATGCGCTGGCGGGCGCGGGCCCCGCGCCAGCGCGCCACGGCGCGGTTCAGCGGGTTGTCGCGGAAGGCCCGGGCGAGCAGGCCGACGGCCTCGGGGAGCTGGCTCGGCGGGAGCGGCGCAATGGCGACGTCCTCGGCCCGCGGGAGCGCTTCGACCACGGCGGGAGGCTAGCGCGGCGGCGCACCCCCCGTTCGGGCCGCCCAGGGGCCTCCCCGGCCCCGAGGCCTCCAGCGGGCGGTCTCCCGACCTGCCGGGCTGGAGCGGTCTCCCGACCTACCGGGTTGGAGCGGTCTCCCGACCTAATGGGTTGGAGCGTGTAGAATGGGGCGCAGCGCGCGGAGGAGCCGGAGCCACCGCCGGGGCGCCTCCAGCAGCGCGGTCCCCACTGCCTGGGACCCGAGGAGCCCTTCCATGTTCGCCACCGCACTGCGCCTGGGCCTGCTCGCCGCCGTCGCGGCCAGCTTCGCACTGCCCGAGCCCTCGGACGCGGCCCGCCGCCGCTTCGAGCACGAGGCCGCGGGGCACCAGACCTTCGCGAGCCCCCAGGTGAACCCGCTCGCGCTCTCGCCCGACGGCTCGCGCCTCTACGTCGCCAACACCACGAGCGACAGCGTGGACGTGATCGACACCGCGGCGGGCTCCGTGGTGGCGACGGTGCCCGTCGGGATCGACCCCGTCGCGGTGGCGGTGCGGCCCGACGGCAACGAGGTCTGGGTCTCGAACCACGTGTCCGACAGCGTGAGCGTGATCGACACCCAGCCGGGCAGCGTGACCCTGCACCAGGTGGTGGAGACCGTGCAGGCCATGGACGCCGGCGGCACCACGCTCTTCGACGAGCCCGTGGGGATCGCGTTCCCCGACTCCACCAAGGCCTACGTGGCGCTCTCCTCCACCAACCAGATCGCCGTGCTGAGCACCACCAGCTACACGGTGACCGGCCTGATCCCGATCACCGCCCAGGACCCCCGGGCCCTGGCGGTGCACGACGGCCTGCTCTACGTGGCGGCCTTCGAGTCCCACAACCAGACCCAGGTCTCGGTCTGCCTGTTCGGCGGCTCGCCGCCGGACTGCACCCTGGGCGCCGCCGACCTCGTCACCTTCGCCACCAACCCGAACATCCCGGGCGCGGACAAGAACATCGTGGTGAACCCGGCGCTGCCCGACCGCGACCTGTTCGTGATCGACGTGGCGACGGACAGCGTGGTCGAGACCGTGACCGGCGTGGGCACGCTCCTGTACGGCGTGGCGGTGGACGGCGCGGGGCGCGTGTTCGTCACCCAGGCCGATGCGCGCAACGCCGACAACGGCCTCGAGGGCGAGAACCTGCCCGCCCTCGACAACCGCGTGTTCCTGAACCGGATCGCCCGGGTGGACTGCGGCGGCGGGAGCTGCGGCGCGCCGACCCAGCTCGACCTCGAGCCCGCGCCGCCGGCCGCGGTGCCCGACGGCCAGCAGCTCGCCACCCCCTACGGGATCGCGGTCTCCGGCGACGACGCCGTCGTGGTGGCGACGGCCGCCGCGAGCAGCCGCGTGTTCACCCTGGACCCGGGTACCGGCGCGGTGCGCGACATCCTCGATCTCGGCAGCGGAGCCGACGCGGGCCAGCAGATCCCGCGCGGCCTGGCCCTGCGCTCCGGCGCCGGCGGTGCACCCCAGACCGCCTACGTGCTCAACACCCTGGCCAACAGCGTGGCGGTCGTGAACGTGGCCGATCCCGACGCCCTCGCGCTGGTCTCCGAGATCCCCGTCGGGAGCGACCCGACCCCGGAGGACGTGCGTCGCGGCCGCATCGCCTTCAACTCGGCCTTCGCCTCCACCTCGGGCACCTTCTCCTGCGCGAGCTGCCACCCCGACGGCAACACCGACCAGCTGCTGTGGCGCATCGGCGGCGCCTGCTTCTTCGGCCTGTGCACCGGCGACGACGAGGCCCGCACCACGATGCCGATCCGCGGCCTGAAGGACACCCTGCCGCTCCACTGGGACGGCACCCTGGGCGACCCCTTCGGCGGATCGAACGGCGCCGTGGGGAGCAACGGCTCCGAGCCGCCGGACTGCAGCGAGGAGCACGAGTGCTTCGTCGACCTGGTGAACGGCAGCCTGGCCGGCGTGATGTGCGACCAGTCCGACGGCTGCGCGGACGGCGGCGAGCTCGACGACCCGGAGCGCAGCGACATGGCGGTGTTCCTCGCCGCGGTCCCCTACCCGCCGGCCCGCGAGCGGCCCATGAGCGACGTCGTCACGACCTCGGCGCGCGACGGCTTCGCCGACTTCTTCATGGACCAGGGCGGCTCGAGCAACCCGAACTCCTGCGCGGACTCGAACGCGGGCTGCCACGAGCTGCCGCTCGGGACGGGCACCAACTCCGCGACGCTCGCGGGCTTCGACGTGCCCACCATGCGCGGCCTGAACGACCGCTTCCTCCAGTTCTCCCTGGGCACGACGGCGGCCGAGGACACCATGATCCTCGCCAACCTGGGCCTCAACCTCGGGCCCTTCAGCGCCCCGCCCTCTCCCAACCCCTACGACCCGGCCCAGGGCTACGACGAGCTGGCGGTCTTCAGCACCGCGTTCCTGCTCTTCAACCCGGTCTACGCCGTGGACCCCGACGACATCTTCCAGATGGTCGAGGAGGGGAGCACGGGCTACTCCGGAGCGGCGGGGCGCCAGGTGACGCTCAACACCCGGACGACCAACGGTGCGGCCCTCGCCGCGACCCAGGCCATGCTCGACGACCTCGAGGCCGCCGACGCCCGCGGCGTGGTGAACCTGCGCGCCGTGGGGACCCGCGTGGGCGGCGGCCCCCTCGACCTCTCCTGGGACGACTTCGAGCAGAAGTACGTCGGCATCGGGCTCGACTTCACCCGGGCCGAGCTGATCGAGGAGGCCTCGACGGGCGAGTCCCTCGTCACGGTGACGGCGCGCCTGCGCGCGAACGTGGGCGGCGAGGACCACCACCAGCCGCTGATCGCCCCGGCCTTCGCGGGCACGGGCCCCACGGGCGACCCGGCGCTCCCCATGCTGCCGGCCCAGAACCCCATGACGCTGAGCGGCGTCGAGGTGCGCAACGGAGCGCGGGTCTTCCTGGACGGGCTGCCCGTGGGCGGCAGCGTCCGCTGCCTGGGCGGCGGCTGGCAGCCGGCCTGCGCGGACGAGGTCATCGAGGTGGAGCTCGACCAGATCCCGTCCGACGGCATGCACCTGCTCCAGCTGATGAACCCGAGGGGCCTGCTCAGCAACGAGCTGCCGATCTGTGTGGGCAACGCGGCGGGCTGCCTCTGAAGGCGATTCTCGGCTGCTTCGTTGCCGCAGCGCTCCTCGCCGGCGCCGCCGGCGCCGAGGAGCCCAGGCCGCGGGTGGTGATCTGCGACTCCCACCACGCCGTGCTGCGCCACTGGCTGCACGCCGCGGACGAGGAGGGCCGGGTCCCGGGCGAGGGGCTCACGGTGGTCCACTTCGACGCCCACCCGGACCTCGCGGTGCCGGGCCGGCTGCTCGGCCGGGAGCTGCGGCAGTCGCCCGACGCCCTGCTGCGCGCCCTCGACATCGCGAGCTTCCAGCTCGGGGCGGCCTGGATCGGGCTGGTGGATCGCGTGGTGTGGCTGCGCCCCGAGTGGGCCACCCAGCTCCCCGACGGCAGCCACCGCTTCCGCCTGGGCGCCACGGCCCGGGGCGAGCTGCGCGTCGACGACCCCAACGACTACTGGGTGCTCGACGACGCCTGGGCACCGCGGGCGAAGCTCACCGACGTGGTCGAGCTGCGGGTGGACGTGATGACCCTGGCCGACGCGGCCCAGCGCCCCGGCGCGCTCCCGGACGACGCCTGGATCCTCGACATCGACCTCGACGGCTTCGCGACCCGCAACCCGTCGGCGGATCGCCTGCGCCACGCCGGGCTCGGCGACGCGGAGCTCGACCGCCTGCGCGGCTCCTTCGCGCGCGAGCGCCTGGCGCTGGCCGAGGAGCCCGAGGCGCGCATCCGCGACCTCGAGGCGCTGCTCGAGGCCGCGGAGAACGTGAGCGGCGGGAGCCTCGGCGAGCAGCTCGGCGGCGCCTGGCGGCTGTGGCGCTTCGGCGTCTCGGCGCGCGACCTGCTGTACTTCCGCAACGTGTTCCTGCGCGACGACGTGAGCGTGGGCCCCCGGCTCATGGCCGAGGCCGGCCGCGACCTGGTGGGCCTGCCCGAGCACCGCGCCGACGCCCGGGCCATCGAGGCCACCGCGGCCCACATCGCGGCGCTGATCGGCGAGGACGGCATCCAGCCCCGGCTGGTGACCGTCGCGCGCTCCGCCAACGACGGCTTCACGCCGCGCGAGGCCTGGCCCCACATCGAGTGGACGCTGCTGCGCGCGCTCCTCGGCGCCCTGGGCGAGGCCGAGGTGCAGCTCGACGCGGGCCTGCGCCCGGCGCCGCGCGCGAGCGCGGAGCGCTGACCGCGCTCAGCTCCGGCGGCGGCGGCGGTGCCACCCCGCGAGGGGCAGCAGCACCAGGGCCAGCTCGGCACCGAGGCCGCAGGCCGAGCCCTCGCTGTACAGGTTCTCGAAGCAGCCCGGGTCGTCGAGATCCGTCAGGCCGTCGCCGTCGTTGTCCTCGCCGTCGTCGCAGGCGGGGTCCTCGACCGAGCCGAGCGGGTCGGGGCAGCCGAGGTCGTCGGCGTCGCCCAGGCCGTCGCCGTCGTCGTCCCGGCCGTTGCTGCACTCGGCCAGCACGCCCGTCCCCACGCCCCGGAACGAGAAGCCGAAGGACACGAGGAAGGGCGTGGGGCCGGGCGGCGGCGTGCCATCGGGCGGCACCGCGACGAAGCGCGCCTGGACCTCCCCCGAGCCGTCGGTCGCGTCCTCGGGCCCCACGGCGTGGAGCCGGCCACCCTGGAGGCTCGCCGCGCCCTCGCTCGCCTCGTCGATGGCGTACTGCGCGCCGGACTCCCAGAACCAGCGCTGCCGGGGCTCGCCGCGGGGATCCTCCTCGGGGTGGAGCGCCGAGAGGCTCGCGAGGTTCGCCACCTCGCGGCACAGGCCCGGGCGCGCCACCGAGCAGCCGTCGGTGCGCAGGAGCTGGGCGGGGTCGACCTCGTCGAGCCCCGGCTCGCCGGTGAAGGGGAGCGAGGTGCCGACCAGGAGCATCAGCAGGTTCCACGAGGCGGCGGCGACCTCCGAGGAGAAGGCCTGGTCCGTGAGCGGGTGCAGCAGCCCCTCCTGGGTTCCGTCCACGTTGGCGTCGAAGCCGAGATCCCCCGGGCCGCGGCAGCCGGCCAGGGTCACGCCGAGCTCCCCGAGCGTGCGCTTGCAGCCGTCGGCGAGGGTTCCCAGGGTGCCGGGCTGGGCCACGCTCGCGTCCGCGGCGTCGGCGTCGCCGGCGACGAAGGCGCGCAGCAGGGCCCCGGCCTCGGTGAGCTCGAAGGGGATCCCCACGAGCTCGCAGTTGATGAACATGAGCTCGCCGCAGCCGAAGAGCGCCTTCTGGGCCGGGGTGAGGACGTCGTTCAAGGTGGGGAAGCCGGCCTGGGCGAAGAAGGCGTTGCTCTCGTCCACCTGCCCCGGCCCACCCGCCGGGGTCAGGCAGTCGGAGAGGAAGCCGTCGCAGGGGTCCACGTTGAGGGGGACCAGGAAGTCCGAGAGGCCCACGGCCAGCAGGTCGAGGACCACACCGGCGGTGTCGTTGCCGGCGATCACGTTCGCTCCGAACGCCGCCACCGTGGGCTCGAAGATCGGATTGAACGCCGGCTGCCCCGTCAGGGTGTTGCTCTGGTCGAGGAAGGAGGTGGTGGCGCAGGGTGCCGGGAAGACGCCCGAGAGGAGGATGCTCGACGCGCACAGGTCGTCGTAGGCGGTGAAGTTCACGTTCCAGGCGTCGAGGGGCGTGAGGCAGTCGGGCTCGGCCCCGGTGTCGCAGGGGCCCGTGGCGCCGGGCTGGCGCGGCCGGCCCGTGCCCGGGTCCACGTTGCGCGCCTCGTTGACCCGCACGGCGGCGCCGGCGACGCGGCCGTCGAAGGTCTCGAGCGCCGCCGTCCCGGGCGCGAGGCGCAGGTCCTCGGCGCTGCCCGAGGCGAGGGAGAAGCTGCCCAGGGTCTCGTCGCCGGCGGCGAGGGACTGTGGGGCGGAGAGCAGGCGCCCGCCGGTCTCGACGAGCGGCGGCGCGGGGAGCCCGATGATGGTGATGATGGTGACGCTCGCGACGGCGGGCACGGCGAGCACGGCGGCCAGCAGGCCGGCGAGGAGCGGGCGCTTCATCGTCTCTCCCGAGGGGCCCCTCCCCCCTTATGCCACCGCCCTGCCGCCGCTGTCAACGCGAGCCCCCCGACGAGGAGCCCCAGGGCCGGGACGTCACCGAAGCGTAGATGGGGGGTGCCCCCCCGGGTGGGGAAGATCTCCACGACGAGGCTTCCGTCCTCGAAGGGCGGCACCTCGGCGACGATCCGGCCGTGGGGATCGATGGCGGCCGAGATCCCGGTGTTGGCGCCCCGGACCACCCAGCTCCGCAGCTCCACGGCGCGCAGCACGGCGTGCCGGAGGTGCATCTCCGGGTAGCCGGTGGGGCCGAACCAGGCGTCGTTCGAGAGGTTCACGATCCAGGCGGCGCCGGCCGCGCGGAACCCCCGCATCAGGTCCGGGTAGGTGACCTCGAAGCAGATCGGCGTCGAGAAGGGAGCCGGGCCCGCCCGGAACACCGTGGCCTCGTCGCCGGGCGCGTAGGGCTCGCCTCTCGCCACCTCGGGCACCAGCGGCGCGAGCGGGCCCGTCCACGCCGCGTCGCCCTCGGCGATGGGGACCAGGCGCTGCTTCGCGTAGCTCTCCGCGATGCCGCCGCCGGGCGCGAAGAGCAGCACCGCGTTCTCGGGGCGGCCCGCGCGGGTGCGCGGGGCGCCCGTCACCAGCGGCGCCCCGATCTCGTCGGTGAGGCGCTCGAGCAGCCGGCGCAGCTCGGGCCGGGCGTCGAGGTCGTCGTCGACCGCGGTCTCGGACCACACCACGACGTCCGGGGCCGACTCCGCCACCACGGCGCGGGTGAGCTTCGCGTGCTCGAGGGTGTTGCGCAGCGCCGAGCCGGGCTGGAAGCGCTCGGCCTGGGCCACCGAGGCCTGCACCACCGCGACGCGGAAGGGCGGCCCGCCCTCCACGGGTCGGGCCATGCGCAGCGCGCCGTAGCCCGCGCTCGCGAGCACGAGGAGCGCGGGGAGCCACAGCGGGCGGGCGCTGCGCCGCGCGCCGGCGAGGCCCAGGCCCGCACCGCTCGCCGCCAGCACGAAGCCGGGCCCCCAGGCGCCGAGCAGCTCGGCGCTCTGGAGGAAGAGCGGCGTGCGCGCCTGGGTGTGGGCGAGGAGCCACCAGGGCACGCCGAGCAGCACGCTGCGCCCCCACTCCGAGAGGGTCCAGAGGGCGGCGAAGACGAGGGGCGCGGTGAGGGGCCCGGCGCGCCGCCCGAGCCCGGCCCAGAGCGCCGCCGCGAGCGCGGTGCCGAGGGAGAGCACGGCCACGAAGACGACCACGAAGGCGATCGAGGGCCCGAGGGCGACCTGGTACTCCTCGAGCAGCCCGTGGAAGAGCCAGCGGAAGACCACCCCGCCCGCCAGGCCGAACTGCGCCCAGGTGACGAGGAATGCCCGCAGCGGGCGCAGGCCCTCGAGAGCGGCGACCAGCGGCGCCACCACCACGAACCCGAGCGCGCCGAGTCCGATCGGAGGCCACGCCGCCACGGCGAGCACCACCGCGAGGGCGAGGAGCGCGCCGCGTCTCACGCGGGCGTCACGCCGTGGCGGCGCCGAGGTCGCGCCGCAGGTGCCGCGCCGCCAGCACGAAGTGCAGCGCGGCCCAGACGCTCATCACACCGACCACCCACAGCATCGACCAGCGCACCGCCTCCACGCCCTCGGCCGCGAAGACCGCGTCGTTGAGGAAGCCCACCACCTGGGGCCCCAGGCCCAGGCCGATCAGGTTCAGCACGAAGAGGAAGATGGCCGACGCCACGGCGCGCATGCGCAGCCCCACCAGGCCCTGCACGGTGGAGAAGGCGGGGCCCAGCCACATGGCTCCGATCAGGGTCGACCCGATGGAGAACAGCAGCGCGGCACGCGGCTCCGGCCAGAGCAGGAAGAGCGCCGCGAAGGGCAGCGCCGCCACCGACGCGATGGCGGGCATCCACACCGACCAGCGCGGGTCGCGGGCGCCGAGGCGATCGCTGATCCAGCCCCCCGAGAGCGCGCCCACGGGCCCGGCCAGGCCGGTGATGATCCCCAGCCAGGTGCCGGTCTCGCCCGTCCCCATCTCGTGCACGCGGATCAGGAAGGTGGGCGACCAGATCGCCACCCCGTAGCCCGCGAAGGACATGAAGGCGCCGGCGAGAGCGAGCTGGCGGAAGGAGCGCAGCCGCCACAGCGTGCGCAGCACGTCGCCCGTGGAGGGCGCCTCGGACTGCTCGGGCTCCTCGCGGATCCCCTCGGCGCCGCCCCGGCGCGGCTCGCGCACCGTGAAGCGCAGCACCAGGGCGAGGGCGATCCCGGGCAGGCCCACCACGAAGAAGGCGACGCGCCAGCCGAAGAACTCGTTGATCCAGCCGCCGGCGAGGTAGCCGAACATGATGCCGACGTGGATCCCCATGGCGTAGATGCCGAGGGCCGTGGCGCGGCGCTCCGGCGGGAAGTAGTCGGAGATGAGCGAGTGGGCGGGCGGGCTGCAGGCCGCCTCGCCGATCCCCACCCCGATGCGCGCCAGGGCCAGCTGCCAGAACGCGCGGCTGAGCCCCGACACCGCCGTCATGGCGCTCCAGACCGCGAGCCCCAGGGCGATGATGTCGCGCCGCACCCCGCGGTCCGCCCAGGCCGCGATGGGGATCCCGGCGAAGGTGTAGAAGAGCGCGAAGGCGAAGCCCGTCAGGAACCCCATCTGGGTGTCCGTGGCACCCAGCTCCAACCGGATCGGCTCGAGCAGGATCGAGAGGATCTGGCGGTCGATGAAGTTGAAGACGTAGACGACGAACAGCACGCCCAGCACGTAGCGGGCGTAGCCCGGCGTCACCTCGGGCTCGGCTTCGCCGGGCGGCAGCGAGGTCGCCATGGAGCGCGGGGGCGCCGGCGGGCGCCTAGAGGCCCAGGTTCCGCCGGATGCGCGCCTCGGGCGGATCCACGTCGGGCACGAAGGAGCTGCCCGTGATGCGCTCGTAGGCCTCGATGTAGCGGCGCGCCGCCTCGCAGCGCACGTCGTCCGGGAGCTCCGGCGGCGTGCCCTCGCCCCGGTAGCCGCGCTCCTGCACCAGCCAGCGCCGCACGTACTCCTTGTCGAGGGCCTGCGGGTCGAGCCCCTCGGAGAGCGCCTTCTCGTAGCTGTCGCGGTACCAGTAGCGCGAGGAGTCCGGCGTGTGGATCTCGTCGATCACCACGAGGTCGCCCTTCTCGTCGAGCCCGAGCTCGTACTTGGTGTCCACCAGGATCAGGCCGCGGCTCGCGGCCCACTCCTGGCCGGCGGCGAAGAGCGTCCGGGTGAGGGCCTCGGCGCGATCGAAGAGATCCTCGGAGAGCGTCCCCCGGGCGATGATCTCGGCGCGGGAGGTGAGCTCGTCGTGCTCGCCCTTGGGCGCCTTGGTGGTGGGCGTGAGGAGCGACGCGGGCAGCTTCTCGTGCTTCTTCAGGCCCTCCGGGAGCTGGTGGCCGCAGTAGGTGCGCTCGCCCTTCTCGTAGGCGGTCCAGATCGAGGTCGAGGTGACGCCGGTGAGGTAGCCGCGGAACACGAACTCCACGGGCAGCAGCTTGCACTCCCGTACCACCGAGACGTTCGGGTCCGGCACCTCGAGCACGTGGTTCGGCGCGAGGTCCTTCGTCTTCTCGAACCACCAGGCGGCGATCTGGTTCAGCACCTGGCCCTTCAGCGGGATCGTTCCCACCACCACGTCGAAGCAGCTCACCCGGTCCGTCACCACGATGGTGCGCTGGCCCGAGCGGACGTAGCTGTCGCGCACCTTCCCCTCGATGCGCTCCCCGAGCTCGGGGTAGTCGGTGCTCGCGAGGGTGTGGGGGCACAGGTCCCGAAGCAGGGTCGTGTCGATTCCCAAGGTGGCTCTCCTTCGGCCCTCACGGGGAGGGCGGGATGGACTCTCCACGGATCAGATCGTCGAGGGACTGTCGCCCCCGGGCCAGGTGGGCCTTGCCGCCGGTCACGAGCACCTCGGCGGCGAGCGGCTTCGAGTTGTAGTTCGACCCCATGGCGAACGCGTAGGCGCCGGCGAGCCCGATCACCAGCCGGTCGCCCACCCGGGCCTCGGGCAGGCGCTCGCTGCGCACGATGCCGCCGTCCTCCTGGGTGAAGATGTCGCCGGACTCGCACAGCGGGCCGCCCACCACCACCTCCTGCTCGGGGCGCGGCGCGTCGTCGCCGTCGGCGGGCGAGATCGCCATGGGGTGGCGCGCGCCGTACAGGATCGGGCGGGCCAGGTTGTTGAAGCCGGCGTCGAGCAGGTAGAAGAGGTTCCCGCCCTGGCGCTTCACGGCGCGGATCTCCGCCACCAGCACGCCGGCCTCGGCCACCAGGTAGCGTCCGGGCTCGATCTCGAGCCGCACCGCGTGGCCGACCTCGCCCTCGAGGCGCTTGCGGGTCTCGTCCCAGAGCCGGAAGTAGGCGTCGAGGTCGATGCGCGCGTCGCCGGGCTCCACCGGGACGGGCAGCCCGCCGCCAGCGCTGATCATGCGCAGCCCGGGCCCCACCCGGCGCGCAAACCCTTCCACCGCGTGGCACACCCGGCCCAGGTGCTCCATGTCCGTGCCCGAGCCGATGTGGACGTGGACCCCCACCACCCGCAGGTCGTGACGCGCGGCGCGCTCGAGCACGTCGCCGAGCTGCTCGTGCCAGATGCCGTGCTTCGACTGCTCGCCGCCGGTGTTCGTCTTGCGGCTGTGGCCGTGGCCGAAGCCCGGGTTGATGCGCAGGACGATCTGCGCGCCCGGTGCCCGCTCGCCGTACTGGTCGATCATGTCCGGCGAGCCACAGTTCACCGGGACGCCGTGCTCGAGGACGGCCTCGAGGGAGTCGCGGTCGAAGATGTCCGCGCAGTAGAGGATGGGCGGCGGGTCGCCCTGGGTGGCGTAGCCGGCGGCCATGGCCCGATGGATCTCGCCGGCGGAGACGGCGTCCACCAGCACGCCATGGCGGCGGCACAGGTCGAGGATGGCGAGGTTCGAGCACGCCTTCTGGGCGTAGCGCACCACGTCGAAGCGGCGCAGCTCGCGGATGCGCTCGACGACCACCTCGGCGTCGTAGACGAAGGTGGGGGTGCCGAAGTCGCGCACCAGGTCTGCCACGGGCACGCCCGCGATGCGCGTCACCAGGGGGCCGGACATGGCCGGAGAGTAACCCGTCTGCGGAGCCGCCTCTAGACGCTCGCCCGGGTTTCTCCCGCGAGGGTGGTGCCGTCGGGGATGCGCGCGGCGGCGTCCGCGTCGGTGCTCACCTCCACCTCGCCCTCGCAGGCGACCCCGCGCCCGAACACGACGTCGCCGCGCACGCGCAGGCGCCGGCAGCGCACCAGGGAGGGCGGGCCGTGGGGGAAGCGCGCCTCGAGCTCGGGCACGGTGGCGTAGTGGGCCGGGTCGAGGTCCACGAGCAGCGGGGCGTCGCCGCGCTCCGGCGCCGGCACCACGCGCTCCTCGGCGTCGAGCACGAAGGCGTCGGAGCGCACCGCGAGCAGGTCGCTCGTGGTCTTCACCGGCGCGAAGCGGGCGGCGGGCACGCGCAGCGCCCGGGCCCCGGCGAACACCGAGATCGCCGCCCCCATGGCGGTCTCGAGCTGGATCACCGGGGTGGAGCCGCGGTCCTCGGGGTCGACGCGCTTGCGGTTCACGATGAGCGGCAGGCCCAGGATGCCGTCGCGCTCGTCCAGCGCCGCGGCCAGGGCGTCGAGGTCGAGCCACAGGTTGTTGGTGTTGAAGTAGCGGTGCCGCGAGACGTCCTGGAAGTGCTCGAGGTCGGCCTCGGGGCACTGGGCCACCTCGCGCAGCACCAGGCGGCCGTCGGCGGTGCGCGCCAGGTGCCCGCCCTTGCGGTGGGCCGGGGTGCGGTCGCAGACCTCCATGGCGAAGGGCGCCCCCGACGCCGCGAACCAGCCCAGGATCCCCGGATCGAGGACGGCGCCCAGGTTGTCGGCGTTGGAGACGAAGGCCCAGCGCGTTCCGCTGCCGCGCAGGGCCTCGAGCACGCCCGAGGTGATGAGGGCGGTGTAGAGGTCGCCGTGGCCCGGCGGACACCACTCGTACTCGGGGCGGGCGGGCCAGCTCACGGGCTCGAGGCTCACCGCGTCGATGCGCGGCACCTTGTGCTGGAGGAAGTCGGCGGGCAGGTCGCCGGCCAGGCCGGGGTGGCGCGCCAGCACCGCGAGGGAGTCGTCCCGGGTGCGGAAGCTGTCCATCAGCACCAGGGGCACCCGGGCGCCGCTGCCGGCGCGCAGTCGCAGCACCTGGCGCGCGATCACGTCGAGGAAGCAGAGGTCGCCCTTCACGGGCAGGAGCGACTTCGCCCGGGTCATGCCCATGCTGGTGCCGAGCCCGCCGTTCAGCTTGATCACCACCGAGCGCGCGAGCTCCGCGGCGCCGCGCTCGTCGGCTCCGGCGAGATCGGCGAAGTCCTCCACGGCCTCCACCGGCGAGATCTCGCTCTCGGGCAGCATCCCCTGCTCGCCCGCGCCGAGCTGCTCGAACTGGGAGCGGAAGGTCCGGATCGCGAGATCCGGGAGGCCCTCCTTGCGCATCTTGGTCTCGTGGGGGCCGAAGTCCGCCGCCACGGCTCAAGCCCGCGCGGCCAGGAAGGCGCCGAGCACGTCGATCATCGGCGCGACGTCGGCGCTGCCCGCCATCTCCCGGCAGGAGTGCATGGAGAGCATGGGGTTGCCGACGTCCACGGTGGGGACGCCGACCCGCGCCGCGCTGATGGGGCCGATGGTGGAGCCGCAGGCAAGGTCGCTGCGCGTCACGAAGTGCTGGCAGGCGGCGTCGCGCTCCCGGCAGAGCGCCGCGAAGGCGCCGGCGGTTTCGGCGTCGCTCGCGTAGGCCTGGTTGGCGTTCACCTTGATGACCGGGCCGCCGCCGATCACCGGCCGGTGGCCGGGCTCGTGGCGGTCCGCGTAGTTGGGGTGGACGGCGTGGGCCATGTCGGCGGAGACCAGCATGGAGCGGGCCACGGCGCGCTCGAGGGCCTGGGGGGTGGGCTCCTTCACCGCCGTCACGCTGCGCGCCAGCACGTCCCGGAGCAGCGTGCCGCCGGCGCCCTGGGCGCTGCGGCTCCCCACCTCCTCGTGGTCGTAGAGCACGATCATGCGCGTGGCGGGGCCGGGCTCGACCTCGGCGGCGGCCAGCAGCGCCGTCACCGCCGCATGGCACGAGGCCAGGTTGTCGAGGCGCGGCGCGTGGACGAACTCGCCCCGGGCGCCGGACACGCAGGAGGGCTGCACGTCGTAGGCCATCAGGTCGAAGGCGCGCAGGTCCCCGGGCTCGACCCCCGCGATCCCCGCGGCGTGCAGCTCCGTGGCGAGCAGCTCGGCGAGGGCGGGGCCCTCGGCCAGGCCGAGCAGCGGAGCCAGGTGCTGCTGGGCGTTCAGCTTGAGCCCCTCCTTCACGCTGCGGTCGAGGTGGATGGCGAGGTTCGGAACGCGCAGCAGCGGGCGCCCGAAGTCCACCAGCGCACTGCGCAGTGCGCCCCCGGACTCGAAGCGAACGCGGCCGGCCAGGGAGAGGTCCCGGTCGAGCCAGGTGTGGAGCAGCACGCCGCCGTAGGGCTCCACGGCGAGCTGCTGGTAGCCGTGGGCGGCGACGTCGGCCACGGGCTTCACGCGCAGGTTCGGCGAGTCGGTGTGGGCGCCGATCACGCGGTAGCCCCCCTCGGCGGGCGGGCCCGAGCCGATCTGGAAGGCGGCCAGGGAGCCGTCGCCGCGCACCACGTAGCGCCGGGCGCCGGGCTCGAAGTGCCACAGCTCCTTCTCCGAGAGGGAGCGGAAGCCGCCGGCCTCGAGCCGGCGCACGCTCTCGGCCACGGCGTGGTAGGGCGTGGGCGAGCGGTCGATGTAGGCGAGCAGGTCCGCGACGAGGTCGACCGTCGGCTCGCTCATCGCTAGGGCGCCAGCTCCACGATCTTCTCGCAGCGCTCGACCCGGGCCACGGTGCCCTCGGCGATGCGCCGGGCGTTGGCCTCGATCTCGAGGGAGGTGCGGTTGATCCACGAGGCCGCCAGGTCGAGGCGGCGCTCGTCGGCGCGGGCCTGCTTGAGCAGCTCGGTGCCGACGATCACGTCCACCACGGCGTCGGCCAGGAGCTTCGCGCACAGCAGCGCGTAGCTGAAGTCCGACATCAGCGCGCCCGACGCGCCGAGGATCTTCTCGATGCCACCGCGGACCTTGGACGCGTACTCGTCGAGGGGCGGCTCGTGGAACTCGTCGAGCTCCTTGCGCAGCTCCTCCACCACCACGAACAGCGCCCCCTTGCCGATCTCCTTGAGCGCGAAGGAGACCTGGATCTCCGAGGTTCCCTCGTAGATCGTGGTGATGATGGCGTCGTTGTGGAGCTTGCCCACGGTGGACTCGGCCATGAAGCCGAGGCCCCCGTGCACCTGGATCGCCTGGCGGGTGATGTGGTCGCAGTTCTCCGTGGCGAGGTACTTGGCGAGGGGGGTCAGCAGGCGGATGCGGGTCTCGTTGCGCTCGAAGGTCTTCTCGAGCTCGTTGCGCTCCACCTCGGCCAGCTCCTCGTCCGAGTCGAGGCGCCGGCGGATGGCGCGGTTCACGTCCACCAGGGTGCAGGTGCGGTAGAGCAGCGCGCGGCTGCCCTCGAGGGCGAGCACCATGCGGGCCAGCATGTTCTTCATCAGCGGCTGGTCGCCGATGGGGATGCCGAACTGCCTGCGCTCCCGCGAGTAGCGCACCGCCTCGGAGAGCGCGGCCTCGGCGATGCCGATGCCCTGGGCCGCCACGCCGAGGCGCGCGTTGTTCATCAGGTCGAGCATGGCCTTGAAGCCGTCGCCCTTCACGCCGATGCGCCAGGCCTTGGCATCGTCGAAGCGCATGGCGGCGGTGGGCGAGCCGTGGATGCCGAGCTTCTCCTCGAGCCGCTCGACGTGCACCCCGTTCTTCGTGCCGTCGGGCAGCGTCCGCGGGCACAGGTACAGGGACAGCCCGCGGGTCGTGCCCTTGCTCTCCTCGAAGGTGTCGTCGTCCCGGGCCAGCACCAGGTGGACCTGGCTGCCGCCGTTGGTGATCCAGATCTTCTCGCCGTTGATGCGGATCTCGCCGTCCTTCTCCGTGGCGCGGGTCGTGATCGCACCGAGGTCCGAGCCCGCCTGGGGCTCGGTGAGGTCCATGGAGCCCTGGAGCTCGCCCGAGGCGAAGCGCGGCAGGTACTGGCGCTTGAGGTCCTCGGGGGCGTACTTCTGGATGTCCTCGGCGACCCCCGCCTGGAGACCCACGACCGTCATCAGGCCCCCGTCGGCCCGGGAGATCATCTGGAGCACGATGTTGGCGACGAAGGCCGGCAGCTCCACGCCCTCGTACTCCTCGAGCACGCCGAAGGAGACGATCCCGGCGTCGCGCAGCTTCGCGTAGCCGTTGGCGACGTGGGGCGGATGGATCACCTCGTCGTCCTCGAGACGCGCGTGGTCGTACCAGCCCTCGCGGGCCTCGGGCTCGATGCTCTCGCAGATCTCGGCCACGGTCTCGAGGACGCCGCGCAGTGCGTCGCGCTCCGCCTCGACGTCCACGCCCTCGCCCTTGGTGAGCCGGAACAGCTCGTCCCAGGGCACCAGGCGGTCGTGGTACAGGAGGATGGAGTCGCTGAGGTAGGAGCCCACGGGGTCCCTCCGGCGTCGGATCGGATCGTCCCATCGATCCGCGGGTGAAAAGAAGGCCCGAACGTACCCGAGGCCGGGGTGACTACAAGTCCGCGGCCTTGCGCCTCGGGCTGCCGGCGCAGGCGCAGGCAACGACCGCGAGCGCGGCTTTTTCGCGAACCCTTTCGCGGGCCTCGGGGCACTCACTCGAGACGGCACTCCCGCGCGGCTTCTCGGAAGCTCCCGCGCCGGGCGGGACCTGCCGCCGAGTTGCACACCCGAGAGCACGGAGAGACGAGCGGTGGCAGCGGAACAAATCGCAGACGTTCGATCGGGCCACCAGGGTCGCTGGCTGGCCGCCTTCGCATTCCTCTCGATGCTCGCCCTCGCGTCGGTGCCGCACTTCCTGGGCGGCGACGAGGCCGAGGACTACTTCTCGCCGGCGCCGGATTTCCTCCAGCGCTACGCCTCCGATGCCGGCCTCGCCGCCATCTGCAGCGAGCCCGAGATCCTCGGCGAGGCCCACGGCCTGTGCGGCTTCGGGCGCGCCCGGCGCTCGAGCGTCGCGCCCCCGCCGAGCAAGGAGATCCGCTTCGCCCGCACCCAGGAGCCGCCTCCGGTGGGCACCCTGGAGACGCCCGCGGTGGACCACTTCGAGATCGGCCTCTCGGAGCTGCCCCCGGTCCTGCTGACCGACGGCGGCCCCGGTGGCGGCAGCGTGCTGCGCCTGGCGGCCTCGGGCGACGGCGGCGGCCTGCCCCTCATCCTCCTCGACGACGACTCGGACTCCACGATCGTGGACGGCGGCGACAGCGACACCGACACGGACACGGACACCGACACGGACACGGACCCCGAGAAGGCCGTGCCCGAGCCCAGCGCCGCCCTGCTCTTCGGGCTCGGCGCCCTGCTGATCCGCTCGCGCCGCGCGACGCGCCGCTAGGCCTTCGCCCTAGCCCCGCGTCAGCGGGATCAGCGTGAGCTCCACCCGGCGGTTGCGCTCCCGCCCGGCCCGGGTGGCGTTCGGCGCCACGGGGCGCGCCTCGCCCCAGCCCAGGGCCACGATGCGCAGGTCGTCGATCCCCTGCACCCGCAGGTAGCGACGTACCGCGTCGGCGCGGCGCTCCGAGAGGGACCGGTTGTAGGCGTCGCTCCCGGTCGAGTCGGTGTGGGCCGCCACCTCGATCACGGTCCGGTCGAACTCCTTCAGCACCCTGGAGACCGAGGTGAGCACGGCGTAGAAGGAGGCGCGGATCTCGGCGCGGTCCACGTCGAAGGTCACGTTGCCCGGCATGTCCAGCACCAGGACTTCGCCGGCGCGTCCGACGCTCACGCCGGTGCCCGCGAGCTCCTCCCGGAGCCTGGCCTCCTGGCGGTCCATGTAGGCGCCGACGGCGCCACCGGCCAGGGCTCCCACGCCGGCGCCGATCAACGCGCGCTTGCGCCGCTCCCGGTGGTCGTCGGCGAAGACGAGCCCGGCCGCCGCGCCCGTGGCGGCGCCGATGGTCGCGCCCCTGGCGGTCTTGCTGGCCTCGCTCTCGCCCGTGAGGGGATCGACGCTCGTGCAGCCGAGCGTCGGGGCCAGCGCGGTCAGGGCCAGCGCCATCGCCGCCGCGGCGGTCCGGCCCACTCGCCTCCGGAGCATCGCCCTCCCCCCACTCCTGGATCGAGCCCAGGCCCGCGCGGCCCGGCGGGTCGGCCTCCTAGCCGTAGATCTGCTCGGCCAGGTAGGCCTTGCGGCCCACCTCCTCGATCTGGTGGAGCTGCGCCTCGAGCCAGTCGAGGCCTTCCTCCTCGGAGGTGAGGATGCCCTCGAGCAGCTCGCGGGTGCCGTTGTCGCCCTTCTCGCGGCACAGCGCGATGGACTCGTTGAGCCGCTTCACGGCCTCCTTCTCCATGGCGAGGTCGAGCTCGTGCTGCTCCACCGGGTCCTCGCCGACGCGCACCGTCCCGAGGCGCTGCATGTTGGGCACGCCCTCGAGGTAGAGGATCCGCTCGATGATCGAGTCGGCGTGCTTCATCTCGCCGATGGACTCCTCGTACTTCTTGGCGCGCAGCTTCTCGTAGCCCCAGTTCTCGCACATCTTGGCGTGCACGTAGTACTGGTTCACGGCGGTGAGCTCCGCCGTGAGGATCTCGTTGAGTGCCTCGATGACCGCGGCGTCGCCCTGCATGCGTGTCCCTCCCAACGTGCCGATTCCGCTCCAGCAGCCTGCCGGCTCGCGCGTCGAAAAGCAATTTCAGTGGGGAGGATGTTCGGGCGCGCTAGCGGCTGGGCGCGAGGCGCACGCCGGCCGCGTCGTCGGTGCCCGCACCGGCACCGCTCACCGTCTCGGCGGAGACGATCTCGTCGATCACGGGCCGGCAGCCACCGCACACCGTGCCGGCCCCGCAGGCCCGGGCCACGGCTCCGCGCCGGGAGGCGCCTGCGCGCACGGCGGCACGCACCTGGCGGTCGGAGACGGCTTTGCAGTGGCAGACGATCACGGTCCTGACAGTGTACGCGGGTGAAAATGAAAATCAATGTCGTTTTCATCGAGTCGGAAAACGTATCGAAGTCAGGCGCTTACGAAAGAAGCCGCGGATGGGATGCGCTGGGATCAGAACAGCCGGGCGCCGTCCAGGCCCTCGGGCACCGGCACCGCGAGGGCCCCGGCGAGGGTCGGAGCGATGTCGATGGTGCGCGCGGCGCTCGGGAACAGGCCCGGGTCGACGCCCGCGCCCCAGAACACGAGCGGCACGGCGCGGTCGTAGAAGTAGGGGCTGCCGTGGGTGGTGCCCGAGTCGTAGGCGGAGATCAGGCAGCCGCGCTCCACCTGCACGATGAGGTCGCCGCTGCGCTCGGGGTCGTAGGAGTTGCGGTAGAGCCGTGCCGTCTCGCGGGTGCCGCTGCGGATCTCGTCGGGGTTCCAGACCTCCGCGATGCCCGGGCTCCGCTCCAGGTACGCCTCGGCGTCGTCCGCAACCGCGCGCGGGTCGGCGCCGCGCGCGGCGGCGAGCTCGCGGTTCACCGCCATCTGGGTGCCGGCGAACAGCATCCACGGGCGGGGCCAGCGCAGGGTGCTGTGGCCGAGGTGCAGGCGCGTCAGCATGCCGAGGCCGAGGCGCTTGAGGCCCACGCGCCCGCCGTCGACCGGGCACTCCGCGCGGCCCTGGGCCTCGAGCCACTCGGGCAGCGGCAGCACGCCGTGGTCGGCGGTGAGGGCGACCAGCAGGCGGCCCTTCCCGACCCGGGCCTCGAGGGCCTCGAGCAGTCGGCCGACGCCCGCGTCGAGGCGCTGCAGCGCGTCCCGCGACTCCTGGCTGAAGGGTCCGTAGTGGTGTCCCACGACGTCCGTGGCCGAGAGCGAGATGCCGAGCAGGTCCGGCACGTCGTCGCGTCCCAGGCCCTCCTGCTCGACCAGCTCGAGCGCGAAGTCGAGGGTGGCGTCGTCCACGAAGGGCGAGGCGAACAGGCGCTGGGCGAACTCGGCGGTCTTCTCCGAGCGCACCGGGTGCCCGCTGGTGCGCGAGTGGCGCTGCGACTCGCCGGGGAAGTCGTCCGGGCGGTCGCCGGCGAGGGTGTCGTGCTCCCAGGTGTCGGGGACGCGCGCCAGGAAGCCCGTGGCCGGGTCGTTGAAGCGCTGCGCCCAGGCCGGAAGCCGGGGCCGGTAGTAGGTGCTGGTCGTGAAGGAGAGGTCCGCACCCCGGAACCAGTAGGCGCCGTCGGGCCGCTGGCCTCCCATCATGATGGCTCCGCGGTCCTTCCCCCCGACGGCGAAGACGCGCGCTTCCGGGTTCGCGCGCTGCATCCAGTCGCCGAGGGCGTCCACGCGCAGCAGGCGCGGCGAGCGGCCCTCCGCGGGAGCCGTGGGGTCGCGGCCGATCACCCGCGCATCGGCCGCGGTGTCGTCGCTGCAGTAGACGACGCGCTTGCGCTCGGCGTCGAAGAAGTTGTTGCCGGGGATGCCGGCGGCGGCGGGGTGGCGGCCGGTCAGGAGGGTGGCGTGACCGGGACAGGTCTCGGTCATGGCGTGGTCCTGGACGGCCTGGGTGTAGACGCGCCCCTCGCGGGCCAGGCGTCCGAGCCCGCCGGGCAGCTCGCTCCCCATGCGATCCGGGCGCAGCTGGTCCACGGAGACGACCAGGACGAGGCGCGGGCGGGCCTCCGCCACGCCGGCCCCGAAGGCGAGCCCCGGGGCGAGTGCGAGGAGGAGGAGGACCCGTCGGAGACCTCGGTGAACGCGTGTTCGGTGGGCCATGGCGGCCTGAGACTAGCCCTCCGGCCTCCCCGGGCGCCTGCTTACCTCGCGGTCATTGACCCGGCGCCGGGCGCTCTGGTAGGAGGGGCCGAGGGGCGGGGGGCTGGGCTGCGGCAGGGAGGGGAGACGCCGTGGAACCCGATTCCGACAGCGGACCCCGGCTGCTGGTGAGCTGCGAGGAGTGCGGCCGCCTCCATCCCCAGGAGAGCCCGCTCGTGCTCCGGCCGCTGTGCGCGAGCTGCGCCAGCGTCGATCCGGCCCGCGGGCTGGGCGATCCGGGCTTCGAGTAGCCGGCGCCGCCCGCCGGCGGGAGCCCCGCAGCGCGCCAGGTAGGCTCGCCCCCATGGCGGAGGAAGCGCAGCGGCGCCCCCACGCGCCCGGCCCGATCGCGGTCGGTCGGACGTTGCTCGCCCTCGGCGCCATCCTGCCCGGGCTCGGCGCGGGCCTCGCCACCTGGGCGTGGAGCCGCGACCGGCGCCGCGGCTGGAACCGCGCCATCCGCCTGTGGGGTGAGCTCGGCACCGCGGCGGCGGGGATCCGGCTCGAGGTCGAGGGCGCGCGCCACCTGGAGGAGCCGCGGCCGGCGGTCTTCGTGCTGAACCACCAGAGCGGGATCGACCCGATCCTGGCGTGCGCGCTGCTGAGGCGCGACTTCGTCGGCGTCGCCAAGCAGGAGCTGCGGCGCAACCCGTGGCTCGGTCCCGCCTTCGCCTTCGCGGGCACGGTGTTCGTGGACCGCTCGGACCGGGCGCGCGCCGTGCGCGCCCTCCAGCCCGCCATCGACACGCTCCACTCCGGCATCTCGGTCGCCGTCGCGCCCGAGGGCACGCGCAGCCCCGGGAGCCGCCTCGGCCGCTTCAAGAAGGGCGCCTTCCGTCTCGCCCTCGCCGCCAAGGCGCCCGTGGTCCCCATCGTGATCCACAACGCCGCCGACGTGCTGCCCCCCGGCGGCTGGTGGATGACGCCCGCGACGGTGCGCGTGAGCGTCCACCCGCCGATCCCGACCGACGGCTGGGGCCTCGAGACCCTCGACCGCCACATCGCCGACGTCGAGGCGGTGTACCACGCGGCCCTCGGCGCGGTACCCTCGCCGCCATGAGCGACCTCCACTTCGGCGTCACCCTTCCCCAGATCAAGCGCACCTGGGCCGAGGCCCGGGACGCGGCCCTCGAGTTCGACCGCCTCGGCTTCGACTCGGTCTGGGTCTGCGACCACGTCCAGGGCGTCCCGATCCCGACCCTCCCGATCTTCGAGGCCTGGAGCGAGCTCGCCGCCGTGGCGGCGCTCACCGAGCGCGTGCAGCTCGGCACCCTGGTGACGCCGCCCTTCCTGCGCAACCCGGGCGTGTTCGCCAAGCAGGTCGCCACCGTGGACCACGTCTCCAACGGCCGCACCATCGTGGGGCTCGGCTCGGGCTGGTTCCAGCCGGAGTTCGAGGGCTACGGCCTGCCCTTCCCGCCCATCGGCCAGCGCATGCAGGCCCTCGAGGAGGCCATCCAGGTCCTGAAGGGCCTGTGGACCGAGGAGCGCTTCGACTTCCAGGGGCGCCACTACACCGTGAAGGACGCGCCCTGTGAGCCCAAGCCCGTGCGCCGCCCGCCCATCCTGATCGGGGGCGGCGGCGAGAAGGTGCTGATGGGCATCGTCGCCCGCCACGCCGACATGTGGAACAACATGGCGGTGGTGCAGCACCAGCTCGCCCACAAGATCGACGTGCTGCGCCGGCGCTGCGACGCCGAGGGCCGCGACTTCTCGACCCTCGAGATCTCCCAGCAGTGCACCATCGTGACCAGCGAGACCGAGGACGAGGCGAAGGCCGCCCTCGAGAAGGCGAAGAAGATCTACGGCGGGCACATGGGCGCCCAGCTCGAGGAGCACGGCATCTGGGGCACGCCCGCCCGGGTGATCGACGGCATCGAGCGCCACCGCGCCCTCGGCTGCACGGGCTTCGTGATCGAGTTCTTCGGCCGCGACACCCGCGTGCCCGCGCGCCTGTTCGCCGAGAAGGTGATCCCGGCGCTGCGCTCCGCCTAGGGGCCGGGCAGCTCGCAGTCGAGGATGCGCTCGCCCGTGATGGCGCCGATCAGGAGGCGGCCGTCGCGCACCGAGCCCACGCTCGCCGCCGAGATCGCGGTGCCGTCGTCGAGGAAGACCTCCTCGACCCGCCACTCGCCGCCCGGCTCGCCCTCCCGCGCGACGCGCAGCACCTGGGAGGGCGCGCGCTCGGCCGAGCCGCCCATGAACGCGACGAGGGCGAAGAGCTTCGGATGGGCGCCGACCCAGAGCGCGCCGGCGGCGTCCACCTCGATGTTGTCCGGCGCGCTCCCCACCGGCACCGTCTCCCGCAGCCGCAGGTCCCCGGTTTCGGCGTCCGGGGCGTAGACGCGGAGCTCGCGGCCCAGCGTGGACGCCACGTACACCTCGCGGCCGTCCGCGCTGGCGTCGATGCCGTTGGGGTAGCGGATGCGCGAGAGTGCGCGTCGGAAGCGGGTGCCGTCGAAATGGATCACGTCCGAGATCGGGAGGCGGAGCCAGTCTTCGACGCTGTTGCGCCAGCCTCGGGGCCAGCGGTGGTCGTTGGTGACGTAGAAGCGGTCCGGGCCCACGGCGACCAGGTCGTTGGGGGAGACCAGCAGGGGGTCCGTGAGCGTCCGGGCCAGGGAGAGCCCGTCGCCCACGAGGTCGAAGATCTTGATCGAGTGGCTCCCGCCCTCGTGGTCGATCACGAGCAGCCGGTCGGGGCCGTCGCCGCCGTGCCACAGGCTGATGCCGTGGGGCCGGAAGTCCGGCGGGGCGTCGGGCGTGAGGTTGCGCAGGCCGCCGCCCGAGCCGGGCCGGTAGGCCCAGACGGCTCCGCCTCCCGGGCGGCCGGCCGCCACGGCGCGGCGATCGAAGCCGGCCACGTAGGCGATGGGCCGACTGGGGTGAAGGGTGAGGTCCTCGGGGCCAGCGACGCCGGTCACGGTCTGGCAGCGGCCCGCGAAGTGGGGCTCGATGCTCCGGAACGCGCCACCCAGCCAGGCGGTGCGCAGGCCGTAGAGCGCGACGAGCGCGAGGGCCAGGAGCGCGAGGGTGCGGGCGCGGGGCACGAGCGGGAGCGTCTCCCATCCCTGCGGCCCCCGCCACGGGGTATGCTGCCGTCCCGTTGCCCGGGGGAGCGCCATGGACGGGATCGACGCCGCCATCGACGCCGCCCTGCGCCCGGTGGCCGACGGTCTCGCCGCGGTCGTCTTCTTCACCGTGCCCCTCGGCGAGGCCGAGCTCCCGCTGGTCGTGCTGTGGCTGGTGGCCGGCGCGGTGTTCTTCACCCTGCGCTTCCGCTTCGTGAACCTGGTCGGGTTCCGCCACGCGCTGGACCTGGTGCGCGGCCGCTACGACGTGCGCGGCGGCGCCGGGCAGGTGACCCACTTCCAGGCCCTCGCCACCGCGGTCTCGGGCACCGTGGGGATCGGAAACATCGGCGGCGTGGCGGTCGCCATCTCGATGGGCGGCCCGGGCGCGGCCTTCTGGCTGCTCGTGGCCGGCTTCCTGGGCATGTCGACCAAGTTCGTCGAGTGCAGCCTGGGCGTGCTCTTCCGCCGCGAGAACGCCGACGGGAGCGTCTCGGGCGGGCCCATGTACTACCTGCGCCGCGGCCTCTCGGAGCGGGGCTGGCCGCGCCTCGGCCGCGCGCTCGGCGGCTTCTACGCCGTGGGCATCGTGGTGGGCTGCCTCGGCATCGGCAACATGTTCCAGTCCAACCAGGCCTTCGCCCAGCTGGTGGACGTGACCGGCGGCGAGGCGAGCTGGTTCGCGGACAAGGGCTGGCTCGTGGGCCTCGCCATCGCGGCGGCGGTGGGCTTCGTCATCATCGGCGGCATCCGCAGCATCGCGCGGGTGGCGGGACGCCTGGTTCCGTTCATGGCCGTTCTCTACCTGGTGGGCGCCGCGGTGGTGATCGCGATGAACGCCGAGGCCCTGCCCTGGGCCGTCGGCGCCGTTCTCGAGGGCGCCTTCACGTCCTCGGGCATGGCGGGCGGCGCCCTGGGCGCCATGATCGTGGGCTTCCAGCGGGCGGTGTTCTCGAACGAGGCCGGCATCGGCTCGGCCACCGTCGCCCACTCGGCCGTGCAGACCTCGGAGCCCCTCACCGAGGGCTTCGTCTCCCTGCTCGAGCCCTTCGTCGACACCGTGGTGATCTGCACCGCCACCGCCCTGGTGATCGTCACCACGGGCTACTACGAGCCCGGCTTCGGCGCGGAGCTCGGCGGCATCGAGATGACCTCGGCCGCCTTCGAGCGCAACCTCGCCTGGGCCCCCTACCCCCTGGCCCTGGCGGCGGCGCTGTTCGCGCTCTCGACCATGATCTCCTGGTCCTACTACGGGCAGAAGGGCTGGACCTTCCTGGTGGGCGAGAGCCGCCGCAGCGAGAACGTCTTCAACGCGATCTTCTGCGTGTTCGTGGCTCTCGGCTGCACCGTCCAGCTCGACGCGGTGATCGCCTTCTCCGACGCCCTGGTGTTCCTGATCTGCGTGCCCAACATCCTGGGCCTCTACGTGCTGGCGCCGGTGGTGCGCGCCGAGCTGGCGGGCTACCGCGAGCGGATCGAGGCGCTCCGGCGATGAGGCGCTACCGGTGGAGCCGGCCGTCCCGCCTCAGCAGGGTCGGCAGCTCCCGCGGCCCGACGGGCCGGCTGAACAGGAAGCCCTGGTAGGCGTCACAGCCCCGCTCGGCCAGGAAGGCGAGCTGCTCGGGCGTCTCGACGCCCTCGGCCACCACCCGCAGTCCCAGCTCGTGGGCCAGGGCGACGATGCCCGCGACCACCGCGGCGTCGTCGGCGTCGCTCGGGAGCCCCTTCACGAGGCTGCGGTCGATCTTCACCTCGTGGACGTCGAGGCGCTTCAGCGCGGTGAGGGACGAGGTGGCCGTGCCGAGGTCGTCGATGGAGGTCCGGACGCCGAGGGCCGCCAGCCCGGCGAGGGCCTCGGCGGCCTGCTGGGGCTCGTCCACCAGGGCGCGCTCGGTGAGCTCGACCACCAGGCAGGACGGATCGAGCTCGCTGGCCGCGAGGGACTTCTCGACCGCCTTCACCAGGTTGCCCCGCCGCACCTGCCGCGCCGAGACGTTGACCGCGACCCGGAGCGCGCCGGGGTAGGCGTCGTTCCAGAGCTTCGTCTGGAGGCAGGCGGCGTGGAGCACGCGGCCGCCGAGGGCGCCGATCTGCCCGCTCTGCTCCGCCAGCGGGATGAAGCGCTCCGGCGGGATCAGGCCCAGGCTCGGGTGGCGCCAGCGCAGCAGCACCTCGGTGCCCGTCACCCGGCCCGTGTGCAGGTCGAGCTGGGGCTGGTACTCGAGGAAGAGCTCCTTGCGCTCGTGGGCGCCGCGGAGCTGCTTCTCCAGGTCGAGGCGCTCGTTGCGCTCGGCGTTCAGGGACTCGCGGTGGAACTGGTAGTCGTTCCCGCCCCCTTGCCGGGCGTGGGACATCGCGACCTCGGCGCTGGCGAGCAGGGCCTCGGGGTCGCGGCCGTCCTCGGGACACAGCGCGCAGCCGATGCTGCACGTCGCGAGAAGCTCGCGGCCGCCGATGCGCAGCGGCGACCCGAGCCGGCTCCGGATGCGCTCGGCGACGCGCTCCACGACCTGCGCGGAGTCCGTTCCGGGCAGGAACAGCGCGAACTCGTCGCTCGCGACCCGGGCGAGCAGCGCGCCCTCCCCGCCCGCGTCGTCGGCCGCGGTCGCCATCTGGGCGCACATCTCCAGGCGGTCGGCGATCATCTTCGCCAGGTCCGAGCGCGCGTCGCTCGCCAGGCCCTCCCGCATCTCCTTGAAGCGGTCGATCTGCACGCGGAGGATCGCGCCGGGAGCGACCTCGCCGGACTCCCGGGACAGCGCGCCGCGCAGGCGCTGGACGAGGAGGTCGCGGTTCGGGAGGCCGGTGGCGGCGTCGAAGAAGCGCAGCCGGTCCTGGTACGCCTTCGCGCTGAGCGTGTTGCGCAGCCGCAGGGCCAGCTCGCTCGGGTCCGCGGGCTTGCCGAGGAAGTCCGTGGCCCCGAGCTCGAGGGCCTTGAGCTTGGTCTCGGGATCCGTCGAGGAGGTGAGGATCACGACCGGAACCCGGGAGTGGCTGGGGTGCCGACGGATCGCCGTCAGGATGTCGAAGCCCTCGAGGCCGGGCATGTGCAGGTCGAGGAGCAGCACGTCGGGCGCGTGCTCGCCCACCAGCTCGAGGACGCGCGAGGGCTGGGTGGTGGTGACGAAGTTGCGGTAGCCGGCGTCGCGCAGGCACAGCTCGAGCACCTCGAGGGTGGTGGGCTCGTCGTCGGCCATCATGATGACGGCGGCCTGGAGCCCCTCGAGCTGCCGCTCGAGGTCGAGGCCCGACGCGGAGCCCGAGCCACCGCGGCCCAGGGCCACCGTGGGCGAGGTCACCGGATCGACGGGCTTCGGCTTGCGAAACACCGGGCTTCTCCCGCGCGCAGGAAAGGCGCGCAGACACGCGAGGGAGCGCCTCGAGGCCCCCCACGGCCAATCCCCTACTCGGCAGGGGCGCCCCGGACCTTGAAAGCCCGTGGGAAGATTCCAGGAGGGGCGGAGGAACTCCCGGGTCGGTAGAAGACACCACCCGGTTCGACCCGATCCGGCCTCCGTTCGGAGGACCGCTCAGTCCCCGGAAGTCGGGTCCCCGCCCGGCTCGTCCCCGTCGCGCTCCGCCCCGCCGAACTCGCGCAGCACCACCTCGGGGATGATCACCATCAGCTCGTCGAGGAGCGGGGCGAGCTCGTCGAGGTGGCCGACGGCGAGGTCCGCGGTCTGGTCGTCGCCGTTCGCGGCGGCGGCCGCGTTCAGGATCCCGTAGCTCACGATCACGAGGGAGATCACCACGTAGTCGTCGCGCAGGTCGCGGGTGATCTCGTGGGACTGGCGGGCGCGGTCGAGCCAGCCGGCCGCGGTCCCGGAGAGGGCGCCGAGGCGCTCCTTCACCGCCGAGGGCCGGCCGCCCCGCCGCTCCAGGGCCTGCTTCAGCCCCTCGGCGTTGGCGTGCAGCCGGGGCTCCAGGCGCTGGAGCAGCTCCTTCGCGTCCCAGTGCCCCTCCAGGGCCTTCGAGCCCGTCTGGCGCACCACGGCCTCGTGGAGGTGGGTCTGGAGCGCGATCAGGTCGTCCAGGAGCGGATGCAGTGCGTCGCGGCTCACGGCACCGGTAGCTTGCACCCCCGGGGCGCCGGGCGCCACCGCCCGCGGGGCACGGGACCCTGGGACGGGTCTTTTTTGGCTTGTGGGCGGCCGGGCATCGGGCGTACGCTCTGGGTGCGGGTGAAGCCGTTCCGCCCGATCGAAGAAAAGAGAGCGGCAGGCGCCCAGGGTCGAGCCCTCAGGCTCCCCTGGGCGTCGTTGCACTCGGGGCCCGCTGCAGCGACCGGGCCGCCAAGCGGAGGGGGGAAGTCGTGGCGTTGCGCGTCATCCAGTGGAGCACCGGGAACGTGGGGCGCTACGCGCTGCGAGCGATCCTCGGCCACCCGGAGCTCGAGCTCGCGGGCGTCTGGGTCCACGGCGAGAAGAAGGCCGGCACCGACGCCGGCGAGCTGTGCGGCCGCGCGCCCACCGGCGTGATCGCGACCCGCGACGCCGACGCGCTCCTCGACGAGCCCGCCGACTGCGTCGTCTACACCGCCACCGCGGACCTGCGGCCCATGGAGGCGGTCGAGGACATCTGCCGCATCCTGCGCTCGGGGAAGAACGTCGTGTCGTCGTCGGTGGTGAGCCTCGTGCACCCGCAGACCCTCGGGCCCGCCGTCGCGGCCAGGCTCGAGGAGGCGTGCCAGGCGGGCGGCAGCTCCTTCCTCACCTCGGGCATCGACCCGGGCTTCGCCAACGACGTGCTCCCCCTCGTGCTCTCGGGCCTGTGCGAGAACTGGGAGGAGATCCGCATCCAGGAGATCGTGAACTACGCCACCTACGACCAGCCCGAGGTCGTGCTCGGCACCATGGGGTTCGGCCAGCCCCTCGACGCGACCCCCATCCTGCTGGCGCCCGGCGCGCTCTCGGTGGGCTGGGGCGGCACCATCCGGCTGCTGGCCGAGGGCCTCGGCCTCGAGCTCGACGAGGTGCGCGACGTCCACGAGCGCGTCCCCGCCCCCGAGACCTTCGACACGCCGCTGGGCCGGATCGAGAAGGGCACCATGGCGGCGCTGCGCTTCGAGGTGCAGGGCATCGTGGACGGGCACCCCGCCATCGTGGTGGAGCACGTGACGCGGCTGCGCGACGACCTCGCCCCCGAGTGGCCCCAGGGCGACGGCTGCTACCGGGTCATCATCGAGGGCGTGCCGCGCATCACCTGCGAGCTCGGCATGGCGGACGAGCACGGCGACCACGCGGTGGGCGGCGTGGTGCTGACCGCGACCCGCCTGGTGAACGCCATCCCCGCGGTCTGCGAGGCGCCGCCGGGCGTGCTCTCGGCCCTCGATCTCCCCCTCGTCACCGGCCGCGGCCTGCGAGCCTGAGCGCGGCCCGCGTGGCGCGCGGCGGCGCCCTCGGCCTGGCGCTCCTCGCCGTGGCCTGTGCGGAGGGAATCGACGGCGGTCCGGGCACCGTCGAGGGAGCCGGGCGCCCGGAGGCCGTGGTGACCGCGGCGACCCGCTCGCAGCAGGTCGCCTACGCGGCCCTCGGCGTGCGGCTCGGCGGCGCGGCGGGCGACGCCGGGGCTGCGGCGGGCGCCGGCAAGCAGATCCTCTTCGGCGACCTCCACGTCCACACCAGCTACTCCTGGGACGGCCTGCTGGTCGCGCTGCCCGTCACGGGCATGGGGGGCGCGCACCCGCCGGCGGACGCCTGCGACCACGCCCGCTACTGCGCGAACCTCGACTTCTTCGCGCTCACGGACCACGCCGAGTCGCTCCCCACTGCCCGCTGGGACGCCGCCAAGGAGAGCCTGCGCCAGTGCAACGCCCGGGCCGGCGATCCCGCGAGCCCCGACCTCGTGGCCTTCGCCGGCTTCGAGTGGAGCCAGCGCGGCGGCACGCCGGAAACCCACTACGGCCACCGCTGCGTGGTGTTCCGGGACACCGCCGACGCCGAGCTGCCGGTGCGCCCGATCTCCGCCAACTCGGAATCCGCCGTCGAGCGCTACCGCCGCCTCTCCCGCATGGCGGGCCGGCTGCGCTGGTTCGACCCCCTCGGCTGGGTCCCCTACGGCGACTTCCGCGCGTACATGGAGGAGCTCGCCGAGATGCCCGTCTGCGCCGAGGGCGAGGACGTGCGCGCGCTGCCGCGCGACTGCCGCGAGGTGGCACCGACCCCCGCCGTGCTGACCGAGAAGCTCGACCAGTGGGGCTTCCCCGCCCTGGTGATCCCCCACGGCATGGCGTGGGGCAACTACACGCCGGCCACCACGAGCATCGCCAAGCACCTCGACCCGGAGCAGTACGACGCGGGGAGGCAGCGGCTGATCGAGGTCATGTCCGGCCACGGCAGCTCCGAGGAGTACCGCGCCTGGCGCGAGTTCCACGTGGGAGACGACGGCGTCGCGAGCTGTCCGGAGCCCACCGCGGACTACCTGCCCTGCTGCTGGCAGGCCGGCGAGATCATGCGCGCCCGCTGCGGCGACCTGCCCGAGGCCGAGTGCGCGGAGCGGGTCGCCCGGGCGCGACGCTACGCCATGGAGGCCTGGGGCAACGAGCGGCAGGTCTTCCCGGACGCCCCCGCCGAGGCGTGGCTCGACTGCGGCCAGTGCCGGGACTGCTTCAAGCCCGCCTTCGCGCTGCGCCCGAAGGAGACGGTGCAGTACGCGATGACGCTCTCGAGCGATGCGCCGACCGACGACGGACGGCCGCTGCGCTTCCGCTACGGGTTCGTGGGCTCGAGCGACAACCACACGGCCCGCCCCGCCAGCGGCTACAAGCAGCTCGGGCGGCGCTGGAGCACGGACAACACCGGCGTGCGCTCTCCCTTCTACGAGCGGCTCGCCTTCGGCGGGCGCCGGATGGGCGACCCGCGCGAGCCCCAGCGCCCGTCGACCGCCGAGGGCGCACTCGGCGGCGACGACCGGGTCGGGAGCTTCCTGTTCCCGGGCGGCGTGGCGGCGGTCCACGCCGGCGGGCGCAGCCGCGAGGCGATCTGGGACGCCCTCCAGCGCCGCGAGGTCTACGGGACGAGCGGGCCACGCATGCTGCTCTGGTTCGACCTGCTGAACGGACCCGAGGGCCGCGCGCCCATGGGCAGCGAGGTGGCGATGGCCGGCACACCGCGCTTCGAGGTGCGCGCGGCCGGGGGCTTCCGCCAGCTCCCGGGCTGCCCGGACTGGGCGGAGGCCGGCCTCTCCGCCGAGCGGCTCGAGAAGCTCTGCCGCGGCGAGTGCGAGCACCCGAGCGACGAGCGACACCCCGTGGTCGCCGTCGAGGTGGTGCGGATCCGCCCCCAGGCCCGGCCCGACGAAGGCGTCGACGCGCTCATCGAGGACCCGTGGCTGCGCCTCCCCTGCCCCGTGGATCCCACGGGCTGCACCGTACGCTTCGAGGACCCGGACTTCGCGAGCGCGGGCCGCGACGCCCTCTACTACGTGCGCGCGCTCCAGGAGGAGACCCCGGGCGTCAGCGCCGCCACCTTGCGCACCGAGTTCGACGCGGCCGGCAACGCGGTCTCCACCCGGCCCTGCTACGGCGGCCCCCGCACGCCCCTGGACGACGACTGCCTGGCGCCGGTGCAGGAGCGCGCCTGGTCCTCGCCGATCTTCGTGGACGCGGGGCGCTGATCCGGCCTACGCTCCGGGCGGGAGGATCCGCCATGCCCACCGAGGATCGAGAGCTGCACGTCGTGCTGTGGGGCGCCACCGGCTTCACGGGCCGCCTGGTCGCCGAGCACCTCCTCCAGCGCCACGGCGTCGACGGCGACCTGCGCTGGGCGCTCGGAGGCCGCAACCCGTCGAAGCTCGAGGCCCTGCGCGACGAGCTCGCCCGCGAGGGCGGCTTCGCCGCGGACGCGCTTCCCCTGGTGGTGGGGGACGGCGACGACCTCGCGTCCCTCGAGGCCCTGGCGCGGCGCACGAAGGTGGTCTGCACCACCGTCGGCCCCTACGCGCTCTACGGCTCGAAGCTGGTCGCCGCCTGTGCGCGGGAGGGCACGGACTACTGCGACCTCACCGGCGAGCTGCCGTGGATGCGGCGCATGATCGATGCCCACGAGACCACGGCGCGGGAGAGCGGCGCGCGGATCGTCCACACCTGCGGCTTCGACAGCATCCCGTCGGACCTCGGCACCTTCTTCGTGAACCGCGAGATGCGCCGCCGGCACGGCGTGCCGTGCGCCCACGTGAAGGCGCGGGTGAAGGGCTTCTCGGGTGGCGCGAGCGGCGGAACCGTGGCCAGCATGCTGAACATGATGGAGGAGGCGGGACGCGACCCCGAGGTGCGCCGCGTGCTGGCCGACCCCTACGCGCTCAACCCGGAGGGCCGGCGCTCGGGCCCCGACGGCCGCGACATCGTGACGCCGGTCTGGGACGAGGACTTCGAGGCCTGGACGGCGCCCTTCGTGATGGCGGCCATCAACACCCGGGTGGTGCGGCGCAGCAACGTGCTCCTCGACGACGCCTACGGCCGCGAGTTCCGCTACGACGAGGCCATGCTGATGGGCGGCGGACCCCTCGGCCTGCTGCGCGCCTCGGCGCTGACCGCCGGGCTCGGCGGCGTGATGCTCGCCGGCGGCATCGGGCCGCTGCGCGGGCTGCTCGGCCGCTTCCTCCCCGAGCCCGGCGAGGGGCCCTCGAAGGAGAAGCGCGAGGCCGGCTACTTCGACATCCGCTTCTTCGGCGAGAACCCCCAGGACCGCGGCAAGAGCCTGCGTGCCCGGGTCACCGGAGACCGCGACCCGGGCTACGGCTCCACGGCGAAGATGCTGGGCGAGAGCGCGGCCTGCCTGGCCACGGACGAGCTCGAGGCGGGGGGCGGCTTCTGGACGCCGGCCGCGGCGATGGGCGGCGCGCTGCTCGATCGCCTCGAGGCCCACGCCGGCCTGACCTTCACCATCGAAGAGGGCTGAGCGCGTGACCGACCGCGCCAGCGCCGAGGCCTTCCTGCTGACGGAGGTGGAGGGTCTCGAGCCCTTCGACTTCGTGGCCGTGATCCCGAGCGGGCGGCCGGCGCGCATGGTGGAGGTGACCCGCAGCGGGCCCGGGGGGCTCGAGGTGCGGGTGCCCGGGCGCCCGCCCATCATGGCGGAGCTGCCCGTCGCGGTGCGCAGCAAGCTCCGGGAGCGCGGCTTCTCCTGCACGGACCCGGCGGACCGGCGCGAGCCCTGGACCGCCGAGGCGCCCGACGCCTCGGGGGCCGTGCGCACGGTGACCTCGCTCCTCACCGACGTCTTCGGCGAGAAGCCCGACGCCAAGCTCGACATCGCCCACGGCAGCCACCGCGCCGAGCACGAGGCGCGGGAGAAGCTGGCCGCGGTGCGCGGGCGCCTCGAGAGGGTGCTGGCGCAGATGCTCGAGCACGCCCCGGAGCAGGACGCCGACGGCGACTACGTGCTGCCCCTCGGCGACGTGCACGTGATCGTGGCGCCGCGCGCCACCCCGGCCGCCGCCGTGGTGGTGCGGGTCTTCGCGGTAACCAACGTCGGCGTGAACGTGGTGCCGGAGCTCGGGCTGCTGCTCGCGCGCCTGAACTTCGGCCTCGCCTTCGGCCGCTTCGCCCTCGACGCCGAGCATCGCTCGATCTGGGTGGACGAGACCCTGCTCGGCGAGCACTTCAGCGACGAGGAGCTGCGCTTCACCGTCGAGGTGGTGGCGAAGACCGCCGACGACTGGGACGACCGGCTGAAGCAGATGTTCGGCGGCGCCACCTACGAGGAGGTTCTGACGACCCAGGTCCAGCCGCTCCCTCCGCGCAAGCCCGGCGAGGGCGGCTACCTCTAGCGGGCCCCGCTCGCGGGAAGCAGCCGCAGGCCGCCGGGCGGAAGCTCCTCGAAGCGCTGCGCCAGCGGCTCGAGCGCGCCGGCGAGCCAGGCGTCGAGCTGGTCGGCGTAGTGGCGGTCCAGTGGATGGCCCGACTGGCCGCCGGGGATCACGGCGAGGACGCGGGGCGGGCGGCTCAGCTCGGCCACCACGCGCACCGTGGCGGCCCGATTCACGAAGTGGGGGCGGTCGTAGCGATGGGCGGCGCGGCCGACGGTGGCCGCGCCCCCGCCCCAGGGACGCGGCCCCCGGGAGAGCCAGGCCCCGAGCCACGGCACCGCCTTCGCGAGCTCGTGCTCGAGGTGCACGGCTTGGAGCGCATCCCAGCGCCAGGCCGAGGGCCCGGAGCCGAGCTCCGCCGCCAGCCCGTCGACGGCCGCCGCGAAGGCCGCGCGGATGCGCGCGCTGCGCTCGCCGCGCCACCACGGGGAGGCTTCGTCGGCGAGGAGCAGGCCGTCCACGGCGTGGTTCATCAGGTAGTTGCGGCGCAGCAGGCGCGCGAACAGCTCCTCGCCGAGCCGCTCGGCGAAGAGCTCGTGGGCGAGGGCGAGGTACCAGCGCTCGAACACGAGGGCGGCGGCGCTCTCCGGCGCGTTCACGGGCGCCGCGCGCCAGGCCTCGAGCAGGCGCCGGGCCTCCGAGCCACGGCCCTCGAGGAGCCCCTTGTCGAGGCCGGCGAGGAGCGCGGGGAGCACGCGCTCGGCCTGGCCGTTGTGCCAGTCCATCTGCAACGCCTGCATGCTGGCCACGTCGTGGTCCCGGCGCGCGGCGAGCACGTCGCGGATGCGGCCCATGCGGTAGCCCGGCGCGTTCTCGGCGGAGACCAGTGGCCCGGCTCCCGGCGGGCTCACCCGGGCGTTGGCGGCCGCCGCGAAGCCCGAGGCGGGGTCGACGCTCCGCGGCTGCGCGTCCACGGGCACGAGGCCCTGCCAGGCCGCCGCGGGGTCGTCGCCGCGCTGGGGCAGCAGCCCGCTCCCGCGTCCGCGGCGCGGCAGCAGACCCGCGGTCCGCACCGAGACGTGGCCGTCGACGTCGGCGCAGCTCAGGTTCGTGCTCGGCGCCGCGAAGTCGTCGAGGGCCCGGTCCAGCGCGGCGCAGCGCGTGGCGCGGTTCAGCGCCAGCAGGGCGTCGAGGCCGCGATCGCCGATGCGGTGCGCGGTCCAGGCCAGGGCCAGGGGCGGGTCGTCCACCACCAGCGGCCCGTGGTGGGTGTGGAGGATCTCGATCCGCTCGGGCTCGGCCCGGCCGCGCACCGGGATCTCGACCCGCTCCCTGCGCGCGACCTTCCACGCCGCGCCGTCGCGGAAGCGCAGCGGATCCTCGGGGTGGCGCACCTCGAGGAACAGGTCCTGGGTGTCGCCGATGTTGGTGAGCCCCCACGCCGCGCCCTCGTTGAAGCCGTTGATGACGCCCGGCAGCCCCGCCACCCCCCAGCCGCGCACCTGGGCCGGCTCGGCGCCGTCGCGGAAGAACAGGTGCACCTCGTAGAACAGGTTCGGGAGCGCCAGGGCGTCGTGGGAGTCGAAGGCGAACAGCGCGTGGCCGCCCCGCGCCCGCCCGGGCGCCACCGCCCAGCCGTTGCTCCCCAGCGAGGCGCTCGGAAGCCCCGCCCGCTGCGCGGCGTCGAGGGCGTCGCCGCGGCGCAGCGTGCGCGCCGCCGCCTCGGCCGAGACCACCCAGGGAAAGTCGGGGATCGCGGTCTCGTCGGGCAGGAAGGCCGCGAGCTCCGCCGGCGAGAGCGCCTGGGAGAGCGCCCAGCGCAGCTGCTCGTCGCTGCGGTTGCGCGCCGAGTCGAAGGCCATCAGCGCGCCCACGGCGAAGACGTCCCGGGGCTCCCAGGGTCGCACCTCGATGGCCGCCAGCAGCAGGTCCGGCGGGCGCACGGGCAGCGCCGCGAGGGCCGCGTTCACCCCGGCCACGTAGCGCTCGACCAGCACGAGGGTCTCGGGCCGGGCGTTGGCCTCGAGGCGCGCGGCGAGCTGGGGCACGCCGGAGCGCCACAGCTCGACGTCCGAGTCGAGCAGGCCCGCGCCGAGGGCCTCGGCCAGCCGTCCGCGCCCGGCGCGGCGCAGCAGCTCCATCTGGAACAGGCGCTCGCGCGCGTGGAGGACGCCCTGGGCGAAGAGCGCGTCGGCGAAGGACCCGGCGCGCACGTAGGGGCGTGCCCGGGCGTCGAAGCGCACCTCGACGGCGGCCGCGAGCGCCGCGGAGCGCAGCTCGCCCTCGCGCTGGGGCAGGGAGGCGCGCAGCACCGCGAGCGCGGCGAGGAGACCGGCGACGAGCACGACGCCGAGGGCGGCGAGCCCGCGCCGGAGCGTCACTGCGCCACCTGCTCGAAGAGCGCGTCGGCCACGGCGGCGTGCAGCGCGGCGCTCGGGTGGGGATCCACGGCCCCGACCCGCAGCGCCTCGGCCTCCCAGTCGCCGGCGAGGACGAGCTCGCGCACGTCGAGGACCGAAACCCCCTGGGCCCGCAGATGGTCGCCGACCTTCGCCACGGCCTCGGCGCTGCCGTCGAGATCCCACAGGTGCGGGAACACCACGGCGTGGACCAGGGCCCCGCGGCGCCGCGCCGGGGCGATCAGCGCGTCGAGCTCCGCCGCGTGGCTCTGCCAGACGGCGGGCTCGCGGTAGGCGTCGTAGACGAAGTCCGCATAGCCGCGACCGACGCTCCACATGCGCGAGCGCGCGACGCGCCAGTAGGCGAAGTTCAGCAGGCTCGAGCTCCCGACGGCGCCCGCCAGCCAGGCCGGGCGCACCGAGAGATCCATCTCGAAGCGCCGGCCGTGACGCTTCGCGGCGTCCTCGATGTCGTTCAGGTAGTAGGAGACGACGAGCACGCGCGGCGTGTACGGGAAGCTCGCCAGGGCCCGGGCCTGCTGGGGCGTGTTCCAGCCCGGCATGGCGAGGAGGGTCACCGACCAGTCCGCGCCGAGGCGCTCCGCGAGCCGGCCCGCGAAGCGATCGCCGGGGTCCGCGATGCCGTCGCCGGCCGCGAAGGAGTCGCCGACCACGAACAGGCGCCGCGTGCTCGCCAGCCGCGCGGGGTCGATCTCGGCGTCCCGGAAGCCCAGCCGGTTGAGGGGCTTCCAGTGGGCCGCGTACCAGCGCTGGGACGCCAGGGTGTGGCGGAAGCCGTCGGGCTCGACGTGGAGGGCGGCGAAGCCCGCCTCCAGCAGGAGGAGGGTCACGAGTGTGGAGAGGAGTCCCAGCCCGAGCTTCGCCGCCATCCCGCATTGGGGTACCGCAGCCGGGCCCCTGGGGCTTCTCCCGGGCCTGCCCGGCGGTGTAGAATCGGGGTGGAGCCCTCCGATGCACGGAAGACCGATTCCGTCGCTGGTGGTCGCGCTGGCCCTCGTCGGCCCCTCGGCCGCCCTCGCCTCACCCGACTTCGTCGACGTCACCGCGGCGGCCGGGCTGGGTGGCTTCGTCCAGCACGTCCAGAACCCGCCGGCGAGCTGCATCATGGGGCCGAACAGCTGCCAGGAGCGCATGACCGGCGGCGTCGCGGTGGGCGACTACGACGGGGACGGCGACCCGGACGTCTACGTCACGATCCTCGACGGCCCGGACGAGCTGTTCCAGAACCAGGGCAACGGCACCTTCGTGGACGCGGCCGCAGCGGCGGGGCTCGCGGCCTTCGATCTCCAGTCCAACGGGGCCGCCTTCGCGGACCTCGACAACGACGGCGACGCCGACCTCTACGTGACGACCCTGGGCGCCGCCGGCGACCCCGTGAACGACCGCCACTACCTGTTCGTGAACCAGGGCAACGGGACCTTCGTCGAGGACGCCGTGGCCCGCGGCGCCGCCATCGCGTCGAGCGCGACCCGCCAGGGCTGGAGCATCGCCGTCGGCGACTACGACCGCGACGGCTGGCTGGACCTGTTCGTGGGCGAGTGGCGCAAGGACGACCCCGGCGGCTCGCCCAGCCACGCCCGCCTGCTGCGCAACCTCGGCCCGGGCCAGCCCGGCCACTTCGCCGACGTCACCGCCGCCGCCGGGGTGGACCTCGACGGCATCCTGGTCTTCCCGGAAGGCGTCTGGGCCTTCGCGCCGGCCTTCGTCGACCTCGACGGCGACTTCTGGCCCGACCTCGCCATCGCGTCCGACTTCGGCTCGAGCCGCCTGTTCTGGAACCAGGGCGACGGCAGCTTCCTCGACGGGACCGCCTTCTCCCGGGTGGGCACCGACGAGAACGGCATGGGCTCGACCTTCGGCGACGTGGACGGCGATGGCGACCTCGACTGGTTCGTGACCTCGATCCACGACCCCGCCGAGACCTGCGAGAGCCCGCTGATCGGCTGCATCTGGGGCTACTCGGGCAACCGCCTGTACCGCCAGGACTTCGGGCGCCGGTTCAGCGACGCGACCGACGACCGGGGCGTGCGCGCGGGGTACTGGGGCTGGGGCGCGGCGTTCTTCGACTGGGACCAGGACGCCGACCTCGACCTGGTGATGACCAACGGGGTCGACTTCCCGGGGACCGACGACGACGCCTTCACCCTGGACCCGATGCGGCTCTGGCGCAACGACGGCCCCGGCGCGATGGCCGAGGTCTCGGCGGCCGAGGGCGTCACCGACACCGGCTCGGGCAAGGGCCTCGTGACCCTCGACTACGACGGCGACGGCGACGAGGACGTCCTGGTGGTGAACAACGCCGCGGCGCCGGTGCTCTACGAGAACCGGGCCACGGGCGGGGACTGGCTGCGCGTGCGGGCCCAGGGCGTCGCCGTGAACCGCGACGGCATCGGGGCCCGCGTCCGGGTGACGACGCTCGCGGGCGGCGCCAGCCAGCTGCGCGTGATCGGGGTGGGGAGCCACTACATGGGCCACGGCGAGCCCGTGGCCCACTTCGGGCTCGGGGCCCCGGGCGGGCCGGTCCACGAGGTGCGCGTCGAGTGGCCGAACAGCCGGGTCAGCGTGCTCTCGGGGGTGGCGCGCAACCAGACCCTCACCGTGGTCGAGCCCGCCACGGACGTGTGCGACGACGGCTTCGACAACGACGGCGACGGCCTCGTGGACCACGGCGCGGATCCGGGCTGCGACTCGCCCACCGACGCCTGGGAGACCTCCCCCGCCCTCGTCTGCGACAACGGCCTGGAGGACGACGGGGACGGCTTCCGCGACGCCGCCGACCCGGGCTGCTCGGGGCCCACCGACGCCACCGAGACGAACCCCGCCTTCGTCTGCGACGACGGCGTCGACAACGACGCCGACGGCGCCACCGACTACCCGGCGGACCCCGGCTGCGCGGTCCCCATGGGCGCCCTCGAGAACCCGGCCTGCCAGGACGGCATCGACAACGACCTCTTCTTCGGCACCGACTTCGACGGGGGCGCCTTCCTGAACGGGGGCCTCGCCTTCGACCTTCCGGACCCCCAGTGCTGGGGCCGACCCCACCACAACAGGGAGCACATCCCCTCGAGCTGCGGGCTGGGCTGGGAGCTCGCGCCCCTGCTGGCCCTGGGCCTCGTCCCGTGGCGCCGGGGGGCGTCTGCGAGGAGGTTCCGGCGGCTCGGGTGACGGGGCCCCTCCTGCCGATATCCTGACCGCCATGGGACCGTCGCCGCCCTCCCGGGCGCTCCCCTCGGGATTCGCCCTGCTGCTGCTGTGCCTGCTGAGCGCCTGCGGTCCCGATCCGGGCCAGCTCGACGAGCACCGCGAGCGCGGGGCCGCCCACCTCGAGGCCGGCCGGCACCGGGCCGCCGCGCTGGAGCTCCGCAGCGCCCTCCAGATCGACCCGAACGATGCGGAGACCCACTTCGCCCTGGCCCAGGCGTACTGGGGCGCGGGGGAGTTCAAGGCCGCCTTCTGGGAGATCGAGGAGACGGTGCGCCTCGACCCGGCCCACGTCGAGGCGCGCACCCACAAGGCGCAGCTGATGCTCTACGGGCCGGCGGAGGAGAAGGAGCAGGGCCTGGCGCTGGCCCGCACGCTGACCGAGGAGCACCCCGACAGCGCCGAGACCTGGATCGCCCTGGGTACGGCGCTGAACCGCCTCGATCGCTTCGAGGAGTCGATCCCGGTGGTCAGCAAGGCGGCGTCCCTCGACCCCGAGGACATCCGCGCGATCCGGCTGCTGGCCGCCGCCCACACCGCGCTCGGCGACCGCGAGAAGGCCGAGCCCTTCTACCAGCGCTTCTGCCAGCTCGACCCGGGCCTGCGTTCCTTCGCGGAGTACACGCGCTTCCTGAGCCAGGACCGGGAGCGCGACGAGGACGTCTACGAGCTGCTGGTGGGTGCGCGAGACGTGGTACCGCGCACCCAGCGGGTGGAGATCTACGCCCTGCTCGCCGACTTCCTGCTCTACCGCGAGCACTACGACCAGGCCGAGGACATCCTGCGCAAGGGCATCGGGGCCGAGGGTGGAAGCCTCTCGCTGTTCTACAAGCTGGCCCGGATCCAGGCCGCCCGCGGCAACCGGGTGGCCGCAGAGGCCACCATGGACGAGGCGGTGGAGTTCCGTCCCTACGACCCCTTCACCCATCTCGAGGTCGCCAAGTTCCGCCGCGAGCAGGGCGACATCTACGGCGCCCTCGCGGCGGCGGACCGCGCCGTCGCCCTCGCCCCGCGCAACCGCACGGTGCGAATGCGCCATGCCGAGCTGCGCCTCGAGGAGGGCTACGACCGGCGCGACCGCGTCACGATCCTCCAGGCCGCCGAGGAGGCCGAGGCGGTCCTCGAGGAGAACCCCTCCGACCCCGCGGCTCTCTTCGTGATGGCCAAGGTGGCCTTCGCCAAGGGCGACTACGACGAGGCGGTGGCGTCCGCCCAGCGCGCCGTGGACGTGGCCGGCCACTGGGGCGAGGCCTACTTCGTGATGGGCTCGGCGCTCTACCTCCAGGGCGAACTTCCCGGCGCCAGAACGCACCTGGCGAACGCCCTGCGCTACGCGCCCTTCCTGCTCGAGGCCGATCGCCTGCTGGCGCGCGTCCACTCCCGGCTGGGCGAGGATCAGCTGGTGTTGGACTCCACGGTTCGCGTGCTGCGGCGGAACGGCTCCGACGCGGAGATGCGCGTCCTGCTCGCCCAGAGCCTGATCCGGCTGGACCGGATGGAGGAGGCCCTCGCGGTGCTCGAGCGGGTGCCCGAGGGATCGCGGCCGCCCGAGATCAGCTACGCGCTGGCGCGGATCCGGGCCCTGGAGGGCGACCGGACCGCGGCGCGCCGGCTGCTCACCAGCGCCCACGCCAAGGACACGGCCCACTTCGACGTCCTGCGCGACCTGCTCGAGCTCGACCGCCTCGAGGACCGCCTCCCGGAGTCGAAGCGGCGCATCCGCCAGGCGACCTCGGAGCGACCGGACGACGCCCGGCTGGTGGTGCTCCGCGCCCAGGCGGCCCTCTTCGCGGGCGAGCTCGAGGATGCGGAGAAGCACCTGCGGCGGGCCCTCGAGATCGACCCGAACGAGCAGCTCGCCTACCAGGTCCTGGGCGCCTACCTCGTGCGGAGCGGACGCACCGACGAGATGATCGCCACCTACGAGGCCGCCCTCGCCAACGACGTGGACTCGGCCGCCATCAACACCGTGCTGGGCTCGATCTACGAGCGGCAGGGCCGCACGGGAGACGCCCTGGCGCGCTACGAGGCGGCAGTCCGGGCGGACCCCTCACTCGGCGTCGCCAAGAACAACCTCGCCCAGCTCCTGGTCGAGAACGGCGGCGACCTCGAGCGCGCCCTCGAGCTCGCCCAGCAGGCCAAGGAGCTGCTGCCCAACCATCCCTTCGTGGCCGACACCCTGGGCTGGGTGCTGTATCGAAAGGGCGTTCCCGAGCCCGCGGTGGACTACTTCCGGGAGGCCGAGCGCGGCCTCGGCGACGACCACCCCTCCCTCGGCGAGGTGCGCTACCGGCTGGCCCTGGCCCACGAGGCGAGCGGGGACCGGCGCGCCGCACGCCGCTCGCTACGCGAAGCGCTGGACTCGGTGCCCGACGGGGACGCGAAGCCGGAGTGGGCCGCGGACGCGCGCGCCCGGCTGATCCGCCTGCACGGCGGCCTGCTCTAGCGGGAGCCGAGGCTCCGGATCAGCTGCGCTTCTGACGCGAGCCGAAGAGCGCCAGGCCGCCGAGGCCGCCCACCAGCAGCAGTGCGGTCGACGGCTCCGGAACCACCGTGAGGGTGAAGGTCCCGTTGTAGCCGTCGGGCCCGATGGAGCGGCCCCAGGTGCTGTACTCGTCCACCGCCTGGTCGATCACGCTCTGGCGGCCGAACAGCGTGCCCGACTCCTCGCCACCGGAGGCGCTCGAGCAGATCGAGCCGTTGCAGCCGTCGTTGGTGAAGGCGCTGAGGTCGAAGTCGAGAGTGATGCCCACGCTCGCGTTGCCCGTGCCCGTGAGCACGGTGGTGGTGGCGAGGGAGTTCGAGAACTGCGCCGAGGACTCGCAGCTGTTCGCGCAGTCCACCGAGCGGGAGGAGCCGCCGATGTTGTAGTTGGAGCCGTTCACGGTGGTGGTGACGGTGCTGATGCTGGTGCTGCCGTCCTGCTGGTTGCCGACGGCCGACGCGGCGCCGTCGCCCCGCTGGGCGTGCAGACCGAGGATGCTCGCGTTCAGGTCCACGCGCCAGGACTCGCTCCCGCCCGCGGTGATGTTCAGGGTGAAGTTGCGGTTGAAGTTCAGGTTCTTGGTGCCGTCACCGCCGCCGTCGATGGCCACCACGCCGTTCGCCGAGATGAAGGCCTGCGCGGTCGAACCCAGCGTGGCCGTGCCGCCGCCGCTCGCCGTCGAGTCCCAGGCGGCTCCGAAATCGGTGCCGAAGACGCCGCTGTCACCGCTGCAGGTGCCGCCGCTGATGCCGCTGCAGACCGTGTTGTCGGAGCCGTTGACGATCGAGATCGTCGCCGAGTGGGCCGGCCCCGCCAGGAGCAGCGCGCAGAGAGCGATGGGCCACAGTCGCATTCCGGTTCCCCTTCCGGTTGGAACACCACACCTGGGAACCGGCGCAACTGCCGACTCCCCTTCCCGTACCCGGGGAGAGTGCAAGGGCCATGCCCTGGACGGGCCAACAGTCAAGTGTTCGAAAACCATCAGGAAATCATCTCATCACCTACGGGGAGGGGGCCCCGAGCGGAAGGCACCTTCCACTTCGACGGAAAAGGTTTTCACCAAACGTCGTTCAGGGGATCCAGTGGACCCGCGGCGCGTCGGGCTCCAGCAGCTCCAGCACCACCCACAGACCGAGGGCCGTGGCGTGGGGGTCGGAGGCCCCGGCCCGGGGGTGGGCGGGCCAGCCCCCGTCGGCGCGCTGGAGGTCGAGCAGCGTGTCCACCCACTCGTCCCGCATCCGGTCGCCGGCCCCGGCGTAGAACAGCATCGCCAGCCCCTCGATCCAGATGTCCGTGCCCACCCGGTGGCGGCCCTCGAGGGCGGCGCGCTGCTCGAGCATCCGCTCGAGCGCCGGAATCTGCTCGGCGTGGAGCCGCGCGAGCTCCAGCTCCGAGCGGCAGCCGTTCTCGAGGGTCCACTCCGCCGCCGCCACGGCATGGGTCAGCGCGTAGGCGCCCTTGGCGGTGGCCTGGCCCAGCACGTCGACCCAGTCGTCGGGCAGCGGGATGGTGCGGCAGTGGATCGCGGCGGCGCTGATGCGATCGATGGGCGACTCGAAGGCCGCGATCTGGCGGACGTCCACCTGCCGGGCCGGGTCCACGAGACGCCCGAACACGGCGAAGTAGTCGGCGGGCTCCACGCCCTCCCGCGCGTCGTGGGGGGTCCGGCCGTCCTGGATCTCGACGGTGACGCCGAAGCGACGGTGCAGGTAGCCGAACACCACCGACCAGCCGACCTCGAGGCGCGTCACCTCGTTGGGGAAGTAGGCGAGGGCCCGGTCCCGCGCCGCGCGCAGCCGCTCCTCCCGGGGCGTGCAGGCGACGAGGGCGGGAAGCGCTGCCGCCAGCAGCGCCGCCACGAGCAGCCGCTGCACCGCTAGAGCCCGAGGCGTCGCTGCACCCAGAGACGCACCCGGAACGCCGCCCCCAGCACGGCGTGGACCGCGCGGGTGGCGGGCCGCGGCAGCTTCTTCAGCACGGGGAGCTTCGTGGCGCACCACTTCATCGCGATCGCGGCGAGCGCCTTCCCGGCGATCGCGTAGCGGGCGTCGAAGTACTCGGGGCGGATCACGTCCACCACGAGCACCAGGCGCCGCTGGTCGGTGCGGTTCCAGGCGTAGTGGCGGTGGGCGATCTGGATGGCGAAGCAGCGGCCCTCCTCCCAGCCCCGCTCCTCGCGGCCCACCCGGATGCCGAGCTCGGGCAGCCCCGCGGGCACCCGGATGCCGAGGTGGGTGCGGATCAGCGCGCTGCAGTCGCCCCTGTGGGCCTTGATGCGGGTGTGCGGCTCGAGCACGGCGATCTGGGCGAGGCACATGCCGGGGATCTGGCGCACCACGCGGTCCACCGTCGGGAAGCGCGCACAGGCCGCCGGGTAGCGCAGGAAGTACGAGTAGAGGTTCACCGTGCGCCAGCCCGCCTCGGAGTAGGCGTAGGGGGTGAAGTTGGCCGGGAAGCTCTCGGCATCGGCGGCGAAGACCGCCTCGATCTCGTCGCGCAGCGCCGGGTAGCTCTCCTCCAGGAGCTTCACCCAGGGCAGCGTCGAGACGTCGTAGAAGCGCGGCTCGCGCCCCTTGTACCACTCGGGGCCGACGTAGAAGAAGAGCGGCTCCGGGGCCGTTGTGCTCGGCGACGACACGACCGGCCATCCTACCCCGGCGCGGGCGGCCTTGGAAAGCGCTCAGCGGCCGACGCGGTAGAGGGTGCCGGCCGGCCCGGCGACGACCTCGACGAGCGCCGGCGAGGGATCGAAGCGGAGCGGCGCCGCGGCCGGCGCGTACACCCAGCCGGCGCCGCTCTCCACGATCGCCGCGAGGGCGGTGGCGCGCCCCTTCGCGTCGAACACCGCCTCGAGCTCCCGGCGCCGCCGGAGCAGCTCCTCCTCGGGGAGCACCTTGGCGGCCGACAGCAGGCTGAGGCGCACCGAGCGCCCCGCGAGCCAGGTGACGGGCGAGGGGAAGTCGCGCCGCGAGCCGATGGAGGGCTCGAGCACCACCGCGTCCGCCGGAACCCGGGCCCGGATCTCCGCCATCAGTGCGATCTCGTCCGGCGGCACGCGCTGCGCGGGCGGCGCGCCGAGGCCGAGGGGACCGAGGACGTGCAGCGTGCCCGGCAGCACCAGGGCCGCGGCCACGAATAGCCCCGGCCAGCGGCCCTCGCGCAGCCAGCGCGCGAGCACCAGGGCCGCGAAGGGCCAGAGCGAGCCCGTCGCGATCCAGGCGAACTGGAGGCCGTTCAGATGGTGCGGCCGCGTGGTGAAGACGCTGGCGGCGCCGAGGCCGAGCAGGGCGGTGAGCCCCACCCAGCGATGCAGCGCCGCGCGCCCCGGGTCCGCTCCCCGGGCGCCGCGCCAGAGCTCGGGCAACGCGATGGCGCGGGCGCCGAGCGCCACCGCCCCCATGAGCGCGATGGATCCCACCGTCACCGCGAGCAGGCCCGGATCGGCGAGCCGTCCGGCCTGGAAGGCACCGAAGGAGCGGAACGAGAGGTCGTGGCTGCCGAGGGCAGCGTCGGCCAGGTAGCGCGGCACGCAGCCCACGCACGCCTGGAAGGCGGTGAGGTCGCGGCCCGCCAGCGCGCGGGCCCAAAGCAGCTTCTCGACCACGAAGGGCGTCGAAGCCAGGGCCGCCACGCCCGCAGCGAGGCGCACGCCCGCCGCCAGCGCCGCCGGTGCCCCGCGCAGCGCGAGGAGCGCCAGCGCGCCCAGCAGCGGGGCCCAGACGAACACCTTGGTCTCGAACGTGAACGCGACCAGCAGACCGGCGACGACCGCCGCACGCCGGTCGCCCGGCCCGAGCCCGCCGACCAGCAGGAAGGCCGCGAAGGTGAGCTGGAGCGCCGGCGTCACCGGGTTGAAGGCGAAGAGGTACGGGCCGAAGAAGCTCCAGGTGTCGAGGGCGAGCACGTCGAGCCCGAACGCGGCGCCGAGGGGCCGGAGCCAGAAGGAGGGATCGCCACCGAGCACCACGAGGCCGGCGGCCAGGCTCGCCGCGCCGCGTCCAGCGCCCAGCAGCCGCACCAGCGCGATCGCCGAGAGCGAGAGCCCGAGGTTCTCGACCAGCGGCACCAGGCGCATCACCACGTCGAGCATCGGCGTGCCCAGCGCGTGGAGCCCGACCATCACGCCGTAGGGGAGGTAGGTGGTGGTCGTGGTCGCGCCTCCCGTGAAGGGGAACGCGACGGGCAGCCCGGTCTCGTGGATCTGGAGCGCGAGGGAGGCGTAGACCAGCGGGTCCGTGGTGGCGTCCCGGCCGTGGAAGACGAGCGCGCCGTCCGCATCGAGGAGCCCGCCGCGAGCCACGACCGCGACCACGAGCACGACCGAGGAGGCCACGGCCACGAGCACGGGCAGGCCGAGCCCCGAGGTCGGGCCGGGCTCCGGTGCACGCGCTCGCCGGCGCGTCCACCACCACGCCGCCACGCCGAGGAGCGCCCAGGCGTGGATCGCCGCCGCGCCCAGGCTCGAGACCGCCGCCAGCGAGACGACCGCCAGCCCGACGCGGCCCAGCGCGAGGGCGAGGACGAGCCGCTCGAGCCGGTCCCGGCCGAGGCCCAGCAGCGCCACCGCGGCCGCTCCGGGCGCCAGCCACGCCGCCCCCACCCCCCAGCCGGCGGCGAGGACCGTCCCCAGCGCGTCCGCTATCGCGGCGCTCCTCGCGACGGGCCCGGCGGATCCGCCGACCCCTCGATCTCGTCGAGGTCGCGCCGCAGCTGGTAGAAGGGCAGCCCCTGGCCGACCTGGTAGAGCCGCTGGGCGTACTCGCCCAGCAGCGAGAGCAGCCCGCCGAGCAGGCCCGCGGCGAGGACCACGAGGCCATTCGTCCCGGCGCCCGCCGCGAGGGCGACCGCGCCGCCGACCGCCGCCGCGACCGAGACGAGGCCGCTCACCAGGAACGGACGCCGTGCGGTGAGCAGGTAGTAGTCCATCGCGATGCCGAGGAGCGTCGGGAAGGAGTGCCCGCCGCGGCCCTCCTTCGGGACGTGTCGGATCGACACCTCGCTGACCGAGTGCGCCCGCTGGAGCAGCAGCGGCGTGATCAGCCGGCGCTTCTCGCCCTCGGCCTCGAGGTCGCGCACCAGGCGCGCCTCCATGGCGCGCATCGCGCAGCCGATGTCGCGCACCCGCGTCCCCGTCTGCCGCCGCACGTAGGCGTTGAGCAGCAGCGAGGGAAGCCTGCGCGTGAGCAGCGGCGAGCGGCGCCGCTCGCGCACGCCGCAGACGAGGTCGTGGCCCCGGTCCAGGCCCGCCAGCAGCCGCGGGATGTCCTCGGGGAAGTTCTCGAGATCGGCGTCCATGCACACCACGCGCTTGCCGCGCACCTGGTCGAAGCCCGCGCACATCGCCGACTGGCCGCCGAAGTTCCGCGTGAGGGCGAAGACGCGCACGCGCGGGTCCCGGGCGGCGCGCCGCAGCAGCACCTCGAGGCTCGCGTCCTTGGAGCCGTCGTCCACGAAGACGAGCTCGAACTCCGCGCCCATCTCCTCGAGCACCTGGACCTGGCGGTCGATCAGCTCGGAGAGGGTGGACCCGTTGTCGAAGACGGGCACCACCACGGAGACGTCCGGAGCGCGGGCGGGCACGGCGGAGCCAGCATACCTCAGGCCGCCTCGGGCCCCTCCCGGGTCCGGCGCGCCGCGCCGAGCAGCTCTCCGGGAGCCAGGTGGTCGCGCCACAGGAACCAGAGCGCCGGCAGCGCCTGGAGCACCCAGGTGAGGGCGTGGAGCACCAGCGCGAAGGCGAGGGCCGGCGCGTCGAAGGCCCCGCCCGCCACGCCGAAGAGCGCGAGGGCGCCGCGCACCGAGCCCTCGAAGACCCCGGCGAACCCGGGCGGCGCGGGGAGCGCGAGGCCGAGGGACGCGATGCCGCTCACGCCGAGGCCCTCGACGAACCCGATGCGATCGCCGAAGCCGAAGCCCCGGGCGAGGATCGCCGTGATCGCGCCCACGCTGGCGAAGGTGACGAGGGTGAGGGCGGCCAGGGGGAGCAGGAGCCGCGGCTGCCGCAGCGCGCCGACGCCGGCCACGAAGCTGCGCGCGAAGCCGAGCCCCGACGCCGCGATGCGGCTCGCCGCGCCGCCCGGCGCGCGCCGCTCGAGCCACGCGGCCACCGAGGCGGCCAGTGCGAGTGCGCGCTCGTGGAGCACCACGAGGCCGAGCAGCCCCGCGAGCAGCGGAGCGAGGAGGACCAGCGCGAGGCGGCGCGCCCAGGCGAGGGCCGCCGCGCCCGCCGCCTCGGGCGGAGGCGCCCACAGCAGCACGCAGAGCACCAGGCCGAGCACCGCCAGCAGGTCGATCGCCCGCTCGGCGAACACCACGCCGAAGCCCGCGCCGAGGGGCACGCCGTGGCGCCGCCTCCAGAGCCACGGACGCACCGCCTCGCCGAGGCGCGCCGGGAAGGTCCCGATGCAGAAGAACCCGATGCTCAGGATCGCGAGCTCGTCGCGGTAGCCGGTGTCCGGCGCGAGCCCGCGCACCAGGACGAGCTGGCGCAGCGCACGCACCGCGATCTGGAGCGCGAACAGCCCCGCCACCGGCGCGAGGACCCGCGCGTCCATGCCCGCCAGCGCCGCGCCCAGCTCCGCGAGCGGCACGCCCCGGAAGGCCAGGGCCAGGAAGACCGCGCCGAAGAGCAGCCCGAGCGCGACGCGCGCGCGCAACTCAGCCCGCCGACCGCGTCCCGAGCCCCTCCGCCACGGTCCTGGCGACCCGGGCGACCTCGCCCTCGGTGAGGTCGTTGAACATGGGCAGCCGCAGCAGCCTCCGGCTCACGTCCTCGGCGACGTGCAGCTCGCCCCAGCGTCCGAAGCGCCGGCCGCCCTCGGACTCGTGCAGCGGGATGTAGTGGCGCACGGCCTGGATGCCGCGGTCGGCCAGGAAGGCGAGCAGCGCGTCGCGGGTGGCCTGATCCGGGAGCAGCACGTAGAAGAGGTGGTGGTTGGTGCGCGCGCCCTCGGGCGTCACCGGCAGCCGCAGCAGCCCGCGCTCCTCCAGGGGCTCGAGCTGGGCGCGGTACCAGCCGGCGATCCCGGCGCGCAGGGCGGAGATCTCCTCGAGCTTCTCGAGCTGGGCGAGCAGGTAGGCGCACAGCAGCTCGCTCTGGGCGTAGGCGGAGCCGAGGTCCACCCAGGTGTACTGGTCCACCTGGCCGCGCAGGAACCGGCTGCGGTCGGTGCCGCGGTCGCGCAGGATCTCGGCGCGCTCCACCAGCTCCGGCGCGTTCACGCACAGCGCACCGCCCTGGCCGCAGGTGTAGTTCTTCGTCTCGTGGAAGCTGTAGCCGGCGAGCTGGCCGATGGCGCCGAGGTGGCGGTCGCGCCAGGTCGCGTTCACGCCCTGGGCGGCGTCCTCCACCACCAGCGCGCCGGCGCGCTCGGCGAGGGACCCGATGGCGTCCATCTCGCAGCCGACCCCGGCGTAGTGGACCGGGACGATGGCGCGCGTGCGCTCCGTGATCGCCTCGGCCACCCGGGCCTCGTCGAGGTTCAGGGTGTCGGGCCGGACGTCGACGAAGACCGGCGTCGCCCCGGCCCGGGCGAACGCGCAGGCGGTGGAGACGAAGGTGAAGGAGGGCATGATCGCCTCGTCGCCCTCCTCGAACCCGCACAGCAGCGCCGCGATCTCGAGGGCCGAGGTGCAGGAGGTCGTCATCAGCGCGCGCCCCACCCCGAAGCGCTCCTGGAGGACGCGGCTGCAGGCCGCGGTGAAGTGGCCGTCCGTGGAGGCGTTGCCCCGGGCGACGGCCTCGGCCACGTAGGCGAGCTCGTTGCCGGCCAGGAAGGGCTTGTTGAAGGGGATCGACCAGCCCATGCAGGCGCCACTATATCAGAGGAGCCCGGCGCCTATTCGACGTAGCCGAGGCTGCGCAGGCGCTCGACGGCCTCGGGCGGCGCCGCGGGCTCCGCCGGGTCCGCCTCGAACACACCGCTCGTCTCGAGCCGTTCGCGCAGCTCGGACGCCAGGCGCTCCCGCACCTCGGGCCGCTGGGCGGCGAGGTCCGATCGCTCCCGGGGATCCCAGCTCAGGTCGAACAGGCGCGGCGCATGGTGCCGGTACCAGACGAGCTTCAGCGGGTAGCGGGTGAGCGTCGCCATGTCGCCGAAGACCCGGTCCCCGGGCCCGCAGTGCTCGCGCTTCTCGCCGGGGTAGACGCGGACCGCCTCGGGCCAGTCGCCGGGCTTCTCGCCGCCGTAGACCGCCAGCAGGGGCCGTGCGGGCTGCGCGGGCTCCGCGACGGGAAGCGGTCGCCCCGACAGCTCCGCGGCGGGCTCCGCGCCGGCCCAGGCCAGCAGCGAAGGCGCCAGGTCGAGGAGCGAGACCGGCGCCTCGATCCGGGCCGGTGCCGCCCCGGCCACCCCGTGCACCACGAGGGGAACGTGGAGGAGCACGTTGTGCACGCTGAACTGGTGGTCGAGGAGCCGATCCTCGCCGAGGTGCTCGCCGTGGTCCGAGGTCACGATGGTCACCAGGCGTTCGGCGAGGCCGCGCTCGGCGAGGCGCGTCCGGATGGCGGCGAGCTTGCGGTCCGCGGCGGCCACGTCGCCGAGGTAGAGCCCGCGCAGCAGCGCGAGCTCGGGCGGCGGCGGGATCGCGTCGCAGATGCGCGCGGTGGACTGGCGCAGCCGCCGCGCCGCCCCGGCGTCCGCCCCTTCGGGCAGGAAGGGGTTCGCCTCCCGCACCGCATAGGGCTCGTGGGCGTCCATCAGGTTCACGAACAGGAAGAAGGGCCGGCCCGGTCGGCGGCGCCGCGTCCACGTCTCGAGGTTGCTCATCACGAAGCCCGCCGTCCCGGAGTCCCAGGACTCCGCAACGAGGTCCTCGCCGCTGCGCACCGCATAGCGCTCGAACCCCTGGCTCAGGCCGAAGGGAGCCGAGACGAGCGGGTTCTCGGAGAGGCCGACGGTCTCGTAGCCCTCGGCGGCGAGGCGCTCGGCCAGGGTCTCCACGGCTTCGGGCAGCACGACGCGACGCGCGGCCCCCACCCCGTGGTGCTCGACGCCCAGCCCGCTGAAGAGCGACGCGTGGGAGGGTACGGTCCAGGGCGCCTCGGCGTACGCATGGGCGTAGAGCAGCCCGGCGCGGGCCAGGGCGTCGAAGGCCGGGGTCACGCCGGGCTCGGACCCGAGGGCCGAGACCGCGTCGGCCCGCACGGTGTCGAGCACGACGAGGAGGAAGGACGGGCGCGGGTCGGCGGGCGCACGGGCGCACCCCGACGCGCCCCAGAGCGCGAGGAGCAGCACCGTCGCGACCGCGCGGCGGGCTACCAGTAGGTGACCTCGCCGTCGCTCCCCGTGACCGGCACCGCGCGCATCCAGCGCAGGCGCTCCCACCAGTCGCGGTTCGCCCGGTACCAGGCCACGGTCTCCGCGAGCCCCTCGTCGAGGCTCCGGCGCGCCTCGAAGCCGAGCTGCTGGACGGACTTCTTCACCGAGGCGCGCTGCTCGCTCACCTGGCCGGGCCGCTCGGGGGTGTGGCGGACGTCGTGCTCGCCCCGGCCGGTGAGCGCGAGGATGCGCCGCGCGACGTCGCGCACCGAGGTCGCCACGCCGGTGCCGGCGTTGAACACCTCGCCCCGCACCCGGGCCAGGGGAGCCTCGAGCAGCGCCCCCAGCGCGCGGCAGGTGTCCTCCACGTGGATCCAGTCCCGGGTGGCGGTGCCCTCGCCGTGGACCGTGAGGGGCTCGCCGAGGAGCGCGCTCGTCGCCAGCCGGGGCACCAGCTTCTCGAGGTGCTGGCGCGGGCCGTAGTTGTTGAAGGGACGCAGGATGACGGCGGGGGCGTCGTAGGTGCGCGCGAAGGAGTAGACCAGCCGGTCCGCACCGCACTTGGCCGCCGCGTAGGGCGTCATCGGGCGCAGGGGGTGCTCCTCGTCCATCACGTCGCCCTCGGCCGAGCCGTACACCTCCGAGGTGGAGACGTGGACGAAGCGCTCCACCCGGTCGCGGTGCCGAACCACCGCGCTCGCCAGGTTCTGGGTGCCGAGCACGTCGGTCTCCACGAACATCAGGCTGTCCGAGATGCTGCGCGGCACGTGGGTCTCGGCGGCGAAGTGCACCACCACGTCGGCCCGGGCGACCAGGGAGTCCACCACCTGGGGGCTCCGCACGTTGCCGTGGACGAACTCGAAGCGCGCCGGGTCCGAGAGCGGCTCGCGCAGGCTCTCCAGGGTGGCGGCGTAGGTGAGCGCGTCGAGCACCACCACGCGGTCCCGGGGATGCCGCGCCAGGTGGTGCCGCACGAAGTGCGAGCCCATGAAGCCGGCGCCGCCGGTGACGAGGAGGGTGCGCGCGGCGCTCACGGCAGGGTCTCGGGCACGGGGTCACGCTCCTCCGCCGCCACCATAGCCGAGGAGACCCCCCGGACGCGGACGCTGCGGCGCGCCTCGGCGATGTCCGTCACCGGCACGTCGTGGATGGAGAAGCCCTCCAGGCGACGCGCGAAGGCCGCATCGGACTTGCGGTAGCGGAGCCGCGCGGCCACCTCGACGCTCTCGCCGGCGAGCTCCGGCGGCAGGGCGACGCGGTAGTGCTCGCGGTCGGCGGCCCCGTGGAGGATGGCGCGGCGCAGGCGGAACCCCGCCGCCAGGCCGCCGGTGACGAAGATCTCGTTGCCCTCGGCGTCCACCGGCACCGAGACCAGCGCGAAGGCCTCCGGGTCGCGCTCCCCGTCCTCGTCGAGGAGGCCGCGGGCCAGGAGCACCTCCCCGGCCGCGTCGCGAACCACCAGCTCGACCCACGCCTCGTTCACCTCGTTCGGACCGGCCGGGAAGGCGTGCCCGACGCCGCGGTTCGTGAGCACCACCGCCAGCTCGAGCTCCGACCCCGCGTCGGCGGTCGCCGGCGCCTCGATCGCGATGGAGACCGGCGGGCCCTCGGGCACCAGGTGGCGGATCTCGGCAGGGACGGCCTCGCCGCGCAGGAAGCGCTCGGTGGCGCGCAGCTGCTCCTCGCCGCCGAGGTGGCGCGCCACGAAGGTGTTCGCGGCCAGGAAGCGGTGGCTGCGGTGACGGCCGCCGCGGCGCCGCGCCACGGGATCCCTGGAGCCCTCGACCCGGCCCATGTGGCAGTCCTGGCAGCCCACCACCTCGCCCGCCTCGCCTACGCCGTGGGCGAAGGCCGAGACGCTCCAGTCGTCGTTCTCGTTGTGGAGGCGCACGAAGCCGAACCCGTTCAGGCCCGCGTGGGCGTTCACGGTGTGGCACGAGGAGCACTGGTGGGAGGTGTGGATCACCGGCGGCGTCATGGCCTCGCGGTGGGCCTCCGGGAAGCTCCGCACCAGCAGGCGGTTGAGCGCGTCG